>NZ_JBJDNK010000006.1:0-403844 GCF_044900175.1 Pseudomonas sp. NPDC088444
AGCAGCACCTGGTTACCGAGACGTTCGGACAATTGGCGGGCGCCCTGCAGCGGGGTTTCCACGGCAACGTCGTAGACGCGGGAGGTGAGGATTTTCTTGACGTACTGTTCGAGCATCGGGAAAGCATCACTGACGAAAAGGGCAAGGCCGAGAAGTCTACCCCGCGTCCCGACCGACGACCACACAAAGACCCGGGTTTTAATCAGGGCATATCGCTATAATGCCCGCCCTTTTTGTGTCCATTGGCCCCCGTGGAGCCCCGCATGACCCAGGATCAACTCAAACAGGCCGTTGCCCAGGCCGCTGTCGACTTCATCCTTCCGAAGCTCGACGACAAAAGCATCGTCGGCGTCGGCACTGGCTCCACCGCCAACTGCTTCATCGATGCGCTGGCCAAGCACAAAAACGCATTTGACGGTGCTGTCGCCAGTTCCGAAGCCACTGCCGCCCGCCTGAAAGGCCACGGCATCCCGGTTTACGAGCTGAACACCGTGAGCGATCTGGAGTTCTACGTTGACGGCGCCGACGAGAGCGACGAGCACCTGAATCTGATCAAAGGCGGCGGCGCAGCCCTGACTCGCGAGAAGATCGTTGCGGCCGTGGCCAAAACCTTCATCTGCATCGCCGATGGCAGCAAGCTGGTGCCCGTGCTGGGCGCATTCCCCCTGCCGGTCGAAGTCATCCCGATGGCCCGTAGCCACGTCGCACGCCAACTGGTGAAACTGGGCGGCGACCCGGTTTATCGCGAAGGTGTGGTGACCGACAACGGCAACATCATCCTCGACGTGCACAACATGAACATCACCAACCCGGTGGAACTGGAAGCTCAGATCAACGCCATCGTCGGCGTGGTCACCAACGGCCTGTTCGCAGCACGTTCGGCGGATTTGTTGCTGTTGGGTACTCAGGAAGGCGTGAAGACCCTGACCCGGTAAACACAACGCCTTACCCTTGTGGGAGCCGGCTTGCTGGCGAATGCGTCAGGTCAGTCACATTGATATCGACTGACACAACGCCTTCGCCAGCAAGCCGGCTCCCACAACAGTCGCGCCTGAGCTGCGACTCTCAGTTGCCGCAAAATCTGCAGGTGCATTCAGGTTCGCATCACTTCTTCTTGAACGAATAAAACAGGTTCGGCTCACTGACGACGTAGATCGTGCTTTCTTCGTCCATCGTCACGCCTTCGGCGCGAGGGATGTTGTGGTCCAGGCCATTCAACCCACGCACCAGCGCCATGAAGCTGACGGCCGTACCTTTCTCGTCCAGTTCCAACAGCAAATGCGATTCAGCCGACAGCGCCAGCAAGTGTCCGGTTTTCTGATCGGCATGCAGGGCCGACAGGTTGCGCATGATCAGGTTGTCATTCACCAGCTTTTGCTTGTCACCCTTCAACACCGCACTGCCATCGGACTTCCAGCTGAACAGTGCAGGTGGGCGCTCTTCGCCCAGCAGGATTTGCTGGTTGCGTGCATCCCACGCCACGCCCTCGAAGGCTTTGTTCTGATCCGCAGAAGGCCCCAGGTCGTATTTCGGAAAGTCGGCGATGTTCAAGGTCTTGGTGTCCGGCGTCACAGTCACCATCGACAGCATGTGCTCACGTTCGTCGACAATCGCGATCAGGCCATTGCCCAGCACCGCTATGCCTTCGGGGTTGCCCCAACCCACCAGCGGAATCTTGCGCAGCACATCGCCCGTCAGGCTCAGCTCGACCAAAAACGGGTTCTTGCCCATCACTGAATAGAGGGTTTTGCTCGCTGCGTCATAGGAAAGGTCCGACGCTTCATCCTTCTCCAGCCCACCCAGCGGCTTGCCGTCGATCACAACCCGGTAATCCGGCAACCAGATGCTGGCATTGCGCTCGGACGCCGAGACCACTTGCTCGCGCAGCCACAACAGACCGCGATCATCCCAGTGCCAGGCGTAAGACAGCCCCACCAGAATCACCGCCAGGGCGATCAGCAGCCAGGACCAGTGAAAACGCGGGCGCGGCTTGGGGGAAGCGAGCGATTGATCAGTAGCGGCCATCGAAACGATCCTGCAAAAGAAAATCCATGGGTGCGGCGCTCTGCGCAGCAATCGGCGAAGGATTATCCAGATCACGTGTGAAAAAAACGGCAATCCACGCTTACTGCAACATCCTGTTCCAAATACGAAAAAGGCCGCCTGCGAATCGTCACAGGCGGCCTTATCAGCGCATACGGATCAGCTCAGCGCACGTCGCTCTCGAAACGGCTCTGGCCCGGCAGTTCCAGCACGATCTGATCGCCCACATGGAATGGGCCGACGCCCGCGGGAGTACCGGTCAGAATCACATCACCGGCCTGCAACGAGAACTGCGAAGCCATGTGCTGAATCATTGGCACGATCGGGTTGAGCATCTGGCTGCTGTTGCCGTCCTGGCGCACCTCGCCGTTGACGGTCAGGCGAATGGCGATGTCGGTCAGGTCTGGGTAGGCGTCCGCCGACACGAACGGGGCAATCACTGCCGCGCCGTCGAACGACTTGGCGATTTCCCACGGCAGGCCTTTCTCTTTGAGCTTGGACTGCACGTCGCGCAGGGTCAGGTCCAGCGCTGGGGCGAAACCGGAAATCGCATCCAGTACTTCTTCACGGCTCGGGTTCTTGCTCAGCGGCTTGCCGATCAACACCGCAATTTCAGCCTCGTAATGCACCGAACCCCGGTCCTGCGGAATGCTGAAACCGCCTTCGATCTCCACCACGCAACTGCCGGGCTTGATGAACAGCAGAGGTTCGGTCGGGACCGGGTTGTCCAGCTCCTTCGCGTGTTCGGCGTAGTTACGGCCGATGCAAACCACTTTGCCCAGTGGAAAATGGACCTTGGTCCCGTCGACGTATTTGTGCTGATAGCTCATGAGCGTTCCTTTATTGCTGCGTCTATTCAGTGGATCGTCGCTTACAGCGCGAAGATCTTGCCCGGATTCATGATGCCGTTTGGATCGAAGACTGCTTTTAGCGCTTTCATGTACTCAATTTCCACCGGCGAACGGCTGTATTCGAGGTAATCGCGCTTGACCAGCCCCACGCCATGCTCGGCAGAGATCGAGCCGTTGTATTTCTCGACGGTCTCGAACACCTTCTTGTTGACCGTCGCGCAACGGGCGAAGAACTCTTCTTTGGGCAAGTGGCCCGGTTTGAGAATGTTCAGGTGCAAGTTGCCGTCACCGATGTGGCCGTACCAGACCACCTCGAAATCGGGGTAATTCTCGCTGACGATGGTGTCGATTTCATTCAGGAACGCGGGCACTTTCGACACCGTGACCGAAATGTCGTTCTTGTACGGCGTGTAGTGAGAAATGGTTTCCGACAGGTATTCGCGCAGTTTCCAGAGGTTCTGCAACTGCTGTTTGCTCTGACTCATCACGCCATCGATGACCCAGCCCTGCTCCACGCAATATTCGAAGGTTTCCAGCGCCTGATTGGCGATTTCTTCGTTGCTCGCTTCGAACTCCAGCAAGGCGTAGAACGGCGTTTTGGTTTCGAACGGCTCCGGCACGTCGCCCCGCGCCAGAATATGGGCCAGGCCCTTGTCGGAGAAAAACTCGAACGCAGTCAGGTCCAGCTTGCCGTGGAACGCGTGCAGCACCGGCATGATCGAGTCGAAATCCGGCGTGCCGAGCACCATGCAGGTCAGGTTGTTCGGCTCGCGATCCAGGCGCATTGTCGCTTCGACGACGAAACCTAGCGTCCCTTCCGAGCCGATGAACAACTGACGCATGTCGTAGCCGGTGGCGTTCTTGGTCAGGTCTTTGTTCAGTTCAAGGATGTCGCCTTTGCCGGTGACGACTTTCAGCCCCGAAACCCAGTTGCGGGTCATGCCGTAGCGAATGACCTTGATCCCACCGGCATTGGTGCCGATGTTGCCGCCAATATGGCTGGACCCTGACGAGGCGAAGTCGACCGGGTAATACAGGCCGTTCTCTTCGGCGAAGTTCTGCAATTGCTTGGTGATGACACCCGGCTGGCAGCGTACGGTGCGGTCCGTGACGTTGAATTCAAGAATCTGATTCATGTAGTCGAACGAGACCACCACTTCGCCGTTCATCGCCACCGCTGCAGCGGACAGCCCGGTGCGGCCGCCGGAAGGCACCAGCGCGATCTTGTGTTCATTGGCCCAACGGACAATCGCCTGCACCTGTTCGGCCGTCTTTGGAAACACGATGGCGCTGGGCGCAGGGGCGAATTGGCGGGTCCAGTCCTTGCCGTACGCTTCAAGGGAATCGGCGTCGGTGAGGACTTTGCCCGGCTCGACCAAGGACTTCAGTTCATCTATCAGCGCAGGCAGCAACATCAACAGAACCCTCGAACAATTCATGGTCATCCTGAGAACGGCTCACGTCGCAGGAACGGGTATTTAGCGGGGCACATATGCTAGCATACCGCCCCCGCAGCGACGTGCCTGAGGCCGACCTGCGATGGCGCCGTTGCGCCGTGAGGCCCACTTTGATGCGGGCCATTCCCTGCCATTTTTCTCCGGGACACAGGTTTACGCAGATGAGCAAGACTTCCCTCGACAAGAGCAAGATCAAGTTCCTTCTTCTCGAAGGCGTCCATCAATCCGCCGTCGATGTCCTCAAGGCCGCCGGTTACTCCAACATCGAGTACCACACCAAGTCGCTGCCGGAAGCCGAACTGAAGGAAAAGATCGCCGACGCTCACTTCATCGGTATTCGTTCCCGCACGCACCTGACCGAAGAAATCTTCGACGGCGCCAAGAAACTGGTCGCTGTCGGCTGCTTCTGCATCGGCACCAACCAGGTTGACCTGGACGCAGCCCGCGAGCGCGGTATTGCCGTGTTCAACGCCCCGTACTCCAACACCCGTTCGGTTGCCGAGCTTGTGCTGGCCGAGGCCATCCTGCTGCTGCGCGGCATCCCTGAGAAGAACGCCTCCTGCCATCGCGGCGGCTGGATCAAGAGCGCGGCCAACTCGTTCGAAATCCGTGGCAAGAAGCTGGGCATCATCGGCTACGGCTCGATCGGTACACAGTTGTCGGTTCTGGCCGAAAGCCTGGGCATGCAAGTGTTCTTCTACGACCCGCTGACCAAACTGCCACTGGGCAACGCCACTCAAGTCACCAGCCTGAACGAGCTGCTGGGCCTGGCCGACATCGTGTCGCTGCACGTGCCTGAGCTGCCATCCACCCAGTGGATGATCGGCGAGAAAGAAATCCGCGCCATGAAGAAAGGCGCGATTCTGATCAACGCCGCACGCGGCACCGTGGTTGAGCTGGACGCACTGGCCGCTGCCATCAAGGATCAACACCTGATCGGCGCCGCCATCGACGTGTTCCCGGTCGAGCCTCGCTCCAACGACGACATCTTCGAAAGCCCGCTGCGCGGTCTGGACAACGTGATCCTGACCCCGCACATCGGTGGCTCGACCGCCGAAGCCCAGGCCAACATCGGCCTGGAAGTGGCCGAGAAGCTGGTCAAGTACAGCGACAACGGTACGTCGGTGTCCTCGGTCAACTTCCCTGAAGTGGCCCTGCCCGCTCACCCTGGCAAGCACCGCCTGCTGCACATCCACGAAAACATTCCGGGCGTGCTCATGGAGATCAACAAGGTGTTCGCGGAAAACGGCATCAACATCTCCGGTCAGTTCCTGCAGACCAACGAGAAAGTCGGTTACGTGGTCATCGACGTCGACGCCGAGTACTCGGATCTGGCGCAAGAGAAGCTGCAGCACATCAAAGGCACCATCCGTAGCCGCGTGTTGTTCTGAGCGCTGCTCCAAGTCTTGGGCTGCAACGAAAAAGGAGACCTTCGGGTCTCCTTTTTTGTGCCTGCCATTTATGCAACGTCACTGACACACCGCCGTACACCTGTGGGAGCGAATTCATTCGCGATGCGGTGGTACATCCGGCAGATATCCGTCGAATGTGCGATTTCTCGCGAATGAATTCGCTCCCACAGGTGTACGGCGGCGCTAGGTCACTTCACCGTAATGGTGATCTTCTGCGACTCAACCGTCGGATTCAGCGGGATGTGGCTCTTGTCGCCCACCAGCAATTGCAGGGTGTGCTGGCCTGGGGTGAGGGTCAGTTCGGTTTCGGTCTGGCCCTTGCCGAAATGACGAATATTGTCAGTCACTGGCAACGGCGCATTCATGTCCGGCTGATCCTTCACGTCGATCAGCAGGTGATGGTGACCGGTCTCTGGCACATCAACGCCAGCAGGCGCGACACCCATGCCTTTGAGGCCGAACTGCACCTTGAAGGTGCCGTTGACCACAGCACCATCTTTCGGCGAAATGATGTAGACCTCAGCGCCTGCGGGCGACGGCGTGCGCGGCACATCGGCGGCCTGCACCAGAAACGTCGAACCGAGCAGCAGTCCAGCCAAGGCAGTTTTTGCAAATAAGGTCTTCATGATCTCTCCCGTTACTTTGTTGGTCTAGACGCCTCATCTGGGACCGCGCACGGAAAGATTCGGTTCAGGGTCCGCAGACAAACGCTCTGGCACGGTAATCACCATAGTCGGATCCGCAGCCTTGAGCGTCGGGAGAGGGGGTTTATGTAGAAGATTTCATATTCCCAGCCGCTAGCACCGCTCTCACAGGAGACTGTGTAAAGCCGCTCTGTTCGCTAAAACGGCTCATTACCCCGACGGCGGAACCAACCGGTCAGCGACAAACGCTCGCGGGTCGCGGGCAGGACTTCATGTGGCATGTCGCCCGACAGAAACACCGCCAGACAGCCCTCCACAGGCTGCACATCGAACGGATCGCCGCCCTTGGGAAACATCCGTAATTGCCCGCCATGCTCGGGCAACCACGCGTCATTGAGGTAAATAACGGCGGAGACCATGCGCTTGTCGTCGTCGCGAAAGCGGTCCACATGCCTGCGATAGAACGCACCCGGCGGGTATAGGGCGAAGTGGCTTTCGAAGTCTTCCAGCCCCAGAAACAAACCGCGATTAAGGGCCTGACGCAGCGCATCCATCACCGCCAGATACTCATCGCAGGACTCCGCCTGAGCGGGCTCCAGCCACTGAATGTGATCGCCCCGAATCCCCTCGCGCACTTCTTGCGCAGCCCCGCGCCCCACGCCCGCAGGCGCAAGCTCACCCTCGGCCGCGCGCTTGCGGCACTCAAGGGCCAGCTTGCGAGTCAGCGCTTCAGGCAAAAAGAGGTTCTGCTGCGACCAGCCACGCTCGGCCAGGTCGTCGACGATTTGCATCAGCAGGGCGTCATCAGGGGATAAGTGCATGGCGCGCATAGTATCCAGACGCCGTGCAATCCAACAGAGCCTGTGGTCTGCGGAAGAAGGAATATTTTTCGGCGTTTAACCGCTCAAGGCGGTTTTACACAAAAGATGGCCGAACCCACGGGTTTTATTGGGGTCTGGCAACTGTTAACTCGACAAATCCCCGCCGCCCCGCCGAGAATAGCGGCCTGCCGACAGGAGTCCCTAATGCGCCGTCTGTTTTTCCTGCTGTTGATGTTCTGCACGCTGCCCGCCTGGGCAGACGGCTACGACCAGTTGTACAAGGTCGCAGGCTGGCCAGAACAACGCGCGCATTTCAATGACGCCCTCAAAGCCGCGCAGCAGCGTTACAAAAACAGCCTGCCGCCTGCGGTATTCGACGCATTGGTGAATAACAGCAATCAACGATTCGCTCCCCAGGCCATGGATCAGCGTGCCGCACAGAAGCTGCGTCAAACGCTTCAGGACCCGAACCCTGCGCTGCAATTCTTCCAGTCACCGCTGGGCCGCAAGATTGTCAACGCAGAGCTGACCGCCACTCGCCCCGACCAGTTGGCCAAGAACGCGCAAGGCTTGCCAAAAATGCAGGCCAGCGATAACCGCCTACTGATCATCGGCCACCTGACCAACGCCCTGCCCGCCAAAGAGGCCGGAGCGGAAGTCAGCCTTGCCATCGCAGGGGTAGCGGCCGATAGCCTGAGTTCGATGATTCCAGGCTTGATGGGTGGCGGCTCGACTCAAGGCATGCTGGAAGGCCAGCGTCAGCGCCTGATGGCGCAGATCGCCAACGACATGAGCAATACGATGCTGTACGTCTATCGAGACTTGTCGGATGCCGAACTGGAAGAGTTTTCGACCTTTGCCGAGTCAACCGAGGGCCAGACCTACTATCAGGCGGCACTGGCGGCGATTAGGGCGGGATTGGCGGTGGGGCAACGCGTGAATTAACACCGCGATCATTGTGGGAGCCGGCTTGCTGGCGAAAGCGTCAGATCAGTCACATCCTCGCTGAATGGCACACCGCCTTCGCCAGCAAGCCGGCTCCCACAAGAGATTAGCGATCTGCCAGCCCCATCGGATTAACGGCGACGTTTCACCCCATCCGCGGCGTCAAGAATTCGAAAAACCGCTCCCGCAACTCCGGCAACTCATTGGCCAGATGATGCCGCGCTTCGTGGAGCATGAAGATCTGCGGGTGGTCGAACTTGTCGTTGAGCACCGCCAGGTTATGGCTCCAGTCTACAGTCATGTCCGACTCGCCCTGTACGATCAACGGGCTCCGTGAACTGTGCGGCGCGCTTTCGATCCGTACGATCCACTTGGCCAGTGCGCCCACCCAAACGGTTGGCAAGCGACGGGGCTGGAGTGGATCAGCCATCAGAAACGGCAGAAAGGCGGGTGCATTGGAATTCTCGCTGAAACGTCGATCAATGCCTTTGACGAAAGCACGCAGCAGGTAATAACTGACCTTCGACCACGTCCATCCGCGCGGCCTCACCAGCGGGGCCAGCAGAATGGACTGGCCGTCGACCGGGCTGTCATCGCCATGGTTGAGCAAGTGGTCGATCACAATGGCCCCACCCGTGCTTTGCCCGCACAGATGCCAGGGCTTGGGCAGCTTGAGGATGTCCGCCTCGGCGAACAGGCGGTCGAGCACCGCTTGATACTCGGCGAAGTCGGTAATGCTCGCCCGGTTGCCACTGGACAGGCCATGCCCCGGCAGGTCGCAGGAAATCACTGCAAAGCCCAGTTCCAGCGCCCATTCGATCACATGCCGATAAAGGCCCATGTGATCGTAGAAGCCGTGCACCAGCACCAGGGTCGCGACGGGGGTTTCCGGGGTCCACAACTGCGTGACGATTTCGTAGCCACCCACCTCGAAACGTCCGAGGCGACTGGTGATCCGGCCATCACGCCCCAGCCCCACCAGACTGTAGAAACGCTGGTAGGCCTGCTCTTGTTCGGAGAGTGCGAGCCCGGCGCTCAAGGGTTGCAGGCCGGCTCGCAGACGATCAGGGTCGAACGTGTTGGACATCAGGATTCCAGCTCAGGCAAATAGGCACACAAACAGTGACGCAATGCCTGTGAGTTTCTTCTGTCCGCACAGGCGTGGCAAGCTACGTCACCCAAATCGAAGCCCAGCCATGACCGCTCAATCACTCACTCGACGCCGCACCGTTTTGTTCGCGCTGATCGCCGTCGCCTGTGCAGCAGGCCTGTGGCTGGGTTACCGCTGGTTTGAGGGTCGATACGTCCGTACGTTCAGTGATCGTGCGGTTCTCTTTGCCGGAGACGTGCTCAGCCTGCCATCGGAGCTTGCGGGGCCGGGGCGAATCCGGGTCGTGCACTTCTGGGACCCCGCCTGCCCTTGCAACGTTGGCAATCAAGAGCACTTGAGTGAACTGGTGGCGCGGTTTTCCGGGGACGGTGGCGTGGACTTTTACGCGGTGCAGAAGCCGGGGTCTCGTGGGCAACTGCCAGCCAACCTGAGCGCCATCAAGCAGCTGAATGCGTTGCCGGGCGCTGAGCGAATACCTTCAAGCCCTGCCGTCGCCATCTGGGATCGGCAGGGCCATCTGGCGTATTTCGGGCCATACAGCGACGGGCTGGTCTGCAATGCGCAAAACAGCTTCGTGGAGCCGATCCTTCAGGCGCTCAAGGCGGACAGGCCGGTGAGCGCCACGCACACCATGGCGGTGGGGTGTTATTGCCCGTGGACGCTATAACCTCAGCCCTATGAATACCCCGGCTGTCGGTCGGGCATCTTTTGTGGGAGCCGGCTCCCACAAAAGCGCAGGCCTGCGATACGGCAAAGAACGGGCGTCCGACGCCGACTACCCAGCCCCACCACAAATCTGTAGCCTTCCGGGCTTCTCTCTGATCTTTCGAGCCCTCGGATGAAACGCAGTCTTTCTGTCGTCGCCGCTGTCGTGATCCTGATCGCGGGTGTCGGGATCTGGTATGTCCACAGCAAGCAACCGGTACGAAGTGGCGATATCGCACTGACGCATCTTCAGGCACCGGTCACCGTGCGCTATGACGAGCGCGGCGTCCCCCACATCAAAGCGGAAAATCAGGAAGACCTGTACCGCGCGCTGGGCTACGTGCACGCCCAGGACCGGCTGTTCCAGATGGAAATCCTGCGCCGTCTGGCCCGTGGCGAACTGGCTGAAGTGCTGGGGCCGAAACTGATCACCACCGACAAGCTGTTTCGCAGCCTGCGCATTCGCGAGCACGCCGATGCCTACGTCGCCCGACAGGACAAGAACACCCCGGCCTGGAAAGCGCTGCAAGCCTATCTGGACGGCGTGAACCAGTATCAGTCCGGACATCCCAAACCCATCGAGTTCGACGTGCTGGGTATCGATAAGCGCCCGTTCACAGCAGAAGACACCTTGAGCATCGGCGGTTATCTGGCCTACAGCTTCGCCGCCGCATTCCGCACCGAACCGTTGCTGACCTACGTGCGCGACCAATTAGGGCCGCAGTACCTGAAAACCTTCGATCTGGACTGGCAACCGCAGGGCGCCCTGCACCCATCGCCTACCTTGACCAGCAAGGACTGGAAGGGCCTGAGCGATTTGGCGTTGATCAGCCAACAGGCGCTGGAAGACGCGGGTCTGCCACAGTTCGAGGGCAGCAACGCATGGGCCGTGTCGGGCAGCCGCACCCAAAGCGGCAAACCGCTGCTGGCGGGCGATCCGCACATTCGCTTCTCGGTCCCGGCCGTCTGGTACGAGGCGCAGCTCTCGGCGCCGGGCTTCGAGCTCTACGGGCACTTTCAGGCCCTTAACCCATTCGCCTTATTGGGCCACAACATGGATTTCGGCTGGAGCCTGACCATGTTCCAGAACGACGACGTGGACCTGATCGCCGAGAAGGTCAACCCCGAAAACCCCAATCAGGTCTGGTACCACGGCGCCTGGGCTGACATGACTTCACGCCCCGAACAGATCAAGGTCAAGGGCGAATCACCGATCACCTTCAACCTGCGCCAGTCGCCCCACGGCCCGATCATCAATGACGTGCTGACTGCGAGTGGCATTCAGGACCACGCCGACACACCGGTGGCCATGTGGTGGTCCTTCCTTGAATCGGACAATCCGATTTTGCAGGGTTTCTACGAGGCCAATCGCGCCGACACGCTGGACAAGATGCGCAGCGCCGCCGAGAAGATACAGTCTCCCGGCCTCAACGTGGTGTATGCCAACGCCAAGGGCGACATCGGCTGGTGGGCCGCCGCACAACTGCCGGTGCGCCCGGCAGGCGTGAACCCGGCGTTCATCCTCGACGGCAGCACCGAGCAGGCGGACAAAAACGGTTTCTACCCGTTCAGCGCCAACCCGCAGGAAGAGAACCCGGCCCGTGGCTACATCGTCTCAGCGAATTTCCAGCCGGTATCGCCGACGGGCATGGAAATTCCGGGTTACTACAACCTCGCTGAACGGGGTCGGCAGTTGGACAGGCAACTGAGCGATGCCTCGGTGAAGTGGACTCTGGAGAACAGCAAGGCGCTGCAATTGGGCACGAAAACCGACTATGCCCAGCAGATCCTGACGCCGCTGATTCCGGTACTGCGTCGAGTCATCCGCGATCCGGAAGAGCATGACCTGATCGAGCGTCTGGCAGCATGGAAAGGCGACTACCCGGTGGACTCGGTCGGTGCGACGCTGTTTAACCAGTTCCTCTACAACCTGTGCGACCAGACCTTTCGCGATGAACTGGGCGACGGGCTGTTCTCTACACTGCTGTCCACAAGGGTAATCGACATGGCGCTGCCAAAGCTGGCCGCCGATGCGAAGTCGCCGTGGTGGAACAATCGCAACTCCAACGAAACCGAGAGCCGCGACAACACAGTGAAAGTGGCTTGGCATGCGGCGGTTTCACATTTGAAATCGCTCTATGGCGTAAATCCGAACGAATGGACCTGGGGCAAGGCGCACACCCTGACCCACGAGCACCCGCTGGGTCGTCAGCCGCCGTTGGACATGCTGTTCAACGTCGGTCCGTTTGCAGCGCCTGGCACTCATGAAGTGCCGAATAACCTGTCCGCCAGCATTACCACCGCGCCGTGGCCGGTAACGTACGGACCGTCTACGCGACGCCTGATTGATTTCGCCGATCCAGCCCATGCGTTGGGCATCAATCCGGTTGGGCAAAGCGGGGTGTTGTTCGATAAGCACTACGCCGATCAGGCCAAGGCGTATATCAGCGGGGAGTATTTGCCGGAGCGGCTCAGTGAGGGGGATGTGGCGGGGAATAGCAAAGAGGTGTTGAGGTTGGTGCCGTCAAAGTAGCACCACCTCACCTTGTGGGAGCCGGCTTGCTGGCGAAGGCGTCAGGTCAGTCACATTTGGGCTTAATGAGACAACGCTTTCGCCAGCAAGCCGGCTCCCACAGGTTTGATGATCGTCCCCACGCTCCGCGTCCAGCATCTGGCAACGCGGAGCGTCGGTGGATGCATTCCCACGCGGAGCGTGGGAACGATCAGGCAACGATCAAACCGGCTCAACCACCTGCGGGCGACGCACTTCCGGCTGTTTCCAGCCATCGGCGGCCGCTTCTTCGATGGCCTGCTGAATGGCCTTCTTGCGCTTCTCTTCGGCACGACGGCTAAAGAACCACACCAGGAAGGTCGCCAGCGACACCGCCAACAGAATCAAGCTGGCAATGGCGTTGATTTCCGGCTTCACACCCAGACGCACTGCCGAGAACACTTCCATCGGCAGGGTCGTCGAGCCAGGGCCCGAAACGAAGCTCGCCAGCACCAGGTCATCCAGCGACAGGGCGAAAGACATCATGCCGCCCGCCGCCAGCGACGGCGCAATCATCGGGATGGTGATCAGGAAGAACACTTTCCACGGACGCGCCCCCAGATCCATCGCCGCCTCTTCAATCGACATGTCCAGCTCACGCAAGCGAGCCGACACCACCACCGCCACGTAAGCCGCACAGAACGTCGTGTGAGCGATCCAGATGGTGACGATGCCACGCTCCTGCGGCCAGCCGATCAACTGCGCCATGGCCACGAACAGCAGCAACAGCGACAGACCGGTGATCACCTCCGGCATCACCAGCGGCGCGGTCACCAAGCCGCCGAAGAACGTGCGGCCCTTGAAGCGTGTGACGCGGGTCAGCACGAACGCCGCCATGGTGCCCAGCGCGACGGCCGCCACCGAGGTGTAGCAGGCGATTTCAAGCGAGCGCGCCACAGCGGCCATCAGTTGCGTGTTGTCCAGCAGGCCGACGTACCACTTCACCGACCAGCCGCCCCAGACCGTCACCAGTTTCGAGGCGTTGAACGAGTAGATCACCAGGATGACCATGGGCGCGTAGATGAAGATCAGGCCCAGTACCAACATCAGGTTCGAGAATCGGAAGCCTCTCATGCCTTGCCCTCCAGTTCTTTGGCCTGGCTACGGTTGAACAGAATGATCGGCACGATGAGGATCAACAGCATCACCACCGCCAGCGCAGACGCCACCGGCCAGTCGCGGTTGTTGAAGAACTCTTGCCACAAGACTTTACCGATCATCAGCGTCTCGGGGCCGCCCAGCAATTCAGGGATGACGAACTCGCCCACCACCGGAATGAACACCAGCATGCAGCCGGCGATGATGCCGTTCTTGGACAGCGGCACGGTGATCTTCCAGAAGCTGTTGAAGGTGCTCGAACCCAGGTCAGACGCCGCTTCCAGCAGGCTCTGATCGTGCTTCACCAGGTTGGCGTACAGTGGCAGGATCATGAACGGCAGGTACGAATAGACCACGCCGATATACACCGCCAGGTTAGTGTTGAGGATCTGTAATGGCTCGCTGATCACACCCAGCCACATCAGAAAGGCATTGAGCAGGCCGTTGTTGCTGAGAATGCCCATCCACGCGTAGACGCGGATCAGGATCGCGGTCCAGGTCGGCATCATGATCAGCAGCAGCAGCACCGTCTGCATTTCTTTGCGGGCGATAGAGATGCCGTAGGCCATCGGGTAGCCGATCAACAGACACAGCAAGGTGCTGAAGAAGGCCATCTTCAACGAGCCGAGATACGCCGAGATGTACAGATCGTCGCCGGTCAGCAGCGAGTAGTTCGCGAAGTTGAGCACGATGTCGAGCTTCTGCTCGGCGTAGGAGAAGATCTCCGTGTACGGCGGAATCGCGACGTCGGCTTCAGCGAAACTGATCTTGATGACGATCAGAAACGGCAGTGCGAAGAACAGGAACAGCCATAGAAACGGAACGCCGATGACCGCGTGGCGGCCACTGGGCGTGATGCGATTGAACGCACGTTTTACTTTTCGAATTTTCATGAGCGCAGTACCACGCCGCTGTCGTCTTCCCACCAGACGTAGACTTCGTCGTCCCAGGTCGGGCGTGCGCCACGGCGTTCAGCGTTGGCCACGAACGACTGAACCAACTTGCCGCAGGCCAGTTGCACGTAGAACACCGAGTGACCGCCCAAATAGGCGATGTCGTGCACCTTGCCGCGGGACCAGTTGTATTCATACGTCGGTTGCTCAGTGGTAATGAGCAGTTTTTCCGGACGGATCGCGTAGGTGATGTGCTTGTCTTCCACCGACGTGCTGATGCCGTGGCCCACATAGATGTTGCGCTCAAGCTCGGGGCTCTTGATCAGCGCGTGACCTTCCATGTCTTCGATGACTTCGCCGTCGAACAGGTTGACGTTGCCGATGAACTCACAGACCAGACGGCTGGTCGGCGTTTCGTAGATATCCACAGGGCTGCCGATCTGTGCGATCCAGCCCAGGTGCATGATCGCGATGCGTTGGGCCATGGTCATGGCCTCTTCCTGGTCGTGGGTCACCATCACGCAGGTCACGCCCACGCGCTCGATGATTTCCACCAGTTCCAGTTGCATCTGCGAGCGCAATTTTTTGTCCAGCGCGCCCATCGGCTCGTCGAGCAACAGCAGCTTCGGCTTCTTGGCCAACGAGCGGGCCAGCGCCACACGCTGACGTTGACCGCCAGACAGCTGATGCGGCTTGCGCTTGGCGTACTGGGTCATCTGCACCAGTTTGAGCATCTCGGCCACGCGGGACTCGATCTCTTCCTTGGGCAGCTTGTCCTGCTGCAAGCCGAAGGCAATGTTCTGCGCCACGGTCATGTGCGGGAACAGCGCGTAGGACTGGAACATCATGTTGATCGGACGTTCGTACGGCGGCATGTCGGTGATGTCGACGCCGTCGAGGAAAATTCGTCCCTCGGTCGGTCGTTCGAAACCGGCGAGCATACGCAGAAGTGTGGACTTGCCTGAGCCGGAACCGCCAAGCAAGGCGAAGATTTCGCCTTTGTTGATCTGCAGAGACACATCGTCCACAGCAACCGTCTCGTCGAATTTCTTGGTGACCCGATCGATTTTGACCAGCACCTGCTTAGGTTGCTGACCACCCTCAAGGGCTTTTTTGTAGGCGCCGGAGGCAACTGCCATGGGTGAAACTCCCAACTGTTTTTGCGCCCGACCGGTACGGCCGGGCGCCAGGTCTTTATTTACCGGATTTGATCTTGGTCCAGCTGCGCGTCATCACACGCTGGATTTTCGGTGGCAACTCGGAGTTGACGTACAGCCGCTTCTGTACTTCCGCGGACGGATAAACCGACTCGTCGTTGCGGATTTCCTGATCCATCAGGTCACCTGAAGCCGGGTTCGGGTTGGCGTAACCCACCTGGTCACTGACCTTGGCGATCACGTCAGGCTTGAGGATGTAGTTGATAAAAGCGTGGGCAGCTTTGACATCGGGTGCGTCTGCCGGAATCGCCAGCATATCGAACCACAGATTGCCGCCCTCTTTCGGGATCGAATAGGCAATGTTCACGCCCTTGCCCGCTTCTTCCGCACGAGCCTTGGCCTGGAACACGTCACCCGAGAAACCGGCCGCGATGCAGATGTCGCCGTTGGCCAAGTCCGTGATGTATTTGGAGGAGTTGAAGTAGGTCACGTAGGGACGCACTTTCAGCAGCTTGTCCTCGGCCTTCTTGTAGTCTTTTTCGTCGGTGCTGTTCGGGTTCAAGCCCATGTAATTCAGCACGGCGGGCATCATTTCGTCTGCCGAATCGAGGAACGCGACACCGCACTTCTGCAGCTTCTTGATGTTCTCGGGTTCGAACAGCACGGCCCAGGAATCGATGGTGTCGACACCCAGCACTTCCTTGATCTTGTCGACGTTGTAGCCAATCCCGTTGGTGCCCCAAAGGTATGGCACCGCGTACTGATTACCCGGATCGTTCTTCTCCAGGCGCTTCATCAGTTCAGGATCGAGGTTGGAATAGTTGGGGAGTTGCGACTTGTCGAGCTTCTGGAATGCGCCGGCCTTGATCTGCTTGCCAAGGAAGTGGTTGGAAGGGACAACGACGTCATAACCGGTGTGACCGGCCAGCAGCTTGCCTTCCAGGGTTTCGTTGGAATCGAAAACATCGTATTTGGTCTTGATCCCCGTCGTGGACTCGAAATCCGCGAGGGTCGTGGTGCCGATGTAATCGGACCAGTTATAAATGCGGACGGTGGATTCCGCGTATGCGCCGACGGCGAGCGTCAGACCGGCTCCCAACAACAAGCCTTTGGAAAATAAAGAAATAGACACGTTTGCAGTCCTTTTCAGTGGGTGAGCCTGTTGGCTCTGCCGACGACAGTAGTGGCTGCCTGTGACAAATCCGGCGCGCAACTTACCCTCGATAAACCCTTCTCGCAAAAAAACTTTTTATCTGCCCGCGCAGGTGGCGGAAAACGCGGATTTCTGTAGGAGTGAGCTTGCTCACGAAGAGGGACTTTCAACCGCCTACGATGGGGGGTGGATGTACCGCTTTTTCGTGAACAAGCTCACTCCCACAGGTCCTTCAGTGATGCCTCAACAGCGTCCGTTCCATAAAGAATCGGGTGAACGTGCCGCAACGGGGCGGCACGCTTCGACCAGGCTTATTTGCCCGATTTGATGTTGGTCCAGCTGCGGGTCATCAGACGCTGAGTCGCTGCAGGCAGGTCAGCAATCGCATACAACTTGGCCAGAACATCGGCTGGCGGATAAACGCCCGGGTCGGAAGTAATTTCCTTGTCGACGAACTCGGTCGCAGCCTTGTTACCGTTCGGGAAGTGAACAGCGTTGGTGATTTCGGCCATCACCTTCGGTTGCAGAATGAAGTTCATGAACTTGTAGGCGCCTTCGACGTTCTCGGCGTCTTTAGGGATCGCGACCATGTCGTAGAAGCTGCCAGCACCCTCTTTCGGAATGTTGTAGCTGACTTTGACCTTGCCACCGGCTTCTTCAGCACGGGCCTTGGCCTGGTACACGTCACCCGAGTAACCCACGGCTACGCAGATGTTGCCGTTGGCCAGGTCCGAGATGTACTTGGAGGAGTGGAAGTAGGTGACCGAAGGACGAATCTTCTTGAACAGCGCTTCGGCTTTCTCGATGTCTTCTTTCTTCTGGCTGTCGGTTGGCAGGCCCAGGTAATGCAGCGCGACTGGCAGCATTTCGGTCGGAGAATCGAGGAAGCTGATGCCACAGGCTTTCAGTTTGGCGGCGTTTTCAGGCTTGAACAGCAGATCCCACGAGTTGGTCGGTGCGTCGGCGCCCAGCGCGGCCTTGACTTTCTCAGGGTTGAAACCGATACCGATCGAACCCCACATGTACGGGAAGGCGTGCTTGTTATCCGGGTCGCTGACCGACACGGCCTTCAACAGCGCAGGGTCGAGGTTTTTGTAGTTAGGCAGCTTGGACTTGTCCAGCTCTTGATAAACACCGGCCTTGATCTGTTTGGCCAGGAAGTTGTTCGACGGTACGACGATGTCGTAGCCCGATTTGCCCGCCAGCAGTTTGGCTTCCAGGGTCTCGTTGCTGTCGAAAACGTCGTACACCACTTTGATACCCGACTCTTTTTCGAAGTCGGCGATGGTGTTTGGCGCGATGTAATCGGACCAGTTATAGACGTGCAGAACTTTGTCATCGGCGTTCGCAGCAGCCACTGCGCCCATCAGGGACAAGGCGAGGAGGGTTTTGCCAAATTTCTTCATTCGTACAGCTCCAATGTTTTATGTTAGCGGCGACTAAAACAACCGTTAGTCTGGCAATTTCCTGGGCGGGCTTACAAGCAGAGCGGCCTGCCTTGTTGCATAACTTTCAAAGATTTCATCTGCACGCCAACAACCTGTCTCTTTGTAGGAGTGAGCTTGGTCTGGGCCACATCCGGACGATAGCGTCCAATCAGACGCTGCATCTGCGAGTGACAACCGCAATCGCGAGCAAGCTCACTCCTACAGTCCATCACTTACTCAACTCGGCCAACGTCAGGTCCAGGCATTTGCGTGCCTTTTCCACCAACTCATCGATCTCTGCAAAGCTGATCACCAGCGGTGGCGAGATGATCATCGTGTCCCCCACCGCGCGCATAATCAGTCCGTTATTGAAGCAGAATGTCCGGCAGATCATGCCCACGCCGAGATCGGCATAGCGTTCGCGAGTGGCTTTGTCCTTCACCAGTTCGATGGCGCCGAGCATGCCGACACCCCGAACTTCACCCACCAAAGGATGATCGCTCAACTCACGCAAACGCTTTTGCAAGTATGGTGCCGTTTCTGCTTTCACCCGCTCGACGATCTTCTCTTCGCGCAGGATGCGTATGTTTTCCAGACCCACCGCCGCCGCCACCGGGTGACCGGAATAGGTGAAGCCGTGGTTGAAATCGCCACCCTCGTTGAGCACCGCGACCACTTCGTCTCGCACGATCACGCCGCCCATGGGGATATAACCGGAGGTCAGGCCCTTGGCGATGGTCATCAGGTCCGGCTTGAGGTCGTAGAAATCGCTACCGAACCACTCACCCGTGCGGCCAAAGCCACAGATCACTTCATCGGCCACGAACAGGATGTCGTACTTGGCGAGGATCTCTTTGATCTTTGGCCAGTAGGTGTCTGGCGGGACGATCACGCCACCCGCGCCCTGGATCGGCTCGGCGATGAACGCACCGACGTTGTCCACGCCCAGTTCGAGAATTTTCTTTTCCAGTTGCTCGGCGGCCCAGACGCCGAACTCGTCCGGGGTCATGTCGCCGCCTTCGCCGAACCAATAAGGCTGCGGAATGTGGACGATGCCCGGAATCGGCAGGTCGCCCTGCTCGTGCATGTAGGTCATACCGCCCAGGCTCGCGCCCGCCACGGTAGAGCCGTGATAGCCATTCTTGCGGCTGATGATGGTCTTCTTGCTCGGCTTGCCTTTGATCGCCCAGTAATGACGAACCAGACGCAGCACGGTGTCGTTGCCTTCGGAGCCGGAACCGGTGAAGAACACGTGGTTCATGCCGTCGGGGGCAATTTCGGAAATCGCTTTGGCCAGTTGCAACGCAGGCGGGTGCGCGGTCTGGAAGAACAGGTTGTAGTAAGGCAGCTCGCGCATCTGCTGGCTGGCAGCCTCGGCCAATTCGTCGCGGCCATACCCCACCGCCACGCACCACAGCCCAGCCATGCCGTCGAGGATCTTGTTGCCTTCGCTGTCCCAGAGGTAAACGCCCTTGGCGTGGGTGATGATGCGCGGGCCTTTCTCTTTAAGCTGTTTGAAGTCGCTGAACGGCGCCAGGTGATGATCGTTGCTGAGCGCTTGCCATTCGCGGGTTTGCGGATTGTTGGAACTCATGAACCACTCCATTAGCTGCGTATCGCGTGTGGGCGCCGTCTGACTTCCCAGGCTCGACGGCGCCCATAGACTTCAGACGGCAAAGAGCAGGAACTCCCGCTCCCAGGAACTGATCACACGCTTGAAGTTTTCGTGCTCGGCGCGCTTGACCGCGACGTAGCCGGTGACGAAGGTCTTGCCGAGGTATTTCTCGACGGTCTTGCTGTTTTCCATCCGTTCCAGCGCATCCTCGATGGTCAGCGGCAGGCGCAGGTTGCGGCGCTCGTAGCCACGGCCCACCACCGGCGCGCTCGGATTCAACCCTTCGACCATGCCGATGAAGCCGCACAACAGACTCGCGGCGATGGCCAGATACGGGTTGGCGTCGGCGCCCGGCAGGCGGTTTTCAACGCGCCGGTTCTGCGGCGAGGCATCCGGAACACGCAGGCCCACGGTGCGGTTTTCTTCGCCCCACTCCACGTTCACGGGCGCCGAGGTGTCGGGCAGGAAGCGGCGGAACGAGTTGACGTTGGGCGCGAACAGCGGCAACAGTTCGGGAATCAGCTTCTGCAGACCACCAATGTGCTGCAGGAACAACTGGCTCATGGTCCCGTCTTCATTGGAGAAGATGCTTTTGCCCGTCTCGATGTCGATGATGCTCTGGTGCAGGTGCATGGCGCTGCCTGGCTCGCCGGTCATGGGCTTGGCCATGAAGGTCGCCGCCACGTCATGCTTGAGCGCGGCCTCACGCATGGTGCGCTTGAACACCAGAATCTGGTCGGCCAGATGCAGCGCGTCACCGTGACGGAAGTTGATTTCCATCTGCGCCGTGCCGTCTTCGTGAATCAGGGTATCAAGGTCCAGATTCTGCAGTTCGCACCAGTCGTAGACGTCTTCGAACAGCGGATCGAATTCGTTCGCCGCTTCGATAGAGAAGGACTGGCGACCGGTTTCCGGACGGCCCGAACGGCCTACCGGCGGCTGCAACGGGTAGTCAGGGTCGTCGCTGCGCTTGGTCAGGTAAAACTCCATCTCCGGCGCCACGATCGGCTGCCAGCCTTGATCGGCGTAGAGCTTGAGCACTTTCTTCAAGACGTTGCGCGGCGACAGCTCGATGGGGTTGCCCTGCTTGTCGTAGGTGTCGTGAATCACCTGCGCAGTAGGCTCGATGGCCCAAGGGACCAGAAACACCGCATTCTGGTCAGGACGGCAGAACATATCGATGTCGGCAGCGTCCAGTAGCTCGTAATAGATGTCGTCTTCGACGTAGTCCCCGGTCACGGTTTGCAGCAGAACGCTTTCCGGCAGGCGCATGCCCTTTTCGGCAATGAACTTGTTGGTCGGGGAAATCTTGCCGCGAGTGATACCGGTGAGGTCGGAGATCATGCACTCGACTTCGGTAATCCTGTGTTCTTTCAACCAATCGGTGAGCTGGTCGAGGTTGGTACTCATAAATACCTCAGGGTTTTCGGTGTCCTGGTAGCTGAATTAGCTAGCAGGGGCTATCTGGACGCTTCGGCGTCACGCTGTCTTGCCCGTTTTCGGCAGGCATCGCCAAATGCCTGCAGAATTGAAAGATAGTCGGGGTTCTGCGTGACTTGCCACTCCGGGTGCCACTGAACGCCAAGCGCGAATACATCGGCCGAAGCAAAAGACGCGCCCGATGGTACGGAGATCGCTTCAATCAAGCCATCCGGCGCGGTGGCTTCGACGCGCAGACCGGGTGCAAGACGCTCGATTCCCTGACCGTGAATTGAATTGACACGAATTTCTTCTGGCAATCCCAATCCAGCCAACACACCACCCGGCTCAATGTGCATCGGATGACTCGGAGCGTATTGAATTTCAACGGGTTCATTGTCTGGCTCACGATGATCCATAAAGGTTCCAGTCTCATGAACCTTCTGATGCAGACTGCCGCCAAACGCCACATTCATCTCCTGAAAACCACGGCAAATCCCCAATACCGGCACGCCAGCAGCCACAGCGGCGCGAATAAGGGGTAAGGTGGTGGCGTCGCGTGCAGGATCATGAGCAGTGCCCGGCGCGCTGGCTGGACCGCTATAGTGATAGGGTTCGACGTTGGAGGGAGATCCGGTGAAGAGCAAACCATCGACCACCGAGAGGATATCGGCCGGATCGATGAGCTCTGCCAGTGACGGCAAAATCAGCGGCAAGCCCTTGGCAGCGACGGCGACTGCGCGGACGTACTTGTCGCCGCTGATGTGATAGGCATGCGAGCCGATTTGCTGAGTGCAGGCTGTGACGCCGATCAGCGGAAGGCGAGACATGTGACCCCCGGCGTTATTGCTGTTATGGGTTGCGACCGAGCTTAGCCTTGTTCATTTTTTTACACAACAACCCCGTAAAAAATAAAACACGCCCCGCTCAAGATCGCAGTTCCCGAGACCTCCAACGGCATATTTACGCCCTAAAACACGGCAAAAATGGCCGCAAGGCGCCGTTTTAGGGCAAAACAGGGCTCTCTTGACTTCATCTGGGCTTTCGGATTGACTGAACCCCGTAATGCTCGATGATTGATATTTTCAACAACAAAGGTGTTGCATCATGTCGGTACCCCCGCGTGCCGTTCAGCTCAACGAAGCGAACGCGTTCCTTAAGGAACATCCTGAGGTTCTATACGTTGACCTTCTGATTGCAGATATGAATGGAGTGGTGCGCGGCAAGCGCATCGAACGCACCAGCCTCCATAAGGTTTACGAGAAAGGCATTAACCTCCCGGCTTCTCTTTTCGCACTGGATATCAATGGCTCGACGGTGGAAAGCACCGGCCTGGGCCTGGACATCGGTGACGCAGACCGAATCTGTTATCCCATCCCTGACACTCTGTGCAACGAGCCTTGGCAGAAGCGCCCGACCGCACAACTCTTGATGACCATGCACGAGCTGGAAGGCGAGCCGTTCTTCGCCGACCCACGTGAAGTGCTGCGCCAAGTGGTGACCAAGTTCGACGAACTGGGCCTGACCATCTGCGCGGCGTTCGAGCTGGAGTTCTACCTGATCGATCAGGAGAACGTGAACGGTCGTCCACAGCCACCGCGCTCGCCAATCTCTGGCAAACGCCCGCACTCGACACAGGTCTACCTGATCGACGACCTCGACGAATACGTCGATTGCCTCCAGGACATTCTGGAAGGTGCGAAAGAGCAAGGCATCCCGGCCGACGCCATAGTCAAGGAAAGTGCCCCAGCGCAGTTCGAAGTCAACCTGCACCATACCGCCGACGCGCTGAAAGCCTGCGACTACGCGGTACTGCTCAAACGACTGATCAAGAACATCGCCTACGACCATGAGATGGATTCCACTTTCATGGCCAAGCCGTATCCAGGTCAGGCGGGTAATGGTCTGCACGTCCACATCTCGGTTCTGGACCGCGATGGCAAAAACATCTTCACCAGTGAGGATCCCGAGCAGAACGCCGCGCTGCGTCACGCGATCGGCGGTGTGCTCGAGACCCTACCGGCGCAGATGGCGTTCCTTTGCCCGAACGTCAACTCGTATCGCCGGTTCGGTGCTCAGTTCTACGTGCCCAACTCGCCCACCTGGGGGCTGGACAACCGTACGGTCGCCGTTCGCGTTCCGACCGGCACTGCGGATGCCGTGCGTATCGAACACCGCGTTGCCGGTGCCGATGCCAACCCGTACCTGCTGATGGCGTCGGTGCTGGCCGGTATTCACCACGGCCTGACCAACAAGGTCGAGCCGCCTGCGCCGGTTGAAGGCAACTCGTACGAGCAACACGAACAAAGCCTGCCGAACAACCTGCGCGACGCCCTGCGCGAGCTGGACGACAGCGAGATCATGGCCAAGTACATCGATCCGAAGTACATCGATATCTTCGTGGCCTGTAAGGAAAGTGAGCTGGAAGAGTTCGAGCACTCCATCTCCGACCTTGAGTACAACTGGTATCTGCACACGGTGTGACGGCTGTGTGAATTAAAAAGAACGCCCTCAAACCGCGTGGTTGAGGGCGTTTTTTATTTTAGACGGGACATCATGAGATGGGATTGATCGTTCCCACGCTCCGCGTGGTAACGCCGCCCAGGACGCTCCGCGTCCATCGCCGGGGTGACGCAGAGCGTCACAGAATGCATGCCCACGCAGAGCGTGGGCACGATCAACAGGATTTCGCGCACCTGTAGGAGTGAGCTTGCTCGCGATGACATCGGCAGGCGCCACTGCCGAATGCCTCGCGTACAATGCCTCCGACCCCGATCAAGAGAGCACTCAATGACCCGCCCCGCCACACCCCGCAAACCCCGCGCACGCAGCCAGGCCCGGATCGATTCCATCCTCGATGCCGCCCGCACGCTGTTGGCTGCCGACGGCGTGGCGAGCCTGTCGATTTACAGCGTGGCCGAGCGCGCGGGAATTCCGCCCTCGTCGGTCTATCACTTTTTTGCCAGCGTCCCGGCACTGCTCGAAGCCCTGACCGCCGACGTTCACGCGGCCTTTCGCGAAAGCCTGCAACAGCCGATCGATCACGCACAACTCAACACCTGGCACGACCTGTCACGCCTGGTGGAAAATCGCATGTTGGTCATCTACAGCGAAGACGCTGCCGCTCGCCAACTGATCCTCGCGCAGCATGGGCTGACAGAAGTTACCCAAGCGGACCGTCAACACGACGTTGAACTGGGCGAACTGATGTACGCACTGTTCGCCAAACACTTCCAGTTACCCGCCTTGCCGGATGACGTGGAAGTCTTCGCTCTGGCACTGGAACTCGCCGACCGCGTATACGCGCGCTCAGTGCAACTGCACGACAGCATCACCCCGCGCATGGCCGAGGAAGGTCAGCGGGTGTTCGACGCGTATCTGGGGCTGTACCTGCCGCCGTTTTTGCCGAAACACACGGCAATCTGATCGACCATCCCGCTCCCACGGGGAATCGCAGTTCAACCCTGACTCGTGGTGTCCTGACTAGCGCACCACCTCTGCCGACTGTGTCTCTATACGAGCATCAAGCCAAACATCAACGAGCATGTCCTGGCCGTCCACCGTCAAGGCGGCAGGACTATGGAATCGATAAACCTGTTCTCCGACTGAAACCTTCACCCTCCCCTCCACTACTGCAACTCTGGCAAGCGGATCGCGTGTCACCAAAAACGCCTTCCCATCGCGTGCCATTGCCTTCAACGCCAATTGATCATCGTCCATGCGCCGATAGAGAAAGTAGCGATAAACAAAAGAAGAGGTCGCCCCGCCTGCATCGGTGAGGACGGCGTAGACCATCCCGGCATTTCCTATGGGATAGCGGCCAACGATTTCCGATAATACAGGCGAAGGCTGGCGGTTGAGCAAAATCCAACCAAGCAGAACGACGCACAGAGTAGCCAGAAGCCACGCCGTTAACTTAGTGCTACAGCGGATGGCAAATCGCATATTTAATGCCCTCCAGAATCATCATCTGGTCATTCCTGTCGTCACCATAAGGAAACGAGAACCAGTCTACCCACGTTATGTCCTCCTCCGTTGTACCCGCCCTGAACTGGGCAAAACCTGCAGCTCGCTGAAGTACAAACTTGAAAAGCCGGCCGCCGTGCCAACAGCACCATAATGGAAGTTTCCAAAGTCTTGATACTCCGCGCCTTGCTGCTTGAAATCCCACGGTCCTCCATTGCGAACCTGCTCATAAACCATCGCCACAGCAACGCACCGCGACCGTATTTGTAGAGCACCTTCTTTTGGCGAGCCCAATGCAGGTTCAAAGTCAGGTTAACCCCTTCCGGCGCACGCGGTATTCTCATAATCTCGACGTCCGACTTAGTAAAAGACGGATCGAATGTAGGGATGACAATCCCCTCTGTTAAGAGCTGTCAGCCATGTCCCAAAAATTCAGAAGCGTCCTACAGCAGCCCGCGCAGCGTCTTTCTCTTGAGTCCGACATAACAACAGACGTTACTCACTGTGAGAGCTAACTCTGTCGCGATATGGCATCTCAGGCGCGACGTGTTAGAGATACCTCGTAATCGTTCGCCGCAGGCGCGCGCACTCCCATGAAGTCCGCGTGCTACTCCCAGAAGCAAAAAACCCCGAAGGGCTCGCACCCTTCGGGGTTGTTCACAGCGCATCGATCACAACTTGGCGATCGACACCTCGGTGGATTTCACGAACGCGATCACTTCGCTGCCAACGGCCAGTTCAAGCTCTTTGACCGAACGAGTGGTGATCACGGAAGTGACGATGCCGGAGGCGGTTTGTACGTCGATTTCAGACAGTACGTCACCGGTGACGATTTCCTTGATGGTGCCTTTGAACTGGTTGCGGACGTTGATGGCTTTGATAGTCATGGTAGGGCTTCCTTTTGTGAGATCAGTGCCAGGCGCGACATTGCGCCCGGGTTAGTTGGCCCAACGCAGTTGCGTGGGCAGCGGTGAAGTGGGTTCGGGTTCGGGCGGGCTGCCAGGAAGCGACAGCACGCGGTTAAGGACTTCAGTCTCCAGCGCGGCCAGTCGATACGAGCCGCGAGCGCGAGGACGGGGCAGGTCGACGTGCAAGTCGAGGCCGATGCGCCCTTCTTCGATCAGCAAGACACGATCAGCAATCGCCACTGCCTCGCTGACGTCATGGGTCACCAGCAAAACCGTAAAGCCGTGCTTCTGCCAGAGGTCTTCGATCAACTGCTGCATTTCAATTCGCGTCAGGGCATCCAGCGCGCCAAGCGGTTCGTCCAGCAGCAACAAACGCGGTTCGTGGATCAAGGCGCGAGCCAAGGCCACTCGTTGCTTTTGGCCACCTGACAGCGCCGCAGGCCATTCGTTGGCGCGCTCAGCCAGACCAACCGCTGCCAGCGCTTCAAGGGCCTTGCCGCGCCAGTCGCCACTGAGGCCCAGACCGACGTTATCGATAATGCGTTTCCACGGCAGCAAGCGCGCTTCCTGAAACATCAGGCGGGTGTCTTCACGGGCGTCCGCCAGCGACGCATTGCCTGCCAGCAATTGCCCGCTCGATGGTTGATCGAGGCCCGCCAACAGGCGTAGCAACGTGCTTTTGCCACAGCCGCTGCGACCGACGACGGCAACGAACTGCCCCGCCGGAATATGCAGGTCGATGTCTTTGAGGACTTCCCGCGAGCCAAAGGTTTTCTTCAGTTTGCGCACTTGCAGCGGGATGCCGCGCAACAGGTTTGCCGGTTGTTGAAGCGTGCTCATCGTGCGCCACCTTTTGCCACTTGATACGCCGGGTGCCAACGCAGGCAGACCCGCTCCAGACCGCGCGCTGCGAGGTCTGCCAGTTTGCCGAGAACGGCGTACAGCACGATGGCCAGAACCACCACATCGGTTTGTAGAAACTCACGCGCATTCATCGCCAAATAGCCAATGCCGGAGCTGGCCGAGATGGTTTCGGCGACGATCAGCGTCAGCCACATGAAGCCCAGCGCGAAACGCACACCCACCAGAATCGAAGGCATTGCGCCTGGCAAAATCACATGCCGGAACAGCGCGAAGCCCGACAGACCGTAGCTGCGCGACATCTCTACCAGCGCCGGATCGATGTTACGAATGCCGTGATAGGTGTTCAGGTAAATCGGGAACAACGTGCCCAGCGCTACCAGAAAAATCTTCGCGCTCTCGTCGATGCCGAACCACAGGATCACCAGCGGAATCAGCGCCAGGTGTGGCACGTTACGGATCATCTGCACCGAGCTGTCGAGCAGGCGTTCGCCCCACTTGGACAGCCCAGTGATGAAGCCCAGCGTCAGACCGATACCGCCGCCGATGGCAAAACCGATCGCCGCACGCCAGCCGCTGATGGCCAGGTGAGTCCAGATTTCGCCACTGCGCACCAGCGTCACGCCCGCTTCGATGACCGCGCTTGGCGCAGGCAGAATTCGGGTGGACAGCCAACCGGCACTGACCGCCAGTTGCCAGATCGCCAGCAGCAAGACCGGTAGCAGCCAAGGCGCCAGTCTTTGAGTGATTCTTTCCACGCTCATGGAGTTGTCTCCTCTCAATGCCCAGGCTTACTGCGCTTTCGCGACAGCAGCAGGTGGCGTCCAGATCACATCGGCGATGCTGAGCGGTTTAGGGATCAACTTCAGTTGATAGAAGGTGTCGGCGATTTTCTGTTGAGCCGCGATGGTTTCCGAGCTGATGAACAGCGCTCCGTAACCCTGGCGCTTGACCGAGATTTTGGTGATGTCTTCCGGCAGACCGAGCAGTGGCGCGACTTGCTTGGTGACTTCATCCGGGTTGGCCTTGGACCACTCGCCTACGGCGCGCACTTCTTCGACCAGGGTCTGAATCACTTTCGGATGTTGCTGTGCGTAGGGCTTGGTCGCCAGATAGAACTGGTTGTTGTCGACGATGCCCTTGCCATCACGCAAGGTACGCGCCTGAAGCTGTTGCTCGGCCGCAGCCTGGTACGGATCCCAGATGACCCAGGCGTCGACGGCGCCGCGTTCGAATGCTGCGCGGGCATCTGCTGGCGGCAGGAACACGGTCTGGATGTCGGTGTATTTCAGGCCAGCCTCTTCCAGCGCGCGCACCAGCAGGTAATGCACATTGGAACCTTTGTTGAGGGCGACTTTCTTGCCTTTGAGGTCTGCCACCGATTTGATTGGCGAATCCTTGGGCACCAGCAGCGCTTCGCTGGTCGGTGCAGGCGGCTCAGATGCGACGTAAAGCAGATCAGCGCCCGCAGCCTGTGCGAACACCGGTGGAGTCTCGCCGGTCACGCCGAAATCGATGGAGCCGACATTGAGGCCTTCCAACAGTTGTGGGCCGCCGGGGAACTCAGTCCATTGCACCTGCACGCCCTGCTCGGCCAGTTTCTTTTCCAGCGAGCCTTTGGCCTTGAGCAGCACCAGCGTGCCGTACTTTTGATAACCGATACGCAGGGTGTCGGCTTGAGCCTGGGTTAGAACGCCAAAGGACACCGCCGCAGCAAACAGAGCGACCAGGCCTCGACGCAAAATGACAGTGCGCATGGCACGCTCCTTTGCTAGTAGCTTTCAGGTGGCACCTGCTTGTCCGATGGCGGGCAAGTAAGGTGTTCGTGGGGATTCATGGCCGACGAAATCGCCAGGACGGAGAGACATTAACAGCGGGTTCATATTCTTTAAAATCATATTTATTCATTTGGTTAGCACCAGAATGAATAACAAGCAATACGTCGATTCTGCGGGAGTCGACTTGCTGGCGAATTCAGGGCGTCAGGCGTCACTGCTTCGCATGACACACCATATTCGCCAGCAAGCCGGCTCCCACAGGTTCAGTGTCAAACGCGAGATTTGAATTCAGCCCGATCTTTGTAGGAGCCGCCTTGGTGGCGAAAGGGATTGGCCAATCAACATAAAATTTCCCACAGTAAGTTTGCAGCGGGCCGCATAAAAAAAAGGGCCGATAAATCGGCCCGAATGTCGTGGTTGAAGCAGGTCTGTCAGCGGTTGGGCTGCGGCGTCAGGCGCAGGTACGGCGTGACGGCCTTGTAGCCCTTCGGAAAGCGTTGCTTGATCTCTTCCTCGTCCTTGATCGACGGCACGATCACCACGTCATCACCGTCTTTCCAGTTCGCCGGAGTCGCCACCTTGTGGCTGTCGGTCAGTTGCAGCGAGTCGATCACCCGCAGGATTTCGTGGAAGTTACGACCCGTACTGGCCGGGTAGGTAATGGTCAGACGTACCTTCTTGTTTGGGTCGATCACGAACAACGAACGCACGGTCAGGGTTTCGCTGGCATTCGGGTGAATCAGGTCATACAGCTCGGACACCTTGCGATCCGCGTCAGCCAGAATCGGGAAATTCACGATAGTGTTCTGGGTGGAGTTGATGTCATCGATCCACTTGATATGGGAATCGACCGGGTCCACGGAAAGGGCGATAGCTTTGACGTTGCGCTTGTCGAACTCGTCTTTGAGCTTGGCCGTAAAACCCAGCTCGGTGGTGCACACCGGTGTGAAGTCGGCAGGGTGGGAAAACAGAACGCCCCACTGGTTGCCCAGCCATTCGTGAAACTTGATCGGACCCTGGCTGGATTGCTGTTCGAAGTCGGGGGCGATGTCGCCAAGTTTGAGGCTCATGCAGTCAGCTCCTTTGATGGGTGTTGTCGGGATACTGTGCCTGCGAAATCGTTAAAACTGAAAGACCGAATAACGATGTTGAACAGCCATTTCGCTATAAAAAGCAGATGTTTTATTTTCTTTCCGGCATAAAAAAGCCCCGCCGAAGCGGGGTGCTTTCCACGCGTGTCCAGGCGCCTGAAGCAACACGGTTTGCGTGATGGGTACCTGGAGCTGGAGATTACCCAGTCGTTTCTGTGGTACCTCTTAGAAGCCCTCCAGAACGATCTTGCCTTTCGCCTTGCCGCTTTCCAGTAGAGCATGGGCACGACGAAGATTTTCTGCGCTGAGGCGTCCGTAGTTATCGCCAAGAGTGGTGCGCAAGAGACCCGAATCGACGTGCCGCGCAATTTCGTTGAGGATGTTGTGCTGCTCCTGCATGTCCTCGGTTTCGTAAAGCGAGCGGGTATACATCAGCTCCCAGTGCAACGACAGGCTCTTACGCTTCAGCGGCACAGCGTCAAGCGTGGCCGGATCATCGATCAGGCCCAGCCTGCCCTGAGGCTTCAGTGATTCGATGATTTGCTCGTAGTGCCGATCAGTCTGGGTCAGGCTTGCGACATAGCTGACTTGTGCAATGCCAATGCGCTTGAGCTCTTCGCTGAGTGGCTTGGTATGGTCGATGACGTGATGCGCACCCAGCTCGGTGACCCAGGCCTGGGTTTCCGGGCGCGAAGCCGTGCCGATGATTGTTAGTCCGGTCAGTTGACGCGCCAACTGAGTCAGGATCGAACCCACCCCGCCCGCAGCGCCGACGATGAGCAGCGTTTCGCCCCGGTCGGTGGTATCACGTGCGACACCGAGGCGATCGAAGAGTAACTCCCAGGCGGTCAGGGAAGTCAGTGGCAATGCCGCAGCCTGGCTGAAATCCAGCGATTGGGGCATTGAACCGACGATACGCTCGTCCACCAGTTGCAGCTCACTGTTACTTCCCGGGCGGATCAACGATCCGGCGTACCAGACCCTGTCACCAGGCTTGAACAGCGTCACGTCGCTGCCGACCGACTTGACCACGCCGGTAGCGTCCCATCCGAGGATACGGGGCTGGCTTTCGTCTTCGTGCGGTACGTAGCCCTGTCGCACCTTGGTATCGACAGGATTGACCGATACGGCCTTTACCTCTACGAGCAGGTCGCGCGGCTTCGGCACTGGCTCGGGTATATCGATCTCCACCAAGGCGTCGGGATGTTCGATAGGCAGGCATTTGAAGTGTGCAATGGCTTTCATTCGAAGAACCTCAGGAGATGCGATACATTTTCGTGATGGTGAGCTTTTCAGCAGCACGCTCGATGAAAGGGAGCGCGGCCTGAAAATGCGGTGTCGCTTCGTGAGCAGTCAGCGCCCCTTCAGTGCGCCACTGTTCGATCATGTGGAAAGTGCGAGCCTGCTCGGCATCACGATGGAAGTCGTACTGGATGCAATCCGCTTCGGCTCGGCTCGGGCCTTGCAGGCGCTGCAGCATCTCCTCGAGTTCGGCTTCAAACCCGGCCTTGGCGATCAAAGTGGCAATCAGTGTCAGAGGGGTGGTCATCAAACCTCCTGCTTGTAAGCGTTAAATAAAGAGAGAGCGCATTGGCTGGCACGGGTGTATCGAAGATATCCATGGCGTCGGCCGTGCAGCCAACAATTTGAATCTGCGGTGCTGCGAGATGGCGGCCTGGTCGAGATCCAGGTTATCGGCACGACACACATGAACTCGTCGAAGGGGAAGACTGAGTCACTGTCTTACGGGCCCGGTGCACACGATCCTGTGTCGGCGTGACTAAGCCTTTCGCTCAATGACGACTTTGCCAATGGCACGACCTGACTCTAGGCGATCATGTGCCGCACTGACACCCGCAGCAGTGAAATCATGGCGCTCATCGATCAGTGGCTTGACCAAGCCGCGATCAACCAGGGCAGCCAGTCTTTGCAGGATCTCGCCATGGTGCTTGCGGTCTTGGTTATGAATGATCGAAACAGCCATGAATATTAGGTCGAGTCTCAATGCCTTGAAGTGCATTTCGGTCAGATCGTAGGTGTCGTAACCGATGATCGAGACGACGTGGCCCTTGAGCTTCGCGGCTTTCAGCGAGTTTTGTAGGACCTCGCCGCCCAAGGTATCGAAGACCGTATCGAATCCCTTTCCTTCAGTGATTCGCTGACTGTATTCCTCAGGCGTCTCGCTGTTATAAAAAATAATTTCATCGGCGCCCAACCGACGGGCAATTTCCGCTTTTTCCGGTGTGGAAACCGTCGTCGATACCCTGGCTCCCAGCACCTTGGCCAATTGAATGCCTATATGTCCGACACCGCCGGTGCCACCATGTACAAGGACATTGTCATTGGGTTTGATCGAAGCACGGTCGATCAGCGCCTCCCATGCAGTAATCGCCACGAGCGGCAAGCTTGCTGCTTCGCCAAAAGAGAGCGACTTGGGTTTTAGCGCCAGCATCTGGGCATCGACCTCCATCTGATCTGCCAGCGCACCGGGAATCCCCACGATGCCGCCGAAACAGCCATAGACTTCATCGCCTGGGTTGAAGCGCGTCACACCAGTACCGACGGAGCTGACTACTCCCGAAACATCAATGTGGAGAGTGGCCGGGAACGTCAGACCAGCCGTTCCTTCGCTGCCTCGACGAATTTTCGTGTCCACTGGATTCACGCTTGTCGCCCGCACGTCGACAATCACATGCCCCGCTCGCGCAACGGGATCGTCCGTCTGAATTTCGACGAAGAGGTCCGAGCCACCATGCTGATTTATCACTATGGCTTTCAAGTGCTTAACTCCGAGGAACTGTAGGCGAATAAATTATCATCAATGAAACAGGATAAATACGCTAAGATCGTTGAATCTTTCGGTCCTTTTGGTTGGTAATCGTGCTGGATTCCATCGATGAGTTACGTTTGTTTACTGCCGTTTTCGAGGAGGGCTCAATCCGAGCGGCTGCCGAACGACTGGGGATGACGGCTGCAGGTGGAAGTAAGCGTCTTCTGGCCCTTGAAGACAGCGTCGGTCGGAGACTTTTTAACCGCACCACCCGCAAACTCAGCCCCACTTCGGACGGCGAGAAGCTGTATCAGCATGCCTTGAGCATCCTCGAAAGTGTCGAGAAGGCCGAGCGAGGATTCTTTCAAAAGACTGAGATTACCGGTCATCTGCGCGTCACCGCTTCCGCGACATTTGCCCAAGCTTATTTATCGAGCGTCGTAAGCAGCTATCTCAAACGCTACCCTGGTGTCATCGTTGATCTCCATCCGACGGATCAACTGGTTGATCTGGCTGCCCATGGTACCGATCTCGCGATTCGACACGGCGTGATGGCCGATTCGTCCCTGATTGCGCAAAGAATTGCTGATTCCCGACGCCTGATTTGCGCCGCTCCCCAGTATTGGGAAAAACAGGGCATGCCTGTCTCGCCAAAGGAGTTGGCCACACTGGATGGCCTCATCATCGGAAAGGATTCCAGTTGGGCGATGTCCCGCGCAGGCATCAAAAAAACCTGCAAAATACGCAAACGGTTTTCATCCAGTCTTGGGGAAGTGGTTCGCCAGATGGCGATAGATGGACACGGCGTAGCGCTGCTCATGGACTGGCACGTCCGAGATGATCTCGATTCAGGAGCACTGGTCGAGGCGTTGTCCGATTGGACCATTGAGGCGCCGGTGGGAATGTATGCGGTCTACCCTTCAAGAGAGAACATCTCTCCGACTGTGCTCAGCTTTGTTGCTCATCTCAAAGAGTGGGTCGCGACCCACCCCGTTTGAAGAAAGCAACCGTGCCGCCACGATGAAACCCGCCGGATGGTGTAAGAAGCCGGAACGTGTCAGTTGAACTGCAGATCAATCAGGTTCGTTGCCCCCGGACAGGGGCGTCGCTTTCACATAAAGCTGCAGCAGATCAGAGTGCATCCTGACCACCGTATCCGTTCATCCGGCAAAGGCCTTCAAACTTCAAGCCCCTCAAAATGAGAGTGGTGATGGGTGGACGTCAATGATCCTATTCGCGTTCGCGGCGCCTGTTCAGTCGAATTGTGTACCTTTTTGAATCAACTCAACCTTATAGCCATTGGGGTCCTCGATGAACGCGATGATCGTGCGCCCATGTTTCATAACACCTGCAGGTCGCGGAACGCGATATCCCATGATCGCAGCACGGCTGCATAACGCTTCCGCATCTTCAACCTCGATAGCGACATGCCCGTAAGCATCCCCGAGCTCGTAGCTGTGTTGACCCCAGTTTCGCGTCAGCTCCAATGCAACCGTCTCTGTCTCCGGACCATAACCCAGGAAAGCCAGTGTGAACTTGCCCTCTGGATAGTCTTTGCGTCTCAAGAGGCTCATGCCAAGCAGCCTCGTGTAGAAGTGAATGGATTTGTCCAGGTCCACTACACGCAACATGGTATGCAGTATGCGCATCTATTTCTCCACGGCAGCGTTGGCCCATTGCATGGCCAACATCTCTTGAAAGGCTTCTCGTGGCCCGATTCCAGGCCTATTTCTGCGCAAACAGCCAGGCTGTTCAACGCTGGAAGCCCTTGATGGGAGAATGTTAAGCTGCCCACTCAATCACTAAAAGTGACTAGATGTGAGCCAGACCATCACAAAAGGAGATTCTCTTGAAGCTTTCGCAGCTCGGCTTTTTTTGCGCCGTCGTCGAGCACGGCACGATAGCCGCGGCAGCCGCATCGCTGCATTGTGTGCCCTCGAACATCACGGCCAGACTGCGAGAGCTCGAAAGTCAACTTGGCGTCGTTTTGTTCAACCGCGAAAACAACCGATTGCTGGTCACTCCCGAGGGCAGGCTGGTCTACCGAAAAGCCAAACAGCTCATTGACCTGGCAGCTGAAACGCGCTCGCTCTTCTCGAACGATTCCATCCAGGGAGTGCTTCGCGTCGGAGCGCTCGATGTAGCGCTGGCCAATCATTTACCAGAGCGCCTGGTTCGCTATCGCCTTGAGGCACCGGGGGTCGAAGTTCACATTCGCCCGGAGCACTCGCTATTCCTTGAGCGGCTTTTGATGGATGGCGAGCTTGATTTGATTCTTACTGACGGCCCGATCCAGCATCCCTTGCTGGATAGCCGATTAGCGTTTCGTGAGCGCTTGCTCAGAGTAGTGCCCAAATCGCTTTCCCCGCCCACGCCTCAAGACCTGTCGGGGCTCGAACTGTATGTATTCGGTCGCACATGCCACTACAGACAACAGGTCGATAACTGGTTGGAAAGCAGCGGCATCCAGCCTAGGGCTATTCTGGAAATCGAATCGTATCCGACCATCTTCGCCTGTATCGCGCAAGGGATAGGTTTCGCCTGCGTACCGGAAAGTTACGTGGATCGTTTTGCCAGTCAGGCGCACACGTTTCAGGCTGACCAGGCGCCCAGTCTGGACTCAAGCGATATCTACTTCGTCTGGAGAAAGAACCAGCAATCCCCCCTGATCAGAAACTTCATTGAGGTCATCGACCGTCAGGGTGTTTAATTGCAACCACGTCTAAACGATTCGAACTCGTCAAACCCCGACGGCGTCTTTTGGCGGGGGATGGTGGTAATCCCCAACGAAATAGGGCTGGGCCGTCTATTCCTCCGGCCATCTACCCCGTTTTGTGAACAACCAATAGATGATTCCCAAGACCAGCGTTGCAAACCCCAATGCAGCGATAGTGGCGGCGGGCGTTGAAGCGGAATCAAGAATCACGAATTTCCGACTCAGGGCCAAGAGCGAGATAAGAATCACTGTTCGCAGCTGCACGATGCTGCCGTGCCTGAACGCCGGACGAATGATGGAGTGCTTGAACTCCAAGGCGATCAATACAGTGAAGATCGAACCGAACAGTAACTGGAAATCGCCGTGATCCAAGGGATCAATCGCGCCGCCCACCACCAGCGGCAGCACTCGTCTGTAGAGCTGAATCAATGCAATGACGATGACGCACGAGATGATCACACCGAGCGCCAGCACGATGATTTGCTCGAATCGCTCATAGGCGTTCATCAGTGACCACTGGACACGAAGGTTTTTGAACGTCGACCTCGAAGGCAGTGGCGCTGAGGGGTCCGGATTATTCATTAGTTTTTTCTCCAGCTCTTGTGGTTTTAGCCGTCGGCATGGCTCGCCTGTAGCCGCTGATCCAGCGCGCCGGAGGGTTGAGTGAAGCAGAGTTTCAGGGGTACATCGGAAACAATCCTGGTGATCTCGATGCGCTATCCGCTCGGCGGATCGATGCGATCAATATTTCCCAGCACCAGCGCACGGCCGGCAAACAGGCCGCCCGCCGTCTCCAGGGCAAAGCGTTCGGCATCGCGTTTGCGAACTTCGTCGACCAATGCGTCGGCTTCTCGCTCAGACGCACCGAGCGTCAACACTGCCTGACGACCGAGCAACAGGGCAGCTTCAAACGTCTCTCGCACAATGTAGTCCGCATTGTGTTTGATCAGCTCGAGCGCGTGTTCACGGTCAAAGGCCCGCACCACCAGTTTCACGTGCGGGCAGTAGTGCCGCGTGCTTTCGACAATGCGCGTCGCTGCTTTTTTGTCATCCACACAGACAATGATGGCGCGAGCGTGATGCGCCCCGGCCGCGTGCAGGATTTCATGGCGCGCGCCGTCGCCGTAATAGACCTTGAACCCATACGGTGTCACGGCGCGGATGACCTCCGGATCGATATCGATGATGGAAATGTTCGCCCCCTGGGAGAGCGGCGCCTGGCAGGCAATCTGCCCTACACGCCCAAAACCGATGATGAGCACATTGCATCGCAGATTGTGTGCGGCCTCCACCCCGTCCAGGGAAACGGGTCGCGCGGGAGCAAACCGTCGAGACAGCAGCAGCGTCACGGGGGTAAGCGCCATGGACAGCACGACGATAGCGGTCATGTTGGCGTTGACTTCCGCACTGATGACCCTGAGTTTGAGTGCCTCGGCAAACAACACAAACGCAAACTCGCCCCCCTGTGCCATCAGCATGGCGCGATCCAGTGCGTCGCTATGGCTGCTTTTCGCGAAGCGAGCGACGCCATAAATACACAGCGCCTTGACCGCCATCAGCGAGAGCACGCCGGAGGTGATGAGTGCCCAGTTTCTGGCCATGACTTGCAGATCCAGCGTCATGCCGACACCGAGGAAGAACAACCCCAGCAGCAGGCCACGAAACGGTTCTATGTCGGCCTCCAACTGGTGGCGGAAGGTCGACTCCGACAGCAACACGCCCGCCACGAAAGCGCCCATCGCCATTGAAAGACCGCCAACTTCCATCAGCAGCGCCGCGCCCAACACCACCAGCAGCGTCGCAGCCGTCATGACTTCGCGCGCTTTGGCCTGGGCCAATACCCGAAACATCGGATTGAGCAACCACAGACCGATGGCGGTTAATGCGCCCAGGGAGAGCGCGGCGATACCGACGCGTTGCCAGAGAGGGGATGCAGGTTCATGCGCCCAATCAGGGGGCGCCAGGAAGGCGACTACTGCCAGTAACGGCGCAATCATCAGGTCTTCGAATAACAAGATGGACACGATGTGCTGCCCCCTTGGCTCGGTGATGTCACCGCGCTCGGAGAGGACTTGGGTAACAATGGCGGTGGACGACAGGACAAAACCCGCCGCGCTCACGAACGAGACCTGCCATGGAAACCCGAAGGCCATGCCCACCAGGGTGAGCAGCGCAGCACAGACCAGCACCTGCAGGCTGCCCAACCCAAAGATCTGCCGGCGTAAATCCCACAGATGCGAGGGTTTCATCTCCAGGCCAATCACAAAGAGAAACATCGCCACACCCAGCTCGGCGATATCAATGATGGTGTGGGGATTGTTGATCAGTTGCAGCCCGAAGGGACCAATGATCAGCCCCGCTGCCAGGTAACCAACCACTGAGCCGAGTCCGATGCGCTTGAGCAATGGCACTGCCACCACCGCAGCGGCAAGCAAAGTGACGACAGTGAATAGTTGACCCGCATTGCCTTCAACGACCATGGCATTGACCCTCATCCCACATCAGGACCGTAAGGCATCCGCAGGCAGGCGTGCTGAACAGAGCGATGAAAAAAGTGCCCGGCCCTGAAAAAGGCTTCAGGACCCGGCGCCCTCCGTAGCGTGCAGCAAGGGCGGATCGTCGTCCGCCGGGCTCGGCCAGGCGTCCAAAGAGCCAATGCTTCATCTCACGACGTGATCGACAACGCCGTTGCCCAATAACGGGAGTGGGTTGCGTTAAGTCGCTGTCCCCGTCACAGGCACGCGATCATCAGGCCGGTCAGGCGGACTCACGGTTGCTGAGGTCGCTGGCGCGTCCAGCTTGTTGAACATCACTTCGTCGCGCGTCGTGTCGTAACTGAGCTCAACGCTGTCGCCGCCCTGGAGCTTGCCGGCGAGCATTTCCTTGGCAAGACGCGTTTCGACGGTCTGGCGAATCTGACGCTTCAACTCTCGCGCGCCAAACTCGGGCTGATAACCAACATCCGCCAGATGATCAATGAGGGTGTCAGCCACTTTCACCGTGATGTTCTGGGCAGCCGCGGTTCTAATGACCCGATCAAGCTGAATGCCCACAATCGATCGGATGTTGTCCCGAGTAAGGGCATGGAACACGATGATGTCGTCGATACGGTTCAGGAATTCGGGACGGAAATGCCCTTTCAAGACGCCCATCAATTCATCACGTAACGCTTTATCCGTGAGGCGTTCATTTTCTGGGCGCCCAAGATTCTGCATGATGACGGGAGAGCCCAGATTGCTGGTGGCGATGATGATCGTATTGCTGAAGTCCACAACTCGTCCCTTGCCGTCCGTGAGACGACCATCATCGAACACCTGCAGCAATACGTTGCTCACATCGGGATGCGCCTTCTCAATCTCGTCGAGCAAAATCACGCTGTAGGGCTTGCGGCGGACGCGCTCTGTCAACTGACCGCCTTCGTCGTATCCGACATAACCGGGTGGCGCACCGATCAACCGGGCAACCGCATGACGCTCCATGTACTCCGACATATCGATGCGAATGATCGATTGCTCGTCACCAAACACCGTCTCTGCCAACGCCTTGGCCAACTCGGTTTTGCCTACGCCGGTTGGACCAAGAAAGAGAAACGTGGCAATCGGTCTGTTGGCTTGTCCAAGGCCGGCGCGAGACAAACGAACCGCATCGCTGACCGCAAGCACAGCATCTTCCTGCCCGACCAGCCGATCACGCAAAGTGTCTTCCATATTCAGCAGCTTCTGACGCTCTTCCTGGGTGAGTTCGGTTACCGGAATACCGGTCAGACGGGACAGTACTTCGGCAATCGACTCAAGGGTCACCTCAAGGGTTTCGGAACCCGTCTTGCGCTCCCAGGCTTCTGTCTCCTCTCCTAACTGTGCTTGTTTTTGACCGATGCGCTCTTCGAAGCCTTTGGATTCATCAAAGCGTTTACGCGAGGATGAATAGTCCTGTTCGCGTTTGAGCTGGGTGATTTCCGCTTCCAGTTCCTGAATCCCAGCAGGCCTTGAGGAGGCGCTGATGCGCACGCGGGCCGCGGCCTGGTCGATCAGGTCGATGGCCTTGTCCGGCAGAAAGCGCGAGGTGATGTAACGATCCGACAGTTCCGCGGCGGCCACGAATGCTTCGTCGGCGAACGTCACCTGGTGATGCGCCTCAAGCTTGTCCCGCAGCCCACGCAGAATAACGATGGTCTGTTCCACGGTGGGCTCGGCTATCAGGACAGGCTGAAACCGCCTTTCGAGCGCCGCATCTTTTTCGATGTGCTTTTGGTACTCATTGAGCGTCGTCGCACCGATCAGGCTGAGCTCTCCGCGCGCCAGGGCGGGTTTCAATACGTTGGCAATATCCAGGCCGCCCTCTTCGCCTCCCTGCCCCGCGCCCACAATCGTGTGCAGCTCGTCGATGAACAGAATCAGCTCCGAGCTCTTTGCAGCCACTTCATCGAGCAGTTGCTTGGCGCGTTCCTCGAACTCGCCCCGGTATTTGGAGCCCGCGACCATTGAGTTCAGGTTGACTTCAACCAGTCGTCTGCCACGTAGAATTTCCGGGACATCGCCCTTGACTATGCGCTGTGCAAGCCCTTCGACAATGGCTGTCTTACCGACGCCGGGTTCGCCGATCAGGACCGGATTGTTCTTCCTGCGGCGGGCGAGCACCTCGATGGTATTTTCGATTTCCTGCGCGCGGCCCAATACGGGATCCAGCTTGCCCTCACGAGCCAATGACGTCAGGTCGCGACCGAACTTGTCGAGCGTCGGTGTTCCCGTCGGGGTATCGACTCTCCCGTCCTCAGCCCCCTTGCCCACCACCTTGACCACCTTCTGCCGCAAGGCCTCAGGGGTTACGCCGTATTTTTTGAGCAGCGTTCCGGCGATGCTTTCGGGCACCGAGGAAAGCCCGATCAATAGATGCTCGGGCCCAACGTACGAGTGCCCTAACTCACGAGATGCCTGGAATGCAAAATTGAACACTTTTTTCAGGCGAGGCGAGATGCTCATCTGATCCACCGGGGCCTGCGCCTCCGCTGCGCCCCTTTGAGCGTGTTGATCGATGTAGCCTTTGATGTCGTCCGCAGAAAGCTTCAATTCCTTGAGCAACGCTGTGCCTACGTCGGTATCGGCAAGCACATACAACAGATGCTCAGTATCGAGCTCGCTGCGGTTGAACTCATGGGCTTTTTCTCCAGCGCGTTGCAGGATTTCCAGCGTCTGGGAGCTGAATGCATCGGTGGCATCGACAGATTCGCGAGGCACATGCGCCGACAGCCTGAATTCGTCCCCTCCCTGGTCCGCTGCACCTCCCATGCTGTCGAAAAAGCGTGACACGCCCCCGCCCAGCAAAGAGTCGAAGGGATTCAACATGCTTTGATGGCGTAAAAGTCGACGGTAATCGTGGTCGCAAATGGACATCGTTCTGGCCTGGCCATTTTGCGAGACAGTCACTCGCGCGACGGCCGGTCTGGCATTACATATTTCACAGAGAGTAGCCATGATGAGTTGTCTCCAAAAATGGATAACACGGACTCATACAGATGGATCTACGTGCCCGTAAGCGATGCTCAAGAAACAGGGGCATGAGACCAGCAATACGCTGAGCGTGGTCGGGAAGACGATTGCGTGGGAGGGAATGGCGGCCCTGGGAAGCGACGCCACCCGATCAACATAGTCGCGATCTCATCAACGTGCGCCCCGTCGACCCGATTACCGACGAACGACCCCCAGATAGCTCGTTTACAAAATTACCTGTCGTCACCTATCCACCCACGTGCTCTCTAGCGATTGAGCCCACGCATTGAGGCAAGCTCGATCGCCTGACTCATCTCGGTGACCTCGGGAGGCCCGTCATAGCTAAGCCCGTCGATGTAAAACGCGGGCGTGCCGTTTACCCCACTACGTACGCCGCCATCGAAATCGGATTGTATTTTGGGCAGATAGATATCAGTTTGCATGGCAACAAAGAGTTCATCGCTGGAAAAGCCGTGTCTCTGTGCGATGGCGTCATACAACGGCAGACCCAATCGATCCTGATGTTCATACAACTCGTCGTGGGCCTCCCAAAAGAACCCTCGACTTCCGGCGTATTCCGCGGTGACAGCTGCGCTCAGGGCATGCGGGTGAGCGGTGGTCAGCGGAAAGTTGCGAAACACAAGCAACAGATCCTCGCCAAAATGCTGCTGCAGCTTTTTGACGACCCAGTACGCCAAACCGCAATAGGGGCATTCGTAGTCGCCATATTCCACCAGTGTGACCTTGGCATCCGCCCTTCCCTGGCGATGGTCGTTTGCAGTTACCGGGACTTTGAGAGTGGCCATGTGATCACCTGCTGGTTTTTTGCGGGCGTGCTGTGTGGGGAATCTGCCAGAGCATCCAGCGCATCCAGAATGCCGTCCGCTCCAGGATTGATTGCCATCGGTGAAACGTAGCTCCAGGCGACCACCCCCTCCTTGTCAATCACGAACAACGCACGCTTACACACTCCAAGGTGGGAATCGTACGCGCCATACTGTCGCGCCACCGCTCCTTTGGGCTCGAAATCGGCAAGCAGGCTGAAGTGAAAACCACGATCTTTGACGAAGGCCTGATGACACCAGGCGCTGTCGACGGAAATACCCAGCAGCGTCGCGCCGTACTCTCTGAATGTGGGGAGCACCTGGTTGTACAAGGTCAGTTGGTCGCCACACACCGAGCTCCAGTCAGCGGGGTAGAACGCCAATATTACGGGACTTCCCCTTAGCTCGTGCAGGGACAGCCGCTGATCGGGCGTTGCGTACAGGGAGAAATCGGGGGCGACAGTGCCGGCTGGAAGTAGTCCTTGAACCAAGCGGTCGGTCGTTTCTTTTGCATCATCCAATGCTGAAGTGTTCATTGCTTGAGCCCTGATAGGTGGGGTGGGTTCTGCTCAGCCGGATACGACTCGCCCGGCGGCATAATTCCATCCACCGTCAAGGGGTTCAGAATGGCGAAGATGCCTCGAGACAAGCCTGAGTGTCTTCGGCTGCGAGGGTATGGGCCGCATTACGAGCACGAGGCGATCCGCCGTGCTTTCGCGGAATTGGGTTGAGGCCAGGTTGGCAGCGCAATGGCTGATTTGATCTGACGCACCAATGACTATAGTCGCTGTAAGCACCTGCCCGCCGAAAAGAGACCCGCGGTAACGTCCAGACTCAGCCGCGTCCCTGAGGCTGCAAAAAGGCGGCAGGGACGGGTTGGAGCCTTGTCGGGCTTGCTTAGCCGGGCAGCTTAGCCGCAAGCACGTCAACCTTCTCGATTGACGGCGGTTCGGCAAACAGCTCGGCAGCCTTTGCCATAAGCGCGGCGGCGACCTTGCCCGAAAGATGAGCCTGTCGGCCTGCTTCATCCGGGAAGGCGTCAAAGATGCCAAAGGTGGAAGGCCCCAAGCGGATGGCGAACCAGGCCGTGGTGGCTGGCTCCTCCTCCACGATAGCGAGACCACTCATTAAAAAACGCTCCACCTCTTTCTCTTTCCCGGGTTTTGCTTCGAGACGAACGAACAACGCTACGTTGACCATGACGTGTCTCCTCTTGTTATGACGAGGTCATCATGCGCCATGCTTTCCAGTAAGCCCAACGTGATATTTGCCGACTTGCCAGCAAGCTCCAGCGTCGCGGGGATGGAAGATAGCGTCGAGTCATTCCGCCGGCAGAGCAAACGGCCAGAAGCAGACGCCGGACCGCCCCATCATCAGTCATTTAGCTGCACCCAGCCCATTTCTTCGGGAGCGGCGCTTTACCTTGGTCCGATTTTCAACAAGCAGATCAAGCGAAAAGCCGGTCAGGGGTGAAACTCTGGATCGCTCATGAACGCTTTGAGCGCGGCAAACGGCATCGGTCTGGCGAAGTGATAACCCTGAAAAATATCGCAGCGACTGCCTTTCAGGAATTCCATTTGAGACGCCGTCTCCACGCCTTCGGCCACAACAATGAGGCTGAGGTGGTGGGCCATGGAAATAATGCCCTGGGTGATCGCTGCATCGTGGTGATCGGTAACGATTTCCCGGATGAACGAACGGTCGATCTTGATCTTGTCGATCGGCAAACGCTTGAGGTAGCTAAGGCTGGAAAAACCGGTCCCGAAGTCATCGAGTGCAATGCGCACCCCCAATGCCTTGAGCCGGTGCAACGTCTCGATCGCCTGTTCAGCGTTATGCAACAGCAGCGACTCGGTGATCTCCAGCTCCAGTTGTTCACCTCGCAGACCGTGTTTCTCCAGCGTGGCCTGGACATACTGCACGAAATGGCCACGCTGAAAATGCATTGGTGAAATATTGACGGCCATCGAGATGCCCGTGATGCACTGGTCGTCCAGCTGGCGCAACTGAGCGCAGGCCGTATCGAGCACCCAAGGCTAAGCGGGATGATCTGACCACTGTCCTCGGCCACCGGAACAAACACCGCTGGGGGGATAAATCCCTTTTCCGGATGCTCCCAGCGCAGCAACGCTTCGATCCCGACCACACGCCCGGTACGTGCGTCGATCTGCGGTTGATAATGCAGCTGTAACGACCGAGTCTCGATAGCCTTTTGCAGGTCATTGCGCTGATTCAGGTCGCTGGCGTACCACTGAAAGTTGTTGCGCCCTTGTTGTTTGGCTTTGTACATGGCCATGTCAGCCTGTTGGATCAACTGCATCGGCTGCTCAAGGTGACCATCGCTCAGGGTGATACCGACACTTGCGCTCACGTGCAGGTCGATGCCCTGGATGCAGTAGGGTCTGGCAATGCTGGCCATCAATCGCTCAACCACTGGCACGACGTCTTCATCACGCAGCAGGTCCGGCAGCAGAACGATGAATTCGTCACCGCCCATGCGCACGATCGTGTCCGCGGGCCTAACCTGTATGCGAGCAGTCTGGAAGTACCGACTTTTTCAACAGAATCGGCCAGAAGCAGTCACTGAACATAAGGCAGCTAAGGATAGTTGCAGGCGTGAGACATGGATTCGGACATCACCACATGTGTTAATGGCTGCACAGCGGCGTACACAATTTGCCCGCAGGGGTTTCGTTCTAGGTCCGGATTTCAGCATTTAAGGAAGAAGCACTGGAGTACGTAGACTGACTATCTTTAGCACTAATGACCGGAAGCATTGAGCGGCAATTCGGTTCGCACCTTTTGACGACTCCAAATTGCCGCTGAATCTACGGCTCAAGCCATCGAGATGGCTCTCATGCTGCTGGCTTCAGAATGACCTTCGTCCAACCCTCATCCCGCGCATCAAAATGCTTGTACGCGTCAGGACCTTCAGCCAGTTTCAGGCTGTGGGAAATGATCTGCGAAGGTTTAGCGCGGTCATGGTGAATCAGCTCCGCGAGCCGACGATTATAAGCCTTCACGTTGGCCTGGCCGGTGCGAATCTGCTGGCCCTTGAACCAAAACGCACCGAAGTCGAAGGCCATCTTCCCTTCTTTGGCGAGTTCGTTCTGCGCACCTGGATCCTGAGGCACGAACACCCCGACGACGCCGATACCACCAGTGGCTTTGGTCGAAGCCACCAGGTTGTTCATGGTCAGATGATTGGCTTCATGACCGTGTTTGTCACAGCATTGATACCCAACACATTCACAGCCCCGATCAGTCCCCTTGCCGTGAGTCAGGTTGAGAATCTGGTCGACCGCTTCCTTTTCCAGCGAATTGATCGGCGTGGCACCCATTTGCGCCGCCAGCTTCAATCGATCTGGATGATTGTCGACCACGAACACCTGCGAAGCGCCTTTGATCATCGCGGCATGCGCAGCCATCAGCCCCACTGGCCCCGCACCGTAAATGGCAATGCTTTCACCGGGCATCAGGCCAGCCAGCTCGGTTGCATGCCAACCGGTAGGGAAAATGTCTGACAGCATGACGTAGTCATTTTCTTTTTCCTGTGCATCCTCTGGCAGTACCAGGCAGTTGAAGTCTGCATAGGGCACTCGGAGCAGTTCCGCTTGACCACCCTGGTACTCGCCCATATCGGCAAAGCCATAAGCCGCACCGGCAGTGCCCGGATTGGCTGTGAGGCAAAAACCAGTCAACCCCCTTTCGCAGTTCTCGCAAAAACCGCAACCGATGTTAAATGGCAAACAAACGCGATCGCCGACTTTGACGCGATCTACGCCAGCGCCGACTTCAATGACTTCACCAAGATTTTCGTGACCAAAGACTCGCCCTGTTTCCATAGAGGTGCGGCCTTCGTACATGTGCAGGTCAGAGCCGCAAATATTTGTGGTGGTGATGCGCACTACGGCATCGGTCGGCTTTTCAATTTTGGCGTCGGGGACGTCTTGTACACTGACGTCGCGTGGCCCGTTATACACGATGGCTTTCATTGTGTTCTCCCGTTCAAACTGAATTGGATTCGTCTGCTACGAGATATCTGGCTGGTCGGCTGAGTCGAACGGTCAAAGATTCGGGTGACTACCGGACCGGTGGTGATCCGGACAACCGGCGATCATAAACACTGAATCTACAGCTCCACGTTAAGTCAGAGCCTCCCGTTTATACGATATATAAAATGTGCAGTGGTCTACCCAAAGCCCATCTGACTACCATTTCGGGCCAGCTCGAAGGTGCAGTGTTCGCTTTGGGTTGTGGGCTCACTAAGTTGGTACTTTTTCAGGAATGCATCGAAGCTGGAGAGCTCACCCTCATGGGTCAGCTCAACGCCCGGATGTCGTAGGAGGTTGCATCCTTCTCCGCCGAAATCCGCAGCACATCAGCGCTGGGCACGTATAGAAGCTCGGGTTAGGGATCGATAAAGCGAGAGATCAGCCACGGACAAGCGATGCGGTCGATCTTCGGTCGTTCACGGGTAACCCAACCCCATGAAACACCTCCTGCCTAGCTCGGCAGGCTGGGTCATCTGGCGAGCCCGGCGCCCGCCAAAGACTGCTACTCAAATCGTGCTTTTACCCCAACAGGTGCACTGTCAAACCGACGAGTGCACAGGCCATCAGCACCTGAATCACGCCCCGTTTGAAGCGGAACAAGGCAATTGCCGCCAAAATGGCGATCAGCGCAGAGGGCCAGTCGAGGTGTCCGCTGAAGCCTTGCGGCCATAGCACGTGATAGCCGAAGAAACAGGCCAGATTGAGGATCACTCCAACCACCGCCGCTGTGATTGCGGTAAGCGGTGCAGTGAAGTTGAGTTCGTTGTGGGTCGATTCCACCAGCGGGCCACCGGCGAGGATAAACAGGAACGAGGGCAGGAAGGTGAACCATGTCACTAGGGTGGCCGCGACAGCCCCGGCCAGAAACATCTGATCGGCGCCGAACACTTGCGAGACGTACGCTCCAACAAAGCCGACGAAGGCCACCACCATGATCAGTGGCCCAGGTGTGGTTTCCCCCAGTGCCAAACCGTCGATCATCTGGGTCGGAGTAAGCCAGCCATAGTGACCGACCGCGCCTTGATAGACATACGGGAGCACAGCGTAGGCTCCACCAAAGGTCAGCAACGCGGCCTTGGTAAAGAACCAGCCCATCTGGGTCAAGGTGCCCTCCCAGCCAAAGAGCGCGGTCAGGGTTCCCATCGGCAACGCCCACAGCGCTGCGCCGATGAGGGCCAGCATCGCCAGTTTAATCCAGCTGAACCGGGCATGTTCCGGGGACGGAGTGTCGTCATCGATCAATGCTGGGCCAAAGGACTTTTTGGCAGCGCTATGGCCCCCAGCTCTGAAATTCTCAGGCGCCAGCCGCCCGCCGACATAGCCGATTAACGCTGCTCCCAATACGATCAACGGGAACGGCACATTGAACGCGAAGATCGCGGTAAATGAAGCCGCTGCTATCGCCCACAGCCAATTACTCTTCAGCGCCCGAGTGCCAATCCTGTGTGCCGCCTGCACCACGATGGCCGTCACGGCAGGTTTGATCCCATAGAAGAGGCCGGCCACCACCGGCACCTCGCCGAACGCGATGTACATCCACGACAAAGCGATGAGGATGAACAATGAGGGCAGCACAAACAGCACTCCGGCAATTACTCCACCCCAGGTTCGATGCATCAGCCAGCCGATATAGGTCGCCAATTGCTGAGCCTCTGGCCCAGGCAGCAACATGCAATAGTTGAGCGCATGGAGAAAGCGTCGTTCGGAGATCCAGCGCCGACGTTCTACCAACTCCTGGTGCATGATCGAAATCTGCCCGGCGGGCCCACCGAAACTGATGAAGCCGAGCTTCAACCAGAACCAGAATGCCTCACACAAGCTGATCGCCCCCGGCCTCGATAGACCCTCTTCAGCCGTTGATGGCAACACCTTACTCATGGGGTTGTTCCTCTTTCTCAAACTCGGCGAGCAGGCCGTCGAAGATGGCGCTGGCAGCAGCCTGCAAGTGGTCGTCATGGGTCATTGTTTCGCGCAGTCCTGCCAGCACGCGCTCGATGCCTGCAGCCTCCAAAGGCTGAATACCGCCGATATCGAGGTAGTGCACCAAAGCCGCAATGCGGTTCAGGCCGGGTTCTTGAAGCTCAAAACTGGCTTGCAGGGTTTCGAAGGTCACGCGATTGCCGACATGACTGAAGGTCGCACCATCGAAGTCGAAGCCCAGCGCGTCTGCTGCACAGTCATGTGGGGTTTCCAGCCATAGGATCTGGGCTTCAGAATCAATGAAGGTCAAACAACTCGACAAAACGCTCACCTTGCGGATCGACCACCGGCAGGATGTAAGCAGTGCCATTGATGGAGAGGATGTCGCGTTCGACAGACGCCAAGACTTCACGACAGACATTGTTGTCAGGCAACAAATATGCACCATCGCGTAATACCGCTGCACCAGAGGCCTTCAAAGCCCGCCAGGCCCGCATGCGTTCAGTAGCATTGGCAGTGGCCCCCTCGAGTTCGGCGAGTACAGGCTAGACATACTGCAGCAGGAGCTTGATCGCCGGTTGGAACAATCCGACAGGCGCGGTTTTGAACTCCTACGCGCAGGCTTAAGGTATGGCGAGAGCTGCGGAACACGAGGGCGCGCGTATTTTCGAGCGCAGTCGAGTCTGTTCTGTAAATCAGCAACAGCCCGGTCGCGTAGTGCTCTCAGTTGAAGCCGGAGGGCGTCGTAGTCAAGTGCAGGCGCGATAGGTACTGATTGCGAACAACGCTTACACCGAGGATTTCGCACCTCAACTTTTGAAAAGCGTCGTCACACTGCGGTTGTACCATATCGCGTACAGTCCCATACCCTCGGGCTATCGTGAGACTGTAGTGCCCAATCCGGCTGTTATACCGATCATCGCAAGTCGGGTTGCTTCGGCCGACGGGATGTGGACGGTCGATTTCTCGCAGGTAGTGCGCTCTTCGTGTCCTCCTACAAAAATAAAAAGGCCCTGAAATCAGGGCCTTAAGTATGAATCTTTACAGGATAGTCTTTAGTGACTATTTGAAAGCGTAGGTGTAGTTGAAGATCAGACGAGTCTGGTCTTGGTCAGCAATGTGACTGTTCTGAGCGTTGGTGCCAGTGAAGCTACCACGGTAGTTAGCACGACGCAGGGTAGCGCCGAAGCCCTTCAGAGGACCGTCCTGGAACACGTAGTCGATACGCATGTCGCGTTCCCACTCGGAGCTGTCACCCAGGTTGCCGCGCTGCGACTTGATGTTATCGCCTTTCAGGTAAGCGAAAGCTGCTTTCAGACCTGGAACGCCCAGACGTGCGAAGTCATAGGAGTACTGACCGAAGTTGGTGGTCTCACCAGCGCGTGCGAACTGGTTGATCATCGAGTCAGTGAACAGGTAGAAGGACGAACCGCCCTGACCTTCAGCGGCGTTGGCCACGGATGCAGTACCACCATTTTTGGTGATGCTGCCGTTGTTCATCCAAACGAAGCCGCCGTCGTCACCCACGTCTTGGTGACCCAGCATCAGCGAGTGACCACCCAAGGTGTAGGTGAACATGGCCGACCAGGTTTTGTTGTCAACTTCGCCAGCGTTCTTGGCATAGCCGCCGTTGTTGTTGAACACGTAACCGGTTTCGCCGTTCTTGCCGTCGGAGCGGCTGTCGAAGTAACGCAGGTCAGTCTTGAAGGACTGGTCATCACCGATTGGCAGAACGTGTACCAGGCCGAGGAAAGTCTGCTTGTAGTAGTCTTCCAGAACCGAATGGTAAGCCTGCAGGGTCAGGTCTTTGGTGACTTTCCAGTCAGCACCGGCGAAGGTGAAGCTGTTGGAGTCATGCGTACCACCGGCAACGGCCATACCCGACCAGTTGCTCGACGCACGGCCAGCGGCCTGAGTCAGCTTACCGCCAGTGAAGGTCCAGCCATCCAGTTCCTTGGAAGTGACGATGCCACCTTCGAAGGTTTGTGGCAGCAGACGACCGTCGTTCGCAACCAGAATCGGCAAGTTCGGCTGCAGGGCGTTACCCAGTTTCAGCTCGGTCTTGGAGATTTTGACTTTGGCGTTGGCGCCAGTGCGGCTCCAGTCATCTACAGGAGTACCGTCGGTATCAACCGGAGTCACGGTGTTTGCAGTGCTGGCGGTGTGGTGAGTGATGCCACCACCCAGGTTGATGCCCAGCATGCTCTGCACGTCCAGACCGAAGCCCACGGTGCCCGGGGTGTAGCCGGAGATAAAGTTGAACAGCAGACCGGTAGCCGTTTGGCGCTGGTCAGATGCTTTAGTGGTGCCGAACTGCTCGCGGTTGTCGTTCTCGAAATACAGAGTACGAGAGCTTACGGTTGCCTTGCTGTCGTCAAAGAAACCGGCAGCACCAGCCTGAGTGGCCACTACACCAGCGTAAACGGCCAAGGCCAGGGTGGACTTCTTCATTGTGTTTCGCTCCTCTTGAATCTAATTTTTGTAGTTCCTTGGTTCTGAGACCGAAGGCTCAAGACCGCGGATGCGCGATTAGCGCCGGACCCGACTCGGTGAGTCAATGGCCCCAAGACTAATTGACTAGACCGCGTTTACGGCTGGCTGCAAGGTAAGGTAAATCCTTTAAACCTAAAAAGACTTGTTTGACCTGCTTTTATGCCAAGCAGTTATATGTCACAAGCCGTTTCAACCGTCCGCTGCGGAGTGTATCGGCGTCTTTACCTAATTCCCAAAAAATATTTCGATCCCGTTCGTCAGATCGATAAGTTTCCCCACATCGTACGACCGGAATCAGACTGCCCAGTCACGACCAGTCTGTGAAACAAGGTGAGAATTACCGACATAACTCTTTGAAAATAAAGAACTTGATTACGGGGTAGACGCAATTGTTACAGTTGTCACCCTGCTATCCGTCAGTTTTTTCGAGGAGTGCGGAACAAACTTGTCAGTTGACTGGCTCGTGCCAGATCCGCTGATCGTTCCGCCGAAATCCATGATGGCCCTCAGTGCCAGCCTTGCGAGACAAGGTATCCCTGTGCTGAGGGCAAAAGCATCCTTTGTGCAAGCGTGCAGATCCTATTTGTCAATTGTGACATTTCGATGAACGGTCACATTACCATCGCATTTTTTTCGATTTTCGCGGTCCCGCTCGCTCAGACTGCTGAAAATCTACTCTAAGCTCATGCCAAAACGTTATTTATTTGGCGTTTCTTAGATCATTTACGCTCCGCTTCATTCAGTCCTCGGCCTGCCTTGATCCGGAGTCTCACCATGAATCTGCTTAAACCTCTTCGCCTGTTGGCAGCCCTGTCGCTGACGAGCGCCGCCCTGTTCGCCCACGCAGCGGACTTTACCGTCGCTTATCAAACCACCGTCGACCCGGCGAAAGTCGCTCAGGCCGATGGCGCCTACGAGAAAGCCACCGGCTCGAACATCGCCTGGCGCAAATTCGATAATGGGGCGGACGTCATCACGGCCATTGCGTCGGGCGACGTGCAGATCGGCTATCTGGGCTCAAGCCCACTGACCGCAGCGGCGACTCGCAAAGTGCCCGTGGAAACATTCCTGATCGCCACGCAGATCGGCGCCGCCGAAGCGCTGGTGGCACGCAACGGATCAGGGATCAGCGGACCGCAGGATCTGGTCGGCAAGAAGATCGCCGTGCCGTTCGTGTCCACCGGGCACTACAGCCTGCTGGCGGCGCTGAAGCACTGGAACATCGATCCGTCCAAGGTCACCATCCTCAACCTCGCCCCGCCAGCCATTGCGGCAGCGTGGAAACGCGGTGATATCGATGCCACTTACGTCTGGGACCCCGCATTGGGCGTCGCCAAGGAAACCGGCAAAGTGCTGATCACCTCCGGTGAGCTGGCAAAGCTGGGCGCGCCGACCTTCGACGCCTGGATCGTGCGCAAGGATTTCGCTGACAAGCACCCTGAGATCGTCAAAGCCTTCGCCAAAACGACCCTCGATGCCTACGCCAACTACCGCAAAGACCCGGCGGCATGGCTCTCAAGCAAAGACAATGTCGACAAGCTGGTGAAGCTGTCTGGCGCCAAGGCCGATGACATCCCCGGCCTGCTGCAAGGCAACGTCTATCCGCTGGCCGCTGATCAAGTGAAAGAGCTGGGCGCGCCGACGACCGAAGCGATTGGCAAAACCGCCGCCTTCCTTAAAGAGCAGGGCAAGGTCGATGCGGTATTGGCGGATTACACGCCTTATGTCAGTGCGAAGTTTGTTACTCAGTAAACCCTCGCCATACCTGTACGAGCCGCCTTGCTTGTGAAAACGGACAGGCAGGCAATGACAATGCGTCAAGCAAGACGTTTTCGCCAGCAAGCCGGCTCCCACAGTTTCAGCGTCGAATACAAGATTCGGGGCGACCCTTGTGGGAGCCGCCTGGGTGGCGAAGGCGCTTGACCGGTCAATACAGGACCTCCCAAAGAAACGTTCACACCTACCGAAAACGGAGTCATCGCCATGGCCTTGTTACAACTGGAGCGCATCTGCGCACAGTACCCCGGTGCGGCCGAACCGGTGCTGTCGGACATTTCCCTGACCCTCGGCCCACAACAGTTGCTGGTCGCCCTCGGTCCCTCTGGCAGTGGCAAGACTTCGCTGTTGAACCTGATTGCCGGTTTCGTTGAACCCAGTGCGGGTCGCATCACGCTCGATAACGTGCCCGTCAAAGGGCCGAGCGCCGAGCGCGGCGTGGTGTTTCAGGACGACGCGCTGCTGCCTTGGCAGGACGTGTTGGCCAACGTTGCTTTCGGTCTGGAACTGGCGGGCGTTGCCAAAGCGCAGCGAGAAGCCAAAGCGCGTGAAATGCTCGCGCTGGTGGATCTGGCCGGTTTCGAGACGCGCCGTATCTGGCAGTTATCCGGTGGCCAAAAACAACGCGTCGGTCTGGCCCGCGCGCTGGCAGCCGACCCGCGCGTACTGCTGATGGACGAGCCGTTTGGCGCGCTGGATGCTTTCACACGCGAGCAGATGCAAGAACTGTTGTTGCAAGTCTGGCAACGCAGCGCCAAGCCGGTTTTTCTGATCACCCATGACATCGAAGAGGCGGTGTTCCTGGCGACCGACCTGATCCTGCTGGCACCCAATCCGGGGCAAATCGTCGAGCACCTGAAGCTGGATTTTGGCCGTCGCTACAGCGCGGGGGAGTCGGCGCGGGCGATCAAATCCGATCCACAATTCATTGCTACCCGCGAGCACGTCCTGGCGCGGGTGTTCTCGCAGCGCCAATCCCTTCAGGAGCAACGGGCATGAGCAAGCTTCAGTCGCCGCCGCTCAGCGAGGCGCTCGCCCAAGCGCCAGCTCCCATTCGAAAGGTGCCCTCGGCACGCCCTTATCTGAGCACCCGCGCGATCAGCGTCTTGACGCTGGTGTCGCTGGTCGCCGCCTGGTGGGTCGTCACGGCGTTCGAATGGATCGAACCGTTGTTTTTGCCACCACCTTCCGCAGTGTTGGCCAAGGCCTGGTTACTGATGACGCAAGGCTATATGGAGTCCACGCTCTGGCAACATTTGGGGGCGAGCCTGCAACGCATCGGGCTGGGCCTGGCGTTCGCAGTCCTGACTGCCATTCCCGTCGGGATCGCCATCGGTCATAACCGCATTGCCCGAGGCATTTTTGACCCGCTGATCGAGTTTTACCGCCCGATTCCGCCCTTGGCCTACCTGCCGCTGATCGTGATCTGGTGCGGTATCGGCGAATTCTCCAAGGTCCTGCTGATTTATCTGGCGATCTTCGCGCCGATTGCCATTGCGACGGCGACCGGCGTACGCACGGTGGACAGCGCCAAACTGCGGGCGGCGCAATCGCTGGGGGCCACTCGCTGGCAACTGATTCGCCATGTGATTCTGCCCAGCGCCCTGCCCGATATCCTCACTGGCATTCGCATTGGTCTGGGTGTTGGCTGGTCAACGCTGGTGGCCGCAGAACTGATCGCCGCCACCAGCGGGCTGGGCTTCATGGTGCAATCGGCGGCGCAGTTCCTGGTGACCGATGTCGTGGTGCTCGGAATTCTGGTGATCGCCTTCATCGCCTTCGCACTGGAAATGGGCCTGCGCGCTCTGCAACGCAAACTGGTGCCGTGGCACGGCCAAAATCACTGACAACCGACGCGTTATCAAGACTGACTACGCCGACATTTCGGCGCACACAGCGAGACCAACATGAGCCTTCACATCACCCCACTCAGCTCCGCATTGGGCGCGCAAATCAGTGGCGTCGACCTGAGCCGCGACCTGACTGCCAAGCAACGCGATGCTATCGAACAGGCGCTGCTGAAGCATCAGGTGCTGTTCTTTCGCGAACAGCCCATTACGCCTCAACAACAAGCGCGCTTCGCGGCGCAGTTTGGCGATCTGCACACACATCCGATCTACCCCAACGTGCCCGAACAGCCAGAAGTCATGGTGCTCGACACTGCTGTGACCGACGTGCGCGACAACGCGATCTGGCACACCGACGTGACCTTTCTGCCGACACCTGCGCTGGGCGCCGTGCTGAGTGCCAAGCAACTACCGACCTACGGCGGCGATACCTTGTGGGCCAGTGGCATCGCAGCGTTCGAAGCGTTGTCCGCACCGCTGCGGGCGCTGCTGGACGGTTTGACAGCCACTCACGATTTCACCCGGTCATTCCCTCTGGAGCGGTTTGGTACCACCGCTGAGGATCTGGCGCGTTGGGAGGAAACCCGCCGCAAGAATCCGCCGCTGTCCCATCCGGTCATCCGCACTCATCCTGTGAGCGGGCGCAAGGCGCTGTTCGTCAACGACGGGTTCACCACGCGGATCAATGAACTGGAGTCCGCAGAAAGCGAGGCCATTCTGAAATTGCTGTTCGCCCACGCGACACGACCTGAATTCACCATTCGCTGGCGTTGGCAGGTAAACGATGTGGCGATGTGGGACAACCGCGTGACACAGCATTACGCCGTGGATGATTACCGACCGCAGCGCCGTGTGATGCACCGGGCGACGATTCTGGGGGATGTGCCGTTTTGACCGGCACGCCCAGTGTGACGACGCTCGCGTCTGCCGACCGATCCTGAGGCCGGTCAGCAGACGTCGGAGTGCGCGAATCAGGCCTGATCGAAGCTCTCCCGATAGGTCAATTCACGAATCAGGTTCAGCTCCTGCGCTTCGAACTCTTGCTTCAGCGCTGCAAATCGATCACCCAACTCCTCGATCGTCTTGTCGGGGAATCGATCCGGCAACGCCGTCACCCGCGCCAGATAGTCCTGTTTGATCGCCGTGAAGCGCTCTGCGTGCACCTCACGCAAATACTCGATCCAGAAATCCCGGTGGGCGGCGTAATTCATGAACGGCTCGCCATGTTCGCCCTTCTGCACCCTGGCCAGCGCGGTTTCAAGCTCGGAGGGACGAATGCTCGCGTGCACCTGATACAACATGCCGCTGGGCGGTAACGGCAGGTCCAGCTCAGTCGACCATCGCAAGCGATACGCCAGACGTACCTCAGCCTCATCACGGCCTTGTGCTTGCTCCCGGGCAATTGCATCAAGCTCATGCAGCCGGTAGAGGCGTCGGGTCAGTCGATACAAGGACTGCCCTCGTGACTCGGGCGGGACATCGGTCAGAGACTGATCGATGAACATCTGGATTTCTATCTGGTTGAACACCAGCCAGGCACCGTCGTGGCATGTTTGCGAACCTGTATCGGCCTGCACCAAAGCCCCCTCGGCGATGCCGTTGTATAACTGGCGGCTGGTCTCGTTCTGATCCGCCGCGTCCAGCACGTGCCATACCCGCTCGGAAAACCCGACACGGGTCTGCTCCGAGCGATAGGGAGCCGATTGGGTCAGCCTTCCGATCAGCGCCATGAGGTTATTAGCGTCGTTGCGCGCCTCCAGGCGCTGCCAAAGCGCCTTGTGTGCCGCGTTCTCATCTACCGATCCCAGCAGCCAGTCGTCGACCTGGGCCGGAGTCGCAGGGCTTTCTACCGTGACCACCGAATCCGACAGATAATCATCGATATCCGAATCCGAATCCGGGTGCTCCGGTGCCAGTTGCACAATGTCGTCAGGCAGTTCCATCACGAAGCTGTAGGAACCGTTATGACGTTCCGAGAGATAAGCCCGGCGCATCGTCTCATGACTCAACGGATTTCGTCGCAACCCGATTTCAGTCTGTGCCCGATAGTTACGCGGGTTCTCCAGGATGTATTCCGGCAGATCGGTCAACTGATTGTCATCCAGCACCAGCCCTTCGAGCGGGAGCAAGTCGTCCACCCAAGCAGGCCATTGATCCAGCCCCATATTCTCCATCGACAGCCAGAGCAAGTGAGGTCGCAAGCTGGATACGTCAGAAATGATACCCAACCGGTTGCCACTCAAATCCAGCGTGTCCAGGCGAGGCAGCCTTCCGAGCGCTGCGATCGCGTGCTGATCGATGAGTCGCCCCTGATTTCGCAGGCTCAGGCTGGCAACGCGAGGCAGGTTCTGCAGAACCGAAGACAGTTCATAGTGCGGCTGGGGTTGCCCGATCAACTCCAGACCTGTCAGTTGCGGGAAACTCGCGAGGAATCGGTTCAACTGGGCCGCCTGCGCGCGCACCTCGATCAGATGCAGATGGCGCACACAGGTATAAAAAAACGCAGGCAAGCGAGGTGGAAAGTCGTCCAGGGCGACACGTTCCAGAGTCAGGACCACAAACGTCTGCCCCTCGCTGTACAAACGCCAAAATTCCAGAATTGTCTGACCAATGGCCCGGCGCGCCGCAATAGTCGCCTCACTCATGGGTCGAGCTGAACCGGAAGTTTCTGCCCATTGAGCGACTGCCTCTCGCAGTTGCGTTCTCTCGCTTCTCAGCAATGCAAGATAGGCGCTCAGATGCGCAGGCATGTCCAGATTGAAACGAAACCGGCTGGCCGGCTGCTCGTTCAGACGAATCCGCATCAACGTCAGCCGAGACAGCGGGTTGCCGTGCAGCGAAATAGCCGTTGGCTGAGTGGCGGGTGTCTGATTGTCGAGAACGTCCCAAGGCACCTCGACAATGCGGTTGTTGCGTAAAGACAGCTCAGTGATGGAGCTGGACGACAGCCCTTCCAGCCATGCAGGCCAGTGATCCAGTCCGATGTTGTCCAGATTCAGTTGGCGCACGGACAAACTGAGCAGATTGGAAGGCGGCAGAACGCTGATCCAGTTCCCACTCAAATCCAGAGACTCCAGTTGTTCAAGGACTCGGAACGAAGCGACCTCCAGAGTGCCGATCGAAATACCCTGATTGGCCAGACGCAAGTTACGTAGCGCGGGCAAGCGACGTGCGACCAAATCGGGTAGCTGGTAGACCAACGGCTCAGCCAGCAGTATCGTCGAGTCGGAGCGATCCATGTCGAGCTCGTTAACGCGCGGGAATTGCGCGATAAACTGCTCCAGCTCGGCCCGCTGAGCTGTACGGTCCACAAAGAACCTCTGCGCCCCGGCGCCCCGTCTGTCGATAGCGACATCCATCAGTTCCAGGCGGGTCACCCGCTGAAAAAAGAAATCGGGAAGTGTCGTGGGAAAGTCGCCAAGCACAACGTGCTCCAGGCGTAACGCCGAACCACGAGGAAAAACCTCGGGCAACGTGTTCTCTGCCCAATGGCACCAGATGGCATCGTGGATGGCCGCGCGGCTGGCGAGTCGCGATTCCAGGTCGGGAATCGCCGCCGAGGCATCACCCCATGCATTCATATGACGATCCATTATGTTGCGTTCTTCGAGGACTTGAATCAGCCGCGCATGAATCTGCTGACGGGTCATTCCGGAGTGCTCCAGCGCAGCCAGCATCTGCTCGGCAGTAGCCTCGACGTGCAACATCCCGATGGCACCGATCAGGTCCAGCAGTGTGTCGCGTGCGATGAACCCCTGCAGGGCGCCCGCACCGCTCAATGGGTACGCCAGACGACCATCGGCCAATCGCATCGGGGATTTTGCCCCCGGCTTCGAAGGCTGCATCTTCAGAAGGCTGCGTAGCGTTTGCCTGGGCAACGGGGCCGCGCCCTGAATGGCCACTTTGAGCTTCGGTCCGTCCCATGTGCCCGGAAAACCCAGCGCCGCACGTTCTGCATCGGGCAAGGCATGCAAGATCGTGGAATAAAGGTTATCGCGGCCATGTAATTCCAACCCTTGGGCGTCATAAGGCTGAAAGCCGTCTGAGCGCATGACCAACACCTTGCGAATCTCCGCGTCTGCGGGACCGACAGCATCGATCAATGCGCTGGCAAACCCGTTCTGACGAAGTTCCAAACGCAGTCGAGCAGACCACCCGGGCAAGGTTTCCATTGTGTGCAGAATCAATACAGCGGTATCCGGACTGCTCACCGATTCCAGATAAATCCCCTCATAGGCCCGCGCCAGCCTGATTTGCTGTTGATAGACGCGGACCTCTTCGGCGATGCGCAACGGCACACGTCTTTGGCCCAACGCCTCGACCTCCGACGGCGACGCACCGCGCACCAGTTCATCGGCAACTGTTGCAGGCAGATCGGGGTAGCGATGAGTAATCGTCACCGCATGGGGCTCTCGACTTCGCAACATCCCTTGATAGCGCGTTTGGAACGTCACCGCGTTCTCTGCCGCTGACGTTGAACCCTGAGCTTCGCGCTGAATCGTCTGGTCCAGCGCAAATCGCTGAATCGTATCCTCAAGCAACGCGGGAGGGCGTTCGCTTTCGGCCAGCGTGCGACGCAGCACTGCCTCGCGGGTATCGCTGACCCACAAAATACGCTGTGCCACGGTATCGGAAAATTCTGCGACGTCGTGACCCAGGCGTCGAAACAGCTTCAGGCCTTCCCATTCCCTGGGTCGGTCAGCCGGATGCAACCAGGCACCTGCCCCGTTGTTGCGCAATACCGGCTGATAGCTACTGACATTCGTGGGGTGTTCGATCCGGAACGGAGCGTCCGGTGAGGTTTGTATGACCGAATAAACCTTGTTCTCTATCGCCAGCCAGGATTTACCTTGATAGCGATACAGTCCGAACTCATCTGGCTTGAGACTGGCAGGTAGAACCGTGTCGTGGGCAAAGGGGCCGAGATCGGGCTTCCACAAGCGCGAGCCTCCGTCGCGCAACTCCACCTCGTCCAGTTCCTCGATGAACGACGGGGCTTCCACCGGGATGGTTTCAACCGCTGGCGTACCTACCGCGTGTGCCGCACCGAGCGCCGCCATTAACGCCACGTTCTCAGCCACATCCATCAGATAGCCCCAACCTTGAGCCCATTCACCGCGCGTCCAACTCTCAGCGCCTTCGAACACCTCCACGCCCAGTTGAGCAGCGGCGACCGCCATCATCACAGCACCCACCGCGGGCACGACAAACCCCACAACATTGAGCGCCTGCAGCGTCAGGCTTTCGAAATACTGCACGCGCTCGGCAAAGGTTTTCTGATCCTCTTCAGCCGTAGGCACGGCATGAAACAGAGCGTCGTCCTTGAGCACGTTGGCTTTCTGTCGTGTGATGGCGGTGAGCAGTCCTCCGCTCAGCGAGCTTTCGCGCAGATGCAGCTTCACGTTTTCGTCGAACCGCTGTTCATACCAGCCCATGTCCGTGTTCCAGACCTTGGGGCGCAGGCACTCGTCTAACTTCGCAAATAACCGTGCGCGATGACGTGCAGGCACTAGGCTCTGGAAAAACGCCAGATACCCTTTCTGCAACATCCGGTCACGCAAGGCGTGGGTAAACGCCGTGGTAGACGCGTACTCCATGAGCGGGCACACCGGGTCACCCGGAATGTAGACGGCGACACGTTCCACTTGTTGTGCACTGTCACGCGCCATGCCAATGACCACGATCCCCGTCAGTTCGACACCCCACAGTCGAAGAAACTGACAACTGACCGCTCGGCCGCTTACCTGAGGAGAAGATCCGTTGCGGGCAGCCTCCAGCAAGACGTTGTAGAGGTCTTCACTGATGCGCTGCTGCATGTACGCTAGATGCGCCTGAATCCTGAAAGCCGATTGTTCGACACGCTTGAGCGACCCTTGGCGAGTGAAACTGGCCGCATCTGGCGCATCGTCAGGTCTGGAAGGCGGGTTGAGGAACGCTGCAATCATCTTTTGATACTGGCCGCCCAGGTCCAACTCACGACACAAGGCTGCGAACGCCTCAGGGGCAATCGCCAGTGGTGTTTCTGCAGCCATACCGCCGGACGCCGAAGCGTCAACATAGATCACTGCCTTGCGGCGCGAATCCAGGTCCATCCCGCCCGCTTCCGACTCCCATGATTCGAAGTTTTGCAGGGCTGCGCTCAGCAAGGGTTGAGTCGCCGCCTTGAGCGATTTCTGAACCTCGACCAACGGGTCGCGAGAAGCTGCGGCAAATGACTGGTCGACGTGAGCACGGCGGGCGTGAAACAGGAGCGTTTTGCGCACATCCACATCGAGACCGAACCGTTCTTTAATGGCCGCCACCAAGAGCGGCTCGGCAAAGGCTTCGAGCGGCGGCAGCGCTGCCAGTGCCGGTCTGAGTGACTGCTCAATGAAACGATGAGACTCATGATCCTGTCGCAACGCTTTTACGACATCGGGCATCGACTGGCGGGCCTGGTCGAACCAAGAGAGTTGCGTACTACCCGCCTGACGGGTCGCTCGACGCAGCTCGGGAGATGCATTCACCAGCCACTGCGGGATCTTGCGTTTGATGGTTTCGAAATGCCTGTTCTGCTGAGCAGGCGTGTTGCTACCGGGGGGTGAATCAATACGTGATGCCATGAAATACAGCCTTGAAACCTTAAATGGCCTTCCGAGCTTATTCAGAACGCTCACCATAAAAAGCTCAAATAGCCGATACCAGCACCGGATCGATCCGGCGACTTCGTTCAAAAATCAGAATATAAAAACCATATAGATACCACCCGCTCGCGAGGGGATCTGCTACACGAAGATTCGCCCTCGGGAAGAGGCGTCGGATGCCTCACTTTGGTGTCCAGCCCCCAAAAATGCACGGATAGCGTGCAAGGCGCCCCGAGTGGCGAGGGGCTTGTTGGAGGCAGATTTGTTGATGAAGCACTGGGGTCATCGTACACGTACCCGCAATGCCCCCGATTACAGGGGCTAAACGGGAAATTTCATTCTTTTTCCGACGACAACTCAAAACTGGCACGCGCTCTGCAATAGGTTAATCATCCACCAGTTTTGGGGACCTTGGTACAGGCAGGCCGGGGATTCCCCTCTTTTATTCCTCTCGGAGACTGACCTCCAGTCTCCAGCGCCCGTCCTGAATTGCACCGTGCCAATCGCCGTGCAAGGGACGGGTCGCCAGTAGGTTCAGCAACAATCCCTTATCACTCTTTTGAACTCTCCAGCGTACGTCTCGGCCATTGATGAGCTTGAGTGCGCCTCGTTGTGCCGAACCCTGAGCGTTGAACAGCAACGCCACGGCGCCATCGATCATTTCGCCATGCAGTTGCGGCTCGCGGTTGAACCAGACCGCTACGCCATCAGGCAGCACTTCGATGCTCAGCAGTTCAACAGGATCTGGCGCGGTCAGTCGCCCGATCATCAGTCCGACCATCACGCCAAAAATCGCGATAGACCCCAAAAACCGCCGCCACAGCTTCGGTCTCGGGTCTTCTTCAAGGGTAGAATGCATCCCGTCCTTACGTTCGGAGCCGTGCATGTTTCACGTGATCCTTTTTCAACCAGAAATTCCGCCGAATACCGGCAACATCATCAGGCTCTGCGCCAACAGTGGCTGTCAGTTGCATCTCATCGAGCCGCTGGGTTTTGAGCTGGATGACAAACGCCTGCGCCGTGCGGGACTCGACTATCACGAGTACGCCACGTTGCACCGCCACGCCGACCTGGCCAGTTGCCTGGAAAGAATCGGCCATCCGCGCCTGTTCGCTTTTACCACAAAGGGTTCCAAACCCTTTCACGATGTGGCCTTTCAGGAGGGTGACGCGTTTCTCTTCGGCCCGGAAAGCCGCGGCTTGCCACCCGAAGTGCTCGACCCGCTGAATAGCGATCAACGCCTGCGTCTGCCGATGCGCGAAGGCTGCCGCAGTTTGAACCTGTCCAATACCGTGGCTGTTGCGGTGTATGAAGGCTGGCGGCAGCTCGGGTTTAAATAGTCTGAAGCCGGCACACCGATCATTGTGGGAGCCGGCTTGCTGGCGAAAGCAGTGTGTCAGTCAACATCTCTGTTACAGACAAACCGCATTCGCCAGCAAGCCGGCTCCCACAAAAGTAATCCCGGTCAGCCCCATAAAAAAAGCGCCCATCACAGGCGCTTTTTCATTCAGCCAGCAACGCTTACTGAACGGTCGGGGTCTCGCCCGCTTCCTGCATGCGTTGCAGCTCTTGCGCGTACAGGGCGTCGAAATTCACCGGGGCCAGCATCAGCGCCGGGAACGAACCGCGTACTACCAGGCTGTCGATGGTCTCGCGAGCGTACGGGAACAGCAGGTTCGGGCAGAACGCGCCCAAGGTGTGGCTCATCGAAGCCGCGTCCAGACCTTTGATCAGGAAGATACCGGCTTGCTGAACTTCAGCGATGAAGGCGATTTCGTCGCCGTTCTTCACTTCGACTGACAGGGTCAGCACGACTTCGTAGAAGTCGCCTTCCAGTTGCTTCTGACGGGTGTTCAGATCCAGGCTGACGCTTGGGGTCCACTCCTGACGGAAGATCGCCGGGCTTTTCGGCGCTTCGAACGACAGGTCACGCACGTAGATGCGTTGCAGGGAGAATTGTGGAGCTTCTTCGTTGGAAGTGGCGCCGTTATTCGTTTGATCAGTCATCTCAGATCCTTCTTACTCTTGAGGTCTTGTCGTGTAGGGTTCGAATTCAGGCGCTCAACAGTGCGTCGAGCTTGCCGGCGCGCTCCAGCGCGAATAGATCGTCGCAACCACCGACATGGACCGAACCGATCCAGATCTGCGGCACCGAGGTGCGCCCGGCCTTTTTTGTCATTTCAGCGCGAATCTGTGGCTTGCCGTCGACCTTGATCTCCTCGAAGTCGACGTTCTTGCTTTCGAGCAGGTATTTGGCACGCGAGCAGTAAGGGCAATAATCGCTGGAGTAGACGACGACTTCGGCCATGTCACTTCACCAGCGGCAGGTTGTCGGCTTTCCACGAGGACACACCGCCCGACAGCTTGGCGGCGTTGAAACCGGCCTTGAGCAGTTCACGGGCCACATGGCCTGCGTGCTGGCCAGCCGCGTCAACGATGATCAGCGTCTTGGACTTGTACTTCTCAAGCTCGGACGTGCGAGTCATGACTTTATCTTGAGGGAAATTCAGGGCCCCGACGATGTGGCCAGTGGCGTACTCTTTCTTGGCGCGCACGTCGATCACCACCGCTTCGTCGCGGTTGACCAGCGCAGTCAGCTCACCGGTGCTCAAGCTCTTGCCGCCCTTGTTCAGTTCTGTCGCGATCAACAGCGCCAGCAGGATGACAAAAGCGCCAGAGATCAAATAGTGGTTCGTGGCAAAAGCAATCAGGTGTTCAACCATCATCGGGTTCCAGGGCGTTAAAATGTCGGCCAGTATACACAGCCCCCAAGGTCGGCCAAAGCCCGTACGGCGGTCACAGTGACGCCGTTTGAACTTCACCTTAATATGTCGATCTTTTTTCTACTTCACCTATTAGCCAAGAGTGGGATTCATGACTACCACGCCTAAACCTCTGGTTCTGATCATCCTGGACGGCTTCGGTCACAGCGACAGCCACGACGGCAACGCGGTCTACGAAGCGACCGCGAACAAGAAGACGCCGACTTTCGATCGCCTGTACAAGACCATGCCCAACGGCTTGATCTCCGGTTCCGGGATGGATGTCGGCCTGCCAGACGGTCAGATGGGCAACTCCGAAGTTGGTCACATGAACCTGGGCGCCGGGCGCGTGGTGTATCAGGATTTCACCCGCGTGACCAAAGCGATCCGCGACGGCGAGTTCTTCGAGAACCCGGTCATTTGCGCCGCTGTGGACAAGGCGGTGGGTGCTGGCAAGGCCGTGCACATCATGGGCCTGCTGTCCGATGGCGGCGTGCACAGCCATGAAGACCACCTGGTGGCGATGGTCGAACTGGCCGTCAAACGCGGCGCCGAGAAAATCTACGTGCATGCCTTCCTCGATGGCCGCGACACACCGCCACGCAGCGCGCACAACTACCTCGACACCATGGAAGCGGCCTACGGTCGTCTGGGCAAAGGTCGTACCGCCACGATCATTGGCCGCTACTTCGCCATGGACCGCGACAACCGCTGGGACCGCGTCGAAGCGGCCTACAACCTGATCGTCGACGGCACCGCTGAATTTCAGGCAGCAACGCCGAAAGCGGGTCTGGACGCCGCCTACGAGCGTGGCGAGAACGACGAATTCGTCAAAGCCACCCGCATCGGTGAGCTGGCCAAGGTCGAAGACGGCGACGCCGTGGTCTTCATGAACTTCCGCGCTGACCGCGCCCGCGAGCTGTCTCGCGTGTTCGTCGAAGACGACTTCAAGGATTTCGCCCGCACTCGCCAGCCGAAACTGGCCGGCTACGTCGGGTTGACCGAATACGCCGCCTCCATTCCAGCACCTGCGGCATTCACCAAGGGCAGCCTTGAGAACGTGCTGGGCGAATACCTGGCCAAAAACGGCAAGACTCAACTGCGCATCGCCGAGACCGAGAAGTACGCCCACGTGACCTTCTTCTTCTCCGGTGGCCGTGAAGAACCGTTCGAAGGCGAAGAGCGCATTCTGATTCCGTCCCCGAAAGTCGCGACCTACGACCTGCAACCCGAAATGAGCGCACCGGAAGTCACCGACAAGATCGTCGATGCTATCGAAAACCAGCGTTACGACGTGATCATCGTCAACTACGCCAACGGCGACATGGTCGGCCACAGCGGCATCATGGAAGCGGCGGTCAAGGCCGTTGAGTGCCTGGACGTGTGCGTGGGCCGCATTACCGAAGCGCTGGAAAAAGTGGGCGGCGAAGCGCTGATCACCGCCGACCACGGCAACGTCGAGCAAATGACCGACGAGCACACCCACCAGCCGCACACTGCGCACACCACTGAGCCTGTGCCGTTCGTGTACGTCGGCAAGCGTGACCTGAAAGTCCGCGAAGGCGGCGTGCTGGCGGACGTGGCGCCGACCATGCTGACCCTGTTGGGCCTGGAAATCCCGAAAGAGATGACCGGCACGTCGATTCTGGTCGCCAAGTAAACCGCTTCAAACCGGCCTGTCCGTCTGCGACAGGCCGGTTATTTGTATGAAATGTCTGAAAGCAGCGCCCTCAGAGCGTTTTTTTTGCCGCCTTCGGCGGGCATACTAAGCCCGTCCTCACTCCCGGTATTGCCCAACCCCATGCTTCGCGCCCTGATCGCCCTTGCTTTGATTTGTCTGCTCAATCCGGCGTTTGCCGACGATGAGCGCGCACAAACCCAAAAACAGCTGGATGCCACGCGTCAGGACATCACTGAACTGAAAAAGGCGCTGAGCCAGCTTCAGGAAGAAAAATCCGGCGTACAGAAAGACCTGCGCTCCACTGAAACCGAAATGGGCAAGCTGGAAAAGCAGGTGGAGGCCCTGCAAAAAGAACTAAAAAAGAGCGAAACCGAGCTACAACGGCTCGATGATGAGAAAAAAAAACTCCAAAGCGCACGCGTTGAACAGCAACGCCTGATTGCGATTCAGGCCCGCGCCGCCTACCAGAATGGCCGCCAGGAATACCTCAAACTGCTGCTCAACCAGCAGAACCCCGAAAAATTCGCCCGCACCCTCACCTATTACGATTATCTGAGTCAGGCCCGCCTGACGCAGTTGCGCAATTTCAACGAAACCCTGCGCCAGCTGGCCGAAGTCGAAAAAGATATCGACCTGCAACAAGCCCAATTGCTGGTTCAGAAAAGCTCGCTGGATGACCAGAAGGCCCAACTCGAAACGGTGCGCCAGGAGCGCCAGGTCGCACTGGCCAAACTGAATCAGGACTACAAGGCTCGTGACCAGAAACTACAGGCGCGCCAGCAGGATCAGGCAGACCTGACTAAAGTCCTGAAGACCATCGAAGAAACCCTCGCCCGTCAGGCTCGGGAAGCAGAAGAAGCGCGTCAGAAAGCCTTGCTGGCCCAGCAGGAAGCCGAGAAGCGTCAGCGCGAGCAGGAAGCACTGGCGAAAAACCGCGGCAAGGATGACAGCGATGAAGCCCCACGCCGCCCTGCGAAAGCCCCCGGTGCACTGGTTTCCAGCGCAGGTCAGTCGTATGGCGGACCTTTTGAGCAAGCAAAGGGAAAACTTCCTTGGCCTGTCGATGGTCGATTGTTGGCGCGTTTCGGTGAAACCCGTGGCGATGACGACCGGACCAAGTGGGATGGCGTGATGATCAGCGCGTCGGCGGGCAGTCAGGTACACGCTGTGCATGGTGGTCGCGTGGTGTTCGCCGACTGGTTGCGCGGCGCAGGCCTTCTGGTCATTCTCGACCATGGAAACGGTTATTTGAGCCTGTATGGCCACAACCAGAGTCTGTTGAAGGAAGCTGGGGACGTTGTAAAAGCCGGGGAAGCGATCGCGACTGTGGGTAACAGTGGTGGCGGTCAGGACACTCCGGCACTGTATTTCGCTATTCGTCAGCAGGGTCGCCCTAGTGATCCGGCCCAATGGTGTCGCTCTCAAGGATAAGTCGACATCTCACTCAGGAGTTCGTAAGACATGCTGTTTTCGTCCCGCCTCACCTCGCTGGCCCTGACTATCGCCGTGGTTATCGGCGCTCCACAGGCTTTCGCAGCCGGTGCCGCTCCGGCCGCCGCGCCTGCTGCCTCCGCGCCAGCCAACGCCGCGAACCTCAAGGCACCACTGCCGCTTGACGAGCTGCGTACCTTTGCCGAGGTGATGGACCGGATCAAGGCCGCCTACGTCGAGCCAGTGGACGATAAAACCCTGCTGGAAAATGCCATCAAGGGCATGCTCAGCAACCTTGACCCTCACTCTGCCTACCTCGGCCCGGAAGACTTCCAGGAGCTGCAGGAGAGCACCAGCGGCGAGTTCGGCGGCCTGGGCATTGAAGTGGGCGTCGAAGACGGCTTCATCAAAGTGGTCTCCCCTATCGACGACACCCCGGCCTCCAAGGCGGGCATCGAAGCGGGCGACCTGATCGTCAAGATCAACGGCGCGCCGACCCAAGGCCAGACCATGCAGGAAGCCGTCGACAAGATGCGCGGCAAGATCGGTGAAAAAATCACCCTCACGCTGGTCCGCGATGGCGGCAATCCGTTCGACGTGACGCTGGCCCGCGCGACCATTCAGGTCAAGAGCGTGAAAGCCCAGATGCTGGAGCCGGGCTACGGCTACATCCGCATTACCCAGTTCCAGGTCAAGACCGGTGAAGAAGTCGGCAAGGCTTTAGCCAAGCTGCGCAAGGACAACGGCAAGAAGATGAACGGCCTGATCCTCGACCTGCGCAACAACCCGGGCGGTGTGTTGCAGGCGGCGGTCGAAGTGGCTGACCATTTCCTGACCAAAGGCCTGATCGTCTACACCAAGGGCCGCATCGCCAACTCCGAACTGCGCTTCTCGGCAGACCCGGCTGACGCCAGCGAAGGCGCGCCACTGGTGGTGCTGATCAACGGCGGCAGCGCCTCGGCGTCCGAGATCGTTGCCGGTGCCTTGCAGGACCAGAAACGCGGCATCCTGATGGGCACCGACACCTTCGGCAAAGGCTCGGTGCAGACCGTGCTGCCGCTGGCCAATGACCGCGCACTGAAGATCACCACGGCGTTGTACTTCACGCCGAATGGCCGCTCTATTCAGGCGCAGGGCATCAACCCGGATATCGAAGTCAAACGCGCCAAGGTGACCACCGAGGCCGATGGCGAGAACTACAAAGAGGCCGACCTGCTCGGCCACCTGGGCAACGGCAACGGCGGCGCGGACAAACCAACCACAAAGGCCAAGGCTGGCAAGGCGCGTCCGCAGGACGACGATTACCAGTTGAACCAGGCCCTCAGCCTGCTCAAGGGATTGAGTGTCACTCGCGGCAATTGATATGCGCTTTTGGTTGACCGGGCTCGTCTGGGCCTTAGCCATGATCACGGGTGCTGCCCACGCGGCACCCGCTGACGCTGCAGATGCCGACGGCAAGTCGCCGAAGGTCGCCTACATCAGCCTGATCATCGACGATCTCGGCCAAAGCCCCGAGAAGGACAGCCGCGCGCTGGCCCTTCCCGGCCCGGTCACGTTGGCGATCATGCCCGACACGCGCCACGCCACCGACTTCGCCCGTCAGGCCCACAAGGCGGGCAAGACCGTCATGCTGCACATGCCGATGGACCCGGCGACCGGGCCTTATGCCTGGCGGCCTGACTTGCCGCTGACCGAGCTGGAATCGCGCCTCAATGCCGCGCTGATGAAGGTTCCTTATGCGGCGGGCATCAACAATCATGAAGGCAGCCGCATGACCGCCGAGCCGGTCGCCATGGCGTGGCTGGTGGGCGAGCTGCAACGCCGTCATCTCTTCTTCGTCGACAGCCGCACCAGCGCCAAGACCGTCGCCGCTGCCGAAGCGCAGAAGATTGGCCTCGCCAGCCTTTCGCGGGACGTATTTCTGGACGACGAACGCACCGCCGAGGCCATCAACGGCCAGTTTCAGGCAGCGATCAAGCTGGCCCACAAGCAGGGTTCGGCCGTGATGATCGGCCACCCGTACCCGGTGACCATGGAGGTGCTGGAGCGTGAGTTGCCCAAGCTCAAAGCCCAAGGCATCGAATGGATCGAACTGCGTCACATGATCGGGCTGCGCGGCAATCAGGCCATGGGTGGGCATGGAAAGAATGGGGTTTATCGCTGAGCAACACAGCCCCCCTGTAGGAGCGAGGCTTGCCCGCGATCTGCCGCGAAGCGGCAGCGAAACCAAACGCCGCAGTTGTGCCTGATGCACCGCATTCGCAGGGTGTACTGCTGCTACGCAGCAGATCGCGGGCAAGCTCGCTCCTACGCCCTCCGGGCAGAAGCGTGCGGCAGTCAGAGATACTTCCCGAGAATGCTGTCGACCAGCCCTTCCTTGCGCAGTTGATCCAGCGCTGTTTGTAGCCTCTGCACCACCTCATCCGGCGTGTCTTTGTTCAGCGCCAGAAACAACTCGGCGCTGTTGAAGCGCAGCACCGTCTTGAGACCCGTTACGCCTTCCTGCCGCGCCAGATAACGCCCCGCAGGGTCACCCGTCGCCCAAAGGTCGATCTGACCTTCAACGAGCTTCCTGGCATTGTCCTTGTCGCTGAGCACAGTAATCGGGCTCATGCCCTGACGCCCCAGCTCTTCGGCGATGGCGTCACCCTTGTAGGCGCCGATCCTGTATTGCCGAGCCTCTTCCAGGTTGTTCAATTGTATCGGGCTGTCGGCCTTCGCCAGCATGATCCAGTCGTCCGGCCCAATGGGGCCGACCCACTTGAACAACTTCTCGCGCTCGGGCAAACGCGCGGTCACGAACACGCCGTAACCAGGCTTCTCCAATGCCAGTTTGTAGATGCGGTCCCACGGGAAGCGCAGGGTCATGTTGTAGCCGATACCGGCGCGTTTGAAGGTTTCACGCACGATCTCGACGGCGATGCCCTGGATGTTGCTTTCCTGGGCGAAGTTCTTGCCATCGATCGCCATGTTGTAAGGCGGGAAATTCTCGGTTAGCAGCACCACTGAATAGTCTGTCCGTTTGTCTTCATCAGTACCGACAACCGGTTCATCTGCATACGTCCCCATACTCGGCATCAAAACGAACAGTGCGAGAAAACACGCAGCAGGTTTAAGCATATGGCCCTTCCTTATCCATGGCTGTGGACAGAGTGCGGACCCCAAATGCCGTTGTCCAGAGTCTTCGTTGCATCGCGTACTTTTTCGAGCGCGCAATACATATGTATGCGCCCTGAGCAGCGTTTGTCTGACTAATTGATGACTTCACTGACCGCTTACGTCGTGAGCGGAGCCATCACTTTAAGGACAGGTACCCAGATGCAACATCGAACAGCAGCCCATGTGTTCGCAATGATCACGCTTTTCTCAGCAGAACTGGCCCAGGCCAGGGATTACGGCGAGGGCCACGCCAACGGCTCTCCCGCCATCGCCCTTGATAATGCACAGGGGCGCCACGAGCACTGGCGCGCGGTCGGTCGTCTGCAAGTCGACCAGGCTTCGCAAAAGTCGCGCTGCACCGGCGCCCTGATCGACTCGCGCAACGGAGAATCCCAAGCCGCCGGTCCCGCCTACATACTCACCAGCGGGCACTGTGTAACCCGCCACAGCCTCAATTTCACCCACAACACGCCGGTTCAGGGATATATCGATTTCGACTACTTTCTCGGCAACATGCAAAGGACGCAACGTCACGAGTTGAAACAGATCGTCAGCGCGACCGTGCGCGGCGCGGACCTGGCCCTCATCGAACTGCAAACACCCTTGCAGGAACTGCTCGATCTCAGTATCGAACCCTTGAAGTTAAGCCATCGACCTCCCGCAGACAGCGTGGACCTGATGATCGTCGGGGTGCCTTCCGGCCATGAAAACGCGCCCGGACTGAGACTGTCGCTATGCGCTTACGAGGGCGCAGAAGATCTAGTCGAGGAGGTTTTTGTATTTCGCGGTTTCTACAAGCACCGCTGCGCTGGAATCGCCCCTGGCAGCTCTGGAAGCCCGCTGCTGGATCGCCGATCAAACCACATCATAGGTGTTACAAGTACCTCGACTGGCCGCGCCAAGGCAGAAAACCGCTGCCAGACCAATGCACCTTGCGAAATAAAGGGAGGCCAGCCGGCCTGGTCGCCGGATACCCAGTACTCCAGTCCTGCGACAGGGCTGCAAAACTGCTTCGTCCACGGTCGCTTCAACCCCGACGCCGAGCAATGCACACTGCGATCCACGCTGGAGATGACGCTTGGCGAAGACTATTCACCCAAGACCTACCGCCGTATCACGCTGGATCGACAGGGCAACCCCGTATTCCCGACCTGGTCATGGCCGTTCTCGCTGAACACCCCGATGTATCGCTACAAAACCACTCGCAGCGCCACTGAATGCGAAAGCCCGCATTACTACAAGGATGCCGCCGATGCGGCCAACGTACTGATCGATGACCCGGTCGGGCCTGAGGCCGGCATGCACTTTCTGTGCATCATCGGCGTGACATCGCAGGCTCAGCGACCGGCGCAGGAGATGATGAACAAGCCTGTGGTGATAGCGATGGAGTTGGCACCGGCAGGCCCGACCCGCATGCCGGAACTGACGATAGACCGCCTGAGCGAGGGCGGTTATCGGGTCGAGCCGTACTTCTCCGCACCATCGCTATGGGTTTACACGTTCAAATCAGGCGAACCGGACGCCGTAGACTGCGATGAGCCGGATGGGTACACGCCCCATTTCGAAGGCGCGAGAACCTACGAAGCCTCGAAGTTACCCCTCAAGCTGTGCTCGAAGGCCCACGATTTGTCGAAACAGGCGTCTCTGCCGCGAACGGATTTACTGATGCCGTGATCAGCGAACGACGATGCCTTGCTGCGCCATGAACGCCTTGGCTTCCGGCACGGTGTATTCGCCGAAGTGGAAAATACTCGCCGCCAACACAGCGCTCGCATGGCCTTGCAGCACGCCATCGGCCAGGTGTTGCAGGTTGCCGACGCCACCCGATGCAATCACCGGAATACCCAGCGCATCGCTGATCGCGCGGGTCACGCCCAGGTCGAAACCGTTCTTCATGCCGTCCTGGTCCATGCTGGTCAGCAGAATTTCACCCGCGCCGAGACCTTCCATCTTCTTCGCCCACTCGACGGCGTCCAGACCGGTCGGCTTGCGACCGCCATGAGTGAAGATTTCCCAGCGCGGGGTTTCGCCCGGCCCTGAGACTTTCTTGGCGTCGATCGCGACGACGATGCACTGCGAACCAAAACGCGCAGCGGCTTCACCCACAAACTCAGGGTTGAAGACCGCAGCCGTGTTGATCGAGACCTTGTCCGCCCCGGCATTGAGCAGGTTGCGGATGTCGGTCACGGTGCGCACGCCACCGCCCACGGTCAGCGGAATGAACACCTGACTGGCCATACGCTCGACGGTATGCAGCGTGGTGTCGCGACCATCGACGCTGGCCGTGATGTCAAGAAAGGTGATTTCGTCCGCACCCTGCTCATCGTAACGACGGGCGATTTCCACCGGGTCACCGGCGTCGCGGATGTTCTCGAACTTCACACCCTTGACCACACGACCGTTGTCGACGTCCAGGCAAGGGATGATGCGCTTGGCGAGGGCCATGGGCCTATTCTCCGAAAACTGCCGGGCTAACGCCCAACATCAATATTTGATTTGAAACTGGATCTTTGTGGGAGCGAATTCATTCGCGACTGGGCGTCCCGTCCGATGAATGTCTATCGGCTGTACTGGCGTCTCGCGAATGAATTCGCTCCCACAGGAACAGGATCGATGTGCGTCAAGCCTTATAGGTGTCGCAGAACGCCTGCGCTTCGGCCACATCCAGCGTGCCTTCGTAGATCGCGCGGCCAGTGATGGCGCCGATGATGCCCGGTGCTTTTGCATCCAACAGGGCTTTGATATCGCCCAAGTTGTGGATGCCGCCCGAGGCGATGACCGGGATTTTCGTGGCCGCTGCCAGCGCCGCCGTGAACGGCACGTTGCAGCCCTGCATCATGCCGTCTTTGGCGATGTCGGTGTACACGATGGCCGATACGCCGTCGGCTTCGAAACGCTTGGCCAGGTCGATCACCTGAACCGAGCTGACTTCCGCCCAGCCGTCAGTGGCGACGAAACCGTCTTTGGCGTCCAGACCGACGATCACCTTGCCCGGAAACGCGCGGCAGGCTTCGGCGACGAACTCAGGCTCTTTCACGGCTTTGGTGCCAATGATCACGTAGCTCACGCCCGCTTTGACGTAATGCTCGATGGTTTCCAGCGAACGAATACCACCGCCGATCTGAATCGGCAGGGTCGGGTAGCGCTTGGCAATCGCGGTGACCACTTCACCGTTGACCGGCTGGCCTTCGAATGCGCCGTTCAGGTCAACCAGATGCAGACGGCGGCAGCCACCGTCGACCCATTTGGCCGCCATGCTGACCGGGTCATCGGAGAACACCGTGGAATCTTCCATACGGCCCTGGCGCAGACGCACACAGGCACCGTCTTTAAGGTCGATAGCGGGGATAATCAGCATCTGGAAACCTACTCAATCGGAATTTAGTTTTTTTCGAGCGCCCAAACGTCGCTTTCGATACTCTCAAAGCGCTCTTTCAGGAGCGCCTGTGCGTCGAAAATCGCTCGGTTGTAATAGTGCGGCGCGACTTCATGGGTGAACAATTCAAGGATTTCCGCCGCTTCGAAAGACCCAAGGTCCAGTTCGAAGCGATCTTCCATGAAGCGCTTGATCTTGTGGCATGCCTCACTTTCCTGCTCGGGCGTGAGGGTCAGGATCGGCGCCTTGTTCTTGCGGCTCATTACCAGCGACCGTCCCATGCAGCGAAGTTCTGCAGCAACTGCAGGCCATGGATATGGCTCTTCTCAGGGTGGAACTGCACGGCAAAGCGCGAACCGTCGGCCAACGCAGCCGCGAAGTCGCGACCGTAATGACCACGCCCCACGATCTGCCGTGGGTTCGGCGACTCGATGAAATAGCTGTGCACGAAATAGAAGCGCGCCTTGTCCGGAATGCTGTGCCACAGCGGGTGATCCACCGACTGGGTCACTTCGTTCCAGCCCATGTGCGGCACTTTCAGGTGCTGGCCGTCTTCGTGAAGGTCCTTGCCGAAGAAGCGCACTTGCCCTGGGAACAGGCCGATGCAATCCACGCCATCGTTTTCTTCACTGCGGTCCATCAACGCCTGCATACCGACGCAGATACCGAGAAATGGACGGTCTTGGCTGACTTCGCGCACCAGTGCATCGAAGCCCAACCGACGGATTTCAGCCATGCAGTCGCGAATGGCGCCCACACCGGGGAACACGATGCGGTCCGCTTCGCGAATCACGTCGGCGTCGCTGGTGATCAGCACACGGCCTGCGCCAACGTGCTCCAGCGCCTTGGCCACCGAGTGCAGGTTGCCCATGCCATAGTCGATAACGGCAACGGTCTGCATTACAGCACGCCCTTGGTCGAAGGCATCTGTCCGGCCATGCGGTCATCCAGCTCGACGGCCATGCGCAGCGCGCGGCCAAAAGCCTTGAACACGGTTTCAATCTGATGGTGGGTGTTGGTGCCACGCAGGTTGTCGATGTGCAGCGTAACGTTGGCGTGGTTCACGAAGCCTTGGAAAAACTCCTGGAACAGGTCCACGTCGAAACCGCCGACAACAGCGCGGGTGTACGGCACGTGCATTTGCAGGCCAGGACGACCCGAGAAGTCGATGACCACACGGGACAGCGCTTCATCCAGCGGGACATAGGCGTGGCCGTAACGACGAATGCCTTTTTTATCGCCAATGGCTTTGCTGAAGGCCTGACCCAGTGTGATACCGACGTCTTCCACAGTGTGGTGGTCGTCGATTTCCAGGTCGCCATTGCAATCGAGTTCGATGTCGATCAACCCGTGACGGGAGATCTGGTCGAGCATGTGTTCAAGAAAAGGCACACCGATGTTGAATCGGGCCTTTCCGGTGCCATCCAGGTTAATCGAGGCTTTGACCTGGGTTTCCAGGGTGTCGCGCTCGACGAACGCCTTACGTTCGGCCATCACCAGCTCCGCAAAATCATTGGGCGAAAAGGCGGACATTATAGGCGTGTGGCGGGGAAACAGAAACACGAGACGTGTGATGGTAGACGGGATGACGCAGATAGACATGTCTGTACAAATGACACGCTTGGGATTCTATGTTGTCTGACACGCCGCATTCGCCACCAAGGCGGCTCCCACACGGTTCAGCAGCGAGCAGCGTCTTTGAACTCGGCGCGGTCATTGTGGGAGACGCCTTGGTGGCGAATGCGGCGTGTCAGACAACCCATTTTTCGCGGATTCACCGTTTCCGGGTAGCAGACCGGCGTCGGCCCGAATGCTCAGGCCGACACCGATGACGGCTTAGTGAAACAACACCGCTGTCTTCTGCAAGGTGATCCACACACCCCACGCCAGCGGAATACCCACTGCCAGCCAGGCCAGGACGGCCAGCGGCTTGGTGCCTGCGTCGGCTTTCCACTCCAGCGAAGTGGTGTGGTCGGCGCCAGCGTCGTGACCGATCGCCTGTTCTGCTTTCAGTTCTTCATCGGTCATGAAGTACTTGTCGGCCACCGGGCGCACCAGCATGTTGCAGATGAAGCCCAGCACCAGCAGACCGGCGAGGATGTACAAGGTGATGTCGTAAGCATCGGCTCGGGCCACGCCGTGGCTCAGCTGATACTCACGCAGGTAGTTCACCAGCACCGGGCCGAGCACGCCAGCAGCCGCCCAGGCGGTCAGCAGACGACCATGGATCGCACCGACCATCTGCGTGCCGAACAGGTCAGCCAGGTAAGCCGGAACGGTCGCGAAACCACCACCGTACATCGACAGCACCACGCAGAATGCCGCCACGAACAGCGCAACGCTGCCCAAGTGGCCCAGCGTCGGGACCGATGCGTAGAGCAAAAAGCCCAGCGCAAAGAACACGAAGTACGTCGCTTTACGGCCGATGTAGTCAGAGAACGATGCCCAGAAGAAGCGGCCACCGATGTTGAACAGGCTCAACAGACCGGTGAAGCCCGCTGCGATGGCCGCGATGGCCGCCAGTTGCGAAGCGTCCAGTTGCGCGAAGCCCTGATCGTTGCCCAGCAGCTTGCCACCGAACACTTCCTGCAACAGTGGCGAAGCCATGCCGAGGATGCCGATACCCGCCGAAACGTTCAGGCACAGCACCAGCCACACCAGACGGAATTGCGGGGTTTTCCACGCAACGCTGACGTGGACGTGACGATTGGTGATCATCGCGCTGTTGGTTTTCTTCGCAGGCGCGGTCCAGCCTTCAGGCTTCCAGCCCGTAGGCGGAACGCGGTACGCCAGCGCGCCGCCGATCATGAAAATGAAGTAGATCACCGCCATGGCCACGAAGCTCTGCCATACGCCGACGCTGTCAGGCGTTGCGAAGTGGCTCATCAGCGCGGTCGCCAGTGGAGCACCCACCATCGCGCCGCCGCCGAAGCCCATGATCGCCATGCCGGTCGCCATGCCACGTTTGTCCGGGAACCACTTGATCAGGGTCGACACCGGCGAGATATAACCCAGACCCAGACCGATACCCCCGATCACGCCCGAGCCAATCCACATCAGCCAGATTTGATGGGTGTAGACACCCAGCGCAGAAATCAGCAGACCGCCACACCAGCACAGCGCCGAGACAACACCGGCCTTGCGCGGACCTGCGTGTTCCAGCCACCCACCCCAGATGGCAGCCGAGCAGCCCAGGAAGATGAAGAACAGGGTGTAAATCCAGCCGAGCATCGAAATCGGCCAGTCACAGCTGGACGAAAAGATTTGCTCGAAGAAACCCATGTCTGGCGCGCAAGCCACGGCGGTTTTGATGCCAATGGCCTTGGACAGCGGCAACCAGAACACCGAAAAGCCGTAGGCCATGCCGATGCACAGGTGGATGGCGAGAGCGGCTGGCGGAACCAGCCAACGGTTGAAGCCACGCTTGGCGATAATGCGCTCTTTGGACAAGAACGCAGGCTGAGCGACAGTGCCGCCCAGAGCAGTGCTCGTAGTCATTATTTGTTTTGCCCCTATTTATAGTTGTGCCACGCCAGAACCACGGCAACGGCCCCGCCACTTCTCTTGATGCCGCAAGCATCGGAAGTTTTATCGGCAGAACGGCCTCATAACGTGACAATTCGACGCAGGGATTCCCGCGAACGGCGAGAGATTAGCATTTACGAGGTGACAGAAAGCATTCTGCTACTACCTTTTTTATACCGTCTGTCATTGCATGGATCGCTGTCTCTGATATTGCGCACGGCCGAACAAGGCCCGGCGCCTGCGTGAGAACGCTATACTCGCGGGCTAAATTTGAACGACACGAATACAAGGACTCGCCCATGAAAGCGTTCGGCAAAATCCTGGGGCTCTTTATTCTCGGGCTGTTGCTGATCATCGTGGCTCTCGGCTTCGCCCTGACCCATCTGTTTGATCCCAACGACTACAAAGACGAGATTCGTAAACTGGTTCGCGACCGTGCCCATGTCGAACTGACCCTCAATGGCGACATAGGCTGGAGCCTGTTCCCCTGGTTGGGCCTTGAATTGCACGACGCCAGCGTCGCGACGCTGACCGAGCCGACCAAACCGTTCGCCGACCTGCAAATGCTTGGGCTGTCCGTGCGCGTGCTTCCGCTGCTGCGCAAAGAAGTGCAAATGAGCGACGTGCGGGTCGAGGGCCTGAACCTGATGTTGACCCGTGACGAAAACGGTCACGGCAACTGGGAAGACATCGGCAAAGCACCTGCGACAGCCGCCAATCCAGCTCAACCGGCCGCCCCAGCGCCCCAGCCTGACACGGCAGGAAAACCTGAACGCACCTGGCAGCCGCTCAAGCTGGACATCGACAGCCTGACCGTGAACAACGCGCGCATCGATTTCAACGACATCCAGAAGGCCCGGCAATTCACCGCCGAAAGCATTCAATTAAGCACCGGCCCGGTTCACAACGCGACCGACATTCCGATCAAACTGACGGCCTTCCTCAGCACCAATCAGCCTGTCGTACGGACCAAAACCGAACTGACCGGCAAACTGCGTTTCGACCGCGCACTCAAGCGCTATCAACTGGACGACATGCGTTTCTCGGGTGAGGCCGCAGGCGATCCGCTGCAAGGCAAGACCCTGAGCTTCTCGGCCCAGGGCCAACTGCTGGCGGACATGTCGGCCAACGTTGCCGAATGGACCAACCTCAAGCTGTCGGCCAACCAGCTCCGCGCATTGGGCGAGCTGCATGTACGTGATCTGGACAAGGCCCCGCAGCTGAGCGGCGGCATCTCCATCGCTCAATTCAATCTGCGCGAGTTCCTCGACAGCGTCGGCCAGACCGCGCCGACCTTGGGGGAAAACAGCCTGACCAAGCTGGAAATGGTCAGCCGCATCGCCGCGACACAAAACAGCGTGTCGCTGGATGACCTGACCCTCAGGCTCGATGACAGCACCTTCACGGGCCGCGTCGCCGTGGACGACTTCGCCAGGCAATCGCTGCGTCTGCAACTGAAAGCCGACACCTTCGACGCTGACCGCTATCGTCCGCCGCAAAGCGATCAGGCCAAAGCCGCTGGCGCTGCGCGCAAGTCCGAAGTGCAAAGCGGCGAAGCAGAAGCCATGGCCGCTGCGGGCACCTCACCGCTGCCGAACCAACCGACCCAAGGCGCCTGGAGCGACGCACGACTGCTGCCTCAAGAGCGTCTGCGCACTCTCGATGTCGATGCGGACCTGACCTTCGGCAAGCTGACTGTGGAAAAACTGCCGATACAGAACGCTGCACTGAAAACCTCAGCACAGAACGGCGTGATCACCGTCGACAGCCTGCGGGGCGATCTCTATAACGGCAACTTCGAAGTCAAAGGCAACCTCGACGTTCGTCCAGAGGTGCCGCTGGCCGCCGTGCAGACCCGCATCGTCAGAGTGCCGGTCGAGCACTTCATCCAAAGCCAGGGCACCACGCCACCGCTGCGCGGCCTGTTGACGCTGAACAGCGACGTCACCGCCAAGGGCAACAGTCAAAAGGCGCTGGTCGAAAGCCTGAACGGCACCGCGAACTTCGCACTGAACGACGGTGTGCTGGTCAACGCCAACCTTGAACAGCAACTGTGTCGCGGAATTTCGGTGCTCAATCGCAAGACCTTGAGCGGCGAGCCTCGCGGCAAAGACACGCCGTTCCAGCAACTCAATGGCAATCTGGTGTTTCGTAACGGCGTGGCCAGCAACCCGGACCTGAAAGTCCGCACACCGGGCCTGACCGTGAACGGCGATGGCGACATCGACCTGCGCGTGATGGGCATGAACTACCGCGTCGGCGTGATCATCGAAGGCGACAAGAGCGACATGCCAGACCCCGCCTGCGAAGTGAACCCGCGCTTCGTTGGCGTTGAATGGCCGATCCTTTGCCGCGGCCCGCTGGAACTGGGCGCCAAGGCGTGTCGGCTGGACAATGAGGGGCTGGGCAAGGTTGCGGCGAAACTGGCCACGGACCGCATCGGCGACAAGATCGACGAAAAGCTGGGGGACAAGGTCAGTCCCGAGCTCAAGGACGCTATCAAAGGATTGTTCAAGCGGTAACCGTTTTTGGCCGATCACCGATTGGCCCAACGACACAAAACGTGTGGGAGCCGGCTTGCTGGCGAATGCGGCGTATCAGGCAACTCATTTGTTGCTGATTCACCGTATTCGCCAGCAAGCCGGCTCCCACAATTGCGAGGTCTACACAGGCCCAACCTTTTGCCCTGAACCCCGGAACCACGATGCAACCCGAGCAGTTCTCCTCCGCCGTCCTCGAATGGTACGACCGACACGGCCGCCACGACCTCCCTTGGCAACACGACATCACGCCGTACCGCGTCTGGGTGTCGGAAATCATGCTGCAGCAAACTCAGGTCAGCACCGTGCTCGGTTACTTCGACCGATTCATGGAAGCGCTGCCGACCGTTCAAGCCCTGGCCGACGCACCGGAAGACGAAGTGCTGCACCTGTGGACGGGCCTGGGCTACTACACCCGCGCCCGCAACCTGCAAAAAGCCGCGAAGATCGTCGTCTCCCAACACGGGGGAGAATTCCCTCGCGACGTGGAAAAACTCACCGAACTCCCCGGCATCGGCCAATCCACCGCAGGCGCCATCGCCAGCATCAGCATGGGCCTGCGCGCGCCGATCCTCGATGGCAACGTCAAACGCGTGCTGGCGCGCTTCACCGCCCAAGAGGGTTATCCGGGGGAACCCAAGGTCGCCAAGCAGATGTGGGCGACCGCCGAGCGTTTCACGCCCCACAGCCGCGTCAATCACTACACTCAGGCGATGATGGATCTGGGCGCGACGCTCTGCACCCGCAGCAAGCCCAGTTGCCTGCTGTGCCCACTGGAGCGCGGCTGCGAAGCGCACATGCTCGGCCAGGAAACCCGCTACCCGGTGCCGAAACCGCGCAAGGCCGTCCCGCAGAAACGCACGCTGATGCCGATCTTCGCTAACCGCGAAGGCGAGATTTTGCTCTATCGTCGCCCGTCGACCGGTTTGTGGGGCGGGCTGTGGAGCTTGCCGGAGCTGGACGACTTTGACGATATGCAGCACCTGGCCGATCAACACTCGCTGGCGATGGGCACGCACCAGGCACTGCCGGGACTTGTCCACACCTTCAGCCACTTCCAGTTGACCATCGAGCCGTGGCTGGTTCGGGTCGAGGAGTCCGCCCATCACGTGGCCGAGGACGACTGGCTCTGGTATAACCTCGCCACCCCGCCGCGCCTGGGCCTGGCTGCCCCGGTGAAGAAGCTGCTGAAAAACGCAGCCGACGTATTGAATGCAGGAGAGTCGTCATGACCCGCACCGTAATGTGCCGCAAGTACAAAGAAGAACTGCCTGGCCTGGACCGCCCTCCCTATCCGGGCGCCAAGGGCGAAGACATCTTCAACCACGTCTCGCAGAAAGCCTGGGCCGACTGGCAGAAACACCAGACCCTGCTGATCAACGAGCGTCGGCTGAACATGATGAACGCCGAAGACCGTAAATTCCTCCAGACCGAAATGGACAAGTACCTGTCCGGCGAGGAATACGCCAAGGCCGAAGGCTACGTTCCACCGTCTGAATGACGCTTCAGAGAGGCGTCAGACGTAAGCGAAGGAAATAATTCGAATTTTTTTCAAAGACTTGCTTGACGACCTCCTGAAAAACACGTTTAATGCGCCCCGTTGCCCAGATAGCTCAGTCGGTAGAGCAGGGGATTGAAAATCCCCGTGTCGGCGGTTCGATTCCGTCTCTGGGCACCACTAATATCGAGAAACCCCTGAATTGAAAGATTCAGGGGTTTTTTATTGGGCGCGGTTTTTCGGGCAACTTCCCCCCGACTAACCTTGGCTAATCGACCCGGTTAGGTTTTCATAGCCCGCCTCCTCCGCCCACAAAAGGACTCACTCGCATGGCCTCCGCAGACAAACAGCAAAAACGTGCCCAGCGCGCCAAAGCCAAGGCCAAGCAGAGCCGCTCCGGGAAGGGCAAACCCGTCGTCGTTCATCCCGTGTTGAAACACGCCTTCGTCGATGAGCCGTTCGATGACGTGGCAATCGACCTGAGCACCTTCGACTTCAAAGACATCGAAGAGAACGGCTTCGACCCTGCCGACTTCGACGACCTGTTCGAAGCCATGAAGAAAGCCGAGGCCGTCAGCCTGCTGGCGATGTGCGTGGTATTCCTGCAATACCCGGTGCTGGAACTGGTGATTGCCGAGGAAGAAGAAGACCCTGCCACCGACTTCATGATGGGGCTATTGATCACCTATCGCGGCATCTTCCACAACGAAGATGAAGACACCGCCGTCGAGTACATCAGCAGCGAAGCCTTCCAGAAGGCCTATATCGAAGCGTCCGACATTCTGCACCGCAAAAACGCACGCGACGCAGGTCGTCGGTAACACACGGGTTTTCATTTGCATGACCCCGGTCAAGACGGTAGCTTTGCGCCACCACGAGAATGCAATTCCTTCTCACTAAGGCTACCGTTTTGAAACACCCCCACTCCCCTTCATCCATTCCGACGACGAATGAAGCGAGCGCTTACACCAAGCCTCGAATCTTCCTGCATTGGCTGTCTGCTGCGATCATTCTCTGGGCCACCTTCAGCGGCTTCGGAGTGGTGTTGCTGGACGCTAACGACCCGTTCCGGCAATGGGTTGAGTCATTCAATCCGCAGATCACCAGCCTGTTCATTCCTTTCTTCGCCTGGCGTCTGTGGTTGGCCGTCCGAGCTGGCTCTCCCCTTAAGCCCGAAACGGCACAGGAGCGCGTAGCAGGTCTCGCCCACAAGGCGATTTATCTGGCAGTGACCGGCGTATTGATTACGGGGGTGTTGATGATGAACCACCCCGTGATGCTAATGGCGTTCATACCGCTGCCACAGCTGATTCACTCGAAGATCGCGCTGCTGGAGCTCCATGAGCTGCACCACGTGCTGTGCGCGATCCTGGCGGGGTTGGTGGCGTTACATCTGGCTGCGGTGGTGCTGCATCAAGTGCGAGGGAAGTCGGTGTTGGGGCGGATGCATCCGAAACGGTGAGCCACTGCCCACGGTAAAAAATTCAAGGCTATAGACCGTAATCTCTTCAGGCTTGGGGTTAGTGCTTTTCGGCCTCTGCGATGAGGTCATCAATATCTACCTTGAGTGTGCGACCGCCACGTCGCGCCTTAACGATACGAGCTCGGCGTCGTCCAACAAATCGAGAAGCTCTTCGTATCGCTCAGGGGAAAGGATGTAGAAGGCAGGCTCATTACGGTTGAGGATCACCATTGCTTTCCCTGAATGTCCCCATGGGGATGCTTGAACAAAAAAACGGCCACCCCCATCCCTGAGAGCAGCCGTTTTTCAAACAGGCAACGCCCGCTCAATCAACCCTCAATTGAGCACAACCTTCCCCGCTTTCACTGCCTTACGACGGCTCGACACGATCAAGCCTGCTGCAACAACCAGAATGCTCAGCAAGCCGGTCGCGATGATTTCCATGCGATGAGCGTCCTGGAACAGCATGATAGTCAGCACGGCAACGATGAAGGCAATCACCGCCCAGGTCAGGCCCGGGAACAGCCACATGCGGAAAGCAATGGTCTGGCCTTCGGATTCACGCTTGCGGCGCATGCGCAGCTGCGACACGGCGATCACCAGGTACACCAGCAGCGCGATGGCGCCGGAGCTGGCGAGCAGGAAGTCGAACACCGCCGCCGGGGCGACGTAGTTGGCGAACACGGCCGCGAACGCCGCAGCGGTCGACAGCAGAACAGCCCAATACGGGGTGCCCGCTTTGCTGGTGCGCTGCGAAACGGCGGGGGCATCGCCACGCTTGCCGAGGGAGAACAGCATGCGCGAAGCGGTGTACAGCGCCGAGTTCAGGCAACTGGTCACAGCGACCAACACCACGATGTCGACAATCAACTTGGCGTTCGGGATGCCCATCAGATCCAGCACGGTCTGGTAAGAGCCGACCTGCGCCAGACGGCTGTCATTCCACGGCACCAGCGCGACAACCAGGAAGATCGAAACCAGATAAAACAGGCAGATCCGCCAGATCACCGAGTTGGTGGCCTTGGTGATTTGCTGGCCTGGGTTCTTCGACTCGGCAGCCGCAATGGTGACGATTTCAGTACCCATGAACGAGAACATGGTGGTCAGCATCGCCGCCAGCACAGCCCCCATGCCGTTTGGCAGGAAGCCATTGGTGTCCCACAGGTGGCTGACGCCGCTGACTTGGCTGGTCGGCAGCAGACCGAAGACCGCCGCGATCCCCAGGATCACGAAACCGATGATCGCCAGCACCTTGATCAGCGCGAACCAGAACTCGAACTCGCCGTAGTTCTTCACGCTGAACAGGTTGGTCGCGGTCAACACCAAGGTGATCACCAACGTGAACACCCAGATCGCGACGTTCGGGAACCACGCATGGAGAATCGTCGCAGCGGCGTTGGCTTCCAGTGGAATCACCAAGACCCAAAACCACCAGTACAACCAACCGATGGTGAAGCCCGCCCAGTGGCCGATCGCGCGATCAGCGTAAGTCGAGAAAGAACCGGTGTCCGGCGAAGCCACCGCCATCTCGGCCAACATGCGCATGACGAGAACCACCAGCGTACCGGCCGCCGCGTAGGCCAGCAAAACCGCCGGGCCCGCTTCGGCAATGGCATGGCCGGAACCGACGAAGAGGCCAGCGCCGATCACACCTGCGATGGACAGCATGGTGATGTGGCGCGATTTGAGCCCCTGATCGAGGTTTGAAGAATTTGGGGTACTGCTCATGTAAGCAACCTTTAGGGATTTTTATACGGATCAGAACGGTTTGCGGTCTTTCGTAAAAAGATCACAACAGCCCTGTTATTTATTTTTTACGCAAGAAGTACGCCAAGATATTTCAAAAGCGACGTCGTGCGTGGGTATGCCCGTTGCAGAGGCGTTCGGTAAGTGCTTGAGAAGAATGGCCTTTCGACATTCCTGTAGGAAGTGTTACCGAGCGCAACAGGATAGAGACGTTTTACCGCACCGAAAATACACACGCCGCGACAAAAAGCACCAAATAAGCGCACAGATTCAACCTCTCATCGCCCCAGTGGCCGAAACACCCTTCCCCACGGCCGTTAAAGCTGGCACCATCGCGCCCTTTTTGCGCAGGGGCAGCTCGCTTGCCGTGCGCCATTTGCACCGAACACGTGAGGACTCGACATGGCCCTGGCCACGCCCGCCCTGGAAATCCGCAACCTGCATAAACGCTACGGGGAGCTGGAAGTGCTCAAGGGCATCTCCCTGACCGCGCGCGATGGCGACGTGATTTCGATTTTGGGTTCCTCGGGTTCAGGCAAGTCCACGCTTCTGCGTTGCATCAACCTGCTGGAAAACCCGCACAACGGTGAAATCCTTGTCGCAGGTGAAGCGCTCAAACTCAAAGCCACACGCAAGGGTGAACTGATTGCCGCTGACCATCGTCAGATCAATCGCCTGCGCAGCGAAATCGGTTTCGTCTTCCAGAACTTCAACCTGTGGCCGCACATGACCGTGCTCGATAACATCATCGAGGCACCACGCCGGGTGCTGGGGCAGAGCAAGGCCGAGGCGATCGAGGTCGCCGAAACGCTGCTGGCCAAAGTCGGCATTGCCGACAAACGCCACGCCTACCCGAATCAGTTGTCCGGCGGCCAGCAACAGCGCGCTGCCATCGCCCGCACCTTGGCGATGCAGCCTAAAGTCATTCTGTTCGACGAACCGACGTCCGCGCTGGACCCGGAGATGGTGCAAGAAGTGCTGAACGTCATTCGCGGCCTGGCCGAAGAGGGCCGGACCATGCTGATGGTGACGCACGAAATGAATTTCGCCCGCCAGGTGTCCAGTGAAGTGGTTTTCCTGCACCAAGGGCTGGTAGAAGAACAAGGCTCGCCGCAGCAGGTTTTCGACAACCCGCAATCGGCGCGCTGCAAACAATTCATGTCCAGCAATCGCTAACGGAGCAACATCGATGCAGACCCTGAAAAACCTTCTGGTGGCCGCTCTTCTGGTCGTGACCTCCAGCGCTGTTGCTGCCGAGACCCTGAAAATGGGCATCGAAGGCGCCTACCCGCCGTTCAACAACAAGGACGCCAGCGGCCAGGTCGTGGGCTTCGACGTCGAAATCGGCAACGCCCTGTGCGCCAAGATGAAAGTCACCTGCGAAGTCGTCACCTCTGACTGGGACGGCATCATTCCGGCTCTGAACGCGCAGAAGTTCGACTTCATCATCTCTTCGATGTCGATCACCGAAGAGCGCAAACAGGCCGTTGACTTCACCAACCCGTATTACTCGAACAAGCTGCAATTCATCGCGCCGAAATCGAGCAACCTGGGAGCCAACAACGATGCCATCAAAGAAGCCCTGAAAGGCAAGACCATCGGCGCCCAGCGCGCGACCCTGTCGGGCACCTGGCTGGAAGACAACTGGGGCGACGACGTCACCGTCAAGCTCTACGACTCGCAGGAAAACGCCTTCCTTGACCTGTCTTCCGGTCGCGTTGACGCGCTGCTCGGCGACAAATACGCGAGCTACGAGTGGCTGAAAAGCGACGCGGGCAAGAACTTCGAATTCAAAGGCGAGCCGATGTTTGGCGAAGACAAGATCGGCATGGCCGTGCGCAAGGACGACCCACTGCGCGAGCGGCTGAACACCGCCCTCAAAGAAATCATCGAAGACGGCACCTACAAGAAGATCAACGACAAGTATTTCCCGTTCAGCATCCTCTGACCTGCCTGACCCGCCCTGCCGACTCATTGAGCGGCAGGGCATGTCTCTGACCAAGCAAAGCCATGAACTTCGATCTCCAAGGATTCGGCCCCGCTCTTGCCGCTGGCGTGCTGATGACGATTCAACTCGCGCTGTCCGCCCTGTGTCTGGGCCTTGTGCTGGGCCTCCTCGGCGCGCTGGCCAAAACCTCGTCCAATCGCGCCCTGCAATGGCTGGGCGGCACGTACTCGACACTGGTGCGCGGCATTCCTGAATTGCTCTGGGTGTTGCTGATCTACTTCGGCACTGTCAACGCCATGCGCGCCATCGGCCACTGGTTTGGCATCCCCAACCTGTCGCTCAGCGCATTCGCAGCGGGCGTCATCGCCTTGGGCCTGTGCTTCGGCGCCTACGCCACCGAGGTGTTTCGCGGCGCCATGTTGTCGATTCCCAAAGGCCACCGCGAAGCCGGTTTGGCGCTGGGCCTCTCGCGCTCACGCATCTTCATCAAGTTGGTCATGCCGCAGATGTGGCGCATCGCCCTACCGGGATTGGGCAACCTGTTCATGATCCTGATGAAAGACACGGCGCTGGTTTCGGTGATCGGCCTGGAAGAAGTCATGCGTCATGCGCAGATCGCCGTCACCACCACCAAACAGCCGTTCACCTTTTATATGGTCGCGGCGTTCATGTACCTGGGCATGACGGCGCTGTCGATGATCGGCCTGGCATGGCTTGAACGGCGCGCCTCGGTCGGCTTTGCGAGGAGTGCGTCATGAGCTGGGAATTCGTCCTCAAATGGCTGCCCAAGCTGCTGCAAGGCGCAACCCTGACGCTGGAGCTGGTGGCCATCGCTGTCGTGGCCGGGCTGATACTGGCAATTCCCATGGGCATCGCCCGCGCCTCGCGCAGCCCCTACGTGCGCGCCCTGCCCTATGCCTACATCTTCTTCTTTCGCGGCACGCCGCTGCTGGTGCAACTGTTTCTGGTCTATTACGGCCTGGCGCAGTTCGATGCCGTGACCCAAAGCGTGTTCTGGCCTTACCTGCGCGAGCCGTTCTTCTGCGCCGCGCTGACCATGACGCTGCACACCACCGCTTACATTGCCGAAATCCTGCGAGGCGCGATTCAGGCCGTGCCACCGGGCGAAATCGAAGCCGCTCGCGCACTGGGCATGTCCAAGGGCAAGGCGCTGCTTTACATCATCCTGCCCCGCGCCGCCCGCATCGGCCTGCCCGCCTACAGCAACGAAGTCATCCTGATGCTCAAGGCCAGCGCCCTGGCCAGCACCGTGACCCTGCTCGACATCACCGGCATGGCACGCACCATCAACGCGCGCACCTACATGCCGGAACAGACGTTCTTCATCGCCGGGATGATTTATCTCGTGATGTCGTTCGTGTTGGTACAAGGCTTCAAACTGCTGGAGCGGTATCTGCGGGTGGATGCCAGCCAAGGACGCTGAACGGGCAAACCGGAGCAGTCCGGCCAGGCGGCTACGCACTCATCACCTTGTGGGAGATTCTATGTTGCATGGCCTGCCGCTTTCGCCACCAAGGCGGCTCCCACAACATCCGCGCCGTTCATAAATCCATGGTTCGACACACATCACTGTGGGAGCCGGCGTGCTGGCGAAGACTGCCGCACAACCACCAAAGCCCGTAAGCTGAACACCATATCCAGCATCGCCACCCAACCCATGCCACTGCACACCGCCGACCTCGCCCCCCACTTCCTCGCCCTCGACACCTTCCTGCGCGAGCACCAGCACCTGTGGCGACCAAAACCCTTCACCCATCGCCACTTGCCATGGGAAACGCAACACCCCGAGTTATCCATCTGGTTGCGCCAACGCTCGCTGGGCGACGCCGAAGCCGCCCACAACCACCCCGAACAACTCGACGCCCCCGAGCCCTTCGCCCTGCTCGCCAAACAATCCAAAGTCCTGAGCGAAATCGACACCCTGCCGACTCATGCCCTTAATGCCATCGCCTCGCGCATGAGCGTCGACGTACCCGGACGCAAGTGGCAACAGATCGAAGCCTTCGCCAGCAGCCTGAGCTTTCGACAGACGCCCACCCACTGGCTCGACTGGTGCTCTGGCAAAGGCCACCTCGGCAGGCGCCTCGCCCACGACGGCCAGGCCCTGACCTGCCTCGAATGCGACGAAGCGCTGGTTGCAGCAGGCCGGCAGCTCAGTGACAAACTCGGCGTACACGCCACGCATCTGCATCAAGACGTCATGGCCGAAAACACCGCCGAGCGCCTCCAGCCAGACCACACCCCCGTCGCCCTGCACGCCTGCGGCGACCTCCACGTGCGCCTGATGCAACTGGCCAGCAACGCCCACTGCCAACACCTCGCCATCGCCCCGTGCTGCTATAACCGAATCGCCAGCGACCACTATCAGCCGCTGTCGACTGAAGGTCAGTCATCGACGCTCAAGCTCTCCCTCGACGACCTCGGCCTGCCCCTGAGCGAAACCGTCACCGCAGGCGCCCGCGTCCGCCGCCAGCGCGACACCTCCATGGCCCGCCGCCTGGCTTTCGACCTGCTGCAACGCCAACTGCGCGGCATCGACGACTACCTGCCCACCCCCTCCCTGCCCAGCGCCTGGCTCGACAAACCCTTCGCCGACTACTGCCGCGACCTTGCCGAGCTGAAAGAACTGCCTGCCACCGGCAATCAAGACTGGGCCAAGCTCGAAGCCGCTGGCTGGCAACGCCTGGCCGAAGTCCGCAACCTCGAACTGCTGCGCAACCTCTTCCGCCGCCCCCTCGAACTCTGGCTCGTCCTTGATCGAGCGCTGTACCTGCAACAGCGTGACTACGAAGTCCGGATTGGCACCTTCTGCGCCAGTCACGTCACACCGAGAAATCTGCTCATCCTCGCCGAACGCACCTGAGCCGCCCGACACCCGCCAACCTGTGGATAACTCTGTTGATGAAACAACGGCCAGAGCACAAAAATCCTAGCCCGCAAACGATTTCACAAATTGGTCATTTTTTAGGCAGACATTAAATTTCCAGAAAAACAGTAGCTTGCGAACAGATGAGAACCGTTCCACAAAAGCACCACTCGTCTTGTCTCCAATGGATCGGTTGTGAATAACGGTAATCGCCGCAGGGCATAAGCCACGCAAAAAAACTGAAATTAACGCTTTACTCGACAGACCAAATCCCTATAATCAGCGCCCACACGCCGGTATAGCTCAGTTGGTAGAGCAACTGACTTGTAATCAGTAGGTCCCGGGTTCGACTCCTGGTGCCGGCACCATGACTCAGCGAGAAAGGCTCACCGAAAGGTGGGCCTTTTTTGTTTGTGGCGTCATACGCCGCGATTCAATAACCGACCAAGGGACTGACAGGACCTATGCTACGGAAAGCCAGCAAACAACTTCTCATCTGGGCAGCCATTGCCCTCTCCACCACCCTCCTGATCGGCTGCGCCAGCCCGCGCTATGACGGCAAGCGCCCGCCCGATCCGACCAAAGCCATCATCGTCGGCTCCATCGCCGAGGGTTTTCTGTTTCAACCCCATGGGCTGGTAGTCCATATCAAACAACATGGCGGGGAAGGCACCGCCCTGCAGTTGGAAACGCTGGGCAACGAAAACGATCAGACCTCGCGCAACCAACTGGGCAACCTCTACATGTATGAAGTGCCACCGGGAGAATATGAATTCACCCACTGGTATTACGTGCACTACGCAGGCCACTCGATGGCACGTTCAGCGCCGGTGGTGTTCACCGTACGCGCCGGAGAAATCGCCTACATCGGCGACCTCCACGCCGACGCCCTGCGCTTCTGCCTGGGCAACGTGAACAACGCCAACCAGACCGTGGAAGCCCTCAAGCACAAATACCCGGTGCTCAACGGTCGCAACATCCTCAACCTGACCGCGAAAAGCGCCTTCGAACCTTGGCCCAGCTCGGACGCCACCGACAGCGGCAAGGGTCTCTGCAAACTGTGAGCTGACTCGGCTTCTACGGGCATTAGCCAACACACGGCCTGCGCCCGTGGGAGATTTTATGTTGCCTGGTCGACTGCATTCGCCACCTGAGGCGGCTCCCACAATAACCGCGCCGGATCCTGGCCTTTTGTTCAACGCCAACCCTGTGGGAGCCGCCTCGGTGGCGAAAGCGGTATCTCTGTCATCACAACTACGCAGACGACCGCAGTTTGTAGCCACGACAAGCTAAAGCCTTAACCTTCCAAGGAATGTCCATCCATGAAACGCCTCACCCTGCTCTGGGCCTGCCTGCTCGCAACGCTGACCCTGCTGACCGGCTGCATCAGCGGCCCCGACCTCAAAGGCCAACCCTTCTTCACACCCCCGGCAGAAACCAGCCCCGACCAAGCCACACTCTATTTCTACCGCACCGCCGCCAGCATCGGCGACGCCGTCGCCCCAACCATCCACATCGACGGCAAAGCCATCAGCAGCCTGCCTTCCGGCGGCTACTTCAAAGCCACCGTGCCCGCAGGCAAACACACCATCGACTCCACCTCGCCACCCGTCATCAGCGGCAAGGTCAACAAACACTTCGACATCAATGTCGAGAACGGCAAGGCGTACTTCATCGCCGATCAGGTCGGCACCTCCGACTATCACGACGGACAGACCCTGGGTGGAGTGGACAACGCCAGCTTCGGAGGCGAGCGGTTTTACTCCCGGTATGCGCTGGTTCCGACAGAGGAGGCGCTGCGAGGGATTAAGTGGTGTCAGCGGGTACCTGTGGGAGTGCAGTGAGAATCGGTGACGGCGTCCTCTACCGGCTGACTCAATGCTTCAATTTGCGGCCCGTTTCGAACGAGCACTTCTCTTCTTTATGACCTCACAACGTACGCCGCACTTGAGTCCGAGGGTAGCACCGAGGTGCGCGACAAACGCCGATGTCACCAGCAACAGCGCTGTAGATGATGGTGCCGCAGACCAAGGAATGGACTGCACCTGACTGACAGTCAGGTATGCCCCGGTCATCGCATCGCTGCCTTCACCCGACTCAGGATCTCGCGGCGCTGGTTTCGTCAGGTAGTGCTGCCTCCACCCCCCATCGGTAACGGTGTTCAGGAGGCCAGATCATGAGATTCCCAGGCTCTCGGAAGTAAGGAGCCGCCAGTCCCGCGTTAGTGGACGACACCCACAGGCCGCAGGGGCCTTGATCCCTGATAACACTCAGCATTCTTGGCGGGATGACGTGGGGCGAGGACTGGAGAGCAATAGATGAGGTGACCGATATGGCATTGGTGGGTAGACGCAATGGCAGAAGTTTCCACCACGGTATGAATGGAGCAACACAATACAACAAGCGACGAAGAGTACGCTTGCTGGTGATCTACACGGATGTAGAAGTGTCGTTACGATGAGAGGATTAGCGTCATTGATTCGCTGCAGACTGAAAGGGATGTGCCACGCATCACGCAGCGTACTGCGCCACACACAGTTCATGCCACTGGGCAGCATGAAGGATGGCATAATGCTGGCCAGCAGCACCTCCCAAGGCTATGATCCCATAACCCTCATTACCAGCCAGGATGAGCCAGTTGGCGGTTACACATTGAGTCGTCGAGTTCTAGATGTGGAAAACTAAATAACTAGCTCTAGCCAAACTTTAGAGAATCAAGGAAGAGTAAAATTGAGCAGTTTAGAAAACTCATCGTTTTACGTCTCAGTAGATGAATTAGACTACCAATCTTGCATTGACGTAATCGAGCATACCGAAACAATCGACGAAGCCAAAGCGAACATACGAATTCATCATCTGAAGTTTGATGGGAACGGTAGACCAATGTCCAAGGCTCTTGCCGAGTTACTTTACCAGTATATCATTGACTATTGTATAGCATCTAAAAACAGACCTGATACCCTGACAAATAGACAATCAGCACAGCTAACAAAAGAAGCACGAAAATTATTCAGACACCCAGAAACTTCAGAAGATGATCCTGATAAAACTGGGGAGGCTGGCGAGACCCTTCTTTTCTTCTTAACAGAAGCAATTCTAAAAGCACCTCAAATCGTAGCAAAAATGGAATTAAAAACCAATAGACGACTAGAGTCAAATGGTTCCGACGGCATTCATATGCGATGGTGCGAAGAAGATCAGCTAGTTGATTTTTATTTTGGCGAATCGAAACTGTACAGTTCGATTGACGGGGCAATCACATCCGCTCTAAAAAGCATCAATGAATTCCATGATAAAGAAATCTACAAACATGAATTCACAATGATAACAAAACACTTCAAATATGCCGATGACAACACAAAAAATGCAGTAGTCGATCTGATTAAGCTAGGCGAACCCGGTCCTGGAGCTCGTATCAACCATGCATGCCTGATTGGGTACAACTGGAAAGAATATCAAAATATTCACAAAATCAAACAATGCGATCTATCGAGTCAATTTCGCGAAATGCTGCTTACCGAAAGCAAAAATATTTCCAAAGCACTTAACACGAAATTTAAAAGCTTTGAAAAAAAACACCTTAACTTTGAGGTCTTTTTCTTACCATTCCCATCTGTCCAGCAATTTCGCGACGAATTCAATGCAGCACTGGACTAAATTATGAATATAGCCGAACAGTTTCAACCTCAAATAGAAAAGCTTTACAAACTGAACATTGAGTCTCTACTGCCAATTCCAGATAGCCCGGCTACGATTACGGAGCATGAGATTAAAAAACTCATTGGCATATCATCTGCGCTTTCCCTATCAGAAGATCCCAAAGATTTAATTTTAGCTTACGAGATAATGAGCAGACTCCTAGAGTCTAGCAAAGAGTCCGTTATTGATATAGCCCCAGCCGCAGACATAATACTTTCCAGACTAGGAAATTTCCCTGGGCGCACACTACTTCGTAACCGTTATGCAGATGATGAACAACCTAGTATTCCCATTTCACTAGCATTGGAGAGAGTTGCTCGCGAAGCCGAGAACTCCACCAGCGACGGAATACTTTTAACAGACTTCCAATACAAGCTTTTAGAGGCCTTACAAAAACAATCATCCTTAAGTGTCTCCGCACCTACTTCAGCGGGGAAGTCATTCATCCTAAATATAGAACTAGCGCGCCGACTAAAATCCTGCACAGAAAAAGCCGTTGTATACATAGTCCCAACACGAGCCTTGATAAGCGAAGTTTCGAACCGCATTCGGCAAACAATTCAACGCGAGAACATAGACAACACCACAGTTCGAACAGCACCCTTTCCGCTGGAAACAGAATCCAAATTTAAAAGTATTGTTTATGTACTTACGCCAGAAAGACTTTTAACTCTCCTAAAACCAAAAAACAACACACAACGAGTCACCACACTAATTGTGGATGAGGCGCATGAGATTCAGAAGGGAAATCGAGGCATAGTGTTGCATAACGCGATCGAAATCGCGCTATCTAAACACCCCAAAACATCGCTTATGTTTGCTAGCCCCCTCATAAAAAATCCTGGCTACTTACTGAATCTATTTAATCGCAATGACAATGGTCAGTTCTTCACAGAAACGATATCACCAGTATCACAAAATATTCTATTAGTATCTGAGATTAACAGAAAGCCAAACATGGTTAACGTTTCGTTGCTTACAGATAGATTTGAAATCACAATTGGAGAGCGCAACTTCAGCTTCCGCTTTAGAGATAGTATCTTCAAGCAAAGGGCAAACTTAGCCTATGCGATCACAAAGAACGATGATTCTACGATAATATTTGCAAACGACCCCAGCGATGCCGAAAAGATAGCACTCGAACTTTCCCATCTCAACAATAGGTTCGAGCCAAGCAACAACATCAGAGAGTTTATCAGCTTCATAAAAGGGGAAATCCACGAAGAGCATGGACTGATAAACAGCCTCCAACATGGCGTAGCGTTCCACTACGGGGATATCCCTTCCATTGTAAGAACTGGAATCGAAGACCTATTTCGGTCTGGAGAAATAAAATACATATGCTGCACCAGTACTTTGCTGCAAGGTGTAAATCTTCCTGCGAAGCATATTGTAATTGAAAATCCATATAGCGGCAAAAACCCGATGCTGCGATCCGACTTCTTAAATCTGGCAGGTAGAGCCGGGAGACTTCTTCAAGAATTCCACGGAAATATTTGGTGCATCAGACCTAAAAGTTGGGTCGACGAGTCTTATCAGGGTGATACTTTGCAAGAAATCAAATCATCCATGGCTAAAATAATGGACGATGGCGGCACGATTCTTCAGGGGCTTATAAAGCACTCCCTGACTGACGAAAAAGACAAAGAGTTAGCTGAAGCTGGATTCAGCAAGCTTTTTCATGAGAGCATGACATCTAACGATGAAGAGCTAACAAACAAGTACAGCACCTCAGATACAGCAGATACTTTCAGCGACAACTTAACCCATATAAGATCACTTGAGATCACGCTCCCTTATGAAATACTCGAATCCCACCGATCGTTGCGTCCAGATCACCTCCAAAGCCTATACAATCATATAGCTGGAGTATTGAGCATTGACCACCTTTCACTTTTGCATCCGTTCGAAACTGGCGGAAAAGAAAGAATGTCAAATGCTATTGATCTCGTCTGCCATCATTTTTCATGGGATGCACCTATAAACTCTATAAAATATAGGAATCTCATTTGCAATCTCGCACACGACTGGGTTACAGGCAAATCCATTGGGTCAATACTCAGAGATCGTGTGAACTTTGTTCGCAGGGACGACGATAATAAACTAAGTGCCTCATCAATAATCAGACAAACACTGAAGGTTATTGAAAGCGCAATCAGATTCAGGCTTGTTAAGTACCTTAGCGCATATGAAGACATCTTAGAGTTAGCCTTGCTGGAAAGAGGATTTTCAAAAGACGACGCTCAGCAAGCCCCATACCATACTTTTTTAGAGTTTGGCTCCTGTAACAAAGTCGAGCTAGGCCTGATGTCTGTCGGCTTTTCGAGATTTACAGCACTTCGCTTAAAAAATATCATTGGATACACAGATGCCGTAGATGTAGAAGACTACTTGGAGATCCTCTCTACAATAAACATTAACTCCATCGACCTCCCGAAGCTCTGCCTAAACGAGTTTAAAAGCATTATAGGAAAATAATTAAAATTATTCCTTCGGACCGTAGCGACCTAAAACACTGAGCAACATCCTCATTAGGACACTAATGGGGATAGACTCACTCATCCACAATTAAAAAACCATTATATTCCATAGGCTTAAGCTTATTTTCGACTCCTGGTGCCCACGCCTCAATCCACCAGGTTTCTAAAGCCCTCCCGAGCGTGTGCATCCCCACGAGCAGTCGCGCAACGAACTCGAACCTACAGATCAACCAAAGAAACTTTCACCCGTTGCGGACCGACCAAGCGTTCGCGAACGGTATCAAGAGTTTCCTCATCCTCACTGCCACCAAACCAGACTTGAGATGAGGTTCTCTACTCTCCACGACGGATATAAATCCCTGGCATCCGAGTTCGGACGAGATGCCACCGGGCCTTTCCTGCTCTTCGTTCGTGTGAGGGTTGAGATTGTCACTGAAGCGGGATGCCATGGGTACGACCTCGATAGCAGGTGTGGCGAACAAGCGCGCAAAAATGCCTAGCCGCCGAGGGACCACACAACCGACACATCCCCCCACAAAACAAACCAGATCCTGTAGGACGCTTCTGATTTTTGCCGTTATGCTCCCCGGCGCGTTGCGGCTCTTAGGATCACGGCATACCCTCCTCGCGTCGCTAGTTCAGCGGCCGGTTTTGACAGACCGAACTCACTAAGAAGCAACAATCGCTACACGTCCTATGGATCGATGATTCACATGGACCTCTATGGCGGCTGTATGTGGGGCACATTCGTGTGCGCCAGGTTCTTTGGTGACTGGTCTGTCAACCCGCCTACAGCCGCCACCCATTCCGTTTGACAGCGGAGCGTGTCGGCTTCACTCACCAAGGAATGTAGCCATGATCAGATCCACCCCCCACCCACCCGAAATCCCCGTCACCCAATCCATCCCGTTCGGCGTCAATTTCGGCAATCACTGCCTCTTCAACGTCCAGTCCGGTATTCGGGTCGATGATGCGTTGGTACTTGTCTCCGAATTCCTCAGTTGCGCAGCCGCAACGGCCTATGAGTCCGCCAACAACACGGCATCTGACTGTCGGCCATTGGCTCGGTCGGTCGTGCATCAGATCGAAGCGGCGAAGGCGTTGGTGGAAGCTTCGCTGGCGGGGTTGGCGGTTCAAAGACGTTGATTGTGTTCAAGAAGCCCGTCGCGTTTCCGATACGTAACTGACCCTTGCGATCTTCATGAGCATCCACCGTCCATGCGTATTCCCCTGTTCGTCGTCGTTCTTGGCGCACTCTCTCTGGTGGGCTGCGCGCATAAGTCACCTGCGCCCCCCAAGACGCCGAAAGCCCCGGTCGTGCTGAAGGCAGATGATCAGCACGCCAAGGTAGTGTTCCGGGTTGCGACGACGCATGCCATTGCCACCTTCCACGCGGGTAAGCCGGGGGATCTGGAGCGGGTGGGGAATGTGTACAACGACGCCGAGGAGCAGCAATACCCGGGCTTCACTCGGGGTCTGGCGAAAGGTCTGACGCGAGCATTTGGCTTTGCACGTCCGGTGCGGGAGATACTGGTTCCAGCGGGTGAAACGACTGAGGTTGAAAGTACGGGCGGCTGGACAGAAAGCACCCCTTTGCGTCAGTGGAGTTACTCGTGCGGGCCGTTCACGAATCAGTGGGTGGCGCAGGCCAACAAGACGTATCTGGTTGAGTTCGATCGGTCCGGGATGTTGTGCTCACAGGCGTTGTACGACATCACTGATACGGGTCAGAAGGTTCTGATTCCCAAAGGCGCACGTTAGCGCTTTGGTTTCTGGTGAAAGAACTGACCGGTTTTCGCTGCGATTTTTGCAAACAGTCTTGCCCCACAATCCTCTCAGATTTTTCCGACAGACCCGCCAAGTCGAGGCTGGAAAGATGCGCCCTTCGTTCACAAGGGACATTGAACATGCTGAAGCTCGACAAGCATCTGCTGAAGTACCTGCTGCCACCGGTGGCAGCATTGATCGCCATTCCCCTGATCTTTACCCAAGTCTTTTTCTACAACGAAGCCGGGTACATGACCCATGTGCGTACGATATTCGGTGACGAGAAGATCGTCGATGACGTGGGGTATGCCACCAAGTGGTTTGGTCGCGCGACGCCCTGGAAGAAAGCGGTGAGCGTGCAGTCTGTGTTGGTGATCGACAAGGATGATCGGGACCCGGAGAACGATGCGCTGGGAGCGACCATCGAGGCGTTTCCGATTGTGTTTCTGGGCAATGTCGATGCAAAAGTCGAGTCGTCTGCCCGGTTCCGTCTACCCAGCGGCCCTGCCTTTTTGACCATCGCTCAGGAATACCGCAACCCTGACAATTTCATCCGCACTGCGTTGCTGCCTGCGATCAAGGAAACCCTGCAAGCCACGGCGTCGCTAATGACGGCGGACGACTATTACGCAGGCGCGCGAAGTGAGTTCGCGGCCGAGTTCGAAAACCAGCTCAACGAAGGGCTCTATCTGATCAAGCGCCGCGAGATCCGAGGCCCGAGGGGCGATCTGCCCAAGCAGACGGCGATTCTTCAGGCCGGGACCGAGCAGGGCAATTTTGGCAGCAACACAGGCAGCCAGTACGTCACGGAAAAGGTGGTCGACAGCAAGAACATCCCGATTCGCAAGCAGCAGCAATTCCGCAAATTTGGCGTGGAAGTGGTTGAGGCTCGAATCACCAACACCGACCCGAACCCACAGTACAAGCAGCGTATGGTCAAGGTGCAGCAGGCGCTGGCGGAATTGGCGGTAGCGCGGCAGAACCGATTGAAAGAGGAAGAGGAAAAACGCCTGGTGACCGCGCGCGGCGAGAAGGAAGTCGAAGCCAAGCGGCAGGAAACGCTACGCGATCAGATCGAACGCACCACTCAGGCCGAGACAGAGAAGCAGCTTGCGGTGATCAACGCCGAGCGCGAACGCAGCCGCGCAGAAATCGAGAAACAGACGGCGGAGCTGTTGCGCGACAAGGCCACCACCATGGCGCAAGCGACGACCATCACGGCAGACGCTGAAGCCCATGCGCGAGAAGCGACGATCAAGGCGGACGGTGCGCTGCAATCCAAGCTCGATGCGCTGATCGAAATCAACAAGGCGTGGGCACAGGCCGCTATGCATGCGCCTGTCCCGAGTGTGACCATGGGCGCAACGCAATCCGGCGGCACCGGGCGTCAGGATGAGTTGAATCAGTTCATGAGCGTGTTGGCCACCAAGGCGGCGCGGGATCTGGCGATTGATTTGAAGGTCGTTAAATAACGGTTGAACGGGGCGGTAGGGCTGAAACGCTCTCCCGCCCTCAGCTGTTGGATCACCAAAAGCACCACCACTCATCCGATACCCATCCCCTTGGCTCATCGTTCGGAACCGATTCCACCTACCGCAGCTCAAGTAAATAGCGGCTACGCTGCTGGTTGACTGATCTGACACAGTTTTATCGCCCCGCGCCAACGCACTTGGCAGTGACGATCCCATTTCCAGTAATGGAAGCCTTTTCGACCGTCCTACTCATTGCATCGACTCCACGCGTTGACTCATGTGGAGTGGAAGGCTTTGTTTCATGCTTGCTGGCGCCCGCTGCGACTTTTGTGACGAATGGCAGTCGCCGCAACAGGGGAAAACCGTCGTTTGGCGATCACCCCCGAAATGAACGACTACTTAAAAAGGGAATTACCATGGGCATTCTTAGCAGCATTCTTGAAAAACTCGGGATTGGGTCAGCCAATGCCAGCCCTTCATCGTCACCAGAGCCGTCCTCCGCACCACCGGTGGCGGATGTGACGTCTGGCATCGATGCACCTTCGCCCGCGAGTGCTGAACAAATCAGCGCCAAACTCGCGTCGTTGGCTCAGGCTCATCCAGAACTGAAGCCTCAAAACTCCATCGTGGATTTACTCAAAGCGTTGGGCCTCGACAGTAGCTTCGAGCACCGCAAAGAGTTGGCCAAGGAGGTCGGGCTTGAGGGCTACGAAGGCACTGCAGAACAAAACATCAAGTTGCACGAAGCCGTGCTAAGAAAGGCCTCTCAGTAGGACCAAGCGCCGTAGGTGTAACTCAACGAACCTATAGAAAACCCTGGGCGTTGCGCCTGCATTCTGGCGCAGCGCCCATAAATGCGATGGCTTTTTGGGCGAGAGTGTCGCTGCCAACAAGCCTTGGTCTCCGGGATTTGTATCGCTGTGTATCTACAGCCCAGGCTGATACGCATCGTTGCGTTCAAGCAGGTTCGGGGACACATCCGGTATACGTGAGGGGCGTTAAATGAGACCCATCGAGACGGTACAGAGCCTCTCGAAACAAACACTCATTGAACGCTAGGAGACACCTCATGAACTGGAAAAATCTGACACTCGCTTCCCTGTTTGCTGCTCTGAGCTTCGCTACTGTTGGTGCCAACGCGGCCGATGCGGTCAAAGCGCACAACTACATGTACGGCGATCATCTGGACATTGCCAAGGTGGTGTCGGTGAACGAAGGTTCGGCTTCCTGCGGTGTGATCAATGCTCGCCTGACCTACCTGGATTCGATGGGCCAGAAGCAGGCGGTGGACTACCGGACCATTGCTCAGAACTGCGCGCAGGACAATTGATATCGATGCACGCTGTTCGCCAAATCCTGCAAACACTGCCTCCCTGATGAATGCGTGGGTTCATCAGGGAAGCGGCGTTTGCAGGAAACTCAGTGCTCGCTCTTGTCCAGCGTGCGTAATTTTTCCGGCAACGCCCACAGCAACAGTCCCGCCGCGATCACGCTGGTGACGCCGATCACGTACAGCGCAGGGGTGGTGCTGCCGGTCATGTCTTTGATGCTACCGACCATGATCGGGCTGACGATGCCGCCGAACTGACCCAGAGTGTTGATCAGCGCGATGCCGCCCGCCGCACCTGCGCCTGCACCGGCCAGCAGTTTGGGTGGCAAGGTCCAGAAGGCTGGGATGGAGGCGACGATGCCACCGCCGAGCATGGCCAGCGAGAGGATCAGCATGCTGGTGTGCTGGGCGAAAATGCCTGCGCTGAAGAAGCCAATGGCGCCGAGCACGACGAGGCCACAGACGAATTTGCGTCGCTCACCACTGGCGTCGGACAGGCGACCGATGACGACCATGCTGATCGCGCCGCAGATGTAAGGGATGGCGGTGAGCAGGCCGATGACCACCGGGCTTTCGACGCCTGCGCTGCGAATCAGTTGTGGCGCCCAGAAATTGAGGCCGTAGGACGCGACTTGAATCAGGAAGTAGATCAGGCCGAGCATCAGGAAACCGGGCATTTTCAGGGCCGTCAGCAACGAGCCGTGTTTGTTCGGCTCGTGTTGGGCGATGCGGCTGGAGAGGTAGGTTTTCTCCGAGTCGGTCAGCCACGGGGCGTCTTCAACGCGGTCTTTGAGGATTTTCAGCACCGCCAGCCCGAGCAGGACGCAAGGCACGCCGCCCAGCAAGAACAGCCAGTGCCAGCCGCGCATGTGCATCACACCATCCATTTGGCCCAGCACCAGACCGGAGATGGGCGCACCCAGCAGGCCGGCGAAAGCGGAGGCCAGGAACAGGGTTGAGGTGATGCGACCACGGTAGGTCTGCGGAAACCACAGCGTCAGGTAAAACAGCACGCCCGGTGCGAAACCGGCTTCCATCGCGCCGATGATGAAACGCAGGACGTAGAACTGCCAGTCGGCGTTGACGAACACCATCAAGGCCGTCGCGATGCCCCAGGAAATCATGATGCGAGCGATCCAGCGCCTTGCGCCAACCTTGTACAGCATGATGTTGCTGGGCACTTCGAACAGCACGTAACCGATGACGAACAGGCTCGCGCCCAGGCCATAAGCGGTGTCGCTCAGGCTCAAGTCGGTCTGCAACTGGAATTTGGCGAAGCTGATGTTGATGCGGTCGAAGAAGGCGAACAGGTAGCAGACCATGATCAGCGGCATCAGGCGCCACGCGACTTTGCGGATCAGGGCCTTTTCGGCGCTTACAACCTCGGCGAGGCTGCTGCTCGGGTTCAGAACAGAAATTGTCATTGCGGTCACTCCAGTGGGACTTCCCGGGGGGAGCCCTTTTGTTTTTGTTGTCTGGACGAGCACGCGGCGAGGCGTGTTCGTTCGTTTTAAGGGTGTAACTCCATGAGTACGCCGCTGCTGATGTGGGAGATTCTATGTTGCCTGATCAACAGCTTTCGCCACCAAGGCGGCTCCCACAGGGATCGCGCCGAACTCGAATCTCGTTATCGACGCTGAATCTGTGGGAGCCACAGAAACGTGGGGCAAGGTGTTTTCGATTCAGGTCGGGAGATTTTCGGGTGCTGGATGCAAATCACAGTTACGCCCCGCCTTGGCGACCTGGCCCGGCATTTCGTGGCCGAGCAGTGCGGGCAAGCGTCGTGACATCGTCAGCAAATGCGGCAGATCGATACCGGTCTCGATACCCATTTCTTCGCACATGTTCACCAAGTCTTCGGTGCAGATGTTTCCCGATGCGCCCGGCGCGAACGGGCAGCCGCCCAATCCACCCAGCGAGGCATCGAAACGACGGGCACCGGCTTCGTAGGCGGCCAACACGTTGGCCAGCCCCAAACCTCGGGTGTTGTGGAAGTGCAGGGTCAGCGCCGACGCCGGAAGACGCTCCAATACGCGCTGCACCAGACGATGCACCTGTCGCGGGTTGGCCATGCCGGTGGTGTCGGCGAGGGAAATGCCCTGCATGCCCAGTTCCAGATAGGCATCGACGATTTGCAGCACGCGGTCTTCGTCGATCTTGCCTTCGAACGGGCAGCCAAATGTTGTGGCGATGGAGCCGTTGAGACTCACGCGGCTGCCAGCGGTGAACGAGACGATGTCGCCAAACGCGCTGAGCGACTGCTCGCAACGCATGCGCATGTTGGCGAGGTTGTGGGTCTGGCTGGCGGACATCACCAGGTTCAGCTCATCGGCGCCAGCCGCCATCGCACGCTCGGCGCCCTTGAGGTTGGGGATCAGCGCCACATAGACCACACCCGCGGGCCGCACGATGCCACGAAACACTTCATCGCCATCGCGCAGCGCCGGGATGGCTTTGGGCGAAACAAAAGAACCGGCCTCGATGCGGCTGAAACCGGCGAGAGAAAGCTGGTTGATCAGGTTGATCTTGTCAGCGGTTTCGACCCAAGTCGGCTCGATCTGCAAGCCATCGCGGGGCGAAACTTCCTGGACGATCAGACGCTCGGAAAAATCGGTAATCATTGCACCACCCCATCGGTCTTGAGTTGCGCGATATCGGCAGCGGTCAGGCCCAAGTCGCCGAGCACGCTGTCGGTGTGTTGGCCCAGCGCCGGCCCTTGCCAGTTCACCGAGCCCGGCGTTTCGGAGAGCTTGGGTACGATGCCTGGCATTTTGACGTTCGCGCCGCCTGGCAATTGGGCGTCCAGAATCATCTCCCGGGCCTGATAATGCGGGTCTGCCACGATGTCAGCGACGTTATAGATGCGGCCTGCGGGCACTTCGGCCTGCTCCAGTGCCTTGAGCACGTCATCTATCGGCAGGCTGGAAGACCAGGCACTGATCGCGGCGTCGAGCATGTCACTTTGTGCGGCGCGACCGTCGTTCTGCGCGAACTCGGGCGCTTCGGCCAAGTCCGGGCGGCCAATGGTGTGCATCAGCCGCTTGAAGATCGGGTCGCTGTTCCCGGCGATGACCACGAACGCGCCTTCGGCCGTCGGGTAGGTGTTGGAGGGCGCGATGCCTGGCAACGCGCCGCCAGTGCGCTCACGCACATGACCGAGCATGTCGTATTCGGGCACCAGGCTTTCCATCACGTTGAACACGCTTTCGACCAGCGATACATCGACGATCTGGCCATCGCCCTGCCCGGTTTTCACCCGCAGCAGCGACATCAAAGCGCCCATCACGGCGTGCATCGACGCGAGGGAATCGCCAAGGCTGACGCCCACGCGCGCAGGCGCTGAATCTGGCGAGCCTGTGGTGTAACGAATGCCGCCCATGGCCTCGCCGATGGCGCCAAAGCCCGGTCGGTCGCGATAAGGGCCGGATTGACCGTAGCCGGAAATACGCACCAGCGTCAGTTTGGGGTTCAGGGCATGCAGGACATCCCAGCCCAGGCCGAGCTTTTCCAGCGCGCCGGGGCGCAGGTTTTCGATCAGCACGTCGGCGCTTTCGGCCAGACGTTTGACGATCTCGATGCCTTCAGAGGACTTGAGGTTCAGCGAAAGGGATTTTTTGTTGCGCGATTGCAGGTACCACCACAGCGACGTTCCTTCATGCAGCTTTCGCCATTTGCGAAGTGGGTCGCCCTGCCCCATGGATTCGATCTTGATCACCTCAGCGCCGAATTCACCCATCAGACGGGCGGCAAAGGGCGCTGCGATCAGTGTGCCGATTTCAATCACGCGCACACCGTTCAGGGGGCCTGTCATAGCGGATACCTCAAGTGTTTCTTGGAATTTGAGGCCAAGACTAGAGGACCCGCGTTCGGGAAATCCAACCGTTTGTGGGCAAGAGGCGTTCGCTAAACGCGAACGCTTTCAAACGTGCCGCTGAAGATGCTCGAACAGCAGTTGGCTGACTGGCGACAAAGCCGCCCTGTCGCGCACCACCAGAATCAACGTGCGTTGCGCCCACGAATCGCTCAGCGCCACTGCCGTCAGGCCCAAGGGCGTGCCCAGCAATTCGAACGCTTTGCGCGGCAACACGCCGATGCCCATGTTGGCCTGTACCATGCGGCACATCGCGTCGAAGCCGGGCACGTGAATCCGCACCCGAAGAGGAACGCCATGAGAACGCGCCGCCGTGTGGGTGCGCATGTTGATCGAACTGGCCGCGTGCAGACCGATGTGGTCACTGCCAAGGGTTTCTTCGAACGCCACTCGCTCCCGCTGTGCCAGTGGATGATCAGGGCGCATCACCACGACCAGTTCGTCGCGTCGATAAGGCACGCTGTGCAGCCCCTGAACGTCGGTGTCTTCCGAACAGATGCCGATGTCTGCCACGCCATCGATCAGCCCTTGCACCACGCCATTGCTGGGCCGCTCTTCCAGATCGATCTTCACCAAGGTGTGGCTGGTGGTGAAGTCGTGCAGGTCTTCGGGCAGAAACTGGATGATCGCCGAAAGGTTCGCCAGCATGCGCACATAGCCGCGCATGCCTTGCAGATGCTCATCCAGTTCCAGGCCCATCTTTTCCAGATCGGACAGCATGCGGCGGGCGTGATGCAGCAATGTTTCCCCCGCTGCCGTGAGCAGCATACCCTTGGCGTTGCGCACGAACAGGCCAATGCCCAGCACTTCTTCGAGTTCCATCAGGCGCTTGCTCGCCGCCGAGGTGGCAATGGCTTCGCGCGCTGCGGCGCGGGTCAGCGTGCCTTCCTCATACACCGCGACGAACAGCTTCAGGGTGATCAGATCGAGGCGGCGGATGAGGTTCTTGTGCAGCATGCTGATGCTCTCAGTGGCCGGGCGGGGTCCAGAATACACGCAAACCGGCGAATGAACGTTTGCCCTCCTTTCTGTCTGAGGGGTATACGCTCTGTAGTCACACATTGATCGAGCAGGCCCCTCCCCGATCTTGCTGCCTTCTAGTAACGTATAGCGACGTCCAACGGGCCATCGCCGTATCCACTGAGGCGCCAGGGGTCCGTAACCTGAAACACGAGAGAAGACACACCGTGCATAAAGTCCGATTGATCAAAAACGTCTGGACTCACCAGACTCCTGAGATCTCTTCTGAATGGTCCAAGCTTCTGTTTGAAGCCGAACTGCCGTTCGTCCCTTTCCCAGGCCTGAACATTCGCCTGCCCGATCAGAGCGCCTGGCGCATCCGCGATGTGGAATGGAACGTCGAAGAAAAAACCTTTCGCTGCTATATCGAGGATCAGTTCATGAACCTGCTCGTCGATGTCGACGACTCCTACGAGGACTGGCTCGAAACATTACAGGCCGATGGCTGGAAATTGAGCGGCCGCTACACCAACGAGCACAACAAGACCTGATAGTGGATGTTTTTCAGCATTGACGCTGAATGCTGTACCTTGACCAGCAGAATCATGAACAGCTGCCAGACTGATTCATGAGCCAGGCAAGAGGTCTGCTTTTACAGGCCCGGTATTTACCTTGAGCGCTGCTGCCATGAAATGGATGTCCCGCTTTACCTGCTACGCGTTCGGCGCGTTTCTGGTGTGGCCGTCAATTGCGTCTGCTACACCGTCGGTTGATATGTACGTTCCCGAAGCGCCTCCCCTGACGATGCTCAGTCAGAACGATGAGCACGGCATCGTCGGTGACATCGCGCTGCAAGCCATCGCCATGGCCGGGTACTCGCCAAACCTTCTGTCCCCTCCCTGGCCCCGCGCACAGCGGGAAGTGAGCATCGGGCGCGACCTGCTGATTGCGCCTCTGACACGCACTCAGAGCCGTGAAGACAACTTCACCTGGATCGCACCGATCCTGACCATGGACCGTAGCTTCTTCAGCCTGACCAAGCGCGTCGATAGCTTCGACGAGGCGAAAAAGACTTTCAAGCTGATCGCTGTCGGCATAGGCAGCGCTCAGGAGACACGCTTGCGGGACGAGGGCTTTCCCGCCTCGCAAATCTACCCGCTCAAGATCGGTGAAAACCCGGCGCAAATGCTGCTTAAAGGGCGGGTCGATGCGTGGTTCAACGGCGTGCCGGAAACGCGCTACATCTGGAAACAGGTGAGTGACCGGCCTTTAGTCATGAGCCGCGTATTGATGACCGCCAATTTGTACCTGGCGTGCTCGAAGAACTGCGACCCAATGATGGTCGAGAAGCTGAGAACCGCCATCGACACGCTGGAAGCCAATGGCACCAATGAGCGGATCGAGGCGGGGTATATGAAGGGCTTGCCGGTTTGGTGAGCGTAACGGCGGCCGTTTTGTAGGCGCCTGCGGTGGCGATTTAACAGTCGCTGCCGTCGGCAAGTCGGACTGCTACAGATCAGGGAATCAAAATCACCTTGTCCGTGCTGCCCTGATTGACCTCGGCATAACGCCCCAAACCTTCCTCGATAGGCGTTTCGACAAGCCCCGTCGGCAGCGACAGCTTCCCTTCGTCGAACAACTGGCCGAACTGCTCCAGCATCCGCGCACACTCTTCAACGCCGTACAACAACGAGTTAATCCCCACCACTGAGCCGCCTTTGCGGTACAGCGCCAACGCAGGCAACTGAACGTGGCCGTCTACCGGCGCAGCGATGATCGCAATGCGACCGAAAGGTGCCAGCGCCTGAACAGACGCAGGCAGCCAGAAACCGGTGGTGTCGAAAATGACGTCAGCCCCACTTTCAAATACGGCGCTCACCTGACCGGCCAGCTCTTCTGGCTTGCCCAGTTGAATCGCGTTGAAACCCTGCTCCTTGAGCGCATCAACCTGTTCAGGGCGCCGCACGGCCGCCAGCACTTGAGCGCCACGCACTTTAGCCAGGGCAATCGCCGCACTGCCGACCGCGCCATTGGCGCCAATCACCAACAATCGGGTTTTCGCATCAACGAGGCTACGCTCCAGTGCGTCCCAAGCCGTGGTGTACGGCACACCCAGACTGGCCGCCTGAGCGAAACTCAGCGAGCTCGGCTTAAGTGCAACGCCCTTGGCAGGCAGCGTGATGTAACCGGCATGGGAGCCATTGCGCGAAAAACCGATCTTGTTGCCCGTGCCCCAGACTTCCTTGCCGATCAGCGATTCCGGACCTTCGATCACAACACCCGCGAAGTCGCGACCAGGAACCCGTGGCAATGTGGTGTAGGGAAAACGGCCCAGCACGTTCTTCACGTCGCTGGGGTTCAGACCCGCTGCCTTGATCTGCACCAATACCTCACCTTCTGCGGGGACGGGAGTGGGCAGTTCGACGACTTCCAGCGCAGCCAGGTCGCCGGTGCGGGAAAATTGCAGTGCTTTCATGGTGTTCACATCCAGAGAGAATCGGAAATCGTTCGAGTCACGAGATCAGGTTGGCGACCAGTTGACGCCCCATGGGCCAGAGCTTCTCGCCCGCCTGCATGCCCAACAGGCCAACCAGGGCCACCAACGGCGGTGCAGGCGAACGGAAATCGAGGGCGCCATAAAGCAGGCCGACAGCGATGCCGATTGCGAGGGAAATGATGTAGCTCATGACGAACTCCGGTGCTGTGTATCAAGCGATGACCAGAGTGTAAGAAACGGCCTAAAGCGCTACCGGCCAAGTGCTTCTGAATTTCGGACAGGCTGTTCCGAATCCTGTAGGAGTGAGCTTGCTCGCGATTACATGGATTCAGACAACACATGCGTCACAGACAGATTGTTATCGCGAGCAAGCTCACTCCTACAGGTGCGCGGTAAAGCGTTACGACATTTCACCCAACGGATAGTGCGAAGGCGCCACCCCCAGCTCACGACGAAACATGTCGCTGAAACTGCTGGGCGAATAGCCCATGGAACGCGCGATGGTGCTGACGGGCACGCCCTGAATGATTTCGGCCACCGCCGTCGCCAGTTGCACCTGCCTGCGCCACTCGGCGAAACCCATCCCCAGCACGCTCTGAAACAAGCGAGATAACGTCCTGACGCTGGCTCCGGCATTCTCGGCATGCTGCTCGAACGAAACGCCGATCGACGGCTCGACCATCACCGCATGGCAGACATTCATCAGGCGACGATCACTGTCATCCGGCATTGGCACCTTCAACAGCGAACGCTTGGCGCGCTTGAGCTCCAGCAGGGCCAGGCCGACCAGCGCAGCGTAATACTCCGAATCCTTGTCCTCTTCGGCGACCAGATTGACGATCAGCTCGCGCAGCAGCTTCGCGACTTCGAAGACCTGAACCGTACTCTCCAGTGTCTGCGCCAGTTCAGGACGCAGATAGATGTTGCGCATTTCCAGGTCCGACACCACCCGAATGCCATGAGAAACGCCCGGTGGCAGCCACACAGCACGCTGCGGCGGTACGACCAGCGCCTCATCGGGCGTCTCGACCCACATCACCCCCGACATCGCATACAGCACCTGCCCCCAGTCGTGCTCATGAGGCTCGATGTACAGACCGCGCGGGTAGGTACGCGACACGCGTTGCACGGGGACGGTGGTGTTCGTGAGGTCGGGCGGTGCGGCGAGGGCCATGGGGTGACCAATGAAAATGTGTGCGGCAATGTTATCGAGATGACGCATGCGATGAAACAGCCCTCTTCAGGCGCCACCGGTGGCGAACGCAGTGTGTCATTCAATTGGTCAGGTGCCGACATTACGCATTCGCCACCAAGGCGGCTCCCACAGGCTCAGCGTCTGCCACAAGGTTTGTATTCGGCGCGGCTCTTGTGGGAGCCGCCTTGGTGGCGAATGCGTCGGGTCAGTAACGTCCAGGTCGACTGAAACACCGCAATCGCCTACGCATAAAAAAACGCCCCGATCTCTCGACCGGGGCGTTCTCTGCAGCTTCAGCTCAACTGCCGTTCAACATTAGAAAACGTTGATCGGGTAATCGATGAAGATACGGGTTTCGTTACCGCCAACGTTGTAGTTGGAAGCGTTGTCCGACACGCGCAGCCACGAGTTGCGCAGGCGCAGGGACAGGTCTTTGGCCGGGCCGCTCTGAACCACGTAGGTCAGTTGGCTGAACAGTTCACGCTCGTCGCCATCGCCACGGTTGGTGCCGTCGTCGATGTTGTCGCCACGCACGTAAGCAACTTTGTAGCTCAGGCCTGGAGTGACGACGGTCGACAGGTTCACGCCGTAGCCCAACTGCCAGGAGCGCTCGTCCTTGCCGTTGAAGTCGGACCAGTAGGAGTTGCTCAGGTAGATGGTGTTGCCGCCATCGCTGAAACCACCATTGCTGCGCACGCCGCCGTAGTTGTAGCCGGTTTCGCCAGTGCTGCGCTGGTGCGCGATGGTGAACGAGTGGATACCGGTGGCCCAGGTGGCCGCCAGGCTCCAGATCTTGTTATCGCGGGCGTCGTCGGCCGCGATGTCCTTGTCCAGCTTGGTCTTGTAGCCGTTGAAGTCAAAGGTCAGGGACTGATCCTGCGGCAGCGCGAAGACGTAGTTCAGGTTCACGTACTGCTTCTTCAGCGTGTCTTCGTCGTCGGAGCCGTAGAACGCGGCGCTGAAGGCGTCGGTGAATTTGTAGCTGGCGCCGTACACGTTGATGCTCTTCAGGTCGCCACTGTCGCGACCTTCAGCGCTCTTGCGGGTCTGTGCCGTGAAGCGACCGGCAACCAGTGTCAGGTCCTTGATCTCTTTGGAAGTGATCATGGTGCCGGTGTAGCTTTCCGGCAGCAGACGCGAGTTGTCGTAGCTCAGGACTGGCAGCTCCGGCATCATGTCGCCGTATTTCAGCTCGGTCTTGGAGATGCGGAATTTGACCGCGCCGCCGAAGCGCTGCAGGTCGTCAGCAGCATGACCACTGCTGTCCTGTTTGAAGAAGTCGATGCCACCGGCACCACTTTTGCCTTTGCCGCCGTCCAGACGAACAGCGTACAGACCGAATGCGTCAACACCGACACCGACGGTGCCCTGAGTGAAACCGGAGGAGTAGTTGGCCATGAACGCCTGACCCCACTCGGCGCGGTCTTCAGGCCCGCCTTTATAGTCACGGCTGATGTAGGCGTTACGCAGATTGACCTTCAGGCTGCTGTCTTCAACGAAGCCGTTGGAGTCTGCCTGCCCGTCTGCCATGGCATGGCTGGCGGCGAAGATGCCCAGAGCGAGCAAGCCGATACGCTGTTTCATCTTGTTGTCCTTGTGTGCAGATTGATCTCGCGCTGTGGCAAAAACCCGGACAGGTCATTGCGTCTCCCCAGACATTGTCCCGGAAGCCCGCACGAAATCATCGCAGTGGACTACTGATGCACGTACATGGCGCTAGGCCACAGGCGGTTGAATCGCGAATGCTAGCGGCGGCATACAAGGGTGTCAATTTGATGAACGCCAAACCGACCCGCGAAAAGGCCTCCCCAGACCTGGGAGAAGCCTGTCGATTCAGTTATGCAGGATGCCCAACAACGCTTCCAGCTCTGCGTCATTGATCAGGCCTGAGGGGTAGCGCTGGGTCAACATCGCCCGGTAATCCGGTGCCTGGGTTTTCTGAGCCTGGGTTATCCGTAACCAGTCCGCCATCATCTGCCGTGCTTCATTGCTCGCAGACAAACCTCGAGTCACGCGTGACTCCTGACCTGCGTTCATAGGGATAACCTCTTGCGTCTTGGACTGCGAAATCTACGGATCTTTTGTTACAGACGGACGAATGCGGTAACCGTTTAGATAACTGCGCAGACCTTTCGGACAGGTAAACGAGAAATCGCTACCCACAAAAAAGCCCATCGTCCGATGGGCTTTGATGAAAGCAAGAAACGAACCAACTCAGCGGCGATGAGGCGCCGGTTGTTGCTGAGTCAGGCAATGAATGTTGCCGCCGCCTAACAGCAGCTCGCGACCCGGAACCATGACCACTTCATGTTCCGGGAACAGGCGTTGCAGGATTTCACGGGCGGTTTCGTCCAGTGGATCGTCGAAACTGGGGGCAATGATGCCGCCGTTGACGATCAGGAAATTCACATATGATCCAGCGAGGCGCACCGAAGGGTTGCGTTCCTGACTGCCATGCACCTGATCAACGCCCGCACATTCTTCTTCCGTAGCGAACAATGGCCCCGGAATCGGCATTTTGTGGACGACGAACGGTCGGCCTTTGGCGTCTCGCGCGTTTTGCAGGACCGCCATCGCCGCCTGGCAACGCGGGAAGTTGGGGTCTTGCGGATCATCGGTCCAGGCCAGCAGCACCTCGCCGGGGCGCACATAGCAACAGAAGTTGTCCACATGACCGTCGGTTTCGTCGTTGTACAGGCCATCCGGCAGCCAGATGATCTTCTCCACCGACAAGTGGTCACGCAGCACAGCCTCGATCTCTTCGCGAGACAGGTGCGGATTGCGGTTGCGATTGAGCAAGCATTCTTCAGTGGTGATCAGCGTGCCTTCGCCATCGACATGAATCGAGCCACCTTCCAGCACGAAGCTTTCAGTGACGTAACGCGGGCAGCGCTCGATTTCCAGCACCTTACTGGCCAGCGCGGCGTCCAGATTCCATGGCGAGTACAGACCGCCGTCGAAACCGCCCCACGCGTTGAACCCCCAATCCACGCCGCGCACTTCGCCGCCATCATTGATCACGAAGGTCGGCCCGGTGTCACGCACCCAGGCGTCGTCGTTGCTGATCTCGACGACACGAATGTTCGGCACGTCCAGACGCGCGCGAGCGTTGTCGTACTGGGCAGCGGAAACAGCCACGGTCACCGGCTCGAAGCGGGCAATGGCTTTGGCGACGGCCACATGCGCGGTCTGCACCGGTTTGCCACCCAGACGCCAGTTGTCAGGGCGTTCGGGCCAGACCATCCAGGTCTGGGTGTGTGGCGCCCATTCGGCGGGCATGTGAAAGCCGTCGGCGCGGGGTGTGCTGTTGAGTGTGGTCATTGATCAGGACTCCAGTGAACCATCGAGGGTTTTGAGTGGGCCGTACAGGTTGGGACGGCGATCACGGAAAGTGCCCCAGGCACTGCGGATGTGTTCCAGTTCATCGAGGTCGAAGCGGTGCACCAGCACGCCTTCCTCGGTTTGATTGAGCTCTTCGACCTTCTCGCCAAACTGATTGGCAATAAATGAGGAGCCGTAAAAAGTGATGTCGTAACCGTCTTGCTCTTCGCGGCCAATACGGTTGCTGGCGACCAAAGGCATCAGGTTAGCGCCTGCGTGGCCTTGTTGCACCCGCTGCCAGTGATCGCGGGAACTGATGGTCTTGTCATGCGGCTCGCTGCCGATGGCCGTCGGGTAGAACAGGATCTCAGCCCCCAGCAACGCCATGCTGCGGGCGCACTCCGGAAACCATTGGTCCCAGCAGATGCCAACGCCGATTTTCGCGTAGCGCGTATTCCAGACCTTGAACCCGGTATCCCCCGGATTGAAGTAGTACTTTTCGTGATAGCCGGGGCCGTCCGGAATGTGGCTTTTCCGATAGATTCCCAGGTTGCTCCCGTCCGCGTCGATGATCGCGATGCTGTTGAAGCGCGCACGCCCCGCCCGTTCGTAAAAGCTGATCGGCAGTACCACTTGCAGCTCTTTGGCGACCTTCTGGAAATGCGCGATCGCCACGTTGCTTTCAACGGACGTGGCCAGGTGCAGGTAGTCGGGGTTGGGTTTCTGGCAGAAGTACGGCGCTTCGAACAGCTCTTGAATCAGGATGATCTGCGCCCCCTTGCCTGCCGCCTCGCGGACCAGCCTTTCAGCGTTTTCGATGTTGGCTTCCAAGTCCCATGAACAGGCCATTTGAGTAGCAGCGACAGTGACGATACGGCTCATTTGATGCTCCGGCGGCAGATGCAAAAGGCGACTCATCCTGACAGACGAGCGATGACAATCTGGCCGTCTTTATAGCCGATAAATATCCGACTTAAAAGCATAAAGCCTCAGAAAAAGATTAATACCGTTACAGGTAGCCGATATTAATCTGAATTTAGCCCTTCCCTGTAGGAGCGCACGAGCTATGCCAGGCCGCGAACGGCCTCGCGCTGCTCGAACGCTCCTACAGGGGGATCTCGCACTACCGGATATCACCCGGGGCACCCATCAGCCTTCCAGCTCGCTCAGCACCTTCGAAACGCTGTCGACAAAGAAATCCACGCTTCGCCGCGTGGTCACCATCGGCGGTTTGATCTTGAGGATGTTCAGGTAATCCCCCGTGGGTTGCATGAAGATGCCCAGCTCGCGCAGGCGATCACACAGGTAGGTGGTTTCCTCGGTCGCAGGTTCCAGCGTCTCGCGATTGCGCACAAGTTCCAGCCCCAGATAGAAGCCGGAGCCGTGAGCCGCACCGACCAACGGATGTTTGTCGATCAGCGCCAGCAGGCGCTCCTTGAAATAGCCGCCCACCACCTGGGCGTTTTCCCACAGCTTTTCTTCTTCCATTACATCCAGCACGGCCATGCCGATCTGACAGCTCACAGGGCTGCCACCCGACGACGAGAAGAAATACCCCTCAGCCTCCAGCGCCTCGGCAATTTCCCGGCGAGTGATGACCGCGCCCAGCGGATGGCCGTTACCCATGCCCTTGGCCATGGTGATGATGTCCGGCACCACGCCTTGCTCTTCGAAGCCCCAGAAATAGTGCCCAAGGCGGCCATAACCGACCTGCACCTCGTCGGCGATACACACGCCGCCCTGCGCTCGAACTTTCTGATACACCTCGCGCAGATAGCCCGGCGGCAGCGAAATCCCGCCCGCGTTGCCGTACACCGGCTCGCAGATAAACCCCGCCAGTTGGCGACCTTGCTCGCTGAGCCGCGCAAGATGCGCATCGACGCTTTTCAGGTAAAACGGCGTACTGTCGCTGCCACGGGCCTCGCCGCGATAGGTATTCGGCGCCACCACGGGGTGCACCCAGTCTGGCCGGGTGCTGAGTGCTTGCGGGTTATCGGCGATGGAGGTCGAGATCGCATCGGTCGCCACTGACCAGCCGTGATACGCCTCCAGTACACTCAGGACATCGCGCCCGCCGCTGTAGGCCCACGCCAGACGAATCGCCAGATCATTCGCCTCTGTCCCGCTGTTGACCAGAAACACCCGATCCATGCCCGCTGGCGCGAGTTTGAGCAGGCGCTCGGAGAACTCGGCGATGGCTGCATAGTGAAAGCGTGAATTGGTATTGAGCAACGACCACTGCCGCGCGGCGACCTGCGCCATACGCGGATGGCCATGGCCCAACACGGCGACGTTATTGAGCATGTCCAGATAGGATCGGCCCTGCACGTCGATCAGATGATTGCGCCAGCCGCGCTCGATCTGCGGCGGCGTCTGATAGTAATGCTTCTGGGAGCGGGCAAAACTGGCATCGCGACGGGCCAGCAAATCTACCGCGTTAACAGGCTCAGGCGCGTCGCAATCAAATCCCAGAAGTACCGCTGGCGAAGGGCACAACGCCCGCCATGCAGCGGCACGCGACGGGATCGTGAACAGCGGTGGGCTGACATCACGCTCAGTGCACAGTTGCACGATCAGCGAGCCACCCCCTTGGCCGATGACGTCACCCGCTGCGAATTCGACACCCGAATCGAAATCCGAACGCACACCCCACAACCGCAGCGTCAACTGGTCACCTTCCACAGTCAGCGCGCCGTCAGCGGCGTGTCGCAGGGAGCCATGAAACGGCGCATGGACGACCGTCCCGTGAGGAATCTGCAACTCCACGTGCAACGCAAAGGTCTCCGGTTCACGAGCGCTGTCGGGCAGTGTTCTGGACAACCGATACTCGCCATAACGACTGGCTGCCAGACCGTCATGCTGTGCGGCGTCTTTGAGCAGACGTTCATCGATGTCGCTTTGCTCCCAGTTGCCCGCTTCGAAATGTTCACTGAGCACGCCAAGATCGACGATTGTGAATGCTTTTCCTCGCAAGCTTGGCAGCATCGGGGAAAGCACTCGGTCACGAGGCTGACGTTCCAGCAAACCCACGGAGTCCAGGATGGCGGCCTCCATCAAGGCCATGGGCACTGAAGTCGCCACATCGAAAATGTTCCACTCGCTGGCAAGGTTGGCCTGAATATAGGCGTTGCCCGGTTCGATGCTCGCCTGCTGCTCGCTGCTGAGCACCAACACTGCCGAACGCGCAACGATCAACGGCCATAAGGCCTTGAGCTCTTCGACGCGCAGCGGATTGATCGCGTGATAGGCCTGAACCGCGTGCAGGATGTAGAGCGGATCCCCGTCGGCGTGATGCAACAGCGCGGCGCACGTGACGGACAGGTCGGCAATGCGCCAGGTGCTGACCAGATCGCCGAAATCGATCAGCCCTTGCAGTTGCCACATGGCGTGAGCATCCCGCGCCCAGACCACGTTGTACTCCGTGATGTCCAGATGAATGGCCTGAACAGGCAGCGCTGCGATCAGCGGCAGCAATCGTGAATGAGCCTCTGTGGCCGCCTTGTCGATACACGCCTGCGCGTGCGGGTCAGTAATGACCGGAAGCAAATGTTTGACCAGCGCACGCGCATGGCGCGGGTCCCATTGCAAAATGCGCTCAAGCCCCGGATGCGAGAAGTCAGCCAATGCCACATCGACGCGTGCGCACAGCTCGGCCAATCCGGTGACCACTTGCCGACTCAAATGCTCGACATGGGCGATGGACTGACCGTCAATGAATTCCAGCAGACGCGCATGAATCCCTTGGCCGCCCACGTCGACAGAAAGCAGGTCAGCACCGTTGAGCGCCTGTATCACGGCAGGCACACGAACTTCGGAATGGCTTGCCAGATGTCGAAGCGCAGCATGCTGGGCCTGCAACTCGACAACCGAATAGTCGCCATGGCAAATCTTCAACACGAAGCGCCGTCCATCACCGGTATCGAGCAGGAAATTACGGTCCTGATGGCTCCCCAACTCCTTCAAGGCCCCCGCCATGCCGTAATGCGTCAGCAACAGTTCAGCGGCCTGGGCAGAGGTCACTTCTGGGCATGGCAAGCTGGATCGACGAATCAGGGTGGCGAGCGGCATGAGAAGGTCTCAACGGGTGGAGGTGGGCTGCAATATCGCCAGTTGCCACGCACATGCGCAACCCTGTCTCGCAGCACGGGCGAAAACACTCATAACAATAGATGGATAGCGCGACCGTTAGGCAGATGAAACAGTTGCGGCGGTTTTATGACGCGCCAACGATCCCGCAATCAATTATATTCATTGCCTCTGGGTGGTTTGCGCCTTGCGCGCGCCGCCACTCCCCCTCAAGCTGTGCATTGTTATCTCGACGTCCTGCCAGGGAAGAAGGTCTCTCCATGCGAATACTTGTCACCGGTGGCGCCGGTTTTATTGGCTCTGCATTGATCCGCCATTTGATCAACAACACCGACCATGACGTACTGAATGTCGACAAACTGACGTACGCGGGCAATCTTGAATCGCTGCAAAGCATTGTCACCAATACCCGATACGAGTTCGTTCAGCAGGACATCGTCGATCAGGCTGCGGTCAGCAAAGTGCTCGCACGCTTCAAGCCAGATGCCATCATGCATCTGGCCGCTGAATCCCACGTTGACCGCTCCATTGATGGCCCGTCGGAATTCATCCAGACCAACATCGTCGGTACCTACAGCCTGCTCGAAGCAACCCGTGGCTATTGGCAGGGGCTGCCGGAAGCCGAGCGCGCGGCGTTTCGTTTCCATCACATTTCCACAGACGAAGTGTACGGCGACCTGCACGGCGTCGACGACCTGTTCACCGAAACCACGCCGTATGCCCCCAGCTCGCCATACTCGGCCAGCAAAGCCGCGTCTGACCACCTGGTCCGCGCCTGGCAGCGCACCTACGGCCTGCCGGTCGTCGTCACCAACTGCTCGAACAATTACGGCCCGTTCCACTTCCCGGAAAAGCTGATCCCGCTGGTCATTCTCAATGCCCTCGCGGGTAAACCACTGCCGGTGTACGGCAATGGCCTGCAAGTACGCGACTGGCTGTTCGTTGAAGACCACGCCCGCGCGCTGCTCAAGGTCGTGACCGAGGGCAAGGTGGGTGAGACCTACAACATCGGTGGCCACAACGAGCAGAAGAACATCGACGTCGTGCGCGGCATCTGTGCCCTGCTCGAAGAGCTGGCACCCGAACAGCGCAAAGGCGTGGCTCACTACGCTGATTTGATCACCTATGTGACCGACCGTCCGGGCCATGATATGCGCTACGCCATCGACGCCAGCAAGATCGAGCGCGAGCTGGGCTGGACGCCCGAAGAAACGTTCGAATCCGGACTGCGCAAAACCGTGCAGTGGTATCTGGACAACATGGAATGGTGCCGCAACGTACAAGACGGCAGCTATCAGGGCGAACGCCTGGGTACTCACATAAAGGATCTGATCGCATGACCAAAGGAATTGTACTGGCCGGAGGCTCTGGCACACGCCTGCACCCGATTACCCTTGGCGTTTCCAAGCAACTGCTGCCCATCTATGACAAGCCGATGATCTACTACCCGATCTCGGTCCTGATGCTGGCGGGTATCAAGGAAATTCTGATCATTTCCACACCGCTGGATCTGCCGCAATATCGTGCACTGCTGGGTGACGGCAGCCAGTTTGGTGTGCACTTCAGCTATGCCGAACAGCCCAAGCCTGACGGGCTGGCGCAAGCGTTTCTGATCGGCGAGACATTCATTGGCGATGACTCCGTTTGTCTGATCCTGGGCGACAACATTTTTCATGGCCAGCACTTCGGCGATCAGCTCAAGCGTGCCGCTTCCAACACATCAGGCGCCACCGTGTTCGGTTACTGGGTCAAGGATCCCGAGCGTTTCGGCGTGATCGATTTCGACAGCGAAGGCAACGCCCTGTCCATCGAAGAAAAGCCCAAAAAGCCGAAGTCCAGCTATGCGGTGACCGGGCTGTATTTCTACGACAACGAAGTGATTCAGATTGCCAAGGACGTCAAACCGTCCCCGCGAGGCGAGCTGGAAATCACCGACGTCAACAACGCCTATCTCCAGCGTGGCGACCTGCGCGTGGAGCGTTTCGGCCGCGGCTTTGCCTGGCTGGATACCGGCACTCACGACAGCCTGCTGGATGCATCGCAATACGTGCAGACCATCGAACACCGTCAAGGCCTGAAAGTGGCGTGCCTTGAAGAAATCGCCTATCAGAATGGCTGGATCGACCGGGCACATCTGCTGTCCCGGGCCGAATACTTTGGCAAGACCGGCTACGGTCAGTATCTGTTCAAGGTCGCAGGGGAAAGTCTGTGAACGTCATCGAAAGCGAGTTGCCTGAAGTCCTGATCATCGAACCGAAAGTGTTCGGTGATGAGCGTGGCTTCTTCTACGAGAGTTTCAACGCCAGAGCCTTCGCCGAGGCGACGGGCATCAAGACCCCATTCGTGCAGGACAACCACTCCCGCTCCCAGAAGGGCGTGCTGCGTGGCCTGCATTATCAGATCGAAAACCCGCAGGGCAAACTGGTACGCGTCACTGCGGGCAGCGTGCTGGACATTGCGGTGGACATCCGCCGCAGCTCGCCGCATTTCGGCAAGTGGGTCGGTATCGAACTGTCAGCGGCGAACGCACGCCAGCTCTGGATTCCCGCAGGGTTTGCTCACGGCTTCGTGGTGCTGAGCGACTACGCCGAGTTTCTGTACAAAACCACCGACTACTACACCCCATCTGCCGAACGCTGCATTCGCTGGGACGATCCCGATCTGGCCATCGATTGGGGGCTGACTGAAGCGCCCAGACTGTCGGCCAAGGATCAGGTTGGGAAAAGCCTGAAAGACGCGGATCTGTTCCCGTGAGTTCGCCATTACGGATTCTGATCAGCGGGCAGCACGGCCAGGTTTCGTTGGCGCTGCAACAATGCCTGAACGGGCTGGGCGAGTTGATCGTCGTGGGCCGTGAACAGCTCGACCTGAGCCAGCCCGAATCGATTCGGGCCGTGGTGCGCGAGATCAAGCCTGATCTGATCATCAACGCGGCTGCGCACACGGCGGTGGATCAGGCCGAAAGCGAGCCGGATCTGGCGTACGCGATCAATGCGACTGCCCCCGGCGTTTTTGCCGAGGAAGCCAAGGCATTGGGCGTTCCGTTCATCCATTACTCCACTGATTACGTCTTCGACGGCAGCAAAGAGGGCGTGTGGAACGAGTCCGATACGCCCCACCCGCTGGGCGTTTACGGCAGCAGCAAACTGGCGGGCGAACAAGCCATTGCCAAGGTGGGCGGTCAGTACCTGATCCTGCGCACCAGTTGGGTCTACTCACTGACGGGGCGCAATTTTCTGCTGACCATGCAACGTCTGCTGCAAGAGCGTGAAAAACTCACTGTCGTCGCTGATCAGATCGGCGCGCCAACCTGGGCGGGTACGATTGCGCAGAGCACGCGCGAACTGATTGAACGCTGGCGTGACGGCAAGCCCGGCGCTTGGGGCGTCTATCACCTGACAGCGTCGGGCGAGACCTCGTGGTTCGGGTTCGCGCAAGCGATTGGTCAGGAACTGATCAAAGCAGGCAAGCCTTGCGCGGCCCTCGAACCCATCCCGTCGAGCGCCTACCCCACGCCGGCAAAGCGCCCGCTTAACTCACGCCTGGACTGCAGCCGTCTGCAACAGGAGTGGGGTGTCAGCCAGCCAAACTGGCGGGACGCAATGCTGGAGTGCCTGGCGCAGCAGCGATTGGTCAATCGCGTGTAATCTATTGCGACCGCTGCGCGATCGTTCGCGGATGAATCCGCTCCCACAGAAAAGGCATAACACCTGTAGGAGCAAATTCATCTGCGAGACGTCGATGCAGGCACCATAAAAATCGGCAGCGTACGCATACGATGAACAGCACCTCCCTTCCCCCCCGCCCTCGCTGGCGCAGCCTCGCGTTACTGGCGCTGATCCTCGCGCCGCTGCTGTGGCCGCTCGAACGTCTGGCCGAACATTACTATCGCAACGAGTTGCTGAGCCAGAACCGCCAGACGCTGGACCTGTACGTCGCCAACCTGCTCGGCACGCTCCATCGCTACGAAGTGTTGCCGCAAATTCTTGGTGACCTGCCCGGACTGCGCGCCATGCTGGCCAACCCGCAGGACAAACAGACTCAAGATCAGGCCAATCAGCTATTGATGAACACCGCTCGCCAGACGGGGGCGGAAGTCATCTACCTGATGGCGCCCAACGGCGACACCCTCGCCGCGTCCAACTGGGACAAGCGCGACAGCTTTGTTGGCCGCAACTTCGCGTTTCGCCCCTATTTCAGTAACGCCATGGCCGGAAATCTGGGGCGGTTCTTCGGACTGGGCACCACCTCGGCCAAGCGCGGCTATTTCTTCGCGGCAGCGGTACGAGATGGCAACACCGTGATCGGCGTGCTGGTGGTCAAAGTCGATCTGGACCTGACCGAAACCCTCTGGGGCAAGACACCCGAACAATTGCTGGTGACCGACCACAACGGCGTGGTCATCCTGACCTCGAATCCCAACTGGCGATTCCGCGCCACACGCCCGCTCAGCGAAGAGGAAAAGCAGGCCATCGTCGCGATCCAGCCCTATCCGACCCGCGACCCAAGACCCTTGCAGCTCGACGAAAACGGCTGGCTGACACAGACCCAACAGATCGACGAAACCGGCTGGAGCGTGAACATTCTGGCGCCCAAAGTGCTGGTATCCCGGCCCGTGCGCACGGTCGTGGCCATTGGCGGCGCGACGCTTCTGGTGCTGATGCTGCTGCTGGGGATCATGATGCAGCGCCGTCGACACTATCTGGATCGCATCCACTTCGAAGGTAAGGCACGACGCGAACTGGAAGCGCGGGTGGTTGAGCGCACCAGCGATCTTGAGGGGTTGAACAGGCGGTTGCGCCAAGAAGTGCTGGAGCGCGAACACGCACAGCAAGAGCTGTTTCGCGCGCAGGATGAGCTGGTTCAGGCGGGCAAACTGTCAGCACTGGGCACGATGTCGGCCAGCATCAGCCATGAACTCAACCAGCCGCTGGCCGCCATTCGCAGCTACGCGGAAAACGCCGAAATCCTCCTCGATCATCAGCGCACCGACGATGCGCGCGGCAACCTCAAACTGATCAGCGAGTTGACCGGGCGCATGGCCTCGATCATCGCGCACCTGCGCGCCTTCGCCCGCCGCGACCGCCACGCCCCCGAAAGCGTGGCCCTGCAACCGGCGCTGGACGATGCGCTGGCGTTACTCGCCAAACGCCGTCGCGCCATGGACGTCGAGCTGATTCGTGACATGCCGGATGCCACCCTCTGGGTGCAGGCAGGTGAGACCCGTTTGCGTCAGGTGCTGGGCAATCTGCTGGCGAACGCGCTGGATGCGCTGACCGAAAAAGGTCCGCCGCGCAAATTGTGGATCAGTGCCGAGCACAACGCCGAAGGCGTCAACCTGTACATTCGCGACAACGGCCCCGGCTTCTCCCGCGAGGCGTTGGAGCACGCGCGCGAGCCGTTCTTCACGACCAAAACCCGGACGCAAGGCCTCGGGCTGGGCCTTGCGATCTGCGATACCCTGATGCGCGCCCTGGGGGGAGAGTTGCTGTTCGCCAACCATCCCGAAGGCGGCGCATTGCTGACATTGCGCATGCGCACAGCCGCTTCAGGAGTCAGTCTTCAACCGCCGGAGGATCTATCTGCATGACCACGGAGACCGCCATCGACAGCCGCATTCAGGTGGTGCTGATCGACGACGACCCGCATCTGCGTCAGGCCCTGAGCCAGACGCTGGATCTGGCTGGCCTGAAAATCCTGCCGCTGAGCGATGCCAAGGGCCTGCCCACGCGTATCGAACGTGACTGGCCGGGGGTGATTGTCAGCGATATCCGCATGCCGGGCATCGACGGTCTGGAGCTATTGAATCAGTTACACGCTCAGGATCCCGAGCTACCTGTCTTGCTGATCACCGGCCACGGCGATGTCCCTCTGGCAGTGCAGGCCATGCGCGCAGGGGCGTACGATTTTCTGGAAAAACCCTTCGCCAGCGATGCACTGCTCGACAGCGTTCGCCGTGCACTCGCGCTGCGTCGGCTGGTGCTGGACAACCGCAGCCTGCGTATGGAACTGAGCGACCGCCAACAGTTGAGCGCCCGGCTGGTAGGGCTTTCAGCGCCAATCCAGCGCCTGCGCGATCAGATTGGCGCGCTGGCCGCGACCAAGGCCGATGTGTTGATCCTCGGTGAAACCGGGGCGGGCAAAGAAGTGGTCGCCCGCGCCCTGCATGATCTGTCGAGCCGTCGTAATGGTCCGTTTGTGGCAATCAACGCCGGGGCGCTGGCCGAGTCGGTGGTCGAGAGTGAGCTGTTTGGTCACGAACCCGGCGCGTTCACCGGGGCGCAGAAACGGCGTATCGGCAAGTTCGAATTCGCCAATGGCGGCACGCTGTTTCTCGACGAAATCGAGAGCATGAGCATGGACGTGCAGGTCAAACTGCTGCGTCTGCTGCAAGAGCGTGTGGTCGAACGTCTGGGCGCCAACCAGCAGATTCCGCTGGATATCCGCATCGTCGCGGCGACCAAGGAAGACTTGCGCCACGCGGCCGATCAAGGCCGCTTCCGAGCTGACTTGTATTACCGCCTGAACGTCGCGCCGCTGCGCATCCCGCCGCTGCGCGAACGTGGCGAGGACGCCTTGGTGCTATTCCAGCATTTTGCCGACGCTGCCAGTCTGCGCCATGGTTTATCCCGTCGCGAACTGCAACCGGGGCATCGCGCGATGCTGTTGCGCCACAGTTGGCCGGGCAACGTGCGCGAGCTGCAAAACGCCGCTGAACGCTTCGCGCTGGGACTTGAGCTGGAACTCGAAGGCGCGGCGCCGCAACACGTGCCGTCGTCGACCGGGGGTTTGAGTGATCAAGTGGAAGCCTTCGAACGCGCGCTGATCGCGGCCGAACTGACCCGTCCGCACAGCTCGGTACGCAGCCTGGCCGAAGCCCTGGGCGTACCTCGCAAGACATTGCACGACAAACTGCGCAAGCATGGCCTGAATTTCAGCGGTGGCGGTTCTGATGACAACGAATGATCCGGGCTCAACTGCCCAACACCTCGAACACGTGCTGCACCAAGACATTCCGCTGACCCGAGACATGGGGATGCAGGTCATCAGTTGGCGCGACCATCAGTTGCGCCTGCGCCTGCCGTTGACGCAAAACATCAATCACAAGAGCACGTTGTTCGGCGGCAGTTTGTATTGCGGCGCCGTATTAGCAGGCTGGGGCTGGTTGTATCTGCGCTTGAAAGAAGCGGGGATCGACGACGGACACATCGTGATTCAGGAAGGCCAGATCAGCTACCCACTGCCGGTTAAGCGCGACGGCGTGGCCATTTGCGATGCGCCAGATGACGCAACGTGGGACAAGTTCGTGAAGCTATACCAGCGACGCGGGCGTGCGAGGTTGGCGTTGAATACGCGGATTGTGGCTGAAGGATCGGAAGAGGCGGCGGTAGAGTTTGTCGGGCAGTATGTGTTGCATCGTTGACCGCACTGCCATTTTGCGGCCTGCGTAAAGGTTCCTGTAAACGCTTTACCTGTAGGAGCCGCCTTGGTGGCGAATGCGCCGTGTCAGTCTCCGTAGATCTACCTGGCACAGCCTTCGCCACCAAGGCGGCTCCCACACAAGAATCGCATTCAGGACTGGGATTTCGCCAACTCAACCAACGCCCCACGCCACGGCGCCTGCTCCGGTAACGCCAGGAAAAACCCGTTCAACAGCGACTCTCTGGCTGGGTAATCGAACGTCTCGCCCGCCAGATTCAACACCACGCCACCCGCGCCTTCCAACACGCCTTGCGCCGCAGCGGTGTCCCACTGAGAGGTCGGTGCCAGACGTGGGTAGCAGTCCGCCGAACCCTCAGCCAATAAACAGAACTTCAACGAGCTGCCAATGTTGGTCAGTTTCAATTCGCCCACGACAGAGGACAGCCCCGCCAGCAGCGCCTCTTGCTCCGGACTGGAATGACGACGACTGGCCACCACGGTAAACGGCTCACCGTCGCCAGGCTGGTTACGCGCGCTAATCGGCTGAATATGATCGACAGCATCGCTGCGCCACGCCCCCAATCCCGCACCACCGAAGTAGCAACGGTCATTGGTCGGCATCGACACCACACCGAATACCACGCGACCGTTTTCGATCAGCGCGACATTGACCGTGAATTCCTCGCTGCCGGAAATGAACTCTTTGGTGCCATCCAGCGGATCCACCAGCCACCAGCGTTGCCACTGGCTGCGCTCGCTCAGCGGAATGTTGGCGTCTTCTTCGGAAAGAATATGAATGCTCGGGTCCAGCGCTTTCAGGCCCGAGACCAGCACTTCGTGTGCGGCCAGATCCGCCGCAGTGACTGGCGAGTTATCGGATTTGGAGGTCACTTCAACGCCAGAGCGCCAGAACGGAAGAATAACCTTGCCCGCCTGGCGGCACAGCGCAATGACGGGCGCCAGCAACGGATGAGGCAAATCTGCAAACACACCGGTCATGGCTGAAAGGCTCCGCGTTGGGTCAAAAGATCTCGCGCCAGATACAACGCCGCCAGCGCTCGACCTTCAGAAAATTGAGGGTGTTGCGCCAGACTCGACAGCTCGCGCAGGTTCACCTTGTCCACACGCATCGGCTCAGGCTCATCGCCTTCCAGACGCTCTTCATACAGATCAGTTGCCAGCACCACCTGAATTTTCTGGCTCATGTAACCCGGCGACAGTGACAGCTCCGTCAGGTGTTCAAGGTTGCGCGCGCCAAATCCAGCCTCTTCCTTGAGTTCACGGTTGGCCGCAGCCAGCACATCCTCGCCAGGTTCGACCAGACCTTTGGGCAATGAAAGCTCGTAGGCATCGGTGCCACCGCAATATTCTTCCACCAGCACCGCATGATCGGCGTCCAGCATGGCCACGATCATCACCGCGCCATACCCGTTACCACGTCCGACCAAGCGCTCATAAACACGCTCGACGCCGTTGGAAAAGCGCAATTGCACTTCCTCGACACGAAAAAGGCGGCTGCTCGCGACGATTTCCCGGGCGAGAACGGTAGGTTTCTGGCGCATGACAAGCTCCTTGGCGTAGACGGGTTACTATACCGTGGCTTTTCTGAATGTCTGTGCCGATAGCCATAGCGATTTATTCACTGCCGAGAGATCTCCATGCCTTCTTTGCCCTGGCGCGATATCGACACCGTCCTGCTGGATATGGACGGCACGCTGCTCGACCTGTATTTTGACAACCATTTCTGGCTGGATTACCTGCCGCAGCGCTACGCCGAATTGCACGGTGTGAGCGTGGCCATGGCGCAATTGGAGCTGATGCCGCTGTTCGAAAAGAACGCTGGAACGCTGAACTGGTACTGCACCGACTTCTGGAGCGCCGAACTGAAGCTGTCGGTGAAAGACCTGAAAGTCGAAATAGCCCACCTGATTGCCTTACGACCCGATGCCGAAACCTTTCTGGCCGCTCTCCAACGTGCGGGCAAGCGCGTAATCATGATCACCAACGCCCACCGCGATTCGCTGTCGTTAAAGATGGAGCGGTTGCAGCTCGCGCCGTATTTCGAGCGCCTGATCAGTTCCCACGACTACGGCTACCCCAAGGAAAATCCGCAGTTCTGGGATGCCCTCCAGGCCGATATCCAGTTTGATCCGGCGCGCAGCCTGTTCATCGACGACACTTTGCCGATCCTGCGCAGCGCCGGGCGTTATGGCGTGAAACACCTGCTGGCCGTACGCGAACCGGACAGCAAAAAGGGGCCGAAGGACACCGAAGAATTCGCCGCGGTCGAGGATTACAGAGCACTCATCAAAGGGCTTTGAGCGTAACGCCAGACGTATGCTTTTGAATCTGGCGAAGGCTGTGGGAGCCGGCTTGCTGGCGAATACGGAGTGTCAGTCCACTTATCCGTAACTGATCCACCGCATTCGCCAGCAAGCCGGCTCCCACAGGATCTGAGTCCAACTGAACACCCCATGCGACATCCTGCCGCGTTAGAATCCCCGAGCCAGCCCAGTGCGTTGCGGAGTGACAATGGACATCAAACAGCTGAAATTCCTGATTGCCCTCGACGAAACCCGTCATTTCGGACAGGCCGCTGCGCGTTGTCACATCACTCAACCAACCCTTTCCATGCGCTTGCGCAGCCTGGAAGAAGAACTGGATCTGCCACTGGTCAATCGTGGCCAGCGCTTCGAAGGCTTCACAGCCCCCGGTGAGCGCGTGTTGGCCTGGGCGCGCACGGTGTTGGCCGCCTACGACGGATTGCAGGCCGAAGCCGCTGCCTGTCGCGGACATCTGGTCGGTACACTGAGGCTGGGCGTGGTCCCGCTGTCGAACTTCGACCCACTGCCGTTGCTGCAACGCCTGCACAGCGTTCATCCGAACATGCGCTTCGAGTTGTCCTCCCTCAGTTCTGAACAGATTCTCGACCAGTTGGCGAGCAACCGGCTGGACTTGGGCGTGTCGTATCTGGAGCGTCTGGACACCGACCGTTTCGATTCGCTGGAACTGGCCGAAACCCGCATGGGCCTGATCTACGACCAGCGCCATTTCAGCTTCGGCGACGAGCCGCTGAGCTGGGAAAGCATGATCGAATTGCCCTTGGGCATGCTCACCAGTGGCATGCATTTTCGTCAGTCCATCGATCACAACTTCCACAGTCGCGGTCTTGAACCCCAGCCGCTAATCCAGACCGACGCCGTGCACCAACTGCTGCAAGCGGTTCACGGGGGCTTCTGCTGCGCGATCATGCCGCTGGATGGCGGCCTGGAAACACTGACCGAGCACCTGCGTTTGCAACCCATCGAACACGCACAAACCTTGGCGCGCCTGGGCCTGATCATGCGCCGCTCCGCGCCACGCTCGGCGCTGGCAGAAGCTTGCTTCGGGCTGTACCAGAAAATGATCGAGCCCTCTTGATCGACGTCATCTATCACGACATCAGTACTAGCAATTAGACGTTATTCGACGGGAAGCCTAGGCTTATAGCCTTAATACTCTGCCGGTACGTCCCGATGCATGCCAAGCGCACGGAGAGCACGGCGCCCGCAAAGCAACTGCCCGCGCCTGCCGCAAGCCAGTCTTACAGCTACTCGAACCTTGAGCACGACACCTCTGAGCCCAATGTGCTCGCCGAAGAGGTGGCGCTGGCCATTGCCTATAACGGCATCAGCCAGGCCGTGATGCTCGTGACACCCACCGATCTGGAAGACTTCATCGTCGGTTTCAGCATCGGCAGTGGCATTATCGAATCCCCGGACGAAATCTACGACATCAAACTCGGTGGCTGCGGCTCGGCGCAAACCGCTGAAGTGGAAATCGCCAGTCGCGCCTTCTGGAACCTCAAAACTCAACGTCGCCAACTGGCGGGCACCAGCGGTTGCGGCCTTTGCGGCGTCGAAGCCGTGGAACAGGCTTTGCCCGAACTGAACGTGTTGCCCGGCGCACCGCTGCCGCCAGCCGAATGGCTCAAGGGGCTGCGCGAGCGTCTGGACGATTTCCAGCCGCTGGGTCAGCACTGCGGCGCGGTGCACGCCGCGATGTTCATGAACGATCACGGCGAGCTGCTGCTGGGTCGTGAAGACATCGGTCGCCACAACGCCCTCGACAAACTGATCGGCGCGTTGATCCGCCAGAACATCCCGACCACGGGCGGCTTGGCCATCGTCACCAGCCGTTGCAGCCTCGAACTGATTCAGAAAGTCCTGCGCGCCGGGATTCAAACCCTCGTCAGCCTGTCCTCGCCTACGGGCCTGGCGCTGCAATGGGCCCGTCGCCACAACCTCAATCTCATTCATTTGCCTAAACACAGTGCGCCGCGGGTCTACAGCCCTGCCTTGGAGAATAAAGCGTGAGCATGCACAAACAAGCCGACAAGACCCCAGTTCCGCGCTACAAGCCCTACAAAGGCCCGGCCGGTGGATGGGGCGCCTTGATCAGCGTGACCCAAGCCTGGCTGACCAGCGACAACGCGTTGAAAAACCTGCGCATGATGCTCAAGACCAACCAGAACGGCGGCTTCGACTGCCCTGGCTGCGCGTGGGGCGATTCTCCCGAAAGCGGCATGGTCAAGTTCTGTGAAAACGGCGCCAAGGCAGTCAACTGGGAGGCCACCAAGCGCCGCGTTGATCCGTCCTTCTTCGCCCGTTACAGCGTCAGCTCGCTGCTGGAGCAGAGCGACTACTGGCTTGAATATCAGGGCCGTATCACCGAGCCGATGGTGTACGACGCTGAAACCGACCGCTACAAACCGATTGCCTGGGACGACGCGTTCGCGCTGATCGCCAAGCACCTGAACAACCTGCCAAGCCCGAACATGGCCGAGTTCTACACCTCGGGCCGGGCGAGCAACGAGGCGGCGTACCTGTATCAACTGTTTGTGCGCGCCTACGGCACCAACAACTTCCCCGACTGCTCGAACATGTGCCACGAAGCCAGTGGCGTGGCGCTCTCGCAAAGCGTGGGCGTGGGTAAAGGCACCGTGACGTTCCACGATTTCGAGCACGCCGACGCGATTTTCGTGCTGGGCCAAAACCCCGGCACCAACCACCCGCGCATGCTGGAGCCACTGCGTGAGGCCGTGAAGCGCGGCGCCCAAGTGGTCTGCGTCAACCCACTCAAAGAGCGCGGCCTGGAACGCTTCCAGCACCCGCAGCACCCGATCGAAATGCTCAGCAACGGTTCCGAGCCGACCAATACCGCCTACTTCCGCCCTGCACTGGGCGGCGACATGGCGCTGCTGCGTGGCATGGCCAAATTCCTGCTGCAATGGGAGCGCGAGGCGCAAGCCAAAGGCGAACCAGCCGTGTTCGACCATGACTTCATCAACGAGCACACCCATGGCGTGCTGGACTATTTGGCAAAAGTGGACGAGACCTCCTGGGATTTCATCGTCGAGCAGTCCGGCCTGCCACTGAGCGACATCGAACGCTCCGCGCGCATGTACGCCAAGGGCAAGAACGTGATCATGTGCTGGGCGATGGGCATCACCCAGCATCGTCATTCGGTGCCAACCATCCAGGAAGTTGCCAATCTGATGCTGCTGCGCGGCAACATCGGCAAGCCCGGTGCAGGCCTGTGCCCGGTGCGTGGCCACAGTAACGTGCAGGGCGACCGCACGATGGGCATCAACGAGCGCCCACCGGCGTTCTTCCTCGATGCGCTGGAAAAACGCTTCCAGTTCAAAGTCCCGCGTGAAAACGGCCACAACGTGGTTGAGGCCATTCACGCGATGCTCGAAGGCCGCTCGAAAGTCTTCATCGGTCTGGGTGGCAACTTCGCTCAGGCGACCCCGGACAGCCCACGCACCTTCCAGGCCCTGCGCAACTGCGACCTGACTGTACAGATCAGCACCAAGCTCAATCGCAGCCACCTGACCCATGGCAAAGAAGCGCTGATCCTGCCGTGCTTCGGTCGTACAGACATCGACATCCAGGCAGAAGGCCCGCAGGCCGTTACCGTGGAAGACTCGTTCAGCATGGTTCACGCATCCAACGGCCAGTTGAAACCGCTGTCGCCTCACATGCGTTCCGAGCCTGCGATTCTTGCGGGTATCGCCAACGCCACCGTGGGCAAGCAGCCGGTGGATTGGCTGTGGCTAGTCGAAGACTACGACCGGATTCGTGACCTGATCGCCGACACCATTCCGGCGTTCAAGGACTTCAACGAGAAGGTTAAAAACCCGGGCGGTTTCTATCTGGGCAGCACCGCCGGTTCGCGCAAGTGGAACACGCCGAGCGCGCGCGCCAACTTCAAATCGAACCAGTTGCCACAGGACTTGATCCACGAAAGCATTCGCGGAACAGGCATCGTGCCGGACCTGATCATGCAATCGATGCGCTCTCACGATCAGTACAACACCACGATCTATGGCTTGGATGACCGTTATCGTGGCGTGAAAGGCCAGCGTGACGTGATGTTCCTCAACGAGGCCGACATCGTGCGCCTGGGCTTCGTACCGGGCCAGAAAGCCGATATCGTGTCGATCTGGGGCGACGATGTGGTGCGCCGCGTCAAAGGCTTCACGCTGCTGCCATTCGACATTCCTGCCGGGCAGGCCGCTGCTTACTACCCAGAGGTCAACCCGCTGGTGCCGCTGGAAAGCGTGGGCGATGGCAGCCACACGCCAACATCGAAGTTTGTGGCGATCAAACTGGAGCGGCATAGCGAAGTGGCGCGGATTATTTAAAAATCTCAGCAAACCCTGTGGGAGCGAATTCATTCGCGATTCGATCGTACATCCGACAAATATGGGTCGGATGTACCGGCCAATCGCGAATGAACTCGCTCCCACAGACGATCCCCACTCGCAGGTTTTGACCCACAAAAAAGGCCCGAATCGCTTGATTCGAGCCTGTGTGAAGTAGTCTAGGACTCACCAAAAAGCCTTAAGTTCCCGCCTAAAAACAATAACTTATCTATTTGTATACAAATCGTGTTATTCGTCGGATTTCGATTGTGACAAATTATTCATGATTGCAGGATCGCGTCGTCATCCCTACGAGCATCCTTACATGAAGTATTCCTCGATTCTGCTGTTGTCTCTCTCCCTGGCCACCGGGTTTGCCTCTGCGGGCGATAACCTGAATGCCGGTGTGGGTGGCGCATTGGGTGGGGTACTGGGTTCGGTCGTTGGCCAGCAGATTGGCGGCAGCACCGGATCGGCCATCGGCGCAGGTCTGGGCGGCGCAGCCGGTGGCGCAGTCGGCGCCAACCGCCACAACCGCACTGAAGCCGCGATTGGCGGTGGCCTTGGCGCAGCAGGCGGCAACGTGATTGGCCGCAGCGTCGGTGGTAGCACCGGTAGCCTGATCGGCGCAGCCGCAGGTGGCGGTGCCGGTGGCGCGCTGGGCAACTACATGGGCGAGCAGAGCCGCCATGATGACGATCGTCGCGGCTACCGTGGCGACCGTCGCCACTACGATCACGACCGCCGTCATCGTCATTACGATCATGGCCGTCATCGCGGCTGGCGCCATCGCTGAGCTACAGCTCACACCGATACCGGCCGCTTCCTACGCGGCCGGTTGTCATTTCAAACCATCAACACTTCCATGGCCTCGCGTAACGGCGCGGGGATCGGCACTGGCTGGTTCGATGCACGATCCACAAACACATGCACAAAGCGCCCGGCCGCACACGCCTCTTCTTCCCCTGTTCTGAACACCGCCAATTCGTACTGGACCGAACTGTTACCCAACTTGCCGACTCGTAAGCCCACCTCAATCACATCGGGATAGGCGATCGAGGCAAAGTAGTCGCACGAGGAACTCACCACAAAGCCCACCACGTCGCCATCGTGAATATCCAGCCCTCCACGCTCGATCAGGTAGCTGTTCACCGCGCTGTCGAAAAAGCTGTAATAGGTCACGTTGTTCACATGACCGTAGATATCGTTGTCGTGCCAGCGGGTGGTGATGGGCTGGAAGTGACGGTAGTCGGAGCGCTGCGGGGTTTCGCTCATTCTTTTTCCTTATCGGTCGGGCTGCATTTGACGGCACGCGAGTCACACCTAGGGGCACCTGCCGTGCGCCCATTCCCTGACCTGCGCATAGGGATAATTCTCCAACGCTGCAAAGCCACTGAGTGCCTTGGCCTTGAGCTTGGCAAACAACGGCACACTGATCCCGCAAAGAAACCGGGTCAGACACTCCGCACTGGGCGGATACCCGCATGTTTCCAAATGCTTGCTGATGAACGGATCACACAGTCCACCGAAGTCCTGTTGATCAAACGGGGTCAATGCTGGCGTAGCAGGAAGAACGGCCGCTTGGCCCGCGCACACCGAACAGTGTCCGCACCGCTCGGGCGCCTGGTCATCGTCGAAGTAATTTGCCAGCCGATCGCTCAGGCATTGGTCGCTGGCAAACAGATCAAGCATGGCATGAATACGTGCTATCTCAGCCGTTTCGTGCTGCGTGAAATACGCGTGCAATTCTTCGCTCAAAGCCTGCGCATCGAAGTCCGTGATCAACACACTGTAGACCTCTGTCATCTGCTTGCTCTACAGTTCGATCCAGCCTTTCTCTTGAAAGAAGTCCAAGGCTGTTATCACCCGTGAGCGCTCGGCCTGATATCGTTGATACATCGCGTCAAAACTCACCGTCGCCCAGGTCCGCGCCCGGCTTGATGTCTCGACAAGCGCCTGAACGAACTGCCGCCGCTCGCCCTGAAAGTGCTCAACGAGCGCCTCCGGTTCGATCAAATACTTAAAACGGTATTCAGCAAAATATGAGTACCGCGGCGCAATGATTCCGCGCAGTTCCAGCTGCACCAAGAGGGTCTTGAGTGGCAGTTGGCGGATGTTGCTCATCTCCGAAAGCGGCGTCAGCAAAAACTCCCACTGCCCGTCATGGCGTGCATTGAGCACATCCTCCAGCACCCTCCGAATGCCCTCGCGCTCGGGCGTGTCGCCATAAACGAAATTTTCCAACACGTTGAGGTTATCCCGATTGGCCAACACCAAGCACTGGGAAACGGCGCCGTCACGCCCCGCCCGGCCAATCTCCTGGCTGTAGTTCTCGATGGATTTGGGCAGATCGAAATGCACCACATTACGAATGTCGCTTTTGTCGATGCCCATGCCGAACGCGATGGTCGCCACGATGCAATTCAGCCGTCCGTCCATGAACTGGCGCTGGATTGACTCGCGGGTATCGTGGGGCAAACCGGCGTGATAAGCCTGCGCAGGCAAGCCGTTCTGCGCCAAGTGTGCCGCAACAAACTCAGCGGTTTTCTGGAGGGTGACATAGACGATGCTCGGCTGACCGGCGCGCTCCTTTAGCCATCGCAAGAGGCGCCCGCGTTTGTCATGACCCGGCGTAGGTTCGACGCATAACGTGAGATTGGGTCGGTAAAACCCGGTTGTCACCACATCATCGGCTGCGATAGCGAATTTGCCCTGCATGTCACGTATGACACCCGTGGTGGCCGTGGCCGTCAGCAGCAATACCTGTGGGATACGAAACTCCCGCTGGTAGTCCGGGAGCTTGAGGTAATCCGGCCTGAAGTTGTGGCCCCACTCAGAGATACAGTGCGCCTCATCCACCACCAACAACGAAATGGGCACCTGTGAGATGAAATGCCGGAAGCGTTCGTTCTTCAGTCGCTCAACCGAAATCATCAAAATCTTGAGCTCGCCTGATCGGGCGCGAGCCATGACACTGGCCACCTCATCGCGATTCTGCGCTGAATCGATACTGGCTGCCGCAATGCCATGGCGTTGCAAGAACGCCAGTTGATCCTGAATCAGCGCCAACAGAGGCGAAACCACCAGTGTGAGGTGAGGCAGTAACAACGCCGGAAGTTGATAGCAAAGGGACTTACCCGATCCCGTTGGGAAAATCGCTGCGGCCGAACGCCCAGCCAGAATTGCGCCAATTGCAGCCTCTTGTCCGGGACGAAACTGCCGATACCCAAAGACCTGTTTGAGGATTTGATGCATAAGCTACCCCTGCGTGGGAGTTCGCGAAAGTGCCGACCTTAACGCGACCATGCTCGCCGAGACACAGCCCAAGCGTTACAAAAATTCCGAGCAGGATACAAAGCTGATACCTCGTCGCTACGCACTACTAGCAAAAGAACATCGCGCCGTTTAACCTCGCCGCACCATTTACTAATGTTTCAGATCGCGGACTGCGCAGCCGCTGAAATACGCGAAATCCGCAACACGCCAAGGAGAGGCAATGCCACACACGCAACCGCCCAAGGACGACGGGCAGATTGTCATGCAGCGTCTGACACCTGACCAGTTCGATGTCGTACTCGGTTCTCATCCCGCAAAACGAAAAGCCGCCCCCTCCCAAGGTGCCTGGCCGCTCAGCAGTATTGGTATCTGTCTGGCACTGCTCGTTGCGATTATCTACCTCGTCGCTTAGATGTTTCATACGCCCAAGCCCGCTCAAATCACCATCGCCCCGCCACCGCCGGCAGAGATCAACGAAGAACCTGCACCGGCTGCCACCACGCCTGAAATCCGTACTGTGGAACAGGTTGTCTATGTTGCCCCCAAACTCGACAACAGCCAGCCCGTGCCAACCAAGCCGCTGGACGACTGCATCAAGGGTGGCAACGTCATTGATCGCGACGTGATCAATTGTCGCTTCGGCGATGCACAGCCCACCGACTACAACGCCCCTCGTCCACAAGGCATGGTTTCTGATCAGTACATGGCGCAGTACAAGTCGGCTGCGGCCAAAACCAAGCCCGAATTCCGCCACTACGATGTGGCAAGTGTATTCATCCGGGAAATCGACGGGCGTAACCGTTACGAAGCACGGTATCGCACCTACAACAACCACATCGACAACAGCAGCGTGTGCATGAACTTTAAAGGTGAAAGCGTCGAGTACCGCGAATGCCGACGTGCAGCCGAACCGTTCTTCAAAGACATGTGCAGCGACTGGACCAAGCGCCTCGCCAAAAACAAGGACGAAAAAAACAAGCTGGCACAGGAAAAGTACTGCGAAGCGGCACGATCTTATCGCCCCTAAAAGACGCTAGCCCATGAATACGCACATATTAAATCAGGTAATGGGTAAGTGCTTTAACATCAAGCAACATACCAAATTTTACCAAACACGTGATCACCTATACGTTGTGAGTTACCTATCAACCAACAAGGTAATAAGCAATGAGTGTATTTACAGTATTTTTCTGCGGCACCGGCTCCAATAAGCATGACACCCTCAACAACAGTTATTGGGATGGAGAGCTGGTCTCCAGACTGGCCTCTCAAATGGCAACGTACGAGTTCGCTGACTGGATTGTGGTAGACGGCCCAGGCAGCGGTAACTTACAAGCCGATGAGTTATTCACCGCACCCGGCGGTTATGGAATGAGTGGCACATTATTTGGGAGTGGCTGGGAAGAGAACGTTAAACATGCAGTGAACGTCATCAAAGGCCACACTACCTGGCAACGCAAAGTACTGACTCAACAGGAATACGAGCGCCTGAAGAAAAACGGGGTGCCTATCCAAGATTTGGAAACCACCGGCTCATGGCTATGGCGCACCTACGACTACGGGACCCGAAAAGTCACGCCTCAAGCGTTGCAGGAACAGATCATCAAAATGCGCCGTAAAGGCCAACCTATCCCGGACACCGTGAATATCGTGGGCTGGAGCCGGGGCGGGATCAGTTGTCACATGCTGGCCAATGCCATGTTGGCCGACCCGGCACTCAAACACGTTAAAGTGAACATCTTTGCGATCGACCCGGTACCGGGTGTGCTGAATATTCAAAAACACCGTATCTCCCTCGGCGAGAATGTGAAGGAATACGTGGCTTTTTATGCAAGGGACGAGCGCTCCAAAGGGTTTGCCTGCGTAATCCCACAAACAGCGCCTGGTACTGCAGTGCACGTTTATCCCATGGCTGGCCGTCACGCGACACTCGTAGGAAATGCGGCAGTAGACGGTGCCAACGGAAAGAAAGCATTCATTGAACCGGGCCTTATCGTACGACACTATGCCGAACAGTGCCTGACCCGTTGGGGGGCGAAACTTAACAACATGTTGAAATTGCCCAGCACAAAGATTGATGAGTACTTGAAGTCTGTTGCCAGTAATAACGAGGCGTTTATTGCAATGCGCAAACACTCATACACCCTCATCGTAGAACAAAGTGGAAGCTGCCGCTTTGTACACTGGGGAAAAAAGAGCATTAAGTTTTCATTAGTCGGCGGCTTGAACTTGAAGCCGGACGCAGGCTTGTCTGCTCCTATTGCAAAAAAGGCAACGGATTACAAGCACATTTAAGCAGCACCGAAAGCGATATTAAACACAATTGATTGAGTGGGGCATATCCTGGTTCTCCTGCACCTGCCCACAATGAGTTACCCCGACCTGGAGTGAATTACTCGGTCCAGTAACACACCGAATTCATGTACGACCGCCTGCTCTCGGAACGACCGAGGGCGGGCTCACGTGCCAGCGATGAGGCCGGCTGTACGGTAAAGCCGGACAAACGAAAAATGCCCCGTATCTTCCGATACGAGGCATTTTGCTAAGCCGCCCTTACAGATTGCCTGGTGTTCACACAATCTGTTTGAGAGCGGTTTTCTGTTCAGGAAAATATGACGTTACAGCTTCGGACCCGCCGCCTTGATCGCGTCGCTGACTTCAAACTTTTTGAAGTTCTCGATGAACAAGCCCGCAAGTGCCTTGGCCGCTTCATCGTAGGCCGCTTTGTCAGCCCAGGTGTTGCGTGGGTTGAGCAGTGCAGTGTCGACGCCCGGAACGACTTTTGGAACGTCCAGGTTGACGGTGTCCAAGTGCTCGGTTTCAGCACCGATCAGCGCGCCGCTTTGGATGGCTGCGATGACGCCGCGAGTCGTCGGGATGTTGAAGCGTTTGCCGACGCCGTAGCCGCCACCGGTCCAGCCGGTGTTGACCAGGTACACTTTCGAGCCGAAGCCACGGATACGTTTGATCAGCAGCTCAGCGTACTCGCCAGCCGGACGCGGGAAGAATGGCGCGCCGAAGCAGGTGGAGAAGGTCGACTTGATGCCAGCGCCCGAACCCATTTCGGTCGAACCGACCAGCGCGGTGTAACCCGACAGGAAGTGGTAAGCCGCTTGTTCTTCGCTGAGGATCGAAACAGGTGGCAGAACACCGGTCAGGTCGCAGGTTAGGAAGATCACGGCGTTTGGCTCGCCACCGAGGTTTTTCTCGGAGCGTTTTTCAACGTGCTCCAACGGGTAGGCTGCGCGACTGTTCTGGGTCAGGCTGCTGTCGGCGTAGTCGGCGTGCTTGTTGGCATCCAGAACCACGTTTTCCAGTACTGCGCCGTGCTTGATGGCTTTCCAGATGACCGGCTCGTTCTTCTCGGACAGATCGATGCACTTGGCATAGCAACCGCCTTCGATGTTGAACACCACGCCTTCGCCCCAACCGTGCTCGTCGTCACCGATCAGGTAACGGCTTTCGTCGGCGGACAGGGTGGTCTTACCGGTGCCCGACAGACCGAAGAACAGGGTCACGTCGCCTTCTTCGCCGATGTTGGCTGCGCAGTGCATCGGCAGCACGTCAGCGGCTGGCAGCAGGAAGTTCTGCACCGAGAACATGGCTTTTTTCATCTCGCCGGCATAGCGCATGCCCGCGATCAGAACTTTCTTCTGAGCGAAGTTGATGATCACGCAACCGTCGGAGTTGGTGCCGTCACGCTCAGGTACGCACTCGAAGTTGGCAACGTTCAGCACTTGCCACTCTTGACGACCTGCCGGGTTGTACTGGGCAGGGTTGATGAACAGGCAACGACCGAACAGGTTCTGCCAGGCAGTCTGAGTGGTCATCTTGACGGCTAGGTAGTGGTCAGCCGCCGCACCTACGTGCACGTGGGAAACGAAGTGTTCCTGAGCGTTGTTGAACGCCTCGACACGCGCCCACAGGGCATCGAATTTATCAGCAGGGAATTTGCGGTTGATCGGACCCCAGGCGATGGCTGCCGTGGTGCTGGGTTCGTCAACGATGAAACGGTCGACTGGCGAACGACCCGTACGATGACCGGTTTCAACAACCAGAGCGCCGGTGTCGGACAGTACGCCTTCTTCGCGTTTGAGGGCTTCTTTAACCAGTTCGTCGACACTGAGATCGGTGTGAACGGCGTTATTGGCTTGCGTCATGAGATTCCCCGTCGGCCCGCTGGCCGAGTGCTCCAAACGTTTTGTAGTAGAAAAACCCAAACTACTACAGCTAAAAAGTGGCCGGATTATGCCAGAAAAGCCCAAAAAAGGTAGGGGCCTCCGGTCAGAACTACATAAAGAGAAGCCAAGCCCGCCGGGCGGAAACCATTCAGCCCGGCGCCCGCACTACATCAATGGCGAGTATCTGAAGGGGTATCGACCCCGCCACCGGCGAACAGCTGCGCTACATCGGTGGCGTCGAAAAGGTAGCGCTGATTGCAGAACTGGCAATCGATCTCGACGGTACCGCTGTGCTCGGCCACCAATTGCTGTGCATCTTCCACGCCAAGACTGACGAGAGCATTGGCGGAACGTTCGCGAGAACAGCTGCAACGGAAGACCAACGGCTGAACATCGAACATGCGCACGGCATCTTCGTGGAAAAGACGATGCAACACCGTCTCGTTATCCAGGCTCAACAGTTCCTCGGCGGTCAAGGTGTTGGCGAGCGCTCGAACATGCTGCCAACTGGCCTTGCGCTCGTCTTCATCTTTCAGGCGCTCAGGCGGCAGCTGCTGAAGCAGAAACCCCCGCGCCCGTTTTCCATCGGCATATAGCCAGAATTCGGTCGGCAGTTGCTCGGACTGAACGAAATAATCAGACAGGCAACGCGACAGGTTCTCGCCCTCCAGATCGACGATGCTCTGATAACGCTTGCCATGCCGTGGATCGATGTTGATCACCAGCGTACCGTCGGGCATCAGGTCCTGAAGCGTCGCGCCTGGCTGGATCAGGCTCTCATCGTAACGGGCGATGCCGCGCAGCTCGCGCTCGCTGGAGCATTCGACCATCAGCAGCGAGACAGGTCCCTGAGACCGCGCCTGCAACACGAGCAGTCCGTCGAACTTCAACGTGCCCACCAGCAGCGCTGCCGCCGACAGCATTTCGCCGAGCAGTTGTGCTACAGGCTCCGGGTAGGGGTGCTTGGCCAGCACTTCGGCGTAGCTGCGTTCCAGCGAGGCCAACTCGCCGCGAACGTCGCTGTCGTCGAACATGAAGCGCTGGGTGTTATCGGTATCCGGGAAATCATGCATATGAAATTGGTATCTGAAATGATGACAAAGTGATGACGACCGCTTATAAAACGCGGTTTAGCACCCTTGGGTGCACTGTCATGCCGATGGGGGCATTTTATGGACTATCCAGCGCTGTTCCAACCCAAGTGGAACGCCAAAAAATTCCTGCTGTGTAATCTAGTAGCGCTTGCGCTACTTCTGGTGTGGATTTGGCCGACGGGCCACGCAGCCTTCACCCAATTCGACGAGTGGCTTTTCCACCTGCTGAATCAGCCACTGACCCAGAACAAAGCCTGGCTATGGACCTGGACAATCGCCAGTATGCGCCCGTTCGACATCGTCGTCGGCTTGATTCTGTTGATGTTGCTCATCAAGGGCGACTGGGTATTCAAAACGGTACAAACCCGCGCGGCCCTGATCGGCTTCGTGCTCACGCTGATTCTTCTGCTGATCATTCGCACGGTGTTTTCCAAGATCATCGATCACACCTCACTGCAACACGACAGCGCATCGATGGTGATCCCGGACGCCATCAAACTCAGCGAGATTTTCCCTACGCTGGAAGACAAATGGCAGCTCAAGGACCGTTCGAGCCAAAGCTTCCCCGGTGACCACGCCTCTGTGTTGTTGATCTGGGCGATGTTCATGACCGTTTACAGCCGCACCGCTGGCCAACGTGTCGTGATTTGGGTCCTGGCTTTCCTGTTCATGATGCCGCGCCTGGTCGCGGGCGCTCACTGGGGGCAGGACGATTACATCGGCGGCGTAATGATCGCCCTGCTGGCGCTGGCCTGGAGCTGCTACACCCCGTTTGCCGCTCACGCCACACGACTCTTGATGCGGGCCACTGCGCCCATTTTCAACGTCTTCGGCAAGCTTCCGTTGTTCCGCTGCCTGAGCATCATGAAGACGGACGCTCGCGCGTAAGCCGATCACGGGCGACACACTTCTGTGGGGCGGAATCCATTCGCGATACGGCGTGTCAGGCGAAGTAGATGCCGCATGTGCCGACGCTATCGCGAATGAATTCGCTCACAGGTTCAGCGTCGATAACGAGATTTGAGTTCGACGCGATCCCCGTGGGAGCCAACTGGGTGGCGAAGGCGTTTGACCGGGCAACATAGAATCTCCCACAGGTATTACATCCCCCTCAATCATCACCCGAGCGAAACTGAAACAGTTGCCGACGCTGCTTCTTGTTCGGCTTGCCGTCCGTTGTCACCCCCAGACTTCCGGCCTTGCGCATTTGCGCGGCCTGCTCACGTTTGGCCAGGCTCTCCGGGGTTTCGCTGTAAAGCAACTGAGCCTCCGGAGCACCGCGACGCACGATGGACAGGGCAGTAACCACCACCGTTCTATCGTCGAATCCGGTGCGAATCTCGAACGTATCCCCTACCCGCGGCTCCTTGCCCGGTTTGCAGCGCTCTCCCCGACAATGAACCTTACCGCTTTCGATAGCAGCCTTCGCCAGCGCACGGGTTTTGAAGAAGCGTGCAGCCCAAAGCCACTTGTCCAGACGAACCTTGTCGTCCTCGTCTGACTTTTGTGTCATCTGAATTCCTCAATTACGTGATAGTCAGAACTGTACTACTCCAAACGAAGCACGCAACGCTGGGCACACAGTAATCATCAGCCTTGGTTAGAATCCTCTGCACACAGAAGAGGGCATGCACACTCATGCTCGTCAGGCTATCGTGGGCAGAACGCGCAAACGTACGGGATCGCTTTGAAAACATTCGACCATCTCACAGTCATCGGCCTTCGCGAATGGGTGGCACTGCCCAGTCTGGGTGTGGCAGGTCTGCGCGCCAAGATCGATACAGGCGCCAGCACCTCCAGCCTGCACGCCACGGAAATCGAACCTTTTGAACGCGACGGTGAACAGTGGGTGCGTTTCAACGCACACCTGGGCACCGTCGTGCAATTGCGCCATCGCCGTTGCGAAGCGCAACTGGTGGCGATGAAGACCATCAAAAGTTCCAACGGACAGGCCCAGGTGCGTTACGTCATTCGCACGACGATGGCGCTGGGCGACCGGGTCTGGCCGGTGGAATTCACCCTCGCCTGCCGCAAGGCCATGCGCTATAGGCTGCTGTTGGGTTCCAAAGCCTTGATCGACGGCCAGTTGGTAGTTAATCCGGGTGTTACTTATGTTCAGGACAAGCCGACCTTTCCGGCTTCAAATCCCTCTGCCACAGGTGTTGCATGAAGATCGCTGTGCTTTCGCGAAACCCGCGTCTGTATTCAACTCGTCGTCTGGTCGAAGCCGGTACCCAGCGTGGCCATGAGGTCGTAGTGATCGATACCCTGCGCGCCTATATGAACATTGCCAGTCATAAGCCGCAGATTCACTACCGAGGCAAACCGCTGGAAGGCTTCGATGCGGTCATCCCGCGCATCGGCGCTTCGGTCACGTTCTACGGCTGCGCCGTATTGCGTCAGTTCGAGATGATGGGCGTATTCCCGCTCAACGAGTCCGTGGCCATCGCGCGCTCTCGCGACAAACTGCGCTCGCTTCAACTGCTTTCCCGGCGCGGCATCGGCCTGCCCGTGACAGGTTTTGCTCACTCCCCCGACGACATTCCCGACCTGATCCAGATGGTCAACGGCGCCCCGCTGGTGATCAAGGTGCTGGAGGGCACTCAGGGGATTGGCGTTGTGCTGTGCGAGACCGCAACGGCGGCAGAGTCCGTGATCGAGGCATTCATGGGGCTCAAGCAGGACATCATGGTGCAGGAGTACATCAAGGAGGCGGGCGGTGCGGATATTCGCTGCTTCGTGGTGGGTGACAAGGTGATCGCGTCCATGATGCGTCAGGCCAAGCCCGGCGAGTTTCGCTCCAACCTTCACCGAGGCGGCACTGCGAGCCTGATCAAGATCACCCCCGAAGAGCGCATGACCGCTATTCGCGCCGCCAAGGTCATGGGCCTCAGCGTCGCAGGCGTCGATATCCTGCGCTCCAACCATGGCCCACTGGTCATGGAAGTGAACTCATCGCCCGGCCTGGAAGGTATCGAAACCACCACCGGCAAAGACGTGGCAGGGATGATCATTCAGTACATCGAGAAAAACGGCGGGCCGCATATGACGCGGACCAAGGGCAAGGGATAACCGGCCACTCTGCCTTGCAGGAGCTCGCTTGGTCTGGGCGCGCTCCTGCAGCGGCAAATCGTTTTTCAAACCGCATCCCTCGGCAACATCAGCCCTAACGGCAGCCTCACCCGAGCCTCAAGTCCACCTCCCGAGCGATTACGCAGTTCGACATTGCCCCCATGCATGGCGGCAATGCGCTTTACGATGGCCAGCCCCAAGCCCGTTCCCTTTCCACCTCTCGCCCGATCGCCACGAGTGAAAGGATTGAAAATACCGTCCAGTTCGGAAGGGTCGATGCCCATGCCCCGATCCAGCACGCTCAGGACCACATAAGGTGCACCACTGTCACCCGAGACATAGGCTGCGACTTCGACACTGTCTCCCGCGTGATGCATGGCGTTGCCGATGAGGTTATTCAGCAAGCGCTTCATCGACACCCGTCGCAGTGGGAAGGGCGGGATGGATTCCAGTCGTGTGCGGACCTGTTCGGTCGGGCTGTTATAGGGGGCGACCACTTCGCGAATCAGCTCGACCAGATCGACTTCTTCGACCTCTTCATCGCGACCATCTCGGATGAATGCAAGGAACTGATCGAGAATGGCGTCCATATCCTCTATGTCGCGCACCATGCCGTCCATGAATTCATTGTCACGCGGCATCAGCTCCAATGACAGGCGCAATCGGGTCAGCGGCGTGCGAAGGTCGTGAGAGACACCGGCCAACATCAACTCGCGTTCCTGCCCGGCCTGCTCGACGTCTTCAGCCATTTGGTTGAAGGCGCGGTACACCTCGGTCATTTCACTCGGCGTATCCCCCACTGGCAGGCGTACACTGCGGCCCTGGCCCAACTGGCGAGCGGCGAACACCAGCCGCTTGAGTGGTCGGTTCAACTGACTGACGAAAATCCACGCCGAGGCTGTGGACAGCAGGCCTATGGCAAGGAACCAGCCCAGCACACTCCAGATTTTCTGGCCTCGTAGCGGGTGGGGGTACAGCGGAACCTTCAACCAGCCATCGCCAAGGCTGGGGGCACGAACCCACAGGGCTGGAGGCGCGTGAACGCGCAAACGGACTTCGGTATCGGCGCCCAATTCCGCTTGCATCTGGCGTTGATAGATTTCCGAGTACGGCCAGTGCTGCTCTCCTTCAGGCACCCCGCCGCCCACCACGCGTATCAGCCCTGCTGCATCGGCAATGGTCTGTCTGTCACTTTCATCAGCCGCCCAGTACGCACGCAACGTCAAGGCAACACCATGGCTGTACTGACGATCCACCAGCACGTCTTCGTTCATCAGCAGATAAACCAGCGTCAGCGCCTTGGAGAACAGCACCACGATAAGCACCAGCCACAAGGTGCGGGAGAAGAAGCTTTGCGGGAACCAGAGCGGTGTTTTCATGACAACAGCTACACACTTTGCAGAAGCGAGCCAGGCTCGCGGGAGTTCGCGGAATGCACCAGACAACAAAACCAGCCACCTCAGAGCCTTCTTTTGAAAGGCGTCGAGATGGCTGGCTAGCGGATGTGTGCAAGCGACACGCCCGGTATCAATCTGCCGACTGACGGTTACTGCTTGCCGGTACCGTCCGGCACGAATACATAGCCCACGCCCCAGACGGTCTGGATGTAACGCGGTTTAGCGGCGTCCACTTCGATCAGACGGCGCAGACGGGAGATCTGGACGTCGATCGAGCGTTCGAGCGCGTCCCACTCACGACCACGGGCCAGGTTCATCAATTTGTCGCGAGTCAGCGGTTCACGGGCGTGCATGACCAGCGCCTTGAGGACGGCAAACTCGCCAGTGGTGAGCATGTGGACTTCATCGCCTTTCTTGAGCTCGCGGGTCGCCAACGACAGCTCATACTCACCAAAGGTGACGGTTTCATCTTCACTGGCAGGTGCGCCAGGTACCGGCGTGGACTGGCGACGCAATACCGCCTTGACCCGCGCCATCAGTTCGTCAGGGTTGAACGGTTTGGCCAGGTAATCGTCAGCCCCCAGTTCCAGGCCCTTGATCCGGCTCAGCTCATCGCCCTTGGCGGTCAACATGATGATCGGCACCTGATTGTTCGCGGCGCGCAACCGGCGGCAGGCGGACAGGCCGTCTTCGCCAGGCAACATCAGGTCGAGCACCACGAGGTGAAAAACTTCGCGAGCCAGCAGGCGGTCCATCTGCTCCACGTTACCGACGGCGCGGGCGCGATAGCCTTTGCTGGTGAAAAAACGTTCTAACAGGCTGCTAAGGCCCGGGTCATCGTCAACGATGAGGATTTTCTCGCCTTCAGCCGTTTGTGCAGTGCTGCTCATTGAATGCTCCTTTAGTCTCGGCGCGCATTATGGCGTAGCGGCTGCCATGTGCACCGTGTGCATTGTTAGCAGATTTTTCCTGAGCCGCCACTGCTGCTCTACCTCGCCGCATTGCAGCAGACACGGCCAGCGGTGTCGCCCGTAGTCAGCAGCCGACAGGGCGGTCCCCTAATCGGAACTCACTGGGTATAATGCGCCGCCCTCAAAGTCAGGCAACGCTCGCTCAAGGCGGTTCGCCAGCAGCTGGTTTTTTTGCACACACATTTGCCAGGTGGTTTTATGGACAGTATCAACAGCCGCATCGCCGAAGAACTGGGCGTGCGCCCGCAACAGGTCGAAGCGGCCGTCGCGTTGCTGGATGAAGGCTCTACCGTGCCCTTCATCGCTCGCTACCGTAAAGAAGTGACTGGCAGCCTCGATGACACGCAGCTGCGTCATCTGGAAGAGCGCCTGCGCTATCTGCGCGAACTCGAAGAACGCCGCGGCGCGATCCTCGCCAGCATCGAAGAGCAAGGCAAGCTGACCCCGGAGCTGGCGCGCGACATCAAGCTCGCCGACACCAAGACCCGCCTTGAAGACCTTTACCTGCCTTACAAACAGAAACGTCGCACCAAAGGCCAGATCGCGCTGGAAGCGGGTCTGGGTGAGCTGGCCGACGGCCTGTTCAATGACCCGAGCCTGACGCCTGACGCGGAAGCGGCACGTTTCGTCGACGCTGAAAAAGGCTTTGCGGACGTCAAGGCCGTGCTCGAAGGCGCCAAATACATCCTGATGGAGCGTTTCGCCGAAGACGCATCGTTGCTGGAAAAACTGCGCACCTTCCTCAAGCAGGAAGCGGTGATCAGCGCCCGCGTCGTGGCAGGCAAAGAGGAAGAAGGCGCGAAATTCCGCGACTACTTCGAGCACGACGAACCGCTGAAAAGCATGCCATCGCACCGCGCACTGGCGATCTTTCGTGGCCGCAACGAAGGCGTGCTCAGCTCAGCATTGAAAGTCGGCGAAGAATTGCCGGGCACCCTGCACCCGTGCGAAATGATGATCAGCGAGCGTTTTGGCCTGCAAAACCAGAATCGTCCTGCGGACAAATGGCTGGCCGAAGTCGTGCGCTGGACGTGGAAGGTCAAGCTCTACTCCCATCTGGAAACTGATCTGCTGGGCGAGCTGCGCGACGCCGCCGAGACCGAAGCGATCAATGTGTTCGCCCATAACCTGCACGACTTGCTGCTGGCCGCGCCCGCAGGCCCGCGCGCGACACTGGGTCTGGACCCGGGCCTGCGTACCGGCTGCAAGGTAGCGGTGGTCGATTCCACCGGCAAACTGCTGGACCACGCGACAGTGTATCCACATGTGCCGAAAAACCAGTGGGATCAAACCATCGCCGTACTGGCCGCCCTCTGCGCCAAGCATTCGGTCGACCTGATCGCCATCGGCAACGGCACTGCCAGCCGTGAAACCGACAAGCTGGCGGCTGAGCTGATCAAAAAATATCCAGGCCTGAAAATGACCAAGGTCATGGTTTCGGAAGCAGGCGCCTCGGTGTATTCGGCCTCTGAGCTGGCCGCCAAGGAATTCCCGGATCTGGACGTGTCGATCCGTGGCGCGGTGTCCATCGCCCGTCGCTTGCAGGATCCACTGGCTGAACTGGTGAAGATCGATCCGAAATCCATCGGTGTCGGCCAATATCAGCACGACGTGTCGCAACTCAAACTGGCACGCGGCCTGGACGCTGTGGTCGAGGATTGCGTGAACGCCGTGGGCGTTGACGTGAACACGGCATCCGTCGCTCTGCTCGCCCGCATCTCCGGCCTGAATACCACGCTGGCACAGAACATCGTCGCTCACCGTAACGAGAACGGCGCCTTCAAAACTCGCGCTTCGCTGAAAAAAGTGCCGCGTCTGGGCGAAAAAACCTTTGAACAGGCCGCCGGTTTCTTGCGAGTCATGAATGGTGACAATCCGCTGGACTCGTCCGCCGTTCACCCTGAAGCCTACCCGCTGGTGCAACGCATCGCCGCTGAAACCGACCGCGACATACGCTCGCTGATCGGTGATGCCAGCTTCCTCAAGCGTCTGGACCCGAAGAAATTCACCGACGAGACCTTCGGTCTGCCCACCGTGACCGACATCCTGCAAGAGCTGGAAAAGCCGGGCCGCGATCCACGCCCCGAGTTCAAGACCGCCGAGTTCCAGGACGGCGTCGAAGACCTCAAGGACCTGCAACTGGGCATGATCCTCGAAGGTGTCGTCACCAACGTGACCAACTTCGGCGCGTTCGTCGACATCGGCGTGCATCAGGACGGCCTGGTACACATCTCTGCACTGTCGGAGAAGTTCATCAAGGACCCTCGCGAAGCCGTGAAAGCCGGGGATGTGGTCAAGGTGAAGGTCATGGAAGTCGACATTCCACGCAAACGCGTTGGCCTGTCGATGCGCATGAGCGACACCCCTGGCGAGAAAATCGACGGTGCTCGCGGCGCTCGTCCAGGTGCAGCGCCACGTCAGCAACAAGCCAACGCGCCTCGCAAGGAAACCGCGACTGCGGCCCCGGCCAACAACGCCATGGCTTCGCTGTTCGCCAACGCCAAACAACTGAAGAAACGTTGATGGATATTCCTGCAGAACTGACCGAGAGCGCGTATTTCAAGACCTTGGGCTGCAAACTGGTGCGACTGGGAGACGGCGTCGCCGAAGTCACGCTGGCACTGGAGCCACACTTGCGCAATCGCGGCAACGTGATGCACGGCGGCGCACTGTTCAGCCTCGTCGACATCGCCATGGGGCTGGCCTGCTCCAGCTCCCACGGCTTCGACAGGCAAAGCGTGACGGTCGAGTGCAAGATCAACTACATGCGCGGCGTACCGGACGGTGAAGTCACCTGCATCGGCACGGTGATCCACGCCGGGCGCCGAACACTGGTGGTCGAAGCCGAAGTGCGCCAGGCCGACAAGCTCGTCGCGAAAGCACAAGGCACATTCGCGATCGTCTAGCTGTCCGATAGGGATATGAGTTAATTTCGACACTTGCTTAGCAGTGTCGAAATTTTCTGTCAGCTTCTGCATGGCACCCCTGCAGGAATGATCAGCGACGGGCATCGGCGTTCGGACCTGAAAACGAGGCGAAAACGCCAGTTCCTTTCTTCACCCTTGTAGACCGCCATATCGCCCCCATATAGGGCCGACTGACGCGTGAAGGAATCCAACTTGAGCGAACTTCTCAATCGCCGCCTGGCCCTGCTTGGCGAGCACTCGCACCTCTCCCTTATGGAGAAATGCCTGCACGGTATCGAGCGTGAATGCCTGCGCGTTACAGGCGATGGCCGCCTGGCACAGACCCCGCACCCGGAAGCCCTGGGCTCTGCGCTGACCAATGAGCAGATCACCACCGATTATTCCGAGTCGCTGCTGGAGTTCATTACGCCAGCGATGGCTCAGCCAGCCGACACGCTGGACAGCCTGGAAAAGATCCATCGCTTCGCCTACAGCAAGCTGGGCAGCGAATACATCTGGAGCCCTTCGATGCCGTGCCCGTTGCCGGCCGAAGAAGACATCCCGATCGCCTATTACGGCACCTCGAACATCGGCAAGCTCAAGTACGTATACCGCCAGGGTCTCGCGCTGCGTTATGGCAAGACGATGCAATGCATTGCCGGTATTCACTACAACTTCTCGCTGCCCGAAGACATCTGGCCGGTGCTCAAGTCGACCGTGGCCTTCGATGGCAGTGATAGGGAGTTTCAGTCCGAGAGCTACATCGGCCTGATCCGCAATTTCCGCCGCTATAGCTGGCTGCTGATGTACCTGTTCGGCGCCTCCCCTGCGCTGGACGCCAGTTTCATGCGCGGTCGCTCGCACCAGTTGGAGCAGTTCGACGCCGATACCCTGTACCTGCCCTACGCCACCAGTTTGCGCATGAGCGATCTCGGTTATCAGAGCAGCGCGCAGGCCGATCTGACGCCGTGTTACAACGACCTGCTGACGTACACCGATAGCCTGCGCAAAGCTGTTGCAACGCCTTATGCGCCTTACGTCGAGATTGGCACGCACAAGGATGGCGAGTGGATTCAGCTCAACACCAACGTGCTGCAGATCGAGAACGAGTACTACTCGACGATCCGCCCGAAACGCGTCACCTATTCCGGTGAGCGTCCGATTCAGGCCCTAATGGCCCGTGGCGTGCAATACGTTGAAGTGCGCTGCCTGGACATCAACCCGTTCCTGCCGGTGGGTATCGACCTTCAACAGTCGCGCTTCATCGACGCCTTCATCCTGTTCTGCGCCTTGCAGGAAAGCCCGCAACTGGCTGACTGTGAATGCGGCAACGCCAGCAGCAACTTCCTGACCGTGGTGAAGGAAGGTCGTCGTCCGGGCCTGCAACTGAGCCGCAACACCTCGACCATTGACCTGAAGGTCTGGGCTGACGAGTTGCTGGACAAGATCGAGCCGATCATTGCGTTGCTGGACAAGAGCCAGGGCATCGACGAGCACGCCAAATCGCTGGCCGCTCAGCGGGCTAAAGTCGCCGACGTGTCGCTGACCCCGTCTGCCCAGGTGCTGGCCACCATGACCGAGCACAAGGAAAGCTTCACGGCGTTCTCGTTGCGCCAGGCGCAAAGCCACGCCGAGTACTTCCGCAGCCGCCCATTGAGCGCCGAAGATCAGGCCGCATTCGAAAGCAAAGCGCGTGAATCGCTGGCTCAGCAGTCCGAAATGGAACAGACCGAAGAATCGGTGGATTTCGATACGTTCGTGGGGGCGTATCAGGCGAGCATTCTGGCGATCAGTAACTAGGACTACCCAGATCCGCCCTTTGTGGGAGCCGGCTTGCTGGCGAATGCGTTGCGTCAGATACGCAAAGGGCGACTGACACTCTGCCTTCGCCAGCAAGCCGGCTCCCACAGGATTTGCGTCCGGCACATATCACGCTGTAACTGCGCTTAAATCGCCTTCTCGAAAATCTTCGAATTGCGCTGGTAGTTGTACAGCGACGCCCGAGCGCTCGGCAGGCGATCAACACTGCTTGGCTCGAACCCACGCTCACGGAACCAATGCGCCGTGCGGGTGGTGAGAACGAACAGGGTTTTCAGCCCTTGCGCCTTCGCCCGCTCTTCAATGCGCTCCAGCAACTCGTCACCGCGCCCGCCGTGACGATACTCGGGATTCACTGCCAGACACGCCAGCTCACCGGCCTCGGAATCGGCAATCGGGTACAACGCCGCGCAGGCGATGATCAACCCCTCACGCTCGACCACGCTGAACTGTTCGATCTCGCGTTCCAGCACCTCGCGGGAGCGACGCACCAGAATGCCCTGCTCTTCCAGCGGCGTGATCAGGTCGATCAAGCCACCGACGTCACCAATCGATGCCTCACGCACCAACTCGAACTGCTCCTGCGCCACCAGCGTGCCGCCACCCGCACGGGTGAAGAGCTCGGACAACAGCGCGCCATCTTCGGCGTAGCTGACGATATGGCTACGCGCAACGCCGCCTCGGCAGGCCTGAGCGGCCGCGTCCAGCAGCTCGGCCTGGTAGTTGTTACCCAAACGTTGAAGGTGCGCCGGGATCTGCTGTGGACGCAGCTCGCGCACCAGACGCCCCTGCTCGTCCATCAGGCCCGATTCGGCGCCGAACAACAGCAGCTTCTCTGCGCCGAGATCGACCGCCGCACGGGTGGCGACGTCTTCGCAGGCCAAATTGAAGATTTCTCCGGTCGGCGAATACCCCAGAGGCGACAGCAGCACGATGGAGCGCTCGTCGAGCAGGCGATTGATACCTTTGCGGTCGATCCGGCGCACTTCGCCTGTGTGCTGGTAATCGACGCCTTCCAGCACGCCGATCGGGCGCGCTGTGACGAAATTGCCACCGGTCACACGCAAGCGCGACCCCTGCATCGGCGAGGCGGCCATGTCCATCGAGAGACGCGCTTCGATAGCAATACGCAATGCGCCAACGGCGTCGATCACGCACTCCAGCGTGGCCGAGTCCGTGACACGCATGTCGCGATGAAAATGCGGCGTGATGCCGCGTGCCGCCAGACGGCTTTCAATCTGCGGACGGGAGCCGTGAACCAGCACCAAACGCACGCCCAGGCTGTGCAACAGCACCAGATCGTGAACGATGTTGCCGAAATTCGGGTGTTCAACGCCATCGCCCGGGAGCATGACGATGAAGGTGCAATCCCGGTGGGCATTGATGTAGGGAGACGCGTGGCGGAGCCAATTGACGTAATCGGGCATATCCAAAAAGGCCTGTAGCAAAGAGGGACGAAAGGTAAACACTCACAGCGGCATGAGCTTTATCGTCGGAACAGGCGTCGCAACACGCGTACTCTCCTTCTGGTTTGGGACTGACTCACGACCCGCACTCAAGGGGTAGTCAGGCAGTAATGTTCGATCAATTGACGTAGCAGACGCACTGTAGGCTGCAAACGTGACATTTCAAGATACTCACCAGGCTGGTGCGCGCAGGCGATGTCGCCTGGCCCCAATACGATGGTTTCGCAACCAAGGCGCTGAAGATAAGGCGCTTCGGTGCCAAATGCCACCGCTTCAGCCGTATGACCGGTCAGACGCTCGGCCACCCGTACCAGTTCCGCGTCAGCACTCTGTTCGAACGGTGCGACTTCCGAGAACAGTGGCGCGTAATCGATCTGTACCTGATGCTGCTCGGCCAGCGGTTGCAACTTCTGTCGGATCGCCGCGCGCAGCATTTCCGGATCCATCCCCGGCAACGGACGCAGGTCGAACTCCAGCGAACACTGGCCGCAAATGCGATTGGGGTTGTCGCCGCCATGGATGCAACCGAAGTTCATCGTCGGCTGGGGCACGCTGAATTGTGGATTATTGAACTGCGTCTGCCATTGCTGACGCAGCCCCTTGAGCGCGCCAATGGCGTCGTACATGGCTTCGAGGGCGCTGTGGCCCAGGCTCGGGTCCGACGAGTGGCCGCTGCGGCCCAAAATCTCGATGCGCTCCATCATCACGCCTTTGTGCAAGCGAATCGGCTTCAGGCCCGTCGGCTCGCCGATTACCGCTGCGCGCCCCAGCACGCCACCTGCCGCGGCCAGCGCCTTGGCGCCGGACATCGAGCTTTCTTCATCGCACGTCGCGAGAATGATCAACGGCTGTTTGAACGGTTTGTCGAGCAACGGCTGGAGCGCCTCGATGGCCAGCGCGAAAAAGCCCTTCATGTCGCAACTGCCCAGGCCTACCCAACTGCTGTCAACTTCCGTCAGCTTCAGCGGATCGGTCTTCCACAACGCATCGTCGTAGGGAACGGTGTCGCTGTGCCCGGAGAGCACTAGCCCGCCGGGACCTGAGCCGAAGGTCGCCAACAAGTTGAACTTGCCGGGGCTGACTTCCTGGATGTCGCAGTTGAACCCCAGATCTCCCAGCCAAGTGGCCAACAGATCGATGACGGTGCGGTTGGATTGATCCAGCGCAGGTTGCGTACAGCTCACTGATGGCGCGGCGATCAGGGCGGCGAACTGGTCTTTCATGGACGGCAACGGCATAGGCGACTCCTTTCGTGCTGCGAACCATCATAGGGTGATTGGACAGCAGGAATAAACTGTCGAGGTGATGTCCTGTACACTGCACAACCCACGCGGCGGTGTCGATTCCCGCTGCGTCTCCTGTTATCAGCACTCGAGCGTCTGGATTCCCGGCCATGCAGAAAGAAACCGAAATCAAACTCCGCGTCAGCCGCGAAACCCTCAGCGCCCTGCGCGACCACCCATTGCTGAAGAAGCGCAATAAAAGCGGCTGGGAGCGGCTGGAACTGTTCAATCAGTATTTCGACACCCCTGAGCGCGAACTGGCTCAGGCCAAAGTCGCACTGCGCTTGCGCAAGGATGGCGACGCGATCATCCAGACCCTCAAGACTCGCGGCCAGAGCGTTGCTGGCCTGTCCGAGCGCAACGAGTACAACTGGGACCTGCCCAAAGCCAAGCTCGATGTGAAAAAACTCGACGGCGAATGCTGGCCTGAACAACTGGCGAATCTGGACAAGAAAACCATCAAGCCGCTGTTCACCACCGACTTCGTGCGTGAGAAGGCCGAGATTGCTTGGGGCCGTGGTAAGTCCAAGGTCGTGATCGAGGCGGCGCTGGATCTGGGCCACGTCATCGTGGGCAAGCAGAAGGAAGAAATCTGCGAGCTGGAACTGGAACTGCGTGAAGGCGAGCCTGCCGCCTTGCTGGAACTGGCCGCTGAACTGGCGGAAAAGCTGCCGCTGATGCCGTGTGACATCAGCAAGGCCGAGCGCGGCTATCGCCTGTTCGACGCCAGCACCTACACCATCAAACTGCCGGTGCCGGAGCTGCACGCCGAAACGTCGGTGGACGATGCCTACAGCGCCCTGGCTTGGTATCTGCTGGGTAGCAGCCAGCGGTTGGCCGAGCAATACCGTTTCAACGGGCACTGGAGTTTGTTGCAGGACTGGGTCGATGTGCTCGCCGAGCTGCGCGCGCTGACCGGCAGCCTCGGTCAAGCAGCGCCACGCGCCACGACTCACGACTTGCGCGCCGCGCTGGATGCTCTGCTCGAAGACTGGCGTACGCTGGTTCAGGCCGGTCAGGAAGACGCCGACGTGCGCGCCGCCGCCCATGAGCAGTTCATCGAAGAACTGGAGGACACGCGCTGGGGTCTGTTCTCGCTGACTACGTCACGCTGGCTGATGGAGCGCAGTTGGGCAGTGGAGCGCAACAACCGTGGCAACCGCCTGGGCAACGCGATGCTCAGCAGTTGGGTGCCACGTTTCCTGGGCGACGAAGCCACAGCGCTGAACCTTGCGCGTTATCAGCAACAGCCGGAAGACCTCGCCGAACAACTGCCGCGTATCGAGCGGATTCAGGTGTGGCTGCACTACGCTCGTCAGACGCTGGAGTTGCCGGAACTGGACCGTCTGTATGGCGAGCTGAACAAGCTGGAACAACTGGCGCATCTGGATATCACTGACGAAGTCCTCGAAGCCCGCGTGCAACAGACCATCACCGTGCTGCAAAGCCGGGCGTGGAAGGTGTTGCTCAAAATCTAATACGCAACTCCAATCCTGTAGGAGCGCGCTTGCCCGCGATTGCTGTCTGTCTGATACGAATATATCTACTGACACACTGCAATCGCGGGCAAGCGCGCTCCTACAGGCCCTTCATCACCGGATGATCGGCAAACTCGTCGTCGATTTGATCTCCGACAGCGCCACGGTCGAATTCACCTCTTGAATCCCCGGCACCAGCGACAGCTTCTCGAAGAAAAACCGTTCATAGGCTTCGATGTCCGGCGTCACGATGCGCAGCAGGAAATCCACAGACCCCATCAGCACATAACATTCCAATACCTCGGGAAACCCACGAATCGCTTCGGTGAATTCCGTGAAGTTCGAGCGGCCATGGGCGTTGAGCTTTACCTCGGCGAAGATTTGCGTGTTCAGCCCGATTTTCTTGCGATCCAGCAATGTCACCTGCCGCCGAATGACCCCTTCATCCTTTAGCCGCTGAATCCGGCGCCAACAGGGCGACTGGGACAAACCCACCTGCTCGGCAATCTGCGCGCTGGACAGGGACGCATCCTCTTGCAGCAGCGCCAGGATCTTGCGGTCATAAGCATCTAGCTCGATTTGCATAAATAATTCCCCACAAAGACAGCATGCGCAATAACAATTCGTAAATAACCTAATTCTGTCGATTATGGATCAGAAATTTCTTTTCTGGCATGTAAAAATTCCTCTCACTCAAATAGCTCGCCACCGCCCAGTCAGCCCGGCGGCGAAAACAGGAGAGTTCAGCATGCCGCACCTCGAAGCCGTCACCCCGCCTGCACTTCGTCCAGATGCCTGGGGCGCCAGTAACGCCCATTGCCGGTCGCGTTATCAGATTCTTGCCGAGGCCGAGCCTGACTTGATTTGCCGCGTGCTGAACCTGTTCGCCATGCAGTACCTGATCCCGCAACAGGTCAGTGTTATGCAGCAGGAAGGCATGTTGATGATCGAAGCCGAAGTGGACGGCATGACCTGGCATCGCGCGCAGGTGATTGGTGAAAAAATGCGCAATTTGATCAATGTTTGCTCAGTGACACTGGAACCGATCAGCGATTTGCACGTCCTATCCGAGCCCGTCTCACTCGCTGTCGGTTGAGCGCGCCGAAAATATTGGCAACGCTTCACTACCTGCAGGACGCAACAACTGGCACGCTTGGGACTACTCTTGCTTACCAACGAAGTAAGCCGTCTCGTCCAAAGGAGCCCGCATGTCCGTCCTTGCCCCTTCGTCCCAGGACCGCTGGCTGGATCTGAACGAATTGCTGCGTGACCTCGTCGCGCAGGAATATCTCAACCAGGACAACGCCGAATACGCGCTAACCCTGCGCCGCACCGCACAAAACCTGCAAACGCACCCGCTGGAGTTCATTGCCGCCCAGCAGTTCGACAACCTCAAACGCCCCGGCAGAAAGCTCGATCTGGAAACCCTTACCGCGTGGCTGGCCGAGCAGTCCGGTCAGCCTTACATGCGCATCGACCCGCTGAAGATCAATGTCGCAGCGGTGACACCTTTGATGTCCTATGCATTCGCCCAGCGTCACAAGATCCTGGCGGTGGCGGTAGACCGCGAATGCGTGACCATCGCCAGCGCCCAGCCCTACGTTAAGGCGTGGGAAGCGGACCTGATGCATGTGTTAAAAATGCCGATCAAGCGCGTCGTCGCCAACCCGCTCGATGTTCAAAAACTGGCCGTCGAGTTCTACCGGCTGGCCAAATCGGTCAGCGGGGCCAGCGCGACCGACCAGAAAATCAGCGGCGTGGGCAACTTCGAACAGTTGCTCAAACTCGGCGCCAGCGATCAGGAACCGGACGCCAACGACGCGCACATCGTCAACATCGTCGACTGGTTGTTCCAGTACGCCTACCAGCAGCGAGCCAGTGATATTCACATCGAGCCTCGGCGCGAAGCGGGGAGCGTACGTTTCCGCATCGACGGCGTGCTGCACAACGTCTATCAGTTTCCGCCACAAGTCACGATGGCCGTCACCAGCCGCCTCAAGAGCCTGGGCCGAATGAACGTTGCCGAGAAGCGCAAACCTCAAGACGGCCGGGTCAAGACCAAGACCCCGGATGGCGGCGAAGTGGAGCTGCGCCTGTCGACGCTGCCGACCGCGTTCGGCGAAAAAATGGTGATGCGGATCTTCGACCCCGAAGTGTTGCTCAAGGACTTCGATCAACTGGGGTTTTCCAGCGACGACCTGCGCCGCTGGGAGGGCATGACCCATCAACCCAACGGCATCATTCTGGTGACCGGGCCGACGGGGTCCGGCAAAACCACGACGCTTTACACCACACTCAAGAAACTGGCGACCTCGGAAGTGAACCTCTGCACCATCGAGGATCCCATCGAAATGGTCGAACCCGCCTTCAATCAGATGCAGGTGCAGCACAACATTGATCTGACCTTTGCCAGCGGCGTGCGCGCGCTGATGCGCCAGGACCCGGACATCATCATGATTGGCGAGATCCGCGACCTGGAAACCGCTGAAATGGCCATTCAGGCCGCGCTGACCGGCCACTTGGTGCTCTCGACGCTGCACACCAACGACGCCCCCAGCGCTATCAGCCGCTTGCTGGAACTGGGCGTTCCGCACTATTTGCTCAAGGCGACGATTCTCGGGGTGATGGCCCAGCGTCTGGTGCGTACGCTCTGCCCGCATTGCAAAGCCCCCATGGAGATAGACGAGGTCGACTGGCAAACCCTGACCCGACCCTGGCAGGCGCCTGTGCCTGGCAACGCCCATCGGGCGGTGGGCTGCGCCGAATGCCGCGACACGGGTTACAGGGGCCGTGCAGGGGTTTACGAAATCATGCTGATGTCCGACGCCGTGAAATCCCTGATCACCGCGGATCTGGACCTCACCGCCCTGCGCAGGCAAGCCTTCAAGGACGGTATGCGCAGTCTACGACTGTCCGGGGCTCAGAAAGTGGCTGCCGGAATGACTACGCTTGAAGAAGTGCTGCGGGTGACGCCGCAGAGCGAACAGCGCTGACGCCTACGCTCCAACAACGGACGTTTACAACAAACAGTCGCAGAGTGGATTCCGAACGCCGTATTCTCTGCCGGATCGCATTTTTATCAGCAGCAACCAACAGGGATACGTTATGCAAATCGGTAGTGTGGTTTTACTCTTCGTCGCGCTGGCCATCGCCATCGTCTTCATGGGGTTCAAAGTGGTGCCTCAGGGCTATCAATGGACCGTCGAGCGCTTCGGGCGTTACACCAATACGCTCAAACCCGGCCTGAACATCATCGTCCCGGTGATGGACCGCATCGGCCACAAGATCAACATGATGGAAACCGTGTTGGACATCCCGCCACAGGAAGTGATCACGTCCGATAACGCGACGGTTCAGATCGACGCAGTCTGTTTCTATCAGGTAGTCAACTGCGCTCAGGCGGCCTATGAGGTCAACAATCTGCAACACGCCATTCGCAACCTGCTGCAAACCAACATCCGTACCGTGCTGGGTTCCATGGAACTGGACGCCATGCTCAGCCAGCGCGACGGCATCAACGAGCGCCTGCTGCGCATCGTCGATGAAGCCACGGCGCCGTGGGGAATCAAGATCACTCGGATTGAGATCAAGGACATCAGCCCACCCGCCGATCTGATGGCGGCGATGTCCGGGCAGATGAAAGCCGAGCGGATCAAGCGCGCGCAGATTCTCGAAGCAGAAGGTCTGCGCGCATCGGCAATCCTTACCGCCGAGGGCAAGAAGCAGGCGCAGATTCTTGAAGCAGAAGGTGAGCGTCAGGCCGCATTTCTGGAATCCGAAGCCCGCGAGCGTCAAGCCGAAGCAGAAGCCCGGGCAACTCAGGTGGTGTCCGAGGCTATCGCTGCGGGCGATGTACAGGCCATCAATTATTTTGTCGCGCAGAAATACATTGACGCATTGGGCAAACTGTCGGCAGCCAATAACAGCAAAGTGATTCTCATGCCACTGGAGGCTAGCCAGATGATTGGCGCGGTGGGCGGCATTGGCGAGATCGTCAAAGCGACCTTCGACAAGCCGAAAACCGATACCGGCAAGCGGGTTTAAGCCATGTGGGACTACCTGCAAGACCTGTCATTCTGGGACTGGCTGGGGCTTGGCACCGTGCTGTTGATCCTGGAAGTGTTCGGCGCAGGCGGGTATCTGCTGTGGATCGGCGTTGCAGCGGCTGCCGTCGGCATCCTCACCTACATCATCCCGGCGATGAGCTGGGAGGTGCAGTTCCTGCTGTTTGCGGTGTTTTCGGTACTCACGGCGCTGTACTGGTGGCGACGCCAGCGCAGCGTGTGGCGCAAATCCGATCAACCGGGGCTGAACATGCGCGGTTCGGAACTGATTGGCCGAACTTTCGTCGTTCACGACGCGATTGTTGGCGGACGGGGCAAAATCAAGGTGGGCGACGGGGTCTGGATGGTCGTCGGCCCTGACACGCCTGCAGGCGACCGGGTCAAGGTCGTCGCTCAGGACGGGGCGATTTTGAAGGTAGAGACTTTGTGACTTACGACGGCTGACCTGTGGGAGCGAATTCATTCGCGATGTGGCGGTACCGACGATGGAGATGCATTGAATGTACCGGCCAATCGCGAATGAACTCACTCCTACAGGTTTGCAGTGCGTACGGAACTTGATTGAGGCGGGGCGTATCAAATCGTTTCAGAACAACCCCAAAGTCGGAGTAACCCGTCATGCGTCTAAAACTCGCTGTCGCCACATTAGCCCTGCTTTCTCTGCCGATCGGTTCAGCCATGGCTGACGGCTTCCTGCGTGATGTCATTTCGTCCGGCGCCACCACGGGCTCGACCTACCTGACTTTCCGCCACCACAAACTGATCGTTGCCGCACAGGACGACGCGGGCAGCTTCGTTGCCAGCGACGGCGCCATTCGTGGCCCGTATCTGGAAGCTGCTCTGGACCAGGTACGCAAGGATAATCCGGGCCTGAACGCCTCGGACATGGAGTTGGCTAACGCGATTCTGGCGAAGAATCTGGTCGCTGAGCAGTAACGGTTTAACGATACCAGCCATGTTGGAGCCGCCCGCACCAAGGCGGCTCCAACAATGGTTGTATTCGGCAAGTTACTCGCCGATAACAGCCTTGTAGCCCGCAGCGTCCAGCAGTTTGGCCAAGTCGCCAGCCGCATCGCTTGGCTTGACCTTGAAGATCCACGATTCGTATGGCGAATTGTTCAGCTCTTCAGGCGCATCGCCCAGTGCTTCGTTGACCTCTACCACTTCACCGGCCACTGGGGAGTAGATGTCGGAAGCCGCTTTTACCGACTCAACGACGCCAGCCGCATCGCCCGCCGCGAAGACCTTGCCGATCTCCGGCAACTCGACGAACACCACATCTCCCAAGGCTTCCTGTGCGTGGTCGGAAATACCGACAACGATCAAGTCACCCTCTTGTTTCGCCCACTCATGGCTCTCGGCAAAACGCAGTTCGGCGGGGATATTGCTCATGTTTTTTATCCTCTCTACATCATCAGGTCAGCGGAAAAACCCGCCATGGGTAGCTGTTGAAAACAGGTTAAATCAGGGCCTTGCCGTGGCGCACGAAGGTTGGCTGAACCACACGAACCGGATACCATTTGCCACGAATCTCAACCTCGGCACGGTCGGCAGTCGCCATCGGCACGCGCGCCAAAGCAATCGACTTGCTCAGCGTAGGAGAGAAACTACCACTGGTGATCTCTCCTTCGCCAACTTCCGCTATTCGGACGACCTGATGAGCGCGCAGAACACCTCGCTCTTCAAGCACCAACCCCACCAGCTTCGACTCGATGCCCTTGGCACGCTGAGCCTCCAGCGCGGCACGGCCGATGAAATCGCGTTCAGTGGGCGACCAGGCCACGGTCCAGGCCATGTTAGAGACCAGCGGTGAAACCTGCTCATCGATTTCCTGACCGTAGAGGTTCATGCCCGCTTCCAGACGCAACGTGTCGCGCGCCCCCAGACCGATGGGCGGGATGCCCGCACCGACCATGTCATTGAAGAAGCGACAGGCCTGTTCGCTCGGCAAAATAATCTCCAGCCCGTCCTCGCCGGTATAGCCGGTGCGAGCGATGAACCAGTCGCCTTCTTGCTGACCTTCGAACGGCTGGAGGGTGTGGATAAGTTCGGTTCGGGCCTGGGTGACCAGCTCCGCGATCTTCTGCCGGGCGTGGGGACCCTGAATGGCCAGCATGGCCAGTTCGGAACGATGAGTGAGGTGCACGTCGAATCCGGCACGATGGGCGCTCATCCAGGCCAGATCCTTGGCACCCGTAGCCGCATTGACCACCAGGCGATACCCCTCGTCGGTCAGGTAGACGATCATGTCGTCGACGATCCCGCCCTGAGTGTCGAGCATCGCGGTGTAAAGTGCTCGCCCGGTCCGTTGCAATCTGCCGACATCGTTGGCCAGCACATGCTGCAACCAAGGCTTGGCCTGGCTGCCGGTAATATCGATAACGTGCATGTGCGAGACGTCGAAAATCCCGCAATCGCGACGCACCTGATGGTGTTCCTCGACTTGTGAGCCGTAATGCAATGGCATATCCCAACCACCAAAATCGACCAGCTTCGCGCCCAGCGCGAGGTGCAGGTCAAAGAGGGGTGTGCGCTTTCCCATGGGTTTCTCCTTCCGGGATTGGCGAAGACACGGCCTGGCACAACAAGGACAAATCCCCCGTGATTTGGGGTATGACACTGCTGCGAATTTGTGGAATTGTCTGACAGACCGCGTCGATTGCGGCGCATTGTAGCCGCAAGGGGGTGACCCCGCACCTAGCCGATCGGTCTGGCGGAACGTCTGATCAGGCCAATTACCGGTAGTAAACCGACAACCACCAGCGTCAGGGCCGGTAATGCGGCGCGCGCCCACTCACCTTCGCTGGTCATCTCGAAGATGCGCACGGCCAGCGTGTCCCAACCAAACGGGCGCATCAGCAAGGTGGCAGGCATTTCCTTGAGCACATCGACGAACACCAGCAACGCCGCACTCAGCGTGCCAGGAATCAGCAACGGCAGATAAATCCTGAAAAACAATCGCGGACCACTGACGCCCAGGCTGCGAGCCGCTTCCGGTATCGACGGCCGAATCCGCGAGAGGCTGTTTTCCAGCGGGCCGTACGCGACAGCGATGAAGCGCACCAGATAGGCCAGCACCAACGCCGCCAGACTGCCCAGTAATAACGGTTTGCCTGCGCCTCCCAGCCAACTGGACAGCGGCACCACCAGCTCACGATCCAGATAGCTGAAGGCGAGCATGATCGACACTGCCAGCACCGAGCCCGGCAATGCATAACCCACGTTGGCTAGACTCACGCCAGTGCGAATCGCGCGAGTCGGCGCAAGGCGGCGGGCAAACACCAGCACCATCGCCACACTCACGGTGACCAGCGCTGCAATACCGCCAAGATAGAGGGTATGAAGGATCAGCCCCGTGTAGCGCTCATCCAGATCGAAACGCCCCCGCTGCCAGACCCAGACCACCAGTTGCAACAACGGCACCACGAACGCACAGGCAAACACCAATCCACACCATGTGCTGGCCGCAGCCGCCTTCAGGCCTCGCAGGTGATACAACGCCTTGACCCGAGCCCGCTCGTTGCTCGCGCGGCTGGCACCTCGGGCACGGTGCTCGCCATAGAGCACCAGCATGACCGCCAATAGCAGCAGGCTGGCGAGCTGTGCAGCACTCGACAGGCTGAAGAAGCCGTACCAGGTTTTGTAGATCGCGGTAGTGAAGGTGTCGAAGTTGAACACCGAAACGGCACCAAAATCCGCGAGCGTTTCCATCAACGCCAGCGCTACGCCTGCCCCGATGGCCGGTCTCGCCATAGGAAGCGCTACGCGCCAGAACGCCTGCCAGGGCGATTGCCCCAGAATGCGCGCGGCCTCCATCAAACCCTTGCCCTGAGCGAGAAATGCGGTGCGCGCCAGCAGATAAACGTAAGGGTAGAAGACCAGCATCAGTACGACGATGACCCCGCCGGTCGAGCGCACCCCAGGGAAACGAATGCCTGTGCCCAACCATTCACGCATCAGCGTCTGCACCGGGCCTGCAAAATCCAGCAGACCGACGAAAACGAACGCCAGCACATAGGCAGGAATGGCAAAAGGCAGCATCAATGCCCAATCGAGCCAGCGGCGACCTGGAAACTCACACAGCGCCGTCAGCCACGCTAGGCTGACGCCTAAAAGCGTCACACCAACGCCCACACCGATGACGAGCGTCAGGGTGTTGCCCAGCAGGCGTGGCATCTGGGTTTCCCACAGGTGCGACCAGATTTCGTGATCGATGGTCTGCCAGGAAAGAAACAGTACGCTTAGCGGCAGCAGAACCAGCGCTGCGATGGCGAAGACCAAGGGGTACCAGCGGCGCTGGGCGGGGTGGGTCAAGACGAACTACTCAACAAAACTGTCAGAAGGAACTCCGGACCGTGGGAGCGAATTCATTCGCGATGCGGCGATACAACTAATGGAAATGTTGCGGATGTACCGGCCAATCGCGAATGAATTCGCTACCACAGAATCTGTCTCCAATCATCGAACGTGGCCGGATCGCAGATCTACGGACCGCATATCAGCTCAATTCCAACCTGCACGGTCCATCATGCGAATGGCCTCGGCCTGACGGCGTCCGGCGATTTCCACGGGAATCGTATCGGCCTTGAAGTCCCCCCAGCTCGCCACTTCTTCCGACGGAGCCACTTTCGGATTGGCCGGGAATTCCTGGTTGGTGCCGGAGAAGATGGTTTGCGCCTCAGGCCCGGTCATCCACTCCACCAATGCTTTGGCGGCCTCGGGGTGAGGGGCGTACTTGGTCAAACCGATCCCGGACAGGTTCACGTGAACGCCGCGATCCGTCTGGTTTGGCCAGAACAAACGCACTGCCAGCTCAGGATTCTGTTTGTGCAGACGGCCATAGTAATAGGTGTTGACGATGCCCACATCGCACTGCCCGGCGTTGATCGCCTCAAGCACAGCAATATCGTCCGAGAAAACGTCGGTGGACAGGTTATTGACCCAGCCCTTGAGAATCTTTTCCGACGCCTCGGCGCCGTGGGTTTCGATCAAGGTGGCGGTCAGCGACTGGTTGTAGACCTTCTTCGCGGTGCGCAGACACAGGCGCCCTTCCCACTGTTTGTCAGCCAAGGCCTCATAAGTGGTCAGCTCTTCAGGCTTCACACGGTCGGTGGAGTACGCGATGGTCCGCGCGCGCAAGCTCAGGCCGGTCCAGGCGTGGGTTGAAGAGCGGTACTGTGGCGGAATGTTCTGATCGATCACTGGCGAGGTAAATGGCTGAAGAATGCCCATCTGCTCGGCTTGCCAGAGGTTACCCGCATCAACGGTAAGCAACAGGTCAGCGGTCGCGTTCTGCCCTTCGGCCTTGATGCGCTGCATCAACGGCGCTTCCTTGTCGGTGATGAACTTGACCTTCACACCGGTCTTGGCGGTATAGGCATCGAACACCGGCTTGATCAGCTCGTCGATACGGGAGGAATACACCACTACTTCATCAGCGGCCTGGGCGGTACTGCCGAGCACGGTCAATGCCAGGGCAGCCATAAGACGCTTGCTCGCCTGCATGCGGGAATCTCTTGCGTGAGAAATGAGGCGAAATGGTAGTGAATCTCATCAACGAAGTCCGTCCGCAGCCGTTACCAGATGTTGCAGGGCCGGGATTACAAGCGCCACAGTATGGTCGGCACGCCCACAACGTCGGTCTTCTGAAACCAGCCCTTGATGGCACAACTGGCAAATGCGCGGGTACTGCAAGCGCCGCTGTTGAGCGCGGTTTTCAATGCGCCCACGTCAACCTTGTTGATGTAGTCGATGCCGTGCTTCAGGTTGTCTTCGTCGCCGTATCCGCCGTGCATCATTTCATCGAGTGCCGCCTGCTTGCTCCAGCCCTGAATGACGATGCGGTACATGGCAGACACCAGCCCCGTACGATCCAGCCCATGCTTGCAATGAATCAGCACCGGACCTTTCTGTTGGGCGTCCTGAATGGCGCGCAGGCTCTTGATCATGTCGGCGTCGTCGACATGCACGGTTTGCAAAGGAATCTGCACCTGCGCCACCGACGGATCCGTCAGCCACTTGCTGTCACTCTCTTTGATGAAATCCACTACCGTTACGACACCCAACTTTTTCAGCAATGGCAGCGCCGCCGCATCAGGCTGGCGACTGCGATACAGCGTTGGGGTGATTTCGTACAGGTTGTAATGCGTGTCGATGGGCTGCGCCCATTCCCCCGGACGCATGGGGGTGGGCTGCGCATCATCAGCCTGTACGATGCTATTCAAAGCAAGGAGAAACGTGGCGACTAAAGAAGTAATCAATCGAATGCGCATCAAGGCATACCGTGCGAGCGGTGGATAAGATGCGGCGAGTTTCAGTGCGCAGGGGTCAAGGCGGTGTGAGGCGAATGTCAAAAGATCGTTGGACCGCTGATCGGCGCGTCTCCGTATCGCGAAGACGAGACGTGGAGCTCATGATCATTTCCATATACTGTATATAAAAACAGTATTCATGAGACGCCTATGCCTACTCCATTGCCCCCGCGTGGCCGCGGCACTGCCACCAACCCCCATAATCGCTTCGCCCCCAATCGCTCGGTGGCCGAAGACGATGGCTGGTATCAGGAAGCGCCGCTGACCCAAGGCACGACCGTTACGCTGGAAACCGCAAAAAGCATCATTGCGCGTAATTCGTCGCCGGATATCCCGTTCGACCGTTCGATCAACCCCTATCGTGGCTGCGAGCACGGCTGCATTTATTGTTACGCGCGCCCCAGCCACGCCTATTGGGACATGTCGCCAGGCCTGGATTTCGAGACAAAGCTGATCGCCAAAACCAATGCCGCCGCGCTGCTCGAACAGCAGCTATCCAAGCCCGGTTACAACGTGGCGCCCATCACACTCGGCGCGAATACAGATCCGTATCAGCCCATCGAACGCGAGTACAAAATCACCCGCGCCACCCTCGAAGTGCTGCTTCGCTATCGCCACCCGGTCACGATCATCACCAAGGGCTCGCTGATTCTGCGCGATCTGGATCTTCTGGCGGAACTGGCAAAGCTGAATCTGGTGTCGGTGTTCATCAGCCTTACCTCGCTGGACGATGAACTCAAACGCATCCTTGAACCCAGAGCGGCCGCACCCAAGGCGAGGTTGCGCGCGATCCGCGTATTGCGAGACGCAGGCGTGCCGGTCGGGGTCTTGCTGGCGCCGATGATTCCTATGATCAACGACATGGAGATGGAAAAACTCATGACCGAGGCCAAGGCAGCCGGTGCGTTGAGCGCCAGCTACGTGATGCTGCGATTGCCATTGGAGGTGGCCCCGCTGTTCGAAGAGTGGTTACAAGCGCACTACCCACAGCGGGCCGAGCACGTCATGAGCCTGGTTCGGCAGAGTCGAGGCGGCCAGGTGTATGACAGCCGTTTCGGATTGCGAATGCGCGGTGAGGGTGTATTCGCCGAGTTGCTGGCCCAGCGCTACAGTATTGCTGTGAAGAAATTGGGCCTGAACCAGCGCGACAGTTTCCGGCTGGATTGTGAAGCGTTCTGTCCGCCGGGCGGTCAGATGTCACTGTTGTGACTCAGGCAGCGTCTTAAAAGTCGCATACGAATTATGGCGACACATCCTGTAGCAGTCCGGCTTGTCGGCGGTGGCGAATTTTCGGACGCTGCCGTCGGCAAGCCGGACTGCTACAGGATTTGGAAACATTGCGGATTAAGATTTTCTTAAGCCGGACCCGCGATCTAGAGCGATGCATTCAGCTTCAATTAAGTTTTTATCGCTAAGGTGTTTCGCAAGTGACCAACTGGTCGCGCACAGATGGATTTGTCCGTCATGCCAGAAAAAAGTGGGTCGTCCACAGGAATCACTGGAAACTCCACTTCAATCCGACAGAGAGGATGAGACATGAGCAACAGGGATAAACAGCCTCAGGCCCCGGCTCCACAGGCTTCGGGCAAAGCAGAATCCGCCAATGAGGCGCTGCAACATATCGTCGACGGCTTCAAACATTTCCGTCATGACGTCTTCCCGCAGCAGGAAGAACTTTTCAAGAAGCTCGCGACGGCTCAGCACCCGCGCGCAATGTTCATCACCTGCGCCGACTCGCGCATCGTCCCTGAACTGATCACTCAAAGCTCGCCGGGCGACCTGTTCGTCACCCGTAACGTCGGTAACGTGGTTCCGCCATACGGCCCGATGAACGGCGGCGTCTCCACCGCCATCGAATACGCGGTCATGGCGCTGGGCGTTCAGCACATCATCATCTGCGGCCACTCCGATTGCGGTGCAATGCGCGCCGTGCTCAACCCGCACACGCTGGAAAAGATGCCGACGGTCAAAGCCTGGCTGCGCCACGCCGAAGTCGCCAAAACAGTCGTCGAAGGCAACTGCAGTTGCTCCGGCGAGCACGAAACCATGCACGTGCTGACCGAAGAGAACGTCATCGCCCAACTGACGCACTTGCGCACTCACCCTTCGGTGGCTTCGAAACTGGCCAGCGGTCAGCTGTTCATCCACGGCTGGGTCTACAACATCGAGACCAGCGAAATCCGCGCCTACGACGCCGCACAGGATCGCTTCCTGCCGCTGGACGGCGACCACGCCATTCCGACGGCGACACCGCCGCGCGCGCGATACTGATCGCCGACTGATCGCAGGCTCACGCCCGTGAGCCTGTCGTTCCACCCCCACTCAAGCCTTTAGCGGCCGCGTATGACGCGCGCTGTCGGGCCTCGTCACGTCTGAAGTTTTCCGGAGAGTCGTCATGGCTACTACAGATTTGAAGTCGTTGTTGCCACGGGAGCTGCTGGCGTCCGTGGTCGTTTTTCTGGTGGCCCTGCCGTTGTGCATGGGAATCGCCATCGCATCGGGCATGCCACCCGCCAAGGGTCTGATCACAGGCATCATCGGCGGCATCGTAGTTGGCTTTCTCGCCGGTTCCCCCTTGCAGGTCAGTGGTCCGGCGGCAGGTCTGGCGGTACTGGTATTCGAGCTGGTGCGCGAACACGGCATGGCGATGCTCGGGCCGATTCTGGTACTGGCCGGGTTGCTGCAACTGGTCGCTGGGCGCCTCAAGCTCGGTTGCTGGTTTCGGGTGACCGCCCCCGCCGTGGTCTACGGAATGCTCGCAGGTATCGGCGTGCTGATCGTGCTCTCACAGGCCCATGTGATGTTCGACAGCGGGCCGAAACCTTCCGGGCTGGATAACCTGATTGCGTTCCCCGAAACCCTGTTCGGTGCCATCGGACCTGGCAGCGGCATGCAGGCGGGTCTGTTGGGTCTGGGTACCATTGCCGTGATGTGGCTGTGGGAAAAACGTCGGCCGCAGTCGCTGCGCTTTGTGCCCGGTGCATTGCTGGGCGTGGGCATTGCGACTGCGGTGAGCCTGATCATGAGCCTGGACGTCAACCGCGTCGAAGTCCCGGCCAACCTCGCTGAAGCCATCGACTGGCTGAGCCCAGGTGACCTGCTGAATCTGGCCAATCCGGCCATTCTGATTGCTGCGATTGCTGTTGCCTTTATCGCCAGCGCCGAGACCCTGCTCTCAGCCGCTGCGGTGGACCGCATGCATGACGGGCGACGCTCGGATTTCGACAAGGAACTCAGCGCCCAAGGCGTCGGTAACATGCTCTGCGGTCTGGTCGGCGCATTGCCGATGACCGGCGTGATCGTGCGCAGCTCGGCCAACGTACAGGCAGGCGCCAAGACACGCATGTCGACGATCTTTCACGGCCTGTGGCTGCTGGCATTCGTGATGTTGCTGTCCAGCGTGCTGCAAAGCATTCCGGTGGCGAGTTTGGCGGGTGTGCTGGTCTACACCGGCTTTAAATTGGTGGACCTCAAGGCTTTACGCGGCCTGGGGCGTTATGGCCGGATGCCGATGTTCATCTATGGCGCCACGGCCAGCTCGATCATCCTGACCGACCTGCTGACAGGCGTGCTGATCGGCTTCGGCCTGACGCTGGTGAAACTGGCCCTGAACGCCTCGCGCCTGAAGATCAACCTGGTGGACCTGGAGACCGAAGGCGAGATGGAGCTGCGTTTGAACGGCGCTGCAACGTTCCTCAAGGTGCCTGCGCTAACGCAAGCACTGGGCAACGTTCCACCGGGCACCACGCTGCATGTGCCGCTGGGCAACCTCAGCTACATCGACCATTCATGCCTGGAATTGCTGGAAGAATGGGGCCGCGCCAATGCAGCGCAAGGGTCGAGGCTGGTGCTGGAACAACGGTTGTTGAAGCGCAGAGTAGAAGGCCGCATCCGCACCTCGATTGGCGGCGCGGCAATGCATTGATGGGATAGCGAAGGCTCGGGCGTCTCCATCGTAGGAGCGCACGAGCCTTGCGAGGCCGCGATCTCGCGCGCAGCGGCAGCAAAGCCTGAACATGCGGTTCGTCAGGTGCGGCTCTGCGCGTATAACGGGTCAGAGCTTCGCCAACTCCGGCAAATCCCCGGTCAACCCCAGCGCCTGGCGAACGAACATCGCCTTGGCCTCCGCAGATTGATCGACCATCTTCAAGCCGGTGTTGCGCAGCCAGCGAACCGGCAACGGATCAGCCTGGAACAGCCGCTCAAAGCCCTCCATCGCCGCCATCAGCGCCAGGTTATGCGGCATGCGTCGGCGCTCGTAACGGCTCAACACTTTCGGATCCGCCAGCCGCTCGCCTCGCTCGACTGCGGCGTACAGCACTTCGGCCAGCACCGCGGCATCGAGGAACCCCAGGTTCACGCCTTGCCCCGCCAGTGGATGGATGGTGTGCGCCGCATCGCCAATCAGCGCAAGCCCTTCGGCCACGTAGCGTTTGGCGTGACGCTGACGCAGCGGCACGCACAGGCGAGGATCTGCAGAAATGACCTGACCTAGACAGCCTTCGAACGCGTTCTCAAGTTCGCGACAGAACGCGTCGTCCTCAAGTTTCATCAAGCGCTCGGACTCGTTCGGCGTCACCGACCAAACGATGGAGCACCAATGCTCGCCTTCACGCTCCAGCGGCAGGAAGGCCAGCGGGCCGTCGTCGGTGAAGCGCTGCCACGCTGTTTTACGGTGTGAGTCGGCGGTTCGTACGCTGGTCACGATGGCGTGGTGCATGTAGTCCCATTCGCGCGTCGCGGTGCCGGTCATGCGCCGAACAGTAGAATTCGCCCCGTCGGCGGCCACCACCAGCGGCGCTCGCAGCATGCGGCCATCGGCGAGAGTCAGCAGCCAGTCATCGCCGGAACGGCGCATCTGCTCCAACCGGGCATTGGCCAACAGGCCGATATCGCTGTCGTGCAGACGCTCGATCAGTGCATCTTGAACCACGCGGTTTTCGACAATATGGCCGAGCACCTGAGCGTGAACGCTGGACGCCGAGAAATGCACTTTGCCGGTGCCGCTGCCGTCCCAGACATGCATCTCGCCATACGGGCTGGCGCGTCGCGCAACGATGCCCTCCCACACATTCAAGCGCTCAAGAATGCGCTGGCTGGCGGCGGACAAGGCACTGACACGCGGCTCGAAGGACGCGCTGTGATCGAACGGTTTGACGGTCAACGGGCTGCCGTCGACCACCAAAATGTTCAGCCCGCTGTTTTGCAGCGCCAGCGCCAGTGCGCTACCGACCATTCCGGCCCCGACAATCAGCAGATCTGCGCGCGTTTCCATGCTTTAAATCGTTCTCGCCTGTGGCAGTGGCCACGAATGAATAGAGGGGTTAAACATCGGCCCGCGTCCCCAGCCCCATGGCCTGACGGGCAAACCAGCTCTTGGCCGATGGCAATAGGTCCAGACCCAGCAAGCCGATGTTGCGGCCCGCTGTGATCACCGGCTGACGACTGCCAAACAGGCGCGTGACCTGATCGGAGAAGCCCACAGTGAGCTTTTGATCCAGATACTGACGGTCGCGATAACTCTGCAAGGTCGCCAGATCTCCGGGGGCCGAATCGCTGGCCAGCAAGGCTTCGGCCAAGGACGCCGCATCGCGCAGCGACAGGTTGAAACCCTGCCCTGCAATCGGGTGCAGGCTGTGCGCAGCATTGCCCAGCACCACCAGATTCGAACGTACTTGTTCTTCGGCCTCAATCAGCGAAAGCGGGTAGGTATGGCGCACGCCAACCTGCTTCAACGCGCCCAGCCGATAGCCGAAAATGCCCTGCAATTCGTTGAGAAAGCTGCGGTCGTCCAGCGCCAGCAAGCGTTTTACATCATCGCCCGTGCGGGTCCAGACCAACGCACAGCGGTTTTCCGGCAGCGGCAGTAGCGCCATCGGCCCTTCATCGGTGAAGCGCTCGAAGGCCTGACCACAATGGGCCTCGCCCGGCGTGATGTTGGCGATCAGCGCATGCTGGTCGTAGGGCGTGGTGCGCACACCGATGCCCAGTTGTTCACGCAGGCTGGAGCGTCCGCCATCGGCGAGTACGGCAAGGTCGCAGTCCAGCTCGCTTTCGTCATTCAAGGTCAGGCGATAGCCGTCAGGCAGCGCCTGCATCTGTTTGACTTCGGCTGGCACGCGCCAACTGATGACGTCTTTGTCCAGTCCCTGCCAGAGACACTGGCCGAGCCAGGCGTTTTCCACCACGTAACCCAGCGCGGGAACGCCCTCTTGTATTGCTGATAAGCGCGTTGCGCCAAAGCGGCCCTTGTCGGACACCTGAATGTGCAGAATCGGCTCGGCGCGGCGACTGATTTGCTGCCAAAGGCCCAAGCGCTCATAGATCTGCCGCGCACCGAACGACAGCGCTGACGAACGCGCGTCATAACTGGGCTGGTAGGTGTCTCCGGGGGCGAAGGGTTCGATCATCACGATCTTCCAGCCCCGCGCCTTCGCACCGGCCTGCAACGCCAATGCGAGGCTCGCACCCACCAGCCCGCCACCGACGATGGCCAGACTGAAACGGCTCATGCGGCCTCGCTTCGTGCGGCGGCCATTAAAGCCTCGATCTCGGCGACGGTTTTGGGCACGTCGCCGGTCAGGATTTCACAGCCCTTTTTGGTCACCACGACATCGTCCTCGATTCGCACACCAATTCCGCGCCATTTCTTCGCAACATTTTGATTATCCGGTGCCACGTAGATGCCAGGCTCGACGGTCAGCGCCATGCCCACTTCCAGCACGCGCCACTCGCCACCCACCCGGTACTCGCCGACGTCATGCACGTCCATGCCCAACCAATGCCCAGCGCGGTGCATGTAAAAGGCTTTATACGCCTCGCTGGCAATCAGCTCTTCGACGTTGCCTTGCAGCAGCCCCAACTCGACCAGCCCGGCAGTGATCACCTGCACGGTCGCTTCGTGGGCCTGATTCCAGTGATTGCCCGGCTTGATCGCGGCAAACGCAGCTTCCTGAGATTTGAGCACCAGCTCATAGATCGCTTTTTGCTCCGCCGAGAACGTGCCGCTGACCGGGAAGGTGCGTGTGATGTCACTGGCGTAGCAGTCGATTTCACACCCAGCGTCGATCAGCACAAGATCGCCATCCTTCAGCACCGCATCGTTTTCCTGATAATGCAGGATGCAGGCATTGCGGCCGGACGCAACGATGGAGCCATAAGCAGGCATCTTCGCCCCGCCTTTGCGGAATTCGTAATCCAGCTCGGCCTCCAGGCTGAATTCGTGCAGTCCAGCGCGACTGGCCTGCATCGCCCGAATGTGCGCACGCGCCGAAATTTGCGCCGCTTCGCGCATCACCTTCACTTCTGCCGCCGATTTATACAGGCGCATGTCGTGCAGAAGATGATCCAGCGCAACGAACTCCTTTGGCGGCTGCGCGCCCAGATGCGCCTTGGAGCGAATGACGTTGATCCACTCCATCACATGGCGGTCGAATTCGGGGTTGTTGCCCATCGAGGAATACACCCGGTCGCGGCCTTCGATCAGGCCCGGCAGGATGTCGTCGATGTCGGTGATCGGGAATGCATCGTCAGCACCAAAATCCCGAATCGCGCCCTCTTGCCCGGCACGCAGACCATCCCACAATTCGCGCTCGGCATTGCGCTCGCGGCAAAAGAGTACGTACTCGCCATATTCCCGACCGGGGATCAGCACGATGACCGCCTCGGGCTCGGGAAAACCGCTCAGGTACTGAAAGTCGCTGTCCTGGCGGTACACATGTTCAACATCACGATTGCGAATCGCCACCGCCGCGGCGGGCAAAATGGCAATGCTGTTGGGCTCCATCTGCTCTATCAAGGCTTTGCGGCGACGGGCGTATTCGGCTTTCGGGATACGGATCATGGGCAATCAGGGTCCTCCGGAGGGGCGCTCCGGTCATCGCGCGCAATGACCGGACGGCAGCGATGAGCAATCAGTGCAGCGAAGGCTTCGGCTCAGGGTCGACCTTCTTGTTGAACTCGGTGAACAGCAGCAGCGGCGCGACGCGCAGGTATTCCATGACTTCCATGAAATCGCTCTCGCCGTCTTCGGACTCTTCCAGGGTGTCCTGGATCTGGGCGATGGCCGCGAGGTCTTGCAGCACGTCCTGGGCGTCTTCGCTCATGGACTGACCGCCGATGCGCGCAAACCCGTGAAGGAAACCCTGACACCACTGCCCCATCGCGGCAGCACGTGCCGCCAGAGGCTCGTCATCACCGGGCAGCAGCAAAACGACCGCCATGTCGTCACCCGTCAGTTCGGCTTTGACCATTTCCTGCAGGCCGATCAATGCCTGACGAACACGCTCTTCAGGCTCGGTTTGCAACAGGTCCCGGGCATCGTCGAACCAACCCTCGGGATCGAAGCCTGCGCCCGCGCAACTGCGGCCCAGCAACAGACCGTGCAATTCGGCGGGGGAAACGGGATGGCCTGCGCCACTGAGCAAGGTGGCGAAGGCGTTGTACGGGGAATTCTGATTAGGCATGGGCAACTAGGCGCCAAGCGGCGCAATGTCTAGAATGAAGGCCTTGTATCGTAGCACCGGCAGACGCGCGCAAGCTATCCAGGCGACATTGAAGGCAACTCCTGACGCCAGCTCCTGCACCACTCATCAGAAAATAATCAGTGGAAAACGATGGAAGACAACGACCTGCAAGCGCTGATGGCCCGACTGGAGTTATTGATCAACCGTGTCGAGCAACTAAAGAGCCAAAACGGACTCCTATTAGCTCAGGAAAAAACCTGGCGCGAGGAACGCGCTCACCTCATTGAAAAGAACGAAATCGCCCGGCAGAAGGTCGAGTCGATGATTTCGCGCCTCAAGGCCCTGGAGCAAGACTCATGAGTAACGGCAACAGCATCACTGTGCAAATCCTCGACAAAGAGTATTCGATCATCTGCCCTCAGGAAGAGCGCACCAACCTGGTCAGCGCTGCACGCTATCTGGACAGCAAGATGCGTGAAATCCGTAGCAGCGGCAAAGTCATCGGTGCCGACCGCATCGCAGTGATGGCAGCCTTGAACATCACTCACGATCTGCTGCACAAACAGGAGCGCCCTGAATCGCAAACCGGCGGCGCGACCCGCGAACAAGTGCGTGACCTGCTCGAACGCGTGGATCTGGCCCTTGCCACGGATTCGGATAAAGCACAAGGCTGATTGTTCAAACATCATTCGGTATACTGGCGCCCGCTCCCTGGAGTGCTTGCCAGTCGGTCATGTCCCTGAGCCGATACGCACAACCACGGGGGTTGCACGTTGGGGTTGGTGTGCATGTCCGCTCGACGGAAAGCCTTAAAGCCTCCTGCAATCTCCACCTTGAACTTTCGGGTTCAAGGGCTACACCGACAGCGGTTCGTCGGGGAGTCTCGAATCTTCAACCCATCGCCAGGCCGCCGGTCTGGCGGTGGGGATCGTGAGTCGTTCTGGCTTCACGCTCTTCTCCAAAGCCATGCTCAAAAATCACGGACCCGCCGCATGACCTCTTCTGGCGCTGCTTCCCTGAACGATCCCTCGACCCTTTCCCGCCCGCAATTACGTCGCCTGTTGCGCAAGGCCCGCCGCTCACTCAGCCGCGCCGAACAACGACAAGCGGCGCAGGGTTTGTACCGGCAACTGGCGCAACACCCGCTTTTTCGGCGCGCCCGGCATGTTTCGCTCTACCTTCCGATGGACGGCGAAATCGACCCGCGACTGTTGCTGCGCGAAGCGCAGCGTCGAGGCAAGAAGACGTACCTCCCCGTGCTGAGTCCCTGGCCGCGCACCAAGATGGTATTTCAGCGCATCAAGCCGGGCGATCGGCTCAGACCCAATCGTTTTCGCATCCCCGAGCCACACATCAACCCACGTCAGCAATACAAGATCTGGGCACTGGATCTGATTTTGATGCCGCTGGTGGGTTTCGACGATCAGGGCGGTCGATTGGGCATGGGCGGCGGTTTCTATGACCGTAGCCTGGCGTATCGCGCACGTCGCAAAGCCTGGCAGAAGCCGGTTTTGCTAGGGCTGGCTCATGAATGTCAGAAGGTCGAAAAGCTGGCGGTGGCCAGTTGGGATGTGCCGTTGCAGGGAACGGTGTCGGACAAGCGCTGGTACTTGGCGTAGCAGAGCGTTTCGTTAACAGCGACTCCGCACGCTTGCGTGCTGGATGCGGTGCTTGTGGGAGATTCTATGTTGGCTGTCCAACCTCATTCGCCACCAGAGGCGGCTCCCACAATAACCGCGCAGAATCCAAACATTACGTTCGACGCCGAACCTGTGGGAGCCGGCTTGCTGGCGAAAGCAGTGGATCATTGACACATGCATGAACTGACAAGCCGCATTCGCCAGCAATGCCGGCTCCCACGAGGGCAATCAAGTCGGCAAGGAAGTGTTTACGGCAGATGATGCAACATCAACGACGAAACGGCTGCTGTTGCTGCTGCTGAGTGATCTCAACCGGTGCATCGGTTTTGGAAGCCCACAGACTTTGCGCGTAACCGGTGGTGACAATACCCAAGCCGAACAAAATGACCAAAATCCATAGTAAATCCGGCTTGCGTTGCATTGATTGCCCCCCTTTGGCACATCAAAAACCTGTCGTCCGTGGCGTGTTTCAATAGGCCCGTAACGGTGTAGCGCTTAAAATTGCGGCATTCTGCGTGAACGTGAACCAACACGCAAATACTGGCGTCAACCGACTGTCGGTTTGTCATAAAAGCGTCGGACAACCTGTCCAGACCACCTCCAGGAGCCCCAGAAAATGGCCTATTGGCTGATGAAATCCGAGCCCGACGAACTGTCGATCAGAGGCCTGCAAAAGCTCGGCCAAACCCGATGGGACGGCGTGCGCAATTACCAGGCGCGCAACTTTCTACGTGCGATGGCGGTGGGCGACGAGTTCTTTTTCTATCACTCAAGCTGCCCTGAGCCAGGTATTGCGGGCATCGGCAGAATCACCGAAGCCGCGTACCCGGACCCTACAGCGCTGGACAAGAGCAGCCATTACTTCGATATGAAGGCCAGCGCAGAAAAGAACCCTTGGAGCGCCATTGACGTCGGCTTCGTCGAAACCTTCCCCAAAGTGCTGAGCCTGGGCTACCTCAAACAGCAGACAGCACTGGAGCAACTGCCTCTCGTACAAAAAGGCAGTCGGCTTTCCGTCATGCCTGTAACGCCCGAACAGTGGGCGGCAGTGCTGGCGCTGCGCTGATATCGACTGTGTAGGAGTGAGCTTGCTCGCGATTGCGTAGTGTCAGTGATTGACATGCCATCTGACCCGGCGCTATCGCGAGCAAGCTCACTCCTACCGTTCCACTGCAGCCTTTATTGCGCAATAAAGTTGTTGAACAGCAAATCATCCACCACAGGTTTGCCGGTCTCCTGGCTCAACACCTGCTGAGTCTGCTTCAACGCCTCCTGACGCAGTTTCTCTTTGGCGTCCACGTTGCTCATGCTGTCGACGGTTTGCTGAGTGAACAGCGCAACCAACTGGTTACGAATCAGCGGCTCATTGGCCTTGACCAGCTTCTGCGCTTCAGCACCAGTGACACGCAGGGCCACGTCAGCCTTGTAGACGTGCAGTTTCGGCCCACCGTCCAGCGCGTAATTGCCTACGAACGGCGGGGTCAGAGCCACGTAGGACACCTTGTTCGGGTCTTCCTTCTCGCCACCGCCCTCTTCGGCCATGGCCACCACAGGCATCGACAACGCCAACAACATCAAAATCCACGCTTTCACAGTTCGCTCCTCAATCCGGTTCGCGCCATAGCTTACTTCAGCTTATGCACGCCTATCAGGCCGGGGCATGCTCATTGACCCCAAATCCCCTCTACCTACACTTATCGGCCATCACCGGAAAAGGAATAGCCCTCGATGAAAGCCGTGCTCTGCAAAGCCTTTGGCCCCGCCGAAAACCTGGTGCTGGAAGATATTCCAACGCCTGAGCCAAAGAAAAATGAAATCCTGATCAACGTGCACGCCGCCGGGGTCAACTTCCCCGACACCCTGATCATCGAAGGCAAATACCAGTTCAAACCACCTTTCCCGTTCTCGCCGGGCGGCGAAGCCTCGGGCGTTATCGCAGCCGTGGGCGAGAAAGTCAGCCACCTGAAAGTCGGCGACCGCGTCATGGCCCTTACCGGCTGGGGCAGTTTCGCCGAACAGATTGCCGTCGCAGGCTACAACGTCCTACCCATCCCCGAGGCAATGGACTTCATCACTGCCGCCGCATTCAGCATGACCTACGGCACCTCCATGCACGCCCTCAAACAGCGCGCCAACCTGCAACCCGGCGAAACCCTCCTCGTCCTCGGCGCCTCCGGCGGCGTGGGCCTCGCAGCCGTTGAAATCGGCAAAGCCATGGGCGCCCGCGTGATCGCGGCCGCCAGCAGTGCCGACAAGCTGGAGGTCGCCAAAAATGCAGGCGCCGACGAACTCATCAACTACAGCGAAGCCAGCCTGAAAGACGAACTCAAGCGCCTCACCAACGGTAACGGCGTGGACGTCATCTATGACCCCGTCGGCGGCGACCTCTTCGACCAGGCCGCCCGCGCCCTCGCCTGGAACGGCCGCCTCCTCGTCGTCGGCTTCGCCAGCGGGCGGATTCCCGAACTACCGGTGAACATCGCCCTGTTGAAAGGCGCGTCAGTGGTCGGCGTGTTCTGGGGTTCGTTTGCTCAGAGGCAGCCACAGGACAACGCGGCGAATTTTCAGCAGTTGTTTGCGTGGTTTGGGGAAGGGAAGTTGAAGCCGTTGGTGTCTAAGGTTTATCCGCTGGAGAAAGCGGGGGAAGCGATTGATTCGTTGGGGCAAAGGAAGGCGGTTGGGAAGGTGGTGGTGAAGGTGAGGCGATAAGCGCGCAAGCCCGTAGTACAACGGGCCTGTTTAAAGTAGAGCGGGCTGTTACTACTGAGTTACAGCCTGTGGGAGTCGACGCCGCATAAGTTCCGGCAACTGGTCTATGTAAAGCGACGAAGGGTTAGCCCGACACCCCCTCAAAACGCTCGGGAAAACTCCGCTAAAATACATCCTCCAGCTTTCTGCTTCCTGATAAGAAATATTATTACCAGGACGAGGTAGCAGATCCAAAACAACGGAAGACTCCGTATAAATATCTAATTTACGCGAGTTAAAACCGGGGTCTTTAACTTTAGCTTCATCGATCCTTTTATTGAGATCGTCACACTTTAAATTCAGAACATTTCTTCTGAATGCAGCTCTCAATCCGCCGGCCTCTCCTCGATTCAATATAACGGAAAGCCTGACTGCTTCAGGATTACCATCCCGAGGCCAAGGTTTGAACCTCCATTCGGAAACCGCCGCCTTGGCGGCCTCTTCGAAGGCCGCATCGGTAGGAGTCATGACTTCAACGTCGGTAATGTGCCCGTCGTAATGTACGGTGTACTCCACCTGAACTCTGCGCGTGTCGCTTGGTGCATCACCTTGAAATTTCACGACAGGCGCGCCTATCGGTTCAATTTTGAAGTTTGCGTCTACTCTCGCAGATATCAGCATCGCGACCGAAATAGATAACACCTTCACTACTGCCATTATTACTTCTTGAAACTGAGCGCAGTTCAGCCTCTGGCTCACCTCTGAAACTTGACACCTCATAGCTATCTCCCGCTTCGAAAAATAAAATTTCGTTAGAATTCAGTTTCGCGACCAGATACTGGCTCTCGACTTGCACTTACACTTCTGTATTGCCCGATATCAGGTCAATACTTCACTGAACTCTTATCATTCGGGCCCTACTGACCACCCGTTCAAAGCATCCCCCGAATCTCTTCCGGCACCGTATCCCGATAACGCATCTCCGGCTGCGCCTTGCACATCGCGACAATCTGCGGGACAGCGGCAACCAACGCATCCCCCGTCTCTTCTCTTTGCTCGTCGGTCATCTTTAGCCGAGTCGCCGATCTCGCCAGCACTTTGAAGGTGTAAGCGAAATAGTGCATGTCGACCCACGCTCGCTCGGGCGAATGGGCTTGGAAGTCGGCCATCGCTTTATTGAATTTGGTACAAGACGCCCTGCGGACGCTCTGGCGCACCCAGCGATGCGGGTTACTCCCTTCTTTGGAATGACTAAAATAGAGTTCTTCCCTGAAGGTCCGGACGCCCGGTAAACCAGGCTTTACCTGCCAAGGTTGGGCGCGCCACTGGGCCACTGCTCGCACTGCCGACTGGGCAAATTTGACGTGCGAGCTGTCGACAACTTTCACGTCAGTGACTGAGCCATCATTGCGTACGCTGAACTCCATGATCACCACGCCTGACACACCTTCCTCATAAAGCGAACGAGGGAAACGAGGAGCTGTTTGTACGTCAAATTCCAGCTCTTTTTCGGGCGCTGCCTCCAGTGCGCCGACCACCAGAAACAGCAGGCTTAACAGATACGATTTCGTCGTTGCCACGTCTTGACTCCGTTCATTTTTAATCATGTCTCAGACAGTGGGTTACTTCAGGCCCAACTGATCGCTGTTCGCACATCCTTGGGCAGGAAATCGATATACCGTCGCTCGGGATGAGCGCGACATTGCTCGGCAACTGCTGGAGTCGCCCTGATCATTTGCTGAAGTAAGTCTTTTCGGGATGCCAGGTCAGGCACCTTCGCCTTCACATAGGCGCCATTCAGAGATTCGAGGGTGTAGGCGAACAGATCGACATCTCTGAGCGGTGCCAAGGGATAGTCCAACCGACTGAGGGACACTTCCTTATTCAGATAAGTGCAGAGGACGCTTTCCAGACCGACCGTGACGTCAGGTGAAAACGCTTCGATCTCCTGTCCGCCGAAAAGCACCAGAAGCATCACCTCGGTTGTCGGCGGGTGCGTATCAGAAACCATCCAAGGCTTGAATCGCCATTGCTTAGTAGCCTGCGTGACCGCGCGAGCAAAGTCGGGATGTGAACTCTCCACGGTACGAACGCCGAGAACGTCGCCAGTGTCACCGAGTTCAAGATAAACGCGGACCTTACCTACGTACTCCGCACGCGAGAGGTGTCCGGGGTACACCGGAGAGGGAGAGGAAATGGGCACTAACCACTCTTCTGGCTGTGCTTCGGACTGAAAGAGCAGTGACCAAATAAACGCGATGATTTCCACACCCACCCCCTAAAAGCTGATCTATCAATGGCAGCGATGGTAGGCCGTGGGCTCAATGCCAGTAAGGTGATCGATTCCGGTTCTCAAGTAGGACGCTTCTGAAAGCAGTAACCCTCGGATACACACTCGCGCCATGTTCGTAATCCAACACGAAAAACCGCCTCATTCCGGAATTTTCGTCGTTGAGAAGCCTTCCTATTTTCTGTAATGAAAATGTAATATTCGATTTCGCATAACAATACGAACAATCTGGAGTGTGTCGATGTTTGCCTTTTTCCGACCTGCCGCGCATCAGGCCCGCATGCCTGCCGAGCGTGTCGACCCTACGTATCGCCGCCTGCGCTGGCAGATTTTTGCGGGCATCTTCTTCGGTTATGCGGGTTACTACCTGCTGCGCAAGAACTTTTCTTTGGCCATGCCGTACCTGATCGATCAGGGCTACACCCGGGGTGAACTGGGGGTGGCGATTTCGGCGATTGCCATCGCATATGGCCTGTCTAAATTCCTGATGGGGCTGGTGTCGGATCGCTCCAACCCGCGCTACTTCCTGCCGTTTGGCTTGCTTATTTCAGCGCTGGTGATGTTCGTGTTCGGCTTTGCGCCTTGGGCGACGTCGAGCGTGACGATCATGTTTATTCTGCTGTTCATCAACGGCTGGGCGCAGGGCATGGGTTGGCCGCCAAGCGGGCGGACGATGGTGCACTGGTGGTCGCAGAAGGAGCGCGGCGGCGTGGTGTCGGTGTGGAACGTGGCGCACAACGTCGGTGGCGGTCTGATTGGTCCGCTGTTCCTGCTCGGTCTGGGATGGACCAACGACTGGCACGCGGCGTTCTATGTGCCTGCAGCCGTTGCGCTGTTCGTGGCGCTGTTCGCTTTCGCCACGATGCGCGACACCCCACAGTCGGTCGGCCTGCCACCGGTTGAGGAGTACAAGAACGACTACCCGGAAGGCTACGACGCGAGCCACGAAGAAGAATTCAGCGCCAAGGAAATCTTCGTCAAATACGTGCTGCGCAACAAAATGCTCTGGTACATCGCGCTGGCCAACGTGTTCGTCTATTTGCTGCGCTACGGCGTGCTGGACTGGGCACCCACGTACCTCAAAGAAGCCAAGCACTTCGATGTCGATAAAACATCGTGGGCGTACTTCTTCTACGAGTGGGCCGGAATTCCAGGCACGCTGCTGTGTGGCTGGATGTCGGACAAGATTTTCCGTGGCAACCGCGGCCTGACCGGCATCGTGTTCATGCTGCTGGTGACCGTGGCAACGCTGGTGTACTGGCTCAACCCTCCGGGCAATCCGACCATCGACATGATCGCGCTGATCTCCATCGGCTTCCTGATTTACGGGCCAGTGATGCTGGTTGGTTTGCAGGCGCTTGAGTTGGCGCCGAAGAAGGCAGCGGGCACGGCGGCGGGCTTTACGGGGCTATTCGGCTACCTGGGCGGCTCGGTCGCGGCCAGTGCGCTGATGGGCTACACCGTGGACCACTTTGGCTGGGATGGCGGGTTCGTGATTCTGGTCAGTGCTTGTGTGCTGTCGATGGTGTTCCTGGCGCCGACGCTGCGACATACGCGGGTGGCGAGTCAATCGCGGGAGGCGATGGCTTAAAGCCGGAGGTCTTTCTGTAGCAGTCCGGCTGCTGGCGGTGGCGTACTCAACATCGCCGACGCCAGCAAGCCATGCTGCTACAGAGATCACCGCAAGCCCGTAGGATCAAACCGCCAACAACACCGGCCTGCAGCGCTTGAAGCGCTTCTCCAGACTGACATCAGGCATCGCGTGATTGCGCAGCGCGTGGATGGTCTGCTCGACGTACTCCCACGTAGTGCCATAGCGCCCACTGGCGCTGGCCAGGACTTGGGTCAGCACGCTGTCTGGCAAGTTACCGGCGTAACTGGGCAGATGCCTTTCAAGTACGAACCCCAACGCCTGCACCTTGGTGCCATCTTCCAGTCGGCAACTGAGCCAGTGCGGACGGTATGAGGGATATGGCATTTCCCGCTGCCACAACGCCAACAGCGATTCTTCGATGTTTTCTTCAGGCAGGCGGTAAGCGAATCCGCTGCAAGAGCCGCCACGATCCAGACCAAACACCAGACCCGGTTGCTCGGGCGTGCCGCGATGCTCGTGAGACCAGAGATAAAGGCCGCGATGGTAGCCATGCACTCGACCGCGCTGACGCTCCACTGCGGAGCATTCGGGGCGCCAGATCAGTGACCCATACGCGAACAACCACACCGGACCACCCTCATGACGCGACAGAGTGGCGTGCATGGAAGCGAGCAGTTGCTCATGGGTCAGCTTCGGCCCCAAGTCGATGACCGGGGGATAGGAAAGCCCCAATCCGTCATGAACGGCAGCCACCAAGCTATTGATTTGATTCCCCATCTGGCGTCCTTCCGATCCTGAAAAGATCGGCCTTGCGCTGAATACACGTGAAACAGGTCGCGCACGGCAGGCGTTCCACATCACGACCATTTGCCCTATCAGACTCAACCCTGACGCAATCCGTCACGCCAGAAAAGCAGACAGTGCCCAATTCTCGATGCAATTCGCACTCCATGCGACGCACCGCCCGGCTGGACGGGGCTTGTGGGGCATTGACCATTTGTCGGCGAGCAAAAATCAGACGATTCCTACAGCAACGTCGGAATGTTCAGCTTACGAGCCAAGAGCCTGCTTACGTATAAGTCCGCTCGTTCGCGCCTCGTGCGCGCTAATGAGCGAAGAGACACCACGTGAACAGATTCAAAATGGCATTGACCCTGATTTTATTGGGCGGCACGGCATCGGCCGAGCAGCCTGTCGAGGCATCGAAGGACGAGGGTTTCTGGCAGTTACAAACGAGCGTGTACACGCGCCATTTCTCGCCGTCCCCAGAGCACAACAATCATCAAAATCTCATTGGTCTGGAGCGCAATGAGGCGTCGGGGTGGCTGTATGGCGCGGCGTTTTTTCGCAACTCGTTCGATCAGCGATCCATTTATGCCTACGGCGGAAAGCGCTTTAACAGCAGCCTTCATCCGTTTTATGCCAAGCTCACAGGCGGATTGCTGTATGGCTATAAAGGCGAATATCGCGACAAAATCCCACTCAATCGCTTCGGCATCGCGCCTGCGCTGATTCCCGGCGTGGGCGTCAGCGTCAAGCCTGTGACCGCCGAGCTTGAGCTGCTGGGCAATTCCGCCGCGATGGTCAACGTCGGACTCAGGTTCTAATTGCGCACTCAGGAACGAGGGGCGTAGGCGAACACATCCGCACGCATCTGCCGAGCGTCCATGCCCGCCACCACCAATGCGTCGAGGGTCGAATAGACCATATTGGGCGACCCGCTGGCGTAGACCTGAATCGACTTCAGGTCCGCAAAGTCCTCACAGACCGCCTCATGCAGCAGACCACAGCGCCCTTCCCATCCGCAAAGATCGCTGACGATTTTGTGCAGGTGCAGGTTGGGCAGGGTTTTCCACTCATCCCAATGCTTGAGTTCGTAGAAATCTTCCGGACGACGCACGCCCCAGTAAACATGCACGGGATAGGGAAAACCCTTGGAGCGGCAGTGCTCGATCAGGCTGTGCATCTGCCCCATGCCGGTGCCTGCAGCGATCAACACCAGCGGGCCGTCAGGCAGCTCACCCAGATGAGTGTCACCGAACGGCAGTTCAACGCGGGCCGTACCGTCGCGCTGAAGCTGCTTGATCAGGTTTTGCGCGCTGGCTTCTCGCGCCAGAACATGAATTTCCAGATCCCGGCCGCTTTCTGGGGAAGATGCCATGGAGAACGCTGATTTTTCACCGTCGTCCCGCGCGATCATCAGGTACTGCCCGGCGTGATAGCGCGGCGGCTTGCCTGCCGGGGCGCGCAACGTGACACGCCAGACATCACCGCCCACTTCGACGCATTCGGCAACCTGACAGCCAAACTTGCGCACTGGCAACTCGCCCAGCGGCAGCACGCTGTCCCACACCACCACACAATCTTGCTGCGGCACCGCGATGCAGGTGTAGATTTCGCCGTGCCCCCGCAATTCGCCAGCCTGTTCGACATTGCCTTCCACCAGCAGCGCAGAGCAAATGTGGCAGTTGCCGTTGCGGCAGCTTTGTGGGCATTCGTAGCCCAGTCGCTGGGCGGCATCGAGGATAGGCTCGCCGGGCAATGTCTCAAGTACTGCGCCCGACGGCTGCAAGGTTACGCGCATCAATCTATTCCCAGCTGATTCCAGATTTCATCGATACGGCGAGTAACGGCGTCATCCTTGACGATGGCACGCCCCCACTCACGCGTCGTCTCGCCCGGCCATTTGTGCGTGGCATCAAGGCCCATTTTCGAACCCAACCCGGACACTGGCGACGCGAAATCCAGGTAGTCGATCGGCGTGTTGTCGATCATCACCGTGTCGCGCTTGGGGTCCATGCGCGTAGTGATTGCCCAGATGACGTCATTCCAGTCGCGCGCATTGATGTCGTCGTCGGTGACGATAACGAACTTGGTGTACATGAACTGTCGCAAAAACGACCAGACACCCAACATCACGCGCTTGGCGTGGCCTGGGTACTGCTTCTTCATGGTCACGACGGCCATGCGGTACGAGCAGCCTTCCGGCGGCAGGTAAAAATCGGTGATCTCCGGGAACTGCTTTTGCAGGATTGGCACGAACACTTCGTTCAGCGCCACACCCAGAATCGCAGGCTCATCCGGCGGGCGTCCGGTGTAGGTGCTGTGGTAAATCGGCTTGATGCGATGGGTGATACGTTCGACGGTGAACACCGGGAAGCGATCGACCTCGTTGTAATAGCCGGTGTGGTCGCCGTAAGGGCCTTCATCGGCCATTTCGCCCGGATGAATCACACCTTCGAGCACGATTTCCGCACTTGATGGCACTTGCAGGTCGTTGCCCCGGCATTTGATCAGTTCTGTGCGATTGCCCCGCAGCAGACCGGCAAACGCATACTCGGAAAGACTGTCCGGGACGGGTGTGACCGCACCGAGGATGGTGGCAGGGTCAGCACCCAGCGCAACCGAGACAGGGAAAGGCTGTCCGGGATGCTTATCGCACCATTCCTTGAAATCCAGCGCGCCGCCACGATGGCTGAGCCAGCGCATGATGACCTTGTTGCGACCAATCACTTGCTGGCGATAGATGCCCAGATTCTGGCGTTCTTTGTTCGGGCCTTTGGTGACCGTCAGCCCCCACGTGATCAACGGTCCGACATCGCCGGGCCAGCAGGTCTGCACCGGGAGCATGCCCAGATCGACGTCATCGCCTTCGATGACCACTTCCTGGCAAGGCGCGTCCTTGACGACTTTCGGCGCCATCGAAATGACTTTTTTGAAGATCGGCAGCTTCGACCAGGCGTCTTTCAGCCCCTTCGGTGGCTCGGGCTCTTTGAGGAAGGCCAGCAGCTTGCCGATTTCCCGCAGCTCTTCGGTAGATTCCGCGCCCATGCCCATGGCCACGCGCTCGGGCGTACCAAACAGATTGCCGAGCACCGGAATATCAAAGCCCGTGGGTTTCTCGAACAGCAGGGCCGGTCCCTTGTTGCGGAGGGTCCGGTCGCAGACTTCGGTCATTTCCAGCACAGGCGAAATGGGTACCTGGATGCGTTTCAGTTCTCCGCGCTGCTCAAGCTGCTGCACGAAATCCCGTAGGTCGTTGAATTTCATTAACCCGGCCACTTAACAAATAGACGCACATCCTACCTGCTCTCGCGGCCGACGGCAGCAGCCTGACACGCAATCATCCGCCCCGAACGGCGTTTTCACTCAAGAATATCGGCGCCAATAAAGGCTTCATGCGCTCACCGCCCTTGTCGGAGAGGTGATTTTCGTCCATGTATTGCGAATAGCCATCGAATTCGGCGCGACAGACGCCATCCGGGCACATCAAGGGCGTCGGATCCAGAACCCGAACGTTGGGGTCCTGCGCGCTCAATTGAGTAAACAGTTGATTGAAAAACCGCTGACGCGCCAGGTGCTCGGCAATCGGCCGCCCCAGCTTCTCGGCAGACCGGCCCACCATCGCCAGACTGGCCAAACGCGCCACCGTCCCCTGTCGCTGCAACGGCACCTCTTTGAAGATCCAAACCCGTGCGCCGGTCTCTCGCACGCTGCGCACCATGGCGCTCAGGTCTTTGGCGATCTCCTGTTCCGCAATAGCGCGACTGTCATCGCGGTACAGCACATGCTGCATGTCTCCGTCTTCTTCGCCGTAGAGATAGAGGCTCCAGCGCGCCGCGAGCACAACGTCTCGGATCTTGTGTTCGCGAATGGATTGCAGCGTGGCCTGATTGAAATCCTGACATTGCGGGCGCGTTTCATGCCCCAGAATCGGCAGGCAGCCTGATAGGCTCGCTAACCACACCGGGATGCCATAACGCTCGGCATCAGCTTCAATGGCAGGCTTGAGCGCGGCGGCATGGCTGTCGCCCCAGACCAGTTGCATCGGAGGCGTCTGTTCGTCGCCACCGAAACGGCAGATCTTGCTCATGTCTTCGCTGTCGCGCTGCAGCAAGCACTCTTTTTGTCCTCGCTGCCAGTCTCGGGCCTGCGCATATTGCAGCGCCTGCCCTGACAGTCGATCAGGAATGCCATCGCCGGAGCGCACAACCTGCCCTGCCAAGCCGATCACTAAAAGTGCTGTCAGACCGGCGAACAATACCGGCTTGCGCCCTGCCAACAGACGTTTTTCGCGGAACGGCAATTCAATCAGACGCCAACTGAGCCATGCCAGCACCAACGTCAGGATGACCCATCCACTCGCCTCCAACGCCTGCATACCATCGACCGAAACGGCGTTGGCGTAGACGAACACCGGCCAGTGCCACAGATACCACGAGTAGGAAATCAGACCGACAGCAACCATCGCGCGCCCGCTCAACAGACGCCCCGCCCACGTCGAGGCGTGCCCGTTGGCCCAAATCATCGCCGTCGCGCCCAACACGGGCAGTAATGCGGCCCAGCCGGGAAACGGCGTGTATTTGTCGAGTCCAAAGATGGCGTACAGCACGGCCAGCAGCCCGGCCAGACTGACGCCCTGATACAGCCATGGCGAGAATTTGCGATCAGACACCGGAAACACCGCCAGCATCGCGCCGCACAGCAACTCCCACGCACGCATCGGCAACAGGAAAAATGCCGCATCGGGCTGACGCTTGATCACCGCGATGTTGAGCGCAAACGACACAATCAGCAGGCCCAACAATATCCAGCGCCAATGCCGGAGATAGCGGGTCAACAGCACCATGAGTAACGGAAAGAGAATGTAGTACTGCTCTTCGACCGACAGCGACCAGGTGTGCAGCAGCGGTTTGAAATCCGATGCAGGGTTGAAATACCCGTCCTGGCGCATGAACAGAATGTTGGAGACGAACATCGCCTGATACCGCACTGCGCGGCCTAGCTGCGAGTAGTCATTGGCGGGCATCAGCACCCAGCCGACCGCCAGCGCAGCGAGCATCATGACGCTCAGAGCTGGAATGATGCGGCGGGCGCGACGCGCCCAGAAATCGACAAAACTGAAGCGTCCCGCGCTGATTTCCCGAAAAATGATCGAGGTAATCAGAAAGCCGGAGATGACGAAAAACACATCGACACCCACAAAGCCGCCACTGAAGAGGCCAAATCCGAAGTGGTACAGCACCACCGGAATGACAGCCAAAGCGCGCAGCCCGTCGATGTCTCGACGATTGCCAAACGTATGCATGACGCTCCTTGTCCCGCTTTCTTGTTTTCGAAATCCGAAAAAAATGGTGCCGAAAGGGGCACCATTTTTCCACCGCCGTTCGGCGTATGCCGCTCAACGCATGACTTGCGCCTGTCTTACTTACGCTTCATCGACAGGAAGAACTCATCGTTGGTCTTGGTCGTTTTCAGCTTGTCGACCAGGAACTCGATGGCAGCGACTTCATCCATCGGGTGCAGCAGCTTGCGCAGAATCCACATGCGCTGCAGTTCGTCGTCGGCCGTCAGCAGCTCTTCGCGGCGAGTACCGGAACGGTTGATGTTGATGGCTGGGAAGACGCGCTTTTCAGCGATCTTGCGATCCAGAGGCAGTTCCATGTTGCCGGTGCCTTTGAATTCTTCGTAGATCACTTCGTCCATCTTCGAGCCGGTTTCAACCAGCGCGGTGGCGATGATGGTCAGCGAGCCGCCTTCTTCGATGTTACGGGCCGCACCGAAGAAACGCTTCGGCTTTTCCAGCGCGTGAGCATCGACACCACCGGTCAGTACCTTGCCGGAGCTTGGGATGACGGTGTTGTAGGCACGAGCCAGACGGGTGATGGAGTCGAGCAGAATGACCACGTCTTTCTTGTGCTCGACCAGGCGCTTGGCCTTTTCGATCACCATTTCGGCGACCTGCACGTGACGGGTTGGTGGCTCATCGAAGGTAGAGGCAACCACTTCGCCGCGCACGGTGCGCTGCATTTCGGTCACTTCTTCCGGGCGCTCATCGATCAGCAGAACGATCAGATGGCACTCAGGGTTGTTACGGGTAATGTTGGCTGCGATGTTCTGCAGCATGATGGTCTTGCCCGCTTTTGGCGGCGCGACGATCAAACCACGCTGGCCCTTGCCGATCGGGGCACACAGGTCGATCACACGACCGGTGAGGTCTTCAGTGGAGCCGTTACCGGCTTCCATTTTCAGGCGCTCGTTGGGGAACAGCGGTGTCAGGTTTTCGAACAGAATCTTGTTCTTCGCATTTTCAGGACGGTCGAAGTTGATGGTGTCGACCTTGAGCAGTGCGAAGTAACGCTCGCCTTCCTTCGGTGGGCGGATCTTGCCGACAATGGTGTCACCGGTGCGAAGGTTGAAACGGCGGATCTGGCTTGGCGAGACGTAGATGTCGTCGGGGCCAGCGAGGTAAGAAGCGTCTGCAGAGCGGAGGAAGCCGAAGCCATCCTGGAGGATCTCCAGCACGCCATCACCCGAGATTTCCTCGCCGCTTTTGGCGTGCTTCTTCAGCAGGGAGAAAATCACATCCTGCTTGCGCGAACGGGCCATATTTTCAATGCCCATCTGTTCGGCCATTTCGAGCAGATCGGTAATAGGCTTTTGCTTGAGTTCAGTCAGGTTCATATAGGAATGACGTAATCATGTATGAGGGGAAATTAAGCTTTTGGCTTAATGAGGCCGCGCCGCAGAGAAGGCGACAGGATCGCGTACAAATCGAAAGGAGAACGTCGGCGACGGCTATGCAGGGGGCAACGGAGAAGCCGTTGCGGGGCCGAATGTACCACTTGATTTTCTGAGCGTCTAGTGCAACGCCCGAAAAAAGCCCCGCGTTTTGCGGGGCTTTAGCGCCATCAGATGTTGGCGTCGAGGAATGCTTGCAGCTGCGACTTGGACAGTGCGCCGACCTTGGTCGCCGCGACTTCGCCGTCCTTGAACAGCATCAGGGTCGGAATGCCACGCACGCCGTGCTTGGCCGGAGTCTCCTGGTTTTCGTCGATGTTCAGCTTGGCAATGGTCAGTTTGCCTTCGTAGGTACCGGCGATATCATCCAGAACCGGGGCAATCATTTTGCAAGGGCCACACCATTCAGCCCAGTAATCCACCAGCACAGGGCCGCTAGCCTTCAGGACATCGGCTTCGAAGCTCGCGTCGCTGACGTGTTTGATAAGGTCGCTACTCATGAGAATTCTCCGAGGTCATAGGCAAAAAAACGTGGGTCATCATAACTGTGTCAACGCGTGACAGGAAGGCTGAGGCGATTGTCTCTTGCTATGACAGCAGGAGGGAAGACTAATCAAGGGTCAGAGAGTTCCTGGCCGAACCGAAGGACAGGAAGGCGCCGACAGCCAATCTAAACCTGGCGCCAGCTAGGACTAATTGATAACGGAATCAAGTTCAGCCTTAAAGTTTTCCTTAGGCTGGGCTCCGATCAGCGTGCGGATGGTTTTCTTGAATATCTTTGCCGTCGGCAGAGATTGAATGGCGAATCTTGCGACCGTATCGGGGTTTTCATCCGCGTCCATTTGAAAAATTAGAGCCTTGCCATTGTAATCATCCTTCAGCCCCTCAAGAAAAGGGAGGCACATTTTGCCTGGGCCACACCAAGGGGCAGTGAAGAACACCAACACAGGAATTTCAGCTCTATCAACTTGCTGATCGAAATCAGCGTCTGTAACGATGTCTAACTTGCTCATGAGAAAGCTCCTTTTCATTCATGCGAACAGTCGACTGCCTCCATGCTCCTTCCGGCAGCACCTTAATTTTAGAACCCTGAGAGCGTGCCGACTCTTAAATGACAAACGGCTCCTCGTTTTCAGCCAGACGGCGCAACGAACACGATCCCCGTACGCAACGCCGCTCCTCTTATATGCTCCTGCATCGCCTTCTGCGCGGGACCGGAAGCATTGCGCGCCAGAGCACGGAGGATCTTGCGGTGCTCCTGCCAGGTCTCCATCGCCCTGCCCGCCCGGATGAACGGTAGTTTCTGGCTTTCCAGAAAGATGTCGGCGCTGGCGGTGATGATGCCGAGAATCGCCTGATTGCCGCTGGCCACCAGAATGCGCCGGTGGAAATCGAAATCCAGCTTCGCGGCGCTGTCGAAATCACCCGCCTTCAGCTCAAGCCGCATGGCTTCGACGTTATCCTCCAGTACATCACGCTCATCGGCCGTCAAGGTCACAGCGGCCAAGCCTGCCGCGAACCCTTCCAGCGCATAGCGCAATTGAAAGGTCTCGGAAGGCGACGCATGGGCAGCGAAAGGCCAGGAAAAACCGCTCGTGCTCTGTTGTGGTTCAGAAATCGCCTGAACGAACACCCCTTTTCCGGGCTGCACACTGACCACGCCCAACGCGCTAAGTGATGACAACGCTTCACGCAAAGACGCGCGACTGACTCCCAGCCGAATTGCCAGATCCCGCTGCGAAGGCAGGCTGTCGCCGGGGCCGTAGCCCTGTTCGGCAATCAGTTTACGGATCGCTTGAAAGGCCGCTTCGGGTACTGCAATCGGGTTTGAGTGCATGAGAGTTCAGACGCAATCAGGGTGGAAAAATCCTCTTTTATAGTCATCGCGAAGATTCGGCAAGTGACGCCCAAGCAAGGGGCGGCGTGGCTTGCAGGCGCGCCAAAGCGGGGCGCGATGCAGGCCAACTGTTCAGACCAGTTAGACCACAACCCCCTTCCAGCCCGCATTCCATGGTCACAAAAGAGAGAGTGGCATGGGCTGTGCAAAAGCGGTGAATCATCACACACGCATCGCCAACACATTCGTTCGATTCGGAGACGTCACATGACCAAGCGTTACAGCGCTCTGCTTGCCGCCCTGTTTGCCAGCCTGATGCTCGGCCAGGCCCCCGCCCACGCCAACGGCCTGGACGATGTGACCGCACGGGGCACCCTGAAAGTCGCCGTACCGCAGGACTTCCCGCCGTTCGGCTCGGTTGGCCCGGACATGAAACCTCGCGGCCTGGACATCGACACCGCACAACTGATCGCTGACAAACTGAAGGTCAAACTCGAACTGACCCCGGTCAACAGCACCAACCGCATCCCGTTCCTGACCACCGGCAAAGTGGACCTGGTGATTTCCAGCCTTGGCAAGAACCCGGATCGCGAGAAGGTCATCGACTTCTCCCGCGCCTACGCACCGTTCTACCTGGCGGTGTTTGGCCCACCTGAAGCGGCCATTAACGGCGTGGACGACCTGAAAAGCAAAACCATCAGCGTGACCCGTGGTGCCATCGAAGACATCGAGCTGACCGCCGTTGCGCCAAAGGAAGCGACCATCAAGCGCTTCGAAGACAACAATTCGACCATCGCGGCTTACTTGGCCAACCAGACCGATCTGATCGCCAGCGGCAACGTGGTCATGGTTGCGATCAGCGAGAAGAACCCGAAGCGCATCCCGGCGCTGAAAGTGAAGCTCAAGGATTCGCCGGTCTACGTCGGCGTGAACAAGGGCCAACCTGAACTGTTGGCCAAGGTCAACGAGATATTGGAAGCGGCGAAGAAGGACGGCGCGCTGGAAAAGAACTCGCAAACCTGGCTGAAACAGCCACTGCCAGCCGATCTCTGATTCCTGCTCGTTGCTTTGAGGCCTTATAAATGGCGTATCAGTTCGACTTCATTCCAGTCCTGCAAAACGCTGACCTGTTGCTGCGCGGCGCGCTGTTCACCCTTGAGCTGACCGCTATCGGCACCCTACTGGGCGTTGCAGTCGGCATCGTCGGCGCTATCGTCAGAGCCTGGAAAATCCAACCGTTCTCGGCCCTGTTCGGGGTTTACGTCGAGCTGATACGCAACACGCCGTTTCTGGTGCAGCTGTTTTTCATCTTCTTCGGCCTGCCTTCGCTGGGGCTGCAGATTTCCGAGTGGCAGGCGGCGGTACTGGCGATGGTGGTCAACCTGGGGGCTTACTCGACGGAAATCATCCGGGCGGGCATTCAGGCGATTCCTCGCGGGCAGCTGGAGGCGTCGGCTGCGCTGGCGATGACGCGCTTCGAAACGTTCCGCTACGTGGTGCTGATCCCCGCACTGGGCAAGGTCTGGCCCGCGCTGAGCAGCCAGATCATCATCGTGATGCTCGGTTCGGCAGTCTGCTCGCAGATCGCCACGGAAGAGCTGAGCTTCGCGGCGAACTTCATTCAGTCGCGTAACTTCCGCGCCTTCGAGACGTACATCATTACCACGCTGATCTACCTGTTCATGGCCCTGATGATTCGTCAGTTGCTGGCCTGGATCGGCAGTCGCTATATCGCGAGGAACCGCTGATGGATTTCACCCTCTGGGACATCGTGCGCAACCTGCTCACCGGGCTGCAATGGACACTGGTGCTGTCGCTGGTGGCATTCATCGGCGGCGGCATCATCGGGCTGCTGGTGATGACGATGCGCATCTCGCACACCTCGGCGTTCCGTACGCTGGCTCGCGCCTACATCGAGCTATTTCAAGGTACGCCGCTGCTGATGCAACTGTTTCTGGTGTTCTTTGGCGTTGCGTTGCTGGGCGTAGATATTTCGCCTTGGGTCGCTGCGGCGTTGGCCCTGACGCTGTTCACCAGCGCTTACCTGGCCGAAATCTGGCGAGGTTGCGTGGAGTCGATCTCCAACGGTCAGTGGGAGGCCTCGGCGAGCCTGGCCCTGACCCGCGTCGAACAGCTGCGTTACGTGATTCTGCCGCAAGCCTTGCGCATCGCGGTTGCGCCGACCGTCGGGTTTTCGGTGCAGGTGGTCAAAGGCACGGCCGTGACCTCGATCATCGGCTTCACCGAGTTGACCAAGACCGGTGGCATGCTCGCCAACGCCACGTTTCAGCCTTTCATGGTCTACGGCTTCGTCGCCCTGGGCTACTTCCTGCTTTGCTACCCGCTGTCGCTCAGCGCGCGCTACCTGGAAAGGAGACTTCATGCCTCTGCTTAGAATTTCCGCCCTGCACAAATACTACGGCGACCACCACGTGCTCAAAGGCATCGACCTGAGCGTCGAAGAAGGCCAGGTCGTGGCGATCATCGGCCGCAGCGGCTCGGGCAAAAGTACGCTGCTGCGCACGCTCAACGGGCTGGAATCGATCAACGACGGCGTGATCGAAGTCGACGGCGAGTATCTGGACGCGGCGCGGGCCGATCTGCGCAGCCTACGACAGAAAGTCGGCATGGTGTTTCAGCAGTTCAACCTGTTTCCGCACCTGACGGTCGGCGAGAACGTCATGCTCGCGCCGCAAGTCGTGAAAAAAGCTTCCAAGGCTGAAGCGGCCAAGCTGGCGAAAGAAATGCTCAACCGCGTGGGTCTTGGGGAAAAGTTCGATGCGTTCCCGGATCGTCTGTCTGGCGGTCAGCAGCAGCGCGTGGCCATCGCCCGTGCGCTGGCAATGTCGCCCAAGGTGCTGCTGTGTGACGAAATCACCTCGGCGCTGGACCCGGAACTGGTCAACGAAGTGCTCAGCGTGGTGCGGGAGCTGGCCAAAGACGGCATGACGCTAATCATGGTGACCCATGAAATGCGCTTCGCCCGGGAAGTGGGCGACAAGCTGGTGTTCATGCACCAGGGCAAGGTGCATGAGGTGGGCGATCCGCGAGAATTGATGGCTAACCCGAAGACGCCGGAGCTGGCGAATTTCATTGGCTCAGTTGAAAACGCCTGAGGTCGTTACACACCATTTATCGGCTTATCGGCGAACGCGATCCCGTGGGGGATTCTTTGTTGGCTGGTCAACCGCATTCGTCGGAACGCCGCCCGCACCAACGCGGCTCCCACAATGACCGGGGCAGATCCATGACTTCTGTTCGGCGCCGAACCTGTGGGAGCCGCCTTGCTGGCGAAGGCGGCGTGTCAGTCGGTTCATCCTGTGCGGACCCCATGCGTCCGCCAGCAAGCCGCCCCCGCAACACTCGCAGCACAAATGTATCGTCTTGTTTGGCGCCAATGCCCGTTCGTGGCACGATGTCGGGGTTATCGACCGAGACCTTTGACCATGCCGCCATCCACTGACAAGAACCTCTCGCTGATCGCCGCGATCGACCTGGGCTCCAACAGCTTTCACATGGTTGTTGCCAAAGCGCATCAGGGTGAAATCCGCATCCTTGAGCGGCTCGGTGAGAAGGTGCAACTGGCCGCCGGAATCGACGACGAGCGCAAGCTCAATGAAGAATCCATGCAGCGCGGGCTCGATTGTCTGAAGCGTTTTGCCCAACTGATCAACGGTATGCCGCCAGGCTCGGTGCGCATCGTTGGCACCAACGCCCTGCGCGAAGCGCGCAACCGCAATGAATTCATTCATCGTGCCGAAGAGATCCTCGGCCATCCGGTCGAAGTCATTTCCGGCCGTGAAGAAGCGCGCCTGATCTACCTCGGCGTGTCCCACACCCTGGCCGACACGCCCGGCAAACGTCTGGTGGCGGACATCGGCGGCGGCAGTACCGAATTCATCATCGGCCAGCGATTCGAGCCTCTGCTGCGCGAAAGCCTGCAAATGGGCTGCGTGAGCTTTACCCAGCGCTATTTCAAGGACGGCAAAATCACCCCGGCACGCTACGCGCAGGCTTACACCGCAGCGCGGCTGGAGATCATGAGCATTGAGCACGCCCTGCATCGCCTGTCCTGGGATGAGGCCATCGGCTCGTCCGGCACCATTCGCGCCATCGGTCTGGCCCTGAAGGCGGGCGGCCACGGCAATGGCGAGGTCAACGCCGAAGGTCTGGCGTGGCTCAAGCGCAAACTGATGAAGCTGGGAGAAGTCGACAAGATTGATTTCGACGGCATCAAACCGGATCGCCGCGCGATTTTCCCCGCAGGCCTGGCCATTCTCGAAGCGATCTTCGACGCACTCAATCTGGAGCGCATGGATCACTGCGACGGCGCATTGCGCGAGGGCGTGCTGTACGACCTGCTGGGCCGGCATCACCACGAGGACGTCCGTGAACGCACCCTCAGTTCGCTGATGGACCGTTATCACGTCGATCTGGAACAAGCCGCCCGCGTCGAGCGCAAGGCACTGTCAGCGCTGGATCAGGTCGCACAGGCGTGGGGACTGGAAGATGAGTTGTATCGTGATCTGCTGAGCTGGGCCGCCAAGGTGCACGAGGTGGGTCTGGACATCGCGCACTACCACTACCACAAGCACGGCGCGTACCTGATCGAGCATTCGGATCTGGCAGGGTTCTCGCGGGAAGACCAGCAAATGCTCGCACTGTTGGTACGCGGCCACCGCCGCAACATTCCCAAGGATAAATTCGCCGACTTTGGCGATGTGGGCGTGAAGCTGATTCGCCTGTGCGTGCTGCTGCGCTTCGCGATCCTGTTCCACCACATTCGCGGCACCCAAGAGATGCCGCAACCTGTGCTGACCGCCAACGATAACCAGCTCGACATTCAGTTCCCGGATGGCTGGCTGGAAAACAACCAGCTGACTCAGGCCGACTTCGCGCTGGAAGCGGAGTGGCTGACCCGAGTCAACATCGTCCTCAGCGTACGCTGAGGACCGGGTTGCTGAGCCTCTCCAGCAACGACGCCTGCACATTGCGGGGGTTCTGGTTGCCGGTCGGCGTGCTGCGAATGTAGCGCCCGTCCGGCTGCAACAGCCAGGCGTGGGTGTTGTCGGTCAGATACCCTTCCAACTCCTTCTTCACCCGCAGAATCAGCTTTTTGCCCTCGACCGGGAAGCAGGTCTCGACGCGCTTGTCGAGGTTGCGCTCCATCCAGTCTGCACTGGACAGGAACATCTGCTCGTCGCCGCCGTTAAGGAAGTAGAAGACACGAGTGTGCTCCAGGAAGCGGCCAACGATCGAACGTACCTGAATGTTGTGCGACACACCCGGCACGCCCGGACGCAAGCAGCACATGCCACGCACCACCAGATCGATTTTCACGCCCATCTGACTGGCCTTGTACAGCGCACGGATGATCTTCGGATCGGTCAGCGAGTTGAACTTGGCGATGATGTGCGCGGGCTTGCCTTCGGTCGCGAATTGCGTTTCGCGACCGATCATGTCGAGCATGCCTTTCTTGAGCGTGAACGGCGCGTGCAGCAGCTTCTTCATGCGCAGCGTTTTACCCATGCCGATCAACTGGCTGAACAGTTTGCCGACGTCTTCACACAGCGCGTCGTCGGAGGTCAGGAGGCTGTAGTCGGTATACAGACGTGCGTTGCCAGCGTGGTAGTTACCCGTCCCCAAGTGCGCGTAACGCTGAATCTCACCCGCTTCGCGGCGCAGAATCAGCATCATCTTGGCGTGGGTCTTGAAGCCGACCACGCCGTAAATCACCACCGCACCTGCCGCTTGCAGACGGCTGGCGAGTTGCAGGTTGGACTCTTCATCGAAGCGCGCACGCAATTCGATGACGGCCGTGACCTCTTTGCCGTTACGCGCGGCGTCCACCAGCGCGTCGACGATTTCCGAGTTCGCGCCGCTGCGGTACAGGGTCTGGCGTACGGCGAGGACGTGAGGGTCTTTCGCGGCCTGACGCAGCAAATCCACCACGGGCGTGAAGGACTCAAACGGGTGCAGCAGCAAAATGTCCTGCTTGCTGATCACGTTGAAGATGTTTTCGCTGTTCTGCAAAAGCTTCGGAATTGCCGGGGTGAACGGCGGGTGCTGAAGCTCAGGATGGCTGTCCAGACCGGTGATGCTGAACAGACGGGTCAGGTTGACCGGACCGTTGACCTGATACAGCTCGCTCTCGGTCAGGTTGAACTGCTTGAGCAGGTAGTCCGACAGGTGTTTAGGGCAGGTATCGGCCACTTCCAGACGCACCGCATCACCGTAACGCCGGGAGAACAGCTCGCCACGAAGGGCGCGGGCCAAGTCTTCGACGTCCTCGGAATCCAGCGCAAGATCAGCGTTACGCGTCAAACGGAACTGATAGCAGCCCTTGACCTTCATGCCTTGGAACAGGTCATCGGCATGGGCGTGAATCATCGACGACAGGAACACGTAGTTGTCGCCCGGCCCACCGACATCTTCCGGCACTTTAATGACGCGCGGCAGCAGACGTGGCGCCGGAATGATTGCCAGACCCGAGTCACGACCAAAGGCGTCGATACCTTCCAGCTCAACGATGAAGTTCAGGGATTTGTTGACCAGCAACGGAAACGGGTGCGTCGGGTCCAGACCAATCGGCGTGATGATCGGCGCGATTTCGTCGCGGAAATAACGACGCACCCACGTCTTCAGTTTCGTGGTCCAGTAACGACGACGGATGAAACGCACCTGATGCTTTTCCAGCTCCGGCAGCAGGATGTCGTTGAGGATCGCGTACTGGCGGTCAACGTGGCCATGGACCAGCTCGCTGATGCGGGCCAGCGCCTGATGCGGTTGCAGACCGTCGGCACCGGCTTGTTCACGGGCGAAATTGATCTGTTTCTTCAGGCCCGCGACGCGAATTTCGAAGAACTCGTCGAGGTTGCTGGAGAAAATCAGCAAGAACTTGAGACGTTCGAGCAGTGGATAGGACTCATCCAGCGCCTGTTCCAGCACGCGAATGTTGAACTGCAACTGCGACAGTTCGCGATGGATATAAAGGCTGCTGTCGTCCAGGTTTGGAATCACGACAGCAGGAGCGACGGGCGGGTGCGCTTCAGGAGCGGGTACGACCTCGATGGTCGGCTCGACCACTGAGTTCACTTCCTGCGACACGACCTGAGGTTCGATTTCGACGACGGCTTCGGTTGTTCCTTCGGTACTCATGAATAATCCTGTAAGGCAATCGCCCTTATCACAGTTGGGCCGTGGGAACGGCTGAGGAGATCAACCTGCCGGTCCCGCCACAGCTAGGGGGACGAACAGCAGCGCAGACCGGTCACACCGGACTCCTGCGGACAAACGTGACAGTTATAAGCCAGCATTATGACTCTTGCATGACAGTTGGATGTCCACCATACAGTGTCAGACTCAAACCCGCTTCCCAGACAACAATTCCACTGAAGTCGTAGGAAACTTTAACGCCAAGACACATTTCGACACTTTCCTGAATGTGTCCGGCGCGTTAGGCTGCGCGTTCATTTCGCCAGCACCCATATGATGCTCCAGCATTTTTTACAAGAATTTGGCTACTTCGCCCTTTTCCTCGGCACCTTTTTCGAAGGTGAGACCATTCTGGTTCTCGCTGGATTTCTGGCGTTTCGCGGGTACATGGACATCAATCTGGTCGTGGTGGTTGCCTTCTTCGGCAGCTACGCAGGCGACCAGCTCTGGTATTTCATGGGGCGCAAGCACGGCCGCAAGCTCCTGGCACGCAAACCGCGCTGGCAAATGCTCGGCGATCGCGCGCTGGAACACATTCGCAAGCACCCGGACATCTGGGTGTTGAGCTTCCGCTTTGTCTACGGCCTGCGTACGGTCATGCCCGTGGCGATTGGCCTGTCCGGTTACCCGCCGGGGCGCTATCTGCTGCTCAACGGTATCGGCGCAGCGATCTGGGCGGCGGCGCTGGGCGCTGCGGCGTACAAATTCGGCGCCGTACTCGAAGGCCTGCTGGGCAACGTCAAGAAATACGAGCTGTGGGTACTGGGCGCCCTGTTGGTGATCGGTGGCCTGCTGTGGCTCCGACGCCGCCTCAAGAACGCCCGCATTGCCCGGGAAGAAGCCAAGCTGGCGCTGCCTGCTGCGGTCGACGCCAAGGACCGGCCAGACGAGTAAACCGCCCATGAGCGCGATACATCGCAATCGTGCTCAACAAGGTGTACGTCAGCAACGCCGCCCATCCCAGCGAACTGGCTGACCACAGCCCCACAACAGGCGCCAGCGCCATCAGCGGCCAGTTCGCCACCAGCCTCACCCCCTCCAGCTTCAACGCGGCGGCCCTTTCTCCAGCGCCACCCCGAACACGAACAAACCCAGTGCAACCCACGTCCAGCCCAGCATCAACGCGGGCGAGGACAGCGCTTCCCCATTCGACAGCAGGTAGCTACCGAGCAGCGTGTACAACGAAAACTGCACGTCGATGTAAATCTGCTGCGCAAGGTTCAACGGCACATCGAATTTGCCCTTGGTCAGCAACCCGGTGGTGGTTGACAGCACGCCGGTACTCGAACTGTTGATCGCGTCCGCTCCACGGTAGTAATTGACCTTACGCCAGCAATCAGCCAACAGTTTTACCGCGATCAGCACAAAGAAAAACGGCACGGCGTACAGAATGAAATTCATCGATGCCACCCGGCGACGAAACTTCAAAGATTAGGCGCCACCACGGCAAAACCTTGTGGCAACAGGTGAGAAATTAGTAGACATTTGATGCCATCGTTGGCGCCAAAAGTGCCAGAGAACAGGACAACAATGGCGTACCCGGCGCGAACGGATCGTCTCAGAGAGGGAATACACGCATGAGCAAAAAAGTGGCCGTCATTCTTTCCGGTTGCGGCGTACAGGACGGCGCGGAAATTCATGAAAGCGTGCTCACCCTGCTGCGTCTGGACCAGCGCGGCGCCGAGGTGAAGTGTTTTGCGCCCAATATCGCCCAACACCACGTCATCAATCACCTGACGGGTGAAGAAATGCCCGAAACCCGCAATGTGCTGGTGGAATCGGCGCGCATTGCCCGAGGCGCCATCGAAGACATCCGCGAGGCTGACATCAGCGAATTCGACGCGCTGATCATCCCCGGCGGTTTTGGTGCGGCGAAGAACCTGTCGAACTTCGCAACAGAGGGTTCAGCCTGCAAGGTTCAAGCGGAGGTCCTGGCCATGGCCGAAGCATTCGCAGAAGCGGGCAAGCCAATTGGCCTGATCTGCGTATCGCCTGCACTGGCCGCCAAAATCTACGGCCCCGGTGTGACCTGCACCATTGGCAACTGCGCCGAAACGGCAGCCAAGATCGCCAAAATGGGCGGCCAGCACAAAGACTGCGACGTCACCGACATCGTCGAAGACAAAGACCGCAAACTGGTGAGCACACCGGCCTACATGGTCGCCAAGTCGATTGGCGAAGTGGCGTCGGGGATCAACAAACTGGTGGATCGGGTGTTGGAGTTGGTGCAGGAGAATGAAGCAGCCCCCGCTTGAAGCGCTACCTTGTAGGAGCTTTTATGTCGGCTGACAACCTCTTTCGCCACCAAGGCGGCTCCCACAGAATCGGCGCTGATCCTGAGCGTGGGAGCCGGCTTGCTGGCGAATGCGGTGGGTCAGTGACTGATGAGGTGACAGACGTAACGCCTCGCCAGTTCAAGCCGGCTCCTACAGGGGTTAACCACGTAAGGTTTGCGAACAGCTCAACCACGGGATAAGCGCGTCAGAATCCTATCCAGCGCATTGGCGAATGCCTGTTTCTCGCGATCGCCATAAGCGCTCTGCCCTCCTCCCACCTGACCCTGCTCGCGCAAGTCAGTGAACAGATTGCGCACCGCCAGCCGTTCGCCCATGTTCTGGGCATCGAACTCCTTGCCGCGCGGGTCCAGTGCCGCGACGCCTTTTTTGACCAGCCTGTCAGCCAGCGGCACATCGCTACAGATCACCAGTTCGCCTGGCACTGCGTGTTCAACCAGATAATTGTCAGCGGCATCCGGCCCGCTGGGCACCACGATCAGCTTCACCACTGCAAACGCAGGCCGAGGCACAGCCTGCCCTGCCACCAACACCACTTCGAAGTGCCGCTTGAGGGCAAACTTGACCACTTGATCCCGCGCCGCCTTGGGGCAGGCATCGGCATCGATCCAGACGCGCATTTGGCATTGACTCCTACAGGGTAACCATCAGGCCGCTGACGCGCGTCGCTTCTCCGAGAGACGACTGCGCCCATACAAAACCGCAATCGCAACCAACGCGATGGCCTGAGCACTCAGTGAATACGCATCAGCGTGAATACCCAACCAGTCGAATTCGAAAAACGGCACCGGGCGTGTGCCGAAGATTCCAGCCTCCTGCAACGCCTTGACACCATGCCCTGCGAACACAACAGAGAGCGCGCACAACAACGCGGCGTTGATGCCAAAAAACATCGCCAATGGCAGCTTCGCCGAACCGCGCAGAATCACCCACGCCAGACCGACCAGCAACACCAGCGCCGTGGCGCCGCCCGCCAACACGGCGTTATGCCCGGCTGGACCGGCTTGCAGCCACAGAGTCTCGTAAAACAGGATCACCTCGAATAACTCGCGGTACACCGAGAAGAACGCCAACACCGCAAAACCGAACCGACCGCCGCCACCGACCAGGCTGCTCTTGATGTAGTCCTGCCATGCCGCGGCGTGGCGCCGATCGTGCATCCACACCCCCAGCCACAGCACCATGACACTGGCGAACAGAGCGGTCGCGCCTTCAAGCAATTCACGCTGCGAGCCGCTGACGTCGATCACATAGGCCGCCAACGCCCACGTTCCCAGACCCGCGAGCAACGCCAGCCCCCATCCGACGTTGACGCTACGCGCCGCCGATTGCTGGCCAGTGTTACGCAGGAACGCCAGAATCGCCGCCAATACCAGAATCGCTTCCAGCCCTTCACGCAGCAGGATCAACAAGCCCGAAACAAAGCTCAGCGACGTGCTCAAGCCATCGCTGCCCAGCAGGTCGGCTGACGCTTTCAACTTCACCTTCGCAGCGGCGAGTTTTTCGGCGGCTTCGGCGGCTGGCAGGCCATCCTGCAAAGATTGTCGATAAGCCATCAACGCCTTTTCGGTGTCCTTGCGCACAGTGGCGTCGACGTTATCCAGCGAGCTTTCCACCAACTCGAAGCCTTCCAGATACGCGGCGACGGACAGGTCGTACGCCTGCTCGCGATCCCCGGACTGGTAGGCCGCCAGGCTTTTGTCCAGCGTCGTGCTGGTGTAATCGAGCAACTGCGCTGGGCCTCGCTGAACCTGGGGCGGCTGGGCACGCAGGGCGCGGAACGTGGCGGCCGCTTGCGGGCCTTCGACAGCGGCGATTTCGACCGGGGTCTGACGCGCAAGGTCCGCAAGGTTGAAGGTCTTGACCGGCTGGGCCGTGGCATCGGCGCTGAAACTGGCGATGTAGGTCGCCACGTCCCAGCGCTGGCGGTCGTCCAGTTGATCGGCGAACGACGGCATGTCCGTGCCTTCGATGCCCAGTCCGAGGGTGTTGTAAACGTCGAAGAGGCTCAGGCGATCCAGTCGCGCCGCATCACGCAGATTGGCCGGAGAAGGCGTCATGCCGATGCTTGCCGGTCCATCACCCGCGCCCGCATCGCCATGGCAGACCGAACAATACTGGGCGTAGAGCGGCGCACCGCGAGCCGGATCCGGCGTAATGATCGGCGCCTGGCTCACTTCATACGCCACCGCAAGCTTCGCCCCTAACTGACGGGCCTGACGCGCCACGGAAGCGCCGTCCTGCTTCTGATCAACCGCGCGTTGCAGCGTTTTGACGCCTTGGGCCAGATCGGCACGTTCAGCCCGCTCTGGCAGCGCCTCGATCAGCCCTTCCAAAGCCCCCAGAAACTCAACCTGCTCCTTGTATTCCGCCTCATCGACGACCTTGCCATCCGCAACAGTGGGTGGGTAATCGGCGCTCACGTAATCGAGCAGGTGCAGCGCCTGAGCGGCACCGTCGGCGGAATCTGCCGATGCGCCAACGCTGAACAGACTCAGCAATGTCAGGCTCAGGCAGGCCAGATAGCGAGAAGGGGACAACATGAAGGGATCTCAAATAGAAATGCGAAGGGTTGCTATTGTTCATGTTGGGCGTCGCGCACTCAAGCGTTGCTGCTCAATGGCCTCGATGTGCGCTTTTCATGCTTAACCTCCGGGCTTGTCAGCCGATGTACCAGTGGCACTGTGCATGTGGCAAAACCTCGTGTCAGACACTTCTAAAAGTATTGAAAGCCATCAAAAAGCCATTGTTTTCAGCGCCTCACTCCTTATAATTCCCGCCCGCCACAGTGTGGCACACAGCCATCATCCAGGGCTGTTTTCATGGGAAGCGCCCTCGCCTTCTTCAAACGGATTTGTCTGGCCGCAGACTCAACGACACGGCCAGCCCTGTTCAAGGACTGATCTCGATGTCACCTCGCGCCCTTGGCACTCTCGCGCTGATCGCTGCTGCGCAACTGACCGGCTGTGCTGCGTTTCGCAGTTACGATACGGAACTGCAACAAACCAACCAGCAGCTCACCAGCGGCAACGTCGACGGCGCCCTGACGCTCCTTGAAAAGAACAACACTGGCGACGACAAAGACCTGCTCTATTACTTCGAGAAAGGCGAATTGTTGCGCTCCAAGGGCGATCTGGCGGGCAGCCAGGCCGCATGGGGCCACGCAGACCAGACCGTCATCGCCTGGGAAGACTCGGTCAAACTGGACAGCGGCAAGTACCTGGCCCAGTTCGGCAGTTACCTGGTCAATGACAAGGTCCGTCGCTACGAAGGCTACGACTACGAAAAAGTCATGCTGACCACGCAGATGGCCCTGAACCTGCTGGCCCAGAACGATTTCGAAGGCGCTCGCACCGAAATCAAGAAAACCCACGAGCGCGAAGCCGTCATCGCCGAACTGCGCGACAAGGAGTACCTCAAGAGCGAAGACGAGGCCAAGGCTCAAGGTGTGAACACCCAGTACAAGGACCTCAGAGGCTATCCGGTCGAATCCCTCAATGCGCCCGAAGTAGTGAGTCTGAAGAACAGCTATCAGAGCGCCTTTAGCCACTACCTCGCGGGTTTCGTCTACGAAGCGTTGGGTGAGAAGGACTTGGCAGCACCAGGTTATCGACAGGCCGCCGAACTGCGCCCTAACACCCCGCTGCTGGATCAGGCACTGCTGGACCTCGACGCTGCAGGCAGCAAAAACACCCAGACAGAGGGCAGCGAAGTGCTGCTCGTCGTGCAAACCGGCTTCGCGCCCGCCCGGGATTCAATTCGCCTCCCGATACCGTTGCCGATCAACAACAACCTGGTGATCACCCCACTGTCGTTCCCGGTGATCAAGGCGGACACTTCGACGCCGTTTTTCGATCAGATCGGTCTCGACGGCCAGCCACTCAACCTGACTGCGCTCAACAGCACCACGGCCATGTCCCGCCGCGCACTGCGTGACGACATGCCGGGCATCATCCTGCGCACCAGCGTGCGAGCGATCACCCGTGGCGTGGCGCAGAAAAAACTCAACGACGTAAACCCGCTGGCCGGCCTGGCGGTGGGCATCGCGTCAGCGGTGACCGAAGGCGCCGACACCCGCACCTGGCGCACGCTGCCGGACAACACGTTGGTGGCCCGCGTACGTCTCAAGCAGGGCGAACATCAGGTGGTGTTGCCGTCGTCGCTAGGTGGCACTCATGTGCAGATCAAAATCGATCGCCCTTATCAAGTGGTCACCCTGCGCGCCATCGGCAACCAGGTCTACACCGCCGGTCTCGCCGCGCAAGTGATGCCATCGACCCTGCCGCAAGCCGTGGCCGCCAACAAACCTTGAAGGAAGACTCTCCATGCGTTGCAAGATTCTCGCGCTGACGGCACTGGCACTCCTCGCCGGTTGCGCCACACCTCCACCACCTGCTCCTGGCACGGCGGCCAGCAAGGTTGTTGCGCTGGGTGACCTGAAAAACATCGAGATCGGTCCGATGCGCGTCGCCCGTGAAAACGGCTTCATGACCGTCAACGTCTCGCTCAACAACACCAGCAGTTACAACAAGACGATGTATTACCGCTTCGCCTGGCTGGGCAACGACGGCTTTCCGGTCGCCGAGCCTGAAACCTGGAAAAGCCTGACGCTGTATGGTTCCCAGAGCAGCTTCCTGCCCGCCATCGCCCCGGTTCCCAAGGCCACTGACTTCCGCCTCGAAGTCAAAACCCCTTGATCGCCCCCCTTCGCTCAGCCCAAGAGACTAAAGACATGTCGTTCATTCGCCTTTCACTCCTCGCCGCTGTCGCCCTGCTGGCCACCGGCTGTGCCAACAACTCGCCCACCTTGGGCAGCAAGAACATCAGCTACGGCGACACCAAGGCCGTGGAAACCGTGACCAACGAATTCGGCTCCACGGACCTGCAAATGATCGCCGAGAGCATGACCCGCTCGCTGGCCCAGTCCGGCGCGCTGCAAGGCCGCCCGGTGGTGCAGGTCTACGACGTGAAGAACAAGACCAGCGAGTACATCGACACCCGCGAAATCACCACGACGATCAAGACCCAGCTGATGAAGTCCGGCACTGCACGTTTCGCCAGCGACAACACGGATATGCAGAGCCAGGTCGACCAGTTGAAGCTGCAAAACCAGAGCGGCCTGTACAAGCAGTCGACCGTTAACAAGACCGGCAACATGATCGCCGCCAAATACCGTCTTGAGGGTTCGATCAGTTCCATCGTCAAGCGCAGCAGCGATTACAAGGACGTCTTCTACAAATTCAGCCTGCAACTGATCGACGTTGAAAGCGGCATTGCTGAGTGGATGGACGAGAAAGAAATCCGCAAAACCACGGAGCGCTAAGCGATGCGTACATGGATCGGCATTCTCGGCCTGGCGTGCGCAATGAGCACGCTGTGCGCTCAAGCGGCGCCAAAAGTCGCTGTGACTGACATGGCGTTCGAACAGCAAGTGGAACAGTACATCCACACGGTGTCGGCGCAGACCAACCTTCAGGTTAATCGCTACAGCGCCAGCGGCTCATCGAGCTACAACGAGTACGAAGCGCGCAACACCTACATCGAACAGGGCGAACTGCGCACATTCAGCGGCGACATCAAGGGCCAGATCCTCAAGTCCGGGATGTTCCAGTTGGTGCAGGGCACGCCTTACACGGCCAACGCCAAGGAAGACGTGTACGACGTCATCAAGCGCATCAAGAACGGCAACTTCAAAGGCGCTGATTACGTGCTGTTCGGCACCGTGTCGGACATCGATTTTCGCCAGGACGTCAATGAAATCGCCAACACCAACAGCCACTCAGCCGTGCTGGGCCTGACGCTGGTGGGCGACTTCAGCCTGATCAACACCCGCACCTTCGAAATCACTTCGGCCTTTACGGCGATGGGCGAAGGTCAGGACACCAAACTGGTCAATGGCAACGACGTGCGCGTCACGCCGAATCGCGGTCGCGTCGTCAAAGAGGTTTCAAAGTCGATCGGTATTGACGTTGCGCGCCAGTTGCGAGAGCAACTGCGAGGGGAGTTGGAGTACTCGCAAGAGCAACCTGCGCCACGCAACAACCTGCCCCGTGACGAGGCGCCGAAGATTCTGCGGTGATTCCGAAACCAACGCAGCTCAACTGCGGGAGCGAATTCATTCGCGATGCGAGGGTACATCCAGAAAATGTGTATCGGGTGTACCGACGTCTCGCGAATGAATTCGCTCCCACACTTTGCTGACTGCGCGACAGCGTGTCATCTGAACGATGCGCCATCCGCCACGGTTTTTTATGCGCGTGCTTTCAAGCGCGGTGCAACGTCGCCAAAAACGCCGCCGCGCTCACGAACAATCCGGCAAACGTGCGGTTCATTCGACGCTGCTGTTTCGGCGTCTTCAGTGCCCGCAGCACTTTCGACGCCAGCCCCGTATACCCCGCCATCACGATCAGGTCGACGCTGACCATCGTCACGCCAATCATCAGGTACTGCGGCAGCAGTGGCAGATGGGTGTCGATGAATTGCGGCAGGATCGCCAGCATGAACACCAGCGCCTTGGGATTACTGATGTTCACCAGAAAGCCCCGCGCGACCAGCGCCAGCGGTTTACCAATCGGACGAATGGAAGCGTTATCGGAAAGATCGGTAGGCAAGGCGCGCCACTGCTTGATGCCCAGGTACACCAGGTACGCGACACCGAACCATTTGATCAGAGTGAACGCCAATGCCGAGGTCGCAAGCACGGCACCCAGACCCGCCGCGATGATCGCGATCTGAACAATGAGCGCTAGTTGCAGGCCCAGCGCGTTCCAGTAACCACGCCAGAAACCGTATTGCAGACCGCTGGACATCGATGCGATCGCACCGGCACCCGGAGAAAGACTGATGACCCAGCAGGCGGCGAAAAAGGCCAGCCACGTTTCGAGCGACATTACACACCTCAGGCAGAACGGCATCTCTGCCTAAGCTAGTGTTTGCGTGGGCCAAAAACCAATTATTTCTAACTGTTACGCCAGCTTTGTGGGCAACTGTGAGGCTATTTCGACACCGGGCTGTCGCCCACTCGCCTCTCGCCCGAAACTATCGCAACGCCGTCGTTACCGCGCCAGCGCCGGATCGACTTCTGGAAGAACTGGCTATTGGGCACCTGCACCAGGGTGCCGCCCAGTTCGGCAGGCTCCACCAGCGTGGTGAACATCAGATTGATCGCCGTCACACGGCCTTTGATGCCGGGCTTGTCGGTGGTGTCCACCAGCTCGACCACATCGCCAATGCGAAACGGCCCCATGGTGAAGATGAACACCGCACACAGCAGATTCGACAGCACGCTCCACATGGCGAAGAACGCCACCGCCGCCACGGCGACAAACCCCGAGAGCGCCGCCCACAATACCGAAGCCGAAACGCCCAGCCGCCCGAGTACCGCTACCAGCGCCGTGCCCATGATCAACCAGCGCAAGCCGCCACGCACCATCACCAGCAACTCTGGAGGCAGCAGCGGGTAACGCTCGGCCATGCGGGTCAGAAAGCGCGCGACGAAGCGTTGCAAGGTGTAGCCGATCAACAGGATCAGCAAAATCTGCAACGCGACCAGAATGGGCTCGATCCAGTACGCCGGAACCGGCAAGGCCAAAGACTCCATCAGGACAACGCTTCCAGCTCGGCCTGCATCGACTCCAGCACTTCCAGCGCTTCCATCCACGCCTCTTCCAGCTCCGACTCGCGGGTTTTCAGCTTGGCCTGTTCAGCCAGCAGATCACGCAGTTTGTCCTTGTTGGCGGCATCGTAGATGGCGCTGTCGCCTAACGCTGCCTCTATCTTCGCCAGTTTCTCGTGGACCGTGCCGAGTTCTTTTTCCAGCTTCTCGGCTTCTTTTTTGTGCGGGGCCAGTTGCTGACGCAACGCCGCAGCTTGTTGCCGCTGGGCTTTTTTGTCGGTCTTGTCCGGGTTCACCGGTGTGTTGCTGACCGGCGCGTTGCGCTGACGATAGTCCGCCAGCCAGCGGGTGTAGTCGTCCAGATCGCCGTCGAATTCCTCGACCGCACCATCGGCGACCAACAGGAAATTGTCGGTGGTGCTCTTGAGCAAGTGACGATCGTGAGACACCACCAGCACCGCACCGCTGAACTCCTGCAACGCCATGGTCAGCGCCAGACGCATTTCCAGGTCCAGGTGGTTGGTCGGTTCGTCGAGCAGCAGCAGGTTCGGTTTGTCCCAGGCGATCAGCGCCAGAGCCAGACGAGCCTTTTCGCCACCGGAAAAATTCAGCACCGGCTCTTCCAGCCGCGCCCCCCGGAAGTCAAAACCACCGAGGAAGTCGCGCAAGGTCTGCTCTCGTTCGGTCGGCGCGATACGCTGCAAATGCAGCAGCGGACTGGCCTTGGAATCGAGGGAGTCCAGTTGATGCTGGGCGAAGTAACCCACAACGGTGTTCTCCCCACGCTGCAAACGCCCGCTCAACGGCGACAGCTCGCCAGACAGGTTTTTGATCAGCGTGGACTTACCGGCACCATTGGGCCCCAGCAAACCGATCCGGGCGCCCGGCGTCAGTTGCAGTTTGACCTTCTGCAAAATGGTCTTGTCGCCATACCCCAGACGCGCATCAGACAAATCCAGCAGCGGGCTGGAGATCTTGTCGGACTCACGGAAGGTGAAGTTGAACGGCGAATCGACGTGGGCCGCCGACAGCTCCTCCATCCGCTCCAGCGCCTTGATCCGGCTCTGGGCCTGACGCGCTTTGGTGGCTTGGGCCTTGAAGCGGGCGATGTACTTTTCCATGTGCGCGCGCTGCGCCTGCTGCTTCTCGTAGGCCTGTTGCTGCTGGGCCAGACGTTCGGCACGGGCACGCTCGAAGGCGCTGTAGCCACCGCGATAGAGCGTGATTTTTTTCTGCTCGACGTGGGCAACGTGATCGACCACGGCATCAAGGAAATCCCGGTCGTGGGAAATCAGCAACAGCGTGCCCGGATAACCCTTGAGCCAGTCTTCGAGCCAGAGAATGGCGTCGAGGTCCAAGTGGTTGGTCGGCTCGTCGAGCAACAGCAGGTCCGATGGGCACATCAGGGCTTGTGCCAGGTTCAGGCGCATCCGCCAGCCACCGGAGAAGCTGCCGACCTGGCGTTCCATCTGCTCGTTGGTGAAGCCCAGACCGGCCAGCAGCTTGCGAGCGCGGGCGTCAGCGGTGTAGCCATCGGCACTGTCCAGTTCGGCGTGCAGTCGCGCTTGAGCAGCGCCGTCGTGAGCTGCTTCAGCCGCCGCCAGGTCCTGCTGCACCTGACGCAGACGCAAGTCGCCATCGAGGACATAGTCCACCGCCAGGCGTTCGAGGGTATCGACCTCCTGACGCATGTGGGCAATGCGCCAATCGGCGGGCAGCGAGCAATCGCCGTTGTCAGGGGACAATTCACCCCGCAGCAACGCGAACAGGCTGGATTTACCGGCGCCGTTGGCCCCGATCAGGCCGGCTTTCTGACCGGCGTGCAGCGTCATCTCGGCATCTTCTAGCAGACGCTGCGGACCACGCTGTAAGGTAAGGCTTTGAAGTCTGATCATAATGGCGGCGGAGTCTACCAGCTTCGCCCAAAACGGGTAGATGACGATGCCTTCCGACCTTTGGAGTTTTACCCTCGATTTCTATGCGCGCCCCGGCGTTGAACAGGCTTGTCTCGCGCTACAGGCCAGCGGCGGCAACGTCTGCGCGCTATTGTGCGGGGTGTGGCTGGATCAGCGACGGATCCCGTTAGATCCGATACGCGCCGAAGAAATCAGACAATTGGCGACGCCTTGGCACGACGAAGTGGTCGGCCCTCTGCGGGCGATCCGCACGCAATGGAAAGCGGCAGCCGCTACCGACGAGGAACTCGATGCGTTGCGTGAGCGCTTGAAAGTGCTGGAACTGGATGCCGAACGGGAATTGTTGGTGAGGCTGCAACGTCTGGTTCAGGACTGGCCGGATCAGGCCATGCAGACAACCGGGGCGTGGCTAGAGGCGCTGGCGGGCAAAGCCGCGAGCGAAGCACCCGACGCGCTGCACGTGCTGCAACGCGTCGGGCAGGACGCCGCTTAAGACGCGCTGGACGGCATCGAACCGGTGGCTGGAGCAGCGGCCGGAGTGGTCGGCGCTACAGGAGCAGGGGTCGAGGTCGCTGCGGCTGGAGCAGGCGTCACGGGCTTGGCCGCTGGTTTTGCAGCAGGCTTGGCAGCGGCAGGCTTGGAGGCCGCTTTGGCGGCGACCTTGGCCGTCGGCTTGGCGGCAGCGGGCTTGGCGGCAGGTTTGGCAGTGGCGGCAGGTTTTGCGGCTGCCGGTTTGGCTGCAGCGGTCGCGGCGGGCTTGGCTGGCGCCTTCGCAGCAGGCTTGGCCGCTGGTTTTGCCGCAGCGGTCGCAGGTTTTGCGGCAGCGGTTTTAGCCGGGGCTTTCGCGGCAGGCTTTGCGGCAGGCTTGGCGACGGGTTTAGCCGCAACAGGCGCCTTGGTGGCAGCCGGTTTGGCCGCTGCAGTTTTGGCGGCTGGCTTGGCGGCCGTCGTTTTCGCAGGGGCTTTTGCAGCAGGCTTGGCCGCTACTGGTTTGGCAGCCGTCGGTTTTGCTGCGGCTGGCTTGGCAGCGGCAGCTTTGGCTGGCGCCTTGGCCGGTGCTTTAGCGGCGGGTTTGGCTGCCGCTTTCGCAGGGGCTTTAGCGACCGGTTTGGCGACTGCCTTCGCCGGGGCCTTGGCCGCGCGATCACTCAACGCCTTGGCAACGGCTTCTTTCACACGACCCACGCCTTGGGCCAGCTTCAGGCTTTCCTGAGCATCGCGCTTGAGATTCTGAATGTAGGTGCGGGTTTCGGTCTGGCGATTTTTCAGCGCATCGAGCAACGCTTCGAGTTCAGCGACAGCGTCTTTGGCCTTGGCCTGTGCCTTGGCTTTACCGGCAGTCGCCGCGTCCTGCAATTTGGTGCGAGACTTGTGCAGTTTTTCCTGAGCTTTACCGCGTTGTTTTTCAAGCTTGGCGAGCAACTTCTCGGCGTCAGCCAAGGCTTGAGAGCAGGCATCTTCAAGATGTTCGAGCAAGCTGCTCGAGAGTTGTTGGAGCAAATGCAACGGAGTGTTTACTGGCTTCTTGGTGGCCGACATGACTTACCTCCTGGCTGATTTGAATGCGGCTCATACTAGACCTCTGCCCGCACCGCCGCTAGGGCATCTTGACACTACAATTTCCGGTCTGTTGCACGGAGCGGAAAAACAGCACATCCAGCCATCACATTCGATCCTCAGCGCTGGCATAATCGCCACTTCCCAGGCCGGAGAGCATTCATGTCGCGCTACCTGTTTATGTCGTTGTTCCTCTTGGTACCCCTTGCCCACGCGACCGATGCCCCACCCGCTGACAACGCTCATGATCTGGCCTACAGCCTGGGTGCGAGTCTGGGCGAGCGTCTGCGCCAGGAAGCCCCCGACCTGCAACTGCCTGCCTTGATCGAAGGCTTGCAGCAGGCCTACCAGAACAAGCCACTGGCGATCAAACAGGAGCGCATGGAGCAGATTCTCAGCGACCATGATGCGGCTCTTGCCCAGGCTGAAAACTCCGGCCAGTCCGAGCCGCAGACCGAAGCTGCGCTCAAGGAAGAGCGTCGCTTCATGGACGCCGAGAAAGCCAAACCCGGCGTACGCCAGCTGGCAGACGGCATCCTCATGACCGAACTGACACCCGGCAATGGCCCCAAGCCGGACATCAATGGCCGCGTTCAGGTGAAATACGTCGGGCGCCTGCCGGATGGCACGATCTTCGACCAGAGCCAGCAACCACAATGGTTCCGCCTGGACAGCGTGATCGCGGGCTGGACCACTGCGCTGGTGGACATGCCGGTGGGTGCGAAATGGCGCCTGGTGATTCCATCAGCCCAGGCGTACGGCGCTGAAGGCGCTGGCGATCTGATCGACCCTTACACGCCGCTGGTGTTTGAAATCGAGTTGTTGGCGGTTTCCCAGTAAACGCAGGTGCCATAAAAAAAGGGTGCCCTCAGAGCACCCTTTTTTGATCGCGGCCAAGTCAGGCTTGAACGGCATCCTGTTCCTTGTGCGCGTTGTGCAGCACTTCGATCAGGCAGTCTTCAAGTTCGAAGCGCTCATGCAGCAAGCCGCCCAGCTCCTTGAATTTCTCGGCAACACATTTGCCTTCATCACAAAGATCGTTGAACGCCAGCAGTTTCTCGGTGATGACGTCGATCCGGGGATAGATCGTATCGGCCAGTTCAAGACCACGCTGGTCGTTGAAGGCCTTGGCTTCGCCAGTCAGTTGTTCGTAGATTTCGAAGTGCCCTGCCGACACATAATCAACGAGCGTGCCGCAGAACTCTTGCAGTTGTTTACGGGTTTCAGACAGCGCTTCGGGTTCGGCACCCAGCACGTCGTAAGCCTGGATCAGCTCGTTGCGCTCGTGCAACCAACGGTCGATCAGCTTGTGAACCCCACCCCAGCGTTCCTGAGCATTCTGACAACTTTCCAGCATGATGTTCTCTCTTCCCTTCAGGGGCACTCCGACCCCGAATCATAAAGGTGATCCGGCGCGTGGCCTATGAAAACCGGCTGTGAAAAACGTCGACAGCAGCATGATCCGATGATGCGTGCGGCCCAGATTATGCCCGCTCGCCGAGGCCTTCAAGGTACGCAGTCGATAAAGTTCATACAAGCGTTTAATCCGAGGTCCCTGTATCCATTGGCCTAGCGCGGCGAAATTCGATGAAAACGTAGTACAGCGAAAACAGCATGAGTCCTGAGAACGCCAGCAAACTCCACTCGGGAACGCTGATACCAAAGAGGGTCCAGTTGATTTCGGAACATCCGGCAGCACCGATCAATGTCAGATAGAGCACTTTCCAGAACGGCTGGGTATCGAGCAGATACTTCAGATTCTCAAGGCAGGACGCCAGGTTGTCAGGCGGCGACTCCTGTAGCCAGACTTGTCGCGCCGCGACCGCCGCACCCAGGGACGCAATGAAAAACAGCCCACCCGAATAGCCACGCCAGCCACTACGACCCGGCTGATGCACAATGGCGAACAAGCAAATAGCCGAACAGACCGACATCAATGCACGCTGTACGAAGCACAATGGGCAAGTGTCTGATCCGGTCAAATGTCCCAGATAGACAGCCGCACCCACGATCAACGCGCAAGCGAGGAACGCCAGAAAAAACAGTGAGCGCGTACGAGCCAGATGCATGGAAAATCCGTAACAAAAGACGAGGGCGATAACGGTAGAGGAAAGCGAGACTCGCTTTCAAGGCGACCGAAGGAGGATGTTTCCGAGTGTGATTACGGATCTATCAACTACGCATACGGGAATTTACTCTCATTTCTCGACAAGCAAGAAAATAGCCTTCGAAGCATTAGGAAAAGCCCTACAGGAATTGGCGAAACGATCACAAAAAAGGCCCTCATTCCGGGCCTTTTGTGCATATGAATACCGGCGCTAAACGCGAGCCAGAGTCGGGAGCGGGCGAGCGAGTAAACGCTCATCCAGCAGGCCCAACCCCTCCTGAAACAATTGGTTGCTACGGTCCGTCTCACCCAATTGACCCAGCAGACGCGCAAGCTCGGCGCACGCTTCAGGATTGCGCTGGAGGTTCAAGCTTGCCTCCAGATAGTCGCGAGCCTTGCCCCACAAGCTGCTTTGCAGGCTCAAGCGACCTAGCGTCAACAGCAGGCCCGGGTCATCGGAATGCTGCTTGAGCCAATTTTCAGCCGTTTGCAGCTGCTTGGCCGGATCACTGCCACGTACCAGCCCGTACAATCGTGCCAGATGGCTGCTGTATTCACGCTTTTGGGCGTTGCGCAGCACTTCCTCTGCCTGCACATCGGCACCGTGGCGGCGCAACTGCTCCGCATACGCCAGAATCAACGCAGGCTCCTGACGCTGCGCAGACGTCAGTTGCTGCCAGGCCTTCTCCAGCGCGGGCAGCCCTGCAGCGCCCGATTCGCTCTCCGAATCCCGATAAGCCGCCAACGAGAGGTTTTCGCCCCAGGCACGTTTTTCCAGCTCGGCCAGTTCTTGCGCAGGCAGAACTTTATCCTTGCGCAGTTCCGGCATCAGGCGAATCAGATCGGACCACTCACCGCGCTGCCGATACAGTCGCTGCAACTGGCGCAAGATCTGTGGATTGTGCGGATGGCGATCATGCATCGCCTGCAACGTCGTCAACGCGCCGTCGCTGTCACCACGATCAAGCTGCAGTTGCGCGTGATTGAGCGCAATGGCCAGCTCAGCCTGAGGCTGACGTTCAAGTGCACGTTCCAGCAAATTGTCGCTGTCTTCGTAACGACCTTGCTCGTTCGCAGCACGTGCGGCACCGAGGTAATAGAGCAATGGCTGACGCTCAGCTTCGGCTGCGCGATGCAGGTGCTTTTGCGCGCTGGCCCAGCGACCTTCAGCAAGGTCCAGCTGGCCCTGCTCGATGGCCACCTGCACACGACGACTGCGGTTGCGGCGCGACCATGGGTTGACCACGCCCCCCGAGGTCGTCAGCAGCCGGATCAGCCCTCGCAACAGCCAGACCACCAAACCAATGACCACCAGCAAGGCCAATGCCGCCCACAGGCTGGACTCATAACGGAAGGTGTCATACGCGATCAGGACGTAGCCTGCGTGACGGGAAATGGCCAGTCCAACACAGGCCGCCACGACGATCAGGATGAAGACGATCACATACGCCCGCTTCATGGTTTGCTCCCAGGCTTCGCCCCTTCAGCCGGTTGCTCCAGCGCGCCGCCTACGGGTGTGTGACGCTGCTCAAGGTAAGCCTGCACCGCGCTGAGGCTCTGGGCCAGGTCAGGCGTCAGAACCGAAACCGGCTGCTTGGCCAGTTCGTCCAGACGTTCGCCAATGACTTTGCTCTGCGGGTTGTCCTGATTGAAATTGGCATTCAGCACGCTACGCGCCTCAGCCACAGCTGTGCCGTAGACCTGTTGCTCGCCATTGAGCGCAGCCCACTGGGCCTGTTCCAGCGCAAGGCTCAATGCCAGGCGAACCTGAGTCAGACTTTGTCCCGCCAGCAACGGGCGAATGTTCTTGTCGGCGTGGAAGTCGATGCGGATGTACCGGGAAATCTTGTCCCACCACGTCGCCCAGTAGCTGTCTTCGGAACCGTCGGTGAGACCAAACAGTGACTCGCCTTTGTCCTTGTATTCCGGGGCAAGGGAATTCAACTGAATGGCTTGATCACGCAGTGCAGCCAGTTGCAGGAACAGGCCCGTGCGGTCCGGCTGATCGACGCTGCGCAACGCAGCCATGCTTTTGGCCAGTTGCTCGCGAGCGGCGTAGGCGCCAGGGTCGTTCTGTTCGCGCAGAATTTCGTCAGCCCCCTGAACCAGCGCCTGAGCGCTGTTAATGTCCTGCAACGCGGACAAACGCAGGCTCGCCAGACGCAACAAATGCTCGGCCTCGGCCAGACGCCAGTCCTTGCGGCTGGCACCGAGTACGGTCTCCACACGCTGGCTCAGTCGTTGCTGATCGCCCTGCAACTGAGTCACGAGCCGACGACGGTCCTCCAGCTCCTCGGCAGGTGGCAAGGTGGCCAGACGGGCTGCCAGTTGCTGCTCGCCCTGCTTGAGGGCCTGAGTTTGTGCGCCGATGTCCTGCAGCTGTCCGGCCTGCTGCTGATGACCGGTCTGAATGGCCCGCAGTTGCCACACACTCCAGCCACCGACGGCGACGCCCGCAGCCCCGAGCAGCAAGGCCAGTACGGCCAGACCCGTTCCGGAGCGGCGATTGGAAGGTTCTTTTTGCGCGGGTTCCGGCAACGGCTCAGGTTTGGCCAATACCGGTTCTGCGTCATCTTTTGGCAAGACTGTTTCGCTCACGTATCCATCCTTTGCATTTGGGCGTGATCGCGTAATCCGACGGGTCGATCATTACGCCTGAGAGGCAGGTGCAGGATAGTCCCGCAGCGCTGCCAGCAAGGCCGCAGCGCTGGCGCCACGGCAGTCCACTACGGTCTGAGCCCCGGCCTCACGTGCCAGTTCAGCGACCCGAGGGCTCGGTACGAATAACGGCATCCGCGACAACTCAGGCCAGCTGTCGCCCGCCAGCTCTCGCAGATGTTGAAAACCTTGTCCACTGCTGACCACCAGCCCGTTCAAGCGTTCCGCCTGCACGGTATCGGGCAAGGCGAATGCCGGGTATTGCGGGAGCTTGCGGCGGTACAGCGGCAGATAATCGACACTAACACCCCGTTCGCGCAAGCGCTCGGCCAACCATTCGCGCCCGTCTTCGCCCCGCATGATCAGGACCTTGGGGTCGTAAACCGAAGAAAGCGTGGTGTGAAGTTGGGGCATATCGAGCAGCGCTTCGCTGTCGTCGCCGTGCTCGGGGAAGAAGACGCGCAAGTTGTAGTCATCGAGAATCTGCGCAGTGGCAGCACCGACCGTGAACCAGTGCTGCATGGGCGGCTGCGGCCAGATTTCATCGACCCTCTCCAGCCCCAACCGGGCTGCCGGTTTGCTGACGACGATCACGGCACAGTATGTCGCGAGGTTGTAAATGATCGCGCGGGTTTCTTCCGAGACCGGCAGCGGCTCGATGTCCAGAAGCGGCAGGCTGGCGCTGAATATGCCTTCTTGCGCCAGCGTCTCGGCGAGCGCCTGCGACTCTTCAGCCGGGCGCGTGATCAGCAGACGCCATCCATTCACGCCTCGTCCGCCTCGCCATAGACCGCCTTGAGAATCGCCGCAGCGCCCTGCCCCAGCAGCGCCTCGGCCACTTGCACACCCAGTGCCTGTGCATCGGCCTGAGGCGCACGAGCTTCGGCACGCAGCAGCAGGCTTCCGGCAGGATCACCGACCAGACCGCGCAGCCAGAGCTGATCGTTCTCCAACACTGCGTAGCAAGCAATCGGGACCTGACAGCCGCCGTTCAAGTGCTTGTTCAAGGCTCGCTCGGCCGTTACGCGCACAGCCGTTTCGGCGTGATGCAAAGGCGCCAACAAAGCGTGCAGCTCCACATCGACGCTGCGGCACTCGATGCCGACCGCGCCCTGGCCACCTGCCGGGAGGCTGTCTTCGATGCTGATCGCCGAGGTGATGCGGTCTTCGAAGCCCAGACGAATCAAACCGGCCGCCGCGAGGATGATGGCATCGTATTCACCGGCATCCAGCTTGGCCAGGCGCGTGTTGACGTTACCGCGCAGGAAATGGATTTTCAGGTCGGGACGATAGGCCAGCAACTGAGCCTGACGGCGCAGGCTGGACGTGCCGACGATGCTACCCGCAGGCAGATCATCGAGGCTGGCGAAGGTGTTCGAGACGAAGGCATCACGCGGGTCTTCACGCTCGCAAATGCAGAACAGGCCCAGGCCTTGCGGAAAGTCCATCGGCACGTCTTTCATCGAGTGCACGGCGATATCCGCTTCGTTCTCCAGCAGCGCGGTTTCCAGCTCTTTGACGAACAGGCCCTTGCCGCCGATTTTCGACAGCGGCGAGTCGAGCAGCTTGTCGCCGCGACTGACCATCGGCACCAGCGTCACGATGAGGCCCGGATGCGCCTGCTCCAGACGAGCCTTGACGTATTCGGCCTGCCAGAGTGCCAGAGCACTTTTGCGGGTAGCGATGCGGATTTCGCGAGAAGACATGGATCGATCCGTACTGAGTGAATGCGGCGAATGATAACAGCTCGGCCCAATCGGGCCGATGACTGTCTGCGACGCCTCATGATCTCAAATCGTCCGGGCAATGCCATGCGGTGGTGTGTCGCTTCCGATCGCTGTATCAGGTGGTGCACCGAATGTCTGCGGTTGGACGCAGCATCTGTGGGAGCCGGCTTGCTGGCGAAAGCGGTGGGTCAGTTGCAATTAACCTGACTGATCGTTCGCGTTCGCCAGCAAGCCGGCTCCCACAAAGCCAGGCGCAATCCAAGAGTCCTTGGCTATAACTGCTGCATCATCTTGCGTACACCTGCCACGTGCCTGCGGCTAACGATCAGTGCGTCGCCATTCAAGCCTTTCAGGAACAACTGAAAATGCCCCAGCGGCGTGCGCTGCAAGCGTTCGATACGATCGCGAGCCACCAGCGCGTTGCGGTGGATACGCACGAAGCGGTCACCGAATTCGTCTTCCAACGCCTTCAATGGTTCATCGAGCAACACCTCGCCATCTTCGTGGCGCAGCGTCACGTATTTGTGGTCGGCAATGAAATAGATCACATGATCCAGTGGAATCAGCTCGATGCCCTTGCGGGTGCGGGCGCTGATGTGGGTACGTGGGCCATTGCCGCTTTCGGCCGCAGGACGCGTCATGGCTGCCAGTTGCACGCGATTGGGTCGCTCGGCCTTCTTCAGTGCTTCCAGCAGATTTTCCGGACGCACCGGTTTGACCAGGTAACCCACGGCGCTGACCTGGAAAGCCTCCAGCGCGAACTCGTCATGGGCAGTGCAGAACACCACCGCAGGCGGGGTGTCGCGTTCACATAATTTGGCTGCCACTTGCAGCCCGTCCAGACCCGGCATGCGGATGTCGAGCAACACCACATCGGGTTTCAGACTATCGATCAGCGTCAAGGCTTCTTCGCCATTGGTGGCGCTGGGTTCAAGGACCCGATAACCCTCGAGGTCGCCGACCAGACGGCTCAGGCGATCACGGGCTAGGGGTTCGTCATCAACGATCAGGACATTCATATTGCACTGGCTTCCTGCGTGAGTCTCGCACAAGGATAGCGTAGACAGGTGAAGTGACGACCGTCACGGCGTTCCACGCTCAGACTCGCGAGAGGGCCAAAAAGTGCCGTGATGCGGGCGCCGATATTTGCCAAGGCCTGCTGAGTGCCGCTTGAAGTCTGCCGCCGGGCGACTTCGTCGTAGGGATTACTGACACGCAATATGAATACTCCCCGTTCGTAGTCCGCCTCGACTCTGACCACGCCGCCTTCAACGCGGGGCGCGATACCGTAGATCAACGCGTTCTCAAGTAATGGCTGCAAGGTTAGCTGGGGAATCGGCAAGTCGTCGGGAATTGCACTGACGTCCCAGTCCAACTGTAGACGCTCGCCGAGCCGATATTGCTCAATCGACAGATATCGTTTGGCCAATTCCAACTCTTCGCGCCATGTGGTCAGGCTGCCGGGCTTGCCCAGGCTGGCGCGAAACAGGTCCGACAAATCCAGCACCGCCTGCTCGGCCTTGACCGGGTCGCTGGTCACAAGGCTCGCGATGCTGTTGAGGGTATTGAACAGAAAGTGCGGCCGGATGCGTGCCTGCAATGACTCGATCCGCGCTCGCAATTCTGCCTGTTGCTGTTTGCGCCACTGACTCTGCAGATAAAAGTAGCGCAACATCAGCGCCGACATGATGAGAGCAATCAACGAATAGCGAACATAGCGTTCAACCACCCCGTCGAGCGAAGTCGCTCCCGTCAGTTGGCAGTAATCCGTGACCGCCGTACACATCAGCGTCACCGCCACTACCAACAAACAACCCGCCGCGCCTGCAATGCCCGGCCTCAGCCGTGCCAGCCAGGGGCGCAGGCCGCACAGCAGACCCGCCGACAGCAGCACGATCCATTGCACGAAGAGCGAAATCAGCGCCAGCCGCACCCAGTCGAATTCGGGGTACATCGGTTCGACCAGCACCAGAACCAGCACCAACAGTTCCGCGAGCACGACCAAGACCAGCAGCGCCTGAGGCAGACACAGTTCCGGGAGGAAGAATTCTTTGCCGGGCGAGGCGCTCTGGCTCGGCGGGTTGCGCTCTTTTTGCATACGATCAGTCTCTGCGCTCATCCCCGCGCGGGCAAGCTGTCCGGCATAAAAAACCGGCAATCCTGTTATCATCGCCCGCGCCTTTTAAAATCGGCCACATCTCCATTCGTACAGTCAACAGCAGAGCAGCGAGCGAATCCATGAGCACCGACAAGACCAACCAGTCCTGGGGCGGCCGCTTCAGTGAACCCGTCGACGCCTTCGTCGCACGCTTCACCGCATCCGTCACTTTCGACCAACGCCTTTACCGCCATGACATCATGGGTTCCATCGCCCATGCCACGATGCTGGCCAAAGTGGGCGTACTGACCGATGCCGAGCGTGACACCATCATCGACGGCCTGAAAACCATTCAGGGCGAGATCGAGGCAGGCTCGTTCGACTGGCGCGTGGACCTGGAAGACGTGCACATGAACATCGAAGCGCGTCTGACCGACCGCATCGGCATCACGGGCAAAAAGCTGCACACCGGACGCAGCCGCAATGACCAGGTCGCGACCGACATTCGCCTGTGGCTGCGTGATGAAATCGACCTGATCCTCGCGGAGATCACACGCCTGCAAGAAGGCCTGCTGAGCCTGGCCGAGCGTGAAGCCGAGACCATCATGCCAGGCTTCACCCACCTGCAAACTGCACAGCCGGTGACCTTCGGGCACCACATGCTGGCGTGGTTCGAAATGCTCAGCCGCGACTACGAGCGCCTGGTCGACTGCCGCAAACGCACCAACCGCATGCCGCTGGGCAGCGCTGCGCTGGCGGGCACGACCTACCCGATCGACCGCGAACTGACCTGCCAGTTGCTGGGCTTCGAAGCCGTGGGCGGCAACTCGTTGGACAGCGTCTCCGACCGCGACTTCGCCATCGAATTCTGCTCGGCGGCCAGCGTGGCAATGATGCACCTGTCGCGCTTCTCCGAAGAGTTGGTCCTGTGGACCAGCGCACAATTTCAGTTCATCGATCTGCCGGACCGCTTCTGCACCGGCAGCTCGATCATGCCGCAAAAGAAAAACCCGGACGTGCCGGAGCTGGTGCGTGGCAAAAGCGGCCGCGTGTTCGGCGCCCTGATGGGCCTGTTGACCCTGATGAAAGGCCAGCCACTGGCCTACAACAAGGACAACCAGGAAGACAAAGAGCCGCTGTTCGACGCCGCCGACACCCTGCGCGATTCGCTGCGTGCGTTCGCCGACATGATCCCGGCGATCAAACCGAAGCACGCGATCATGCGTGAAGCGGCGCTGCGCGGTTTCTCTACTGCCACCGACCTGGCCGACTATCTGGTTCGCCGTGGCCTGCCATTCCGTGACTGCCACGAGATCGTCGGTCATGCCGTGAAGTACGGCGTGGAAACCGGTAAGGACCTGGCTGAAATGTCGCTGGAAAAGCTGCGCCAGTTCAGTGATCAGATCGAACAGGACGTGTTCGCCGTGCTGACGCTCGAAGGCTCGGTCAACGCTCGGAACCACATTGGCGGGACCGCCCCAGCTCAGGTCAAGGCGGCTGTCGGACGTGGCAAGCAGTTGCTCGCCAGCCGCTAAGCGCGGACTGTAGCAGCGCGCTTGCCCGCGATAGGGTTGTGCCAGATAGCAATTTCGTCACAGGCATACCGCAATCGCGGGCAAGCGCGCTCCTACAAGGCGTTGCTCGCTAGACTGCGACCGGCTTCACCCTCGCCAGAAACACGGGAAAGTCGGCCTCCCGCTCTACGGCGACAACACGTGCACTATCGCGCTCGTTAAGCCGCTCCAGCAATGCCCTCGCCCCCTTCACCTCATCGAGCAGATTCAATCCGAACAATCGCTCGCCCACCTGCTGCGCCAGATCCACGGTGTACATGAAATAGATGTCGGCCAGCGTGAACGTCGACCCCGCCACATAAGGTGCAAAGTGCCCTCTGCGCGCCAGCGCCGCAAAACCCTTGATCAAATCCCTTCGGGCTTTTGCCTTGAGCGCCTCGGGTGTCGCGCGCCCGCCAAACAGCACCTCCACATAGCAGAGCCGCGCGGGCAACTCGATGTACAGTTCGATTTCCTTGACCAGCGTCCAGACTTGCGCTCGCCGAAACGGATCAGCAGGCAGTAATGAAATCTGGGGGTGCACATCCTCCAGATAGCGCAGAATGACGTCGGTTTCGCTGATGAAACCTGCTTCGGTTTCCAGAACAGGGATCTTGCCGCGAGCACTGACGGCCAGCGTTTCAGGATTCTGACAGCCGTGCATCGACACGACGTCAAACGGCAATTGCTTCTCCAGCAACGCCAGCTTGACCATGTTGAAGTAGTTACTCGAAGCGAATCCGTAGAGCTTGAACATTGACAGGCCTCCTTGGCCTCTTTGGGCGATCATTGCCGCTCGGCCCGGCACAAGGGCCTTACGCAGAGCGGCTATCACGCTAGCAGCTCGCCATTGCAGGGTCGTTGATGCGGGTCATGTGCATGCAGAATTACGCGCCCCTCAATTGAAGGTAAACTGCGACTTTCCCGAGGAGTCTGCCATGAGCGACCAGATCGACAATGACGATGAAGCATTTGCTGAATCGACCTTGATTCAAGCCATCGAAAACCAGATCGAAAGCGACAACCCGCCTGCCGCAAAGGCCACGTTCAACAAACTGACTCTGGTCGGTTACGAGCGTGACGACATCCTCAATATGATGGCTCACGTGCTGGCGGTGGAAATCGACGGCATCCTTGAAGAAGATCGCCCGTTCAACACCGAATGGTACGAAAAGGCCCTGCGCGCCTTGCCGGAGCTGCCGCCGGGTGTGGAGCTGGATGACGAGGAGTGACACTCTCCGCCACAGGCTTACTGGGCCTGCGGGAGATTCTATGGTGGGATGCAAACGCTCTGTGTCCGACTGACTGACGATGCTGACTGGTCTATGGTCTTCGCCAGCAAGCCGGCTCCCACAGTTCCAGCGTCGAGAACAAAAATTTGATTCCGACGCTATCCTTGTGGGAGCCGCCTTGGTGGCGAAAGCGGTGCGTCAGTTAAAGTTGCTGTGTCTGACCTGACGACCGGCCAGATACTTCCTGCAAAAACTCCAGACGCTTACTACACTCCAGATGCCCCGCTGCCGCTTGATCTACGGGGCCGTCCTGTCTGCGATTCCATCGCCGTGTCATCCATTAGAACAAGTCTGGAGCACCTATGTCGTTCACCCCTGAATTGGTTGCCGAACTGGAAATCCTGTCGCTTTACAACCTGCGCAACACTCAAGAGGGCCTGAAGGTCCACCACATTGCGGCCCCCGCCGCCGTTGCCGCGGCCCAACGACTTTTCGACAAAGGCCTGACGACTCAGGTCGACGGCGGCTACTTGACCAGCCTGGGACTGGATGCAGCCGAACACGCCCAATCGTTGCTGATCATTTTGTCCACCCAACAGGAAGCGGCCTGAGGCCGTCGCGTCGCGAGACCTTTGTTCAACCCCCTTGAAATAAAGGTTTCGCGAACCCTTCATTTATAAGATGCTGCGCCGATAAAATTCTGGCGCCAGAAAAAAGACAAAGCCGCCTCACGACCGCTGAACCTTCTTGCCTGTCGCCTTGCTCGCCACCCCAGCAGTGCCGTCCGTCGGCTTTGAGTCGCGATGATTCGTAGTTTCGAGATCCGCCCCGATCTGGATGAGGGCATCGACCGCAAGGTCCTCAGCCAGTTGCGCAACCGTTTTCTCACCCTCAACGAAGGGCGGCTGAGTCGCGCCAATGAGGGGCTGTCCACGCGTCAGCAGTCGGTACTGGCGTTGCTGCCACTGTTTTTTCACGTCAACCATCCTCTGCTGCCAGGTTATGTATCAGGCGCTACACCAGCCGGGGTTTCCCACTACGAACCCGACGCTCAGGCCCTGGCCGAAGCTCAGCGGCTGACCCGGTCTTTCTCCTACAAACCCCGTCGCGGCAATCCGCCTCAGCCCATTCACGGCATTTTTCTGATGGGCAGCCTGGGCACGCTGGCTCAGGCCGATAACAGCGACATGGACGTGTGGATCTGCCACGACACCCACCTGTCGCCCGACGAGGTCAACGAATTACGCAAAAAGTGCCAGGCGCTGGAGACCTGGGCGGCGACGATGGGCGCCGAAGCGCATTTCTTCCTGATCGACCCCGAGCGTTTCGTGCTGGGCGAGCGCGATGCCCAACTCAGCGGCGAAGATTGCGGCACGACGCAGCACTATTTGCTGCTCGACGAGTTTTACCGCACGGCGATCTGGCTGGCCGGTCGCACGCCGATCTGGTGGCTGGTGCCGGTCTACGAAGAGGCTCGCTACGCCGAGTACACCCACACGCTGCTGTCCAAGCGCTTCATCCGTGAAGACGAGGTGCTCGATCTGGGCAACATGTCCCACATCCCTCCGGGAGAGTTCATCGGGGCCGGGCTCTGGCAGTTGTTCAAGGGTATCGAATCGCCTTACAAGTCCGTGCTCAAGCTGCTGCTGACCGAGGCGTATGCCAGCGAGCATCCGCAAGTGCAGTGCCTGAGCATGCGCATGAAGAAAGAGGTCTTCGCCAGCCGTGTGGACCTCGACGAACTCGACCCCTACATGATGGTGTATCGCCGCATCGAGGAATATTTGCTGGCGCGGGGCGAACCTGAGCGGCTGGAACTCGTTCGCCGCAGCCTGTACCTCAAAGTGAACAAGAAGTTGACCGGCTCACCTCGGCAACGGGCAACCAGTTGGCAGCGCCTGTTGCTTGAGCGGCTGGCCAAGGAGTGGAAATGGGACGAGCGCCAGTTGGCACTGCTCGACAGCCGCAGCCAATGGAAAGTGCGACAAGTCGCCAGCGAACGCCGCGCACTGGTCAGTGAACTCAACTTCAGCTATCGCTTTTTGACCCAGTTCGCGCGCACGCAAAACACCGTCAACTCGATCAACAAGCGCGACCTCAACCTGCTGGGGCGTCGTCTCTATGCGGCCTTTGAGCGCAAGGCGGGCAAGGTCGAGTTCGTCAATCCGGGCATCGCCCCGGACCTGGCCGAAGACACGCTGACACTGGTGCAATCCCCCAATAAACGCGAACCCGGCAAATACCAGTGGGGCCTGTATAACGGCAACCTCGGCGTGCATGAGTGGGAATCCTTCGCGCCGATCAAACGTAGCCGCGAACTGCTGGAGTTGCTTGCCTGGTGCCATCGCAACAACGTGATCGACAGCAGCACGCGGCTGGCCCTGCATCCCGGCACCAGCGATCTCACCGAATTCGAACTGTTCAATCTGCAAGGCGCGCTGCAACAGACCATCCCGATGCCACTCGGGATGGTGTCTGACGAAGCGCTGCTACGTCCGAGTGTGCCCAGCGAGATCTTGCTGCTAGTGAACGTCGGCGTCGACCCGCTCAAGCACCACAAGGACCTGAACATCCTGATGACGACCGAGCGCACCGACTCCTTGAGTTATGCCGGGGTCCGGGAAAATCTGGTACTGACCTTCGACCAGATCACGCTCAATAGCTGGAACGAAGTGCTGGTCAATCGCTTCGATGGTCCGAATGCGCTGTTCGATTGCCTGACCGAACTGCTGAACAACCTGCCGCAAACGTCGCCCAAACCCGTCATTCACGTGCGCTGCTTCTGCCACAACCGAGCGCCCGCAATTGCCCAGCGGGTCGAGGAGCTGGTGAATACGGCGCAATTGTTGCTGTCCCGACAGTTGAATCATCGCTATCTGATACAGGTCCAGTATCGCTACCACGTTCTGGAAATGACGCCCGGCCAAGTGAGTCACGTCGTACTGGATAACCTGCCCGCGCTTTACGAGTATCTGGGCGAGGAACTACAGACCTACAGCCCGATTCATCTCGACCCACAGGCGCTGGACGACAGTGATCTGTCGCTGATCATTCCTCATGGCCAGCCCGAATGCATTCAGGTGTTCTATCGGATCAACGAGCCAAACGCCGATATCTATGTGCTCGACGAACACAACGCCCTTTGGCATCAGCGCCTGCCCTATCACGACGAGCCGAGTTTGCTGGTGCCACTGCAACGTTTCCTGCAATCGTTGATGTTCCGACGCGGCGCGTTGCTGCCGTTGGACAACCCGCTTGAACCCTCGACGCTGGAAACCCTATATTACCGCATCACGCCAGACGGCGCCGGCCGCGCGAGGCGGATCGAGCAACGGCTCGGCCCAGTGATGTCAACCGACAAACCCTTCTATGACGTACAAGCCATTGTCGAAGAAGCATCGCCAGGGCAGGTCAACGTCACGCTGTACTGCGACGGGATGGAGTTTTCGGAGCTGGAGTTCGGCGAGCAACTGTTTAGCGTCGTTGCTCGTCAGATTCTCGACCAGCGTCGCGAACCGCAGCGCTATCGGTGCTACATCACGGATCTTGATCTGTCGGGCATTCTGGCGGATACGCGGGGCGAGACGATTCTGTTCCTGCGCTACAAGGCCGAGCTGGAGAAGTCGCTGAATGAGGCGATGGAGGAGGCTTGAGCCGTCATTGTGAACACCGACCTGTGGGAGCCGCCTTGGTGGCGAAAACGGTGGGTCATGTTCATTGATGGCGCCTGACACGCCGCATTCGCCACCAAGGCGGCTCCCACAAGGTCCCGGCGAACCGTAAAGTCAGCGTGGAGCCCGGCGTTGATCCGCCTGCCGCACGATCTCCCGCCGACGCTCATCCGTCGCAGCCCGCCACTCGCGGATGTCTTCGACATGGCGGAAACATCCTGTACAAACTTTCTGCTCATCGAGCCTGCACACACTGATGCACGGCGATGGCACCGCCGGGCTGACGTTGCTGTACAGCGGCTTCGGCGGTCTGACAGGGGCAGCGCTGGTGGTCACGATCAGTTGCCGTCAACCGCGTCGAAATCGACCTCAACGCCTGCCTGGGTGTTCGCCAGACGCGTTAGCATCTCGCCCAGCAGCTCTTCGGTCTTGTCGCACACCCAGCGCTTTTCCTCTTCGTCGTAATCGAAGTGGAAACCACCAGCGACCGCCGCCAGCCACAACTGACGCAGCGGCTCCTGACGGCTGAAAATGAACTGAGTGCCGTTTTCGAATTTCACGGTCAGCACACCGGCCGAACTCTCAAGGTCCAGATCCAGGTCGCTCTCGTCGAAGATATCCTCAAGTTTTTCTTGAGTAGCATCGACCAGGTCATGAAAGCGGGCTTCGGTCAAACTCATTGCGGGAACCTCGAAAGTGTCTGCGGATGGCGCAGCGACGCAAGATACGGTCGCTTGCGCCCAATTGCAAAGCTTACCCGCCCATTTGCAGATTGCCGCGCCAAAAAACGCCCGCCAATCCCTCGCCTCCCGGGTGCCCGCGTCAAAGCCCCGCCGGACGGGAGCCGTGGCGCATAGGCAATCTGTCGGGTGGTCGGTATACTCGGGCGCAATTAATGCTTATACAAAGGATTTCGCCATGAAGCGCCTGATTTCCTCCCTGGCCGCGCTCCTCGCTGTTGCGTGCCTGGTCTCTGCCTGCGGTCAGAAAGGTCCGCTGTACCTGCCGGACGGCGAAACGTCCAATGCCCCTGGCGCGGACAACTCTTCGCACTCGCACAAGCACTCGACCTACTAGGGACTGACCATGGACGCCTTCAACTACCGCGACGGTGAACTGTTCGCGGAAGGAGTGGCATTGTCTGCCATTGCCGAACGTTTCGGCACGCCGACCTATGTCTACTCCCGAGCCCACATCGAAGCACAATACCGCGCCTACGCCGACGCCTTGAACGGCATGCCGCATCTGGTCTGTTTCGCCGTCAAAGCCAACTCGAACCTGGGTGTACTCAATGTCCTGGCGCGTCTGGGCGCCGGTTTCGACATCGTTTCCCGTGGCGAGCTTGAGCGGGTGCTGGCCGCTGGCGGTCAGGCTGACAAGATCGTGTTCTCCGGTGTCGGCAAGACTCGCGACGACATGCGCCGTGCGCTTGAAGTCGGTGTCCATTGCTTCAACGTCGAATCCACCGACGAACTGGAGCGCCTGCAGGTCGTGGCCGCCGAAATGGGCGTTCGCGCCCCGGTTTCCCTGCGCGTGAACCCGGACGTCGATGCAGGCACGCACCCGTACATTTCCACCGGTTTGAAAGAGAACAAGTTCGGCATCGCCATCGCTGACGCCGAAGACGTCTATGTCCGCGCCTCGCAACTGCCAAACCTGGAAGTGATCGGCGTCGATTGCCACATCGGTTCGCAACTGACCACGCTGTCGCCTTTCGTCGATGCGCTGGACCGCCTGCTGGATCTGGTCGATCGCCTGAGCGACTGCGGCATTCAACTGCGTCATCTGGACCTGGGCGGTGGTTTGGGCGTGCGTTATCGCGATGAAGAACCGCCACTGGCAGGCGATTACATCAAGGCCGTGCGCGAACGCATTGAAGGCCGCGATCTGGCATTGATGTTCGAACCGGGCCGTTTCATCGTCGCCAACGCAGGCGTGCTGCTGACCCGCGTCGAGTATCTCAAGCACACCGAGCACAAGGATTTCGCCATCGTCGACGCAGCGATGAACGACCTGATCCGTCCGGCGCTGTATCAGGCGTGGATGGACGTCAAAGCCGTTCAGCCTCGCGATGGCGCGGCGCGTACCTACGACATCGTTGGCCCGATCTGCGAAACCGGCGACTTCCTGGCCAAAGAGCGCGAGCTGGCGCTGGCCGAGGGCGATCTGCTGACCGTGCATTCGGCCGGTGCCTATGGCTTCGTCATGAGCTCGAACTACAACACGCGCGGCCGTACCGCTGAAGTGTTGGTCGACGGCGATCAGGCATTCGAAGTACGCCGTCGTGAAACCCTGACAGAGCTGTTCGCTGGCGAAAGCCTGTTGCCGGAGTAATCCCATGCTGCTGCGTTTTACCAAGATGCACGGCCTGGGCAATGACTTCATGGTGCTGGACCTCGTGAGCCAGCACGCGCACATTTTGCCCAAGCACGCCAAACAATGGGGCGATCGGCACACCGGTATCGGTTTCGATCAACTGCTACTGGTCGAAGCGCCGAACAATCCGGACGTGGACTTCCGCTACCGAATCTTCAACTCCGACGGCTCCGAGGTCGAGCAGTGCGGCAATGGCGCGCGCTGCTTTGCCCGCTTCGTGCTGGACAAGCGCCTGACGGCCAAGAAGCTGATCCGCGTCGAAACCAAAAGCGGCATCATCGAACTGGACATCCGTAGCGATGGGCAGATCAGCGTCGACATGGGTGCGCCGCGTCTGGCCCCGGCCGATATCCCCTTCGATGCGCCGCAACAGGCGACCAGCTACACGCTGGACGTCGACGGCGAAAGCGTCGAGCTGGCGGCGGTGTCGATGGGCAACCCTCACGCCGTCCTGCGGGTCTACGACATCAATAACGCCCCCGTTCACAGCCTCGGCCCGAAGATCGAGCATCATCCTCGCTTTCCGGCTCGAGTGAACGTGGGTTTTCTGCATGTCGTCGACCGTCAGCGCGCCCAACTGCGCGTTTGGGAGCGCGGCGCCGGGGAAACCCAGGCCTGCGGCACGGGCGCGTGTGCGGCGGCGGTTGCGGCCATCAGTCAAGGCTGGATGGATTCGCCACTGCTGATCGATCTGCCAGGCGGACGCCTGTCCATCGAGTGGGCGGGGCCTGGTCATCCGGTGTTGATGACCGGCCCGGCCGTCAGGGTCTATGAAGGCCAAGTTCGTCTATGAGTGAGAGCATGCAATGACCGACAAGCCTCAGACTTCAATCGACACGCCCGGCGAGACCTTCGCCGATCAGACAGTGCCTGCGCTTGAAGCCGAGGCTGTCGCGGCCTGGCTGCACAAACACCCGGACTTCTTTGCCGAGCACGATGAACTGCTCGCCGCGATGCGCATTCCTCATCAGCGCGGCGACACCGTTTCTCTGGTCGAGCGCCAGTTGAAGTTGCTGCGCGAGCGCAACATCGAGATGCGTCACCGCCTCTCTCAATTGATGGATGTGGCGCGTGACAACGACCGACTTTTCGAGAAAACCCGTCGCCTGATCCTTGCGCTGATGGACGCCACCAGCCTTGAAGAAATCGTCATGGCGGTGGAAGACAGTCTGCGTCAGGACTTTCAGGTGCCGTTCGTGAGCCTGATCCTGTTCAGCGACAACCCGATGACCGTCGGCCGCTGGGTCAGCAGCGCAGAAGCACAGAAAGCCATCGGCAGCCTGCTGTCCGGCGGTAAGACCGTGTGTGGCGCTCTGCGCGAGCACGAACTGGAGTTTCTGTTCGGTGCCGATCAAAGCAAAGAGGTCGGTTCCACCGCCATCGTCGCGCTGAATCATCTGGGCTTGCATGGCGTGCTCGCCATCGGCAGCCGCGACCCGCAGCACTACAAAAGCTCGGTGGGCACGCTGTTCCTGACCTACATCGCCGACGTGCTGAGCCGCCTGCTGCCGCGCTTCACCAACGCCTTGCGCTCGGTGCGCTAGCCATGGAACGGCAACTGGACGCTTACTGCACACACCTGCGCAGCGAGCGCCAAGTGTCGAGCCACACGCTGGAGGCTTATCGTCGGGATTTGAGTCGCGTGATGGGCTTTTGTGACAAACAGCGCATCACCGACTGGAAAGCGCTGGACCCGGCCGCCATGCGCACCCTTGTCGCTCAACTCCACCATCAAGGCCAGTCCTCTCGCAGCATCGCGAGACTGTTGTCTGCCGTGCGCGGTTTCTACCAGTATCTCAATCGCGAAGGGATCTGTGAGCACGATCCTGCCAATGGCCTGTCGCCGCCGAAAGGTGAGCGTCGGCTGCCGAAAACGCTGGATGCAGACCGCGCGCTGCAATTGCTGGAAGGGGGCGTTGAGGACGAGTTTCTCGCGCGCCGCGATCACGCGATTCTCGAACTGTTTTATTCGTCGGGCTTGCGGTTATCAGAGCTGACCGGGCTTAACTGTGAGCAACTTGACCTCGCAGACGGTCTGGTTCAAGTGCTCGGCAAGGGCAATAAGACTCGCGTGCTTCCGGTCGGCCGAAAAGCCCGTGAAGCGCTGGCGGCGTGGTTAAAACAACGCGCACTGGCCAACCCTCAGGATGATGCGGTGTTTGTCAGCCAACAAGGCCGACGTTTGGGGCCGCGCGCGATCCAGGTTCGGGTCAAGGTCGCTGGCGAACGCGAACTGGGCCAGAACCTGCACCCGCACATGCTGCGGCACTCGTTCGCCAGCCATCTGCTCGAATCATCCCAGGACTTGCGTGGCGTGCAAGAACTGCTTGGCCACGCCGACATCACCACGACTCAGATTTACACCCACCTGGATTTCCAGCACCTGTCGAACGTGTACGACAGCGCTCATCCTCGGGCCAAACGCAAGGATTCTTCTGAATGAGCATCAAGCTGATCACCTTCGACCTGGACGACACCCTGTGGGAAACCGCACCCGCTATCGTCAGCGCAGAGGCTATGTTGCGCGACTGGCTGGGTGCCAATGCGCCAAAACTGGGCCCGGTGCCGGTGGAGCACTTGTGGGAAATCCGCGCGCGCCTGGTCGAGGCCGATCCGAGTTTCAAGCACCGGATCAGTGCACTGCGTCGCCGGGTACTGTTTCACGCGCTGGAAGATGCAGGCTACAGCCACAGCGAAGCGCAGGATCTGGCGGAACAAAGTTTCGAAGTGTTCCTGAGGGGGCGCCATCAGCTTGATATCTTCCCGGAAGTGGTGCCAACGCTGGAAATCCTCACCAAGTCTTACACCTTGGGCGTCGTGACCAACGGCAACGCGGATGTCCGCCGCCTGGGTCTGGCAGACTATTTCGCCTTTGCGCTGTGTGCGGAGGATCTGGGCATCGGCAAGCCCGATCCTGCGCCTTTCCTCGAAGCCCTGAAGCGCGGCAAGGCCCAAGCCGCTCATGCCGTTCATGTGGGTGATCATCCAGGCGACGACATTGCAGGCGCCCAGCAGGCGGGCTTGCGGGCGATCTGGTACAACCCGAGCGGCAAGGCGTGGGAGGCGGACATATTGCCGGATGCCGAGATCAATAGTCTGACGCAGTTGCCTGAGGTGTTGGCGCGGTGGGGGTGAGGGCGTTTGGCTTTAGATCGCTACATTGATGCCTTTCAGGCCTATTCGCCAGCAGGGCATCAGAGTAAGAATTCCAAGCCAAAACCCAAAATTAAAAAACCAAAGCCAAAAAAAAGCCCGCAGCGACAGCGGGCTTTTTTCAGCAGGGATCAGACGCCTTCAGATAGGGCGGCTACCGTACTTGTTGTCAGGCTTCTTTGGCGGATCGGCGACCACATTGGCCTCCACTTCCTGGATCTTGCCACCACGGGCCAGGAACTCTTCCATCGCACGAGCCAGAGCATCACGCTCTTTGTTCTTGGCTTCAACGCTGGGCAGTTCATCGACCGAGACCGCAGCCTTGGCTTTACCTTTGGCGGGAGTCGCCGGGGCATCGGAACTGTCGTCTATTTCCGCGCCGTCGTCTTCAGGAGCAGCCGCAAGCTCCTCACCCTCGTCCTCACCTTCCAGATCGTCGTCAAGACTTTCGTTATCGATGTCGTCGTCGCTCATGTTCTACCTCATGACTTGCGAAAGCAGATTAGTTATAGCCCAGCTGCGCTTAATTTCTAAGACAGCCGGAAAAAATTCAACTACCGCCGACAATCAGCGGTCGTGCCCCTCTCCCTGAAGGGTTGCGAGGACTTTACGCGCACCGCCTGAATCGCGATGCTCTCCTAAATAGACACCTTGCCAGGTTCCCATCGCCAACCGTCCGCCCGTGACCGGAATGAGCAGCTGACAGCCCAGCAAGCTGGCTTTGAAGTGCGCTGGCAGGTCGTCCGGGCCTTCATCATCGTGTTCATAATCGCTGCGTCCTTGTGGGATCAGGTGATTGAAGAAACGTTCGAAGTCACGTCGCACTGCCGGGTCGGCATTCTCGTTAATGGTCAACGACGCCGAGGTATGCTGCAGCCACAAATGCAACAGGCCGACTCGGCAATCACGCAGTCCGGGAAGCCCTGCGACGATCTCGTCGGTCACCAGATGAAATCCGCGGGGCCTTGCCCGCAGGGTGATTCTGGTCTGTTGCCACATACAGTTCTCCGCCCTTCGGCGCGCATTCTAACGCGCTAGAAAAAAAAGCAAAGCGGGTAATGAGTGACGTTTATTGTAAGCCTCGAACCTTCCCGCGCAGACCGCCTCAATCCTTGCCGAATCGGCTCGGACCTCGCATTGAACAGGATCTGGATTGCATCTTCACGTCACTGGCTGGTCGCTCTGCCTATCGACAAACGCCAGACAAAAAAATGCCCGGAAATCCGGGCATTTTTTCTCAACAGCCGTGATTACAAGTTGTAGCCACGCTCGTTGTGCTGCGCAAGGTCCAGGCCCACGGCTTCTTCTTCCTCGGTGACACGCAGCCCCATCACTGCGTCCAGCACCTTGAGGATGATGAAGGTTACGATCGCGGTGTAGATGATCGTGAAGCCAACGCCTTTGCACTGAATCCAGACTTGAGCTGCGATGTCAGTCACGGTGCCGAAGCCGCCCAGCGAAGGTGCAGCGAAGACGCCCGTCAGGATCGCGCCCAGGATACCGCCGATACCGTGCACGCCGAAGGCGTCCAGGGAGTCGTCGTAGCCCAGTTTGCGTTTCAGGCTGGTGGCGCAGAAGAAGCAGACCACGCCCGCCGCCAGACCGATGATCAGGCCGCCCATTGGGCCGACAGTACCGGCCGCAGGGGTGATGGCAACCAGACCGGCAACCACACCCGAGGCGATGCCCAGTGCGCTTGGTTTGCCGTGGGTCAGCCACTCGGCGAACATCCAGCCCAGTGCAGCGGCAGCGGTTGCGATCTGGGTGACCAGCATAGCCATACCGGCAGTGCCGTTGGCCGCAGCAGCGGAACCGGCGTTGAAGCCAAACCAGCCTACCCACAGCATCGCAGCGCCCACCAGGGTATAACCCAGGTTGTGCGGCGCCATTGGGGTGGTCGGGAAACCTTTACGCTTGCCCAGTACCAGGCACGCCACCAGGCCAGCCACACCGGCGTTGATGTGAACAACGGTGCCGCCTGCGAAGTCGAGAACGCCCCAATCCCACAGCAGACCACCCACACCACTCCAGACCATGTGCGCGATTGGCGCGTAGACCAGAGTGAACCAGATAGCCATGAAGATCAGCATCGCAGAGAACTTCATGCGTTCTGCGAAAGCGCCGACGATCAGAGCCGGGGTAATGATGGCGAAAGTCATCTGGAAGGTGACGAACACCGCTTCTGGGAACAGGGCGGTCGCACCGGTAATGCTGGAAGGCGTGATGCCTGCCAGGAACGCCTTCGACAGGCCGCCGACGAAGGAGTTGAAATTAACGACATTGGCTTCCATACCAGTGGTGTCGAACGCCATGCTGTAACCGTAGATGCACCACAGGATGCTGATCAGGCCAGTGATGGCGAAGCATTGCATCATCACCGACAGCACGTTCTTGGAACGCACCATGCCGCCGTAGAACAGCGCCAGGCCCGGCACGGTCATGAACAGCACCAGAGCGGTGGAAGTCAGCATCCAGGCGGTGTCACCTGAGTTCAGTACCGGGGCTGCAGGGGCTACCACTTCGTCCGCCGCCATGGCCAGGCCAGGGATTACGAGGGACAACAGGGCTCCTAGCCCTGCGATTTGACGCAGAGTCATATTGTTTACTCCTGGGGCGTTGGGTGTTGGCGGCTTAGATTGCGTCGGTATCGGTTTCGCCGGTACGGATGCGAATAGCCTGTTCCAGATTGACCACGAAGATCTTCCCGTCACCGATCTTGCCGGTGTTGGCCGCTTTGGTTATCGCCTCGATAACGCGGTCCAGATCCTTGTCGTCAATCGCAACATCGATCTTCACCTTGGGAAGGAAGTCGACTACGTATTCCGCACCGCGATACAGCTCGGTGTGGCCTTTCTGACGTCCGAAGCCTTTGACTTCAGTTACCGTGATGCCCTGCACGCCGATTTCGGACAACGACTCGCGTACGTCGTCGAGCTTGAACGGCTTGATGATGGCAGTGACTAGCTTCATGAAACTTTCTCCCGAATTGGTGGACTTGCCCCAGGAAAACAAACCCGACTCAAGTCTAAGCGCAGTGTCTGGCTTTGTAACGCGTCGATGGCCCGAAACAGACCTGACCAACTCCAGAAAACCGCTTCTGACGAAACACTTCCCCGCTCCGCCTGCCGCACTGCATTCGTCACAGCGACTGCATCAGTGCATGGGTCATATGCCACTAAGCAGAAACCTTGCCATTTCGTGAAAACCCGCGAATTACGCCGCCTTGTGCCCGGTATCGAGGGGCCAGATCGCCATCATCCAATCCGCCCGCACAACAACAGTGCGCACGTGCACCGCCTCATGCGCGAAAACCGTGCAAACCAAGGTGCGTGAAATGACTATAGACGCTGCGTGATACACTGCCGCCCATCTGATTCGGGAAGACCCTCATGCTCGCACCCAAAGCTTTTCTGGACGCCCTGAGCGGCCACGCCTCCCGCCTGTTCAACGGCGAGACGCCACTGCCGCGCAATGAATTCGAAACCCAGTTCAAGGCCCTGCTGCAAAGTGGGTTCAGCAAACTGGACCTGGTCAGCCGCGAAGAATTCGACAGCCAGATGGTCGTCCTGGCGCGCACCCGTGCCCGCCTTGAGGCACTGGAGGCGAAGATGGCAGAGATGGAAACGCGGTTGGCGGAGAAATCCCAAGAGTGATTATTTTGGAGCACCCTCCTCGCCTCCGGATTGAACATGGGCGAAGAGGGTGCGCGACCACCGGACATATCGACAGCTCGCACGATAACCCCTGAGCACCACCTCCTTAGCGGCGCAGAGATTTTTCGCCCCAGATTTAATATTCAGAACCGTCCTACATCTTTCTGCCGTCTGAATTGGTAATTTCCCCACCTCACGACAGTCCGCACATCGCGGTATCCGTTCTTGCACCTGCTTCAGAGGGCCGTAAAGCCTGCATCAATTAATTACGCGTTCGCACCAGTGAGCACCCTATTGATCACTGGTTGATGAGCACGGAGTTAGCTGATAAACGCCTGCCAGGCTCGGCTGCCGGACATCTTCTTCAGGTGCTACTCGCCAGACCGGAATCCGACTAGATGCCTTCGATTTACCAGCTCAAACCCGCATTCCAGCGTTTCCTGCGGCCATGCGTTCAACGCTTGTATGACCGAGGCATTACGGCCAACCAGGTCACTTTGTTGGCGGCTGGAGGCTCTTTGTTGGTTGGAACACTGATCGCACTGCTGGCGACTTATATCTGGATCTTTCTTCTCGTACCTGCATGGATGCTCGCACGCATGGCGCTCAATGCAATCGACGGCATGCTGGCCCGCGAATTCCAACAAAAGTCCGATCTTGGCGCCTATCTCAACGAGCTCTGCGATGTGATCGCCGATAGCGCGTTGATCCTGCCCTTCCTGGTTATTTCCGACGTGAGCTGGGCGCTGGTGCTTCTGGCCACTCTGCTCGCCTTGCTTTGTGAGTACGCAGGCGCGATGTCTCCAATGATCGGCGCCAGCCGCCGCTACGACGGGCCGATGGGTAAAAGTGACAGAGCCTTCGTGTTTGGTGTCGCGGCTATCGGCATTGCTCTGGGATGGCTCGATACAATCTGGCTCAACCTGCTCCTGGCGCTCACCTGCATCCTCTTGCTGTTCACCCTGATCAACAGAGTCCGTCAGGGCCTCAACGAAGCAAAAAAATACTCCCACACTGAATGAGGATATGCGATGCGCGAGTGCCGCAGCCGAACCTTCATCAGCCATGACGGCGTCGAGCTTTTTTACCGCCACTGGCCAAAGATCGATCCGATGTTGGACACCTCAGGCAAGGCCATTGTGTTATTACATCGGGGACATGAGCATTCCGGCCGCGTGGCCCATTTGGTCGACGAATTGAGTCTGGCGGGCTTCGACTTTTTCGCATGTGACGCCCGTGGCCACGGTGAGTCGCCGGGTGCGAGGGGTGACAGCCCCAGTTTTGCCACCTGCGTGCGCGACTTGCAGACTTTCTGCGATCACTTGGCCACAGAGCATTGCGTGGCAACAAGTGATATCGCGGTCGTCGCGCAAAGTGTGGGGGCCGTGATCGCGGCGACATGGGTGCATGATTACGCACCGCAGATTCGTGCGCTGGTACTGGCTTCACCGGCCTTCGAAATCAAGCTGTACGTACCCTTCGCTTTAAAAGGGCTGGCACTGGCACAGCGCTTTCGCGGCAATTTTTTCGTCAACAGCTACGTCAAGGCGGGATTGCTCACACACGATCCACAGCGAGCGGCCTCTTATGACAACGACCCATTGATCACCAAAGCTGTTTCGACCAAGGTGCTATTGGGGCTTCACTGCGCCGCAGAAAGGGTCGTCGCTGACGCTCAGGCGATTCGAGTCCCTACGCAATTACTGATTTCCGGTGCAGACTTCGTGGTCAAGCGCAAACCCCAGGAGCAGTTCTTCGACCGCTTGGGCAGCCCACACAAAGAAAAGCATCTCCTGCCAGGTTTTTTTCATGACACGCTGGGAGAGCGCGATCGAGCGACTGCCATTACCCGCGTGCGCCGCTTCATCCTGCAAACCTTTGATCAGCCGCAAAACCTGCCCGATCTAAGGAATAGCGACAAGCTAGGTGACACCTGTGCGGAGTCTGAATCACTCGCAGCGCCACTACCACGCAACTCCTTGCGCGGCCTCTACTGGAGAGCGACCCGCGCAGGCATGCGCATCGGCAGCACACTGTCAACCGGGATAAAACTGGGCTTTGACACTGGCTTCGACTCTGGCAGCACGCTCGATTACGTGTACCGCAACCAAGCTAGCGGCCGCTCGCCACTGGGTCGGCTAATTGACCGCAGCTATCTCGACTCCATCGGTTGGCGCGGCATTCGCCAGCGCAAACTCCATGCCGAAGAACTGCTGCGCTTGGCCATCGAAAAGCTGCGCATTGATGATCAGGACGTGCGCATCGTCGACATCGCTGCCGGGCACGGCCGCTACATTCTCGATGCTATGCACGCGATAAACTCGCTGCCCGAATCCATTCTGCTGCGCGATTACTGCGACATCAATGTGCGCGACGGCAGCGCTTTGATCAAGCAAACTGGCCTGGACCAAATCGCCAGTTTCTCCCAAGGGAATGCGTTTGATCGCGAAGATTTGGCCGCACTCTCTCCTTCTCCCACCTTGGCTGTCGTTTCCGGCTTGTACGAGCTATTTGCCGTCAACCAACTGATCAACGACTCACTGGCCGGTTTAGCCGAAGCAGTGAAGCCTGGCGGCTACCTGATTTACACCAATCAGCCCTGGCACCCTCAACTGGAGCTGATCGCGCGCACGCTGACCAGCCACCGTGAGGGGCAATCCTGGGTCATGCGTCGGCGTACTCAGATCGAAATGGATCAACTGGTTGAAGCAGTCGGGTTTCGAAAAATCACTCAACGCATCGACGAATGGGGCATTTTCACCGTGTCATTAGCGCAGCGGGTGCAATGACCATGACGGTGGCTACGCCATGATCCGTGAGCCTGGCTTGCGCAAATCAGCGCTGCTGTGGCTGTGCCTGCTGGCGCCCTTTTTTTTCGGCAGTTATGGCTTGGCGACATGGGTCACCAGCCAGCGTAGCGACGTATCCAGTCTGGTGTTCGACTGGGAGCGGCACATGCCGTTCTGGGCGTGGACGATCCTGCCGTACTGGTCCATCGACGTGCTCTACGGACTGTCACTGTTATTGCCACGCACCCACGAAGCCCTGAAATGCCACGCCTTGCGTTTGCTGACCGCACAGGTCATTGCGGTCAGTTGCTTTTTGCTCTGGCCGTTGCAGTTCAGCTTCGCAAAACCAGAAACAGATGGCATGTTCGGCTGGCTGTTTGCTGCGCTGGCCGGGTTCGACAAACCGTTCAATCAAGCGCCGTCATTGCACATCGCGCTGCTAATCGTGTTGTGGGTGTGTTATGCACAGCACACAGGTGGTTTTTGGCGTTGGCTCGTGCATGGCTGGTTTGCGTTGATCGGTCTGTCAGTATTGACGACTTATCAGCATCACTTCATCGACGTACCCACCGGCGCATTGGTCGGCTGGCTGTGCATCTGGTTATGGCCGCAACAACGACCCGGAATGTTAAGCGGAGTGCGCCTGACTGTCAGCCCACGGCGCAGGCAGTTGGCAGGACGCTATGCATTGCTGGGGCTGTCGATTGCTGCGCTTGCGTTAGGAGTTGGGGGGCCTGGTTGGTGGCTATTCTGGCCCGCTTTGTCTGTGATGCTGGTTGCGCTTAATTACGTGTTGTTCGATGCGACAGGCTTCCAGAAAGGAGCCAATGGACAACTTAGCATGGCGTCGCGCTGGCTATTCGCTCCCTATCTGGCGGCGGCATGGCTCAATTCACGTTGGTGGACACGCAAGCATCCACATCCCTGCCTGATTGTGGATAACGTTTGCCTAGGGCGAATTCCCACCGCAGGGGAGCTGAAAAACGGCCGCTTCCTGGCTGTGCTCGATCTTTGTGCCGAGCTGCCGTTGGATGGATCGGCAATCGCCTATCACTCGCAACCGGTGCTAGACCTGACTGTCGCAAACGTCGAGCAGTGCCGTGAGGCGGCTGTCACTGTCGAGCACTTACGCGAACACGGCCCACTGTTGGTGTGTTGTGCACTGGGGTACTCACGCGGTGCCATGGCTGTCGCCGCGTGGCTTCTACATACCGGTCGTGCGACCAGTGTCGACGCCGCCATCCAACAGATTCAAAAAGCCCGTCCGCGAATTGTCTTGCATGACGAACATCGCAAACTGCTGACCTCACTCGTATCGAAAGCAGGGCCTGCCAATGGTGACTGACATGCAGCTATATACGTTAGGTAGCCTCCTGCGATGCGGGCGCATGCTGGATAACTTATCCACAGGACTGGCACTCATGGGCGCATTGATCAGCACATGCCACGGCCTGCTGGCGCCGTTCAATCCGTGGATCTCGGGTTTTGGCACCGCCTTGCTCATCATGGGCTTGCTGCAAAAATACTGGGCGATTCGCGTCAGCTTCGACGCCCATCTAATGCAACGACTGGCCGACCACCCTCAGCCGCTTACCGACAAAACCAAGGCGCTGGATCACGCGTTGACCGCGCTCGCATTGCAACCCGAGGAAAAGGCCGGACGCCCATGGGACAAGCGTATTGGCAACACGCTGCGTTTATTGCGTCGGCAGGTCACGCTGCTGGCTGCACAGATCGTGCTGACTCTCTCTTTCAGCCTGGCAATACCTTGGCTGGTCACCGTGGCATAAGGAACAGATTTATGCTCGAACCTTTGGTCGCGAAGCTGATCACTCGCGCTGCACGCAGTATCACCGGCGCGCGCAGCCTTTGGAAGGGCTGCTCGCCACAGCGCCGTCAGCGCATTTACTTCGCCAATCACAGCAGCCACGGCGATTTCGTACTGCTCTGGGCATCCTTGCCATCACTTCTGCGCAAAACCACTCGCCCCGTGGCGAGTGCTGATTACTGGCAGCGAAGCATGGTGCGCCGCTATCTGATCAATCGCGTGTTCAACGGAGTGTTGGTACATCGCGAGCGCAAAATGACGACCCACAAACCACTGCAAGTGATGCTTGACGCCCTGCGAAACGGCGACTCGCTGATCATTTTCCCCGAAGGCACGCGCAATCCAGACACCGGGCTATTACCGTTCAAAAGTGGCTTGTATCACCTTGCGAAAAGCCACCCGCAGGCTGAAATCGTTCCCGTATGGATTACCAACCTGAATCGAGTCATGCCCAAAGGGCGCTTCTTACCGCTGCCCTTGCTGTGTACAACCATCTTTGGTCCTCCGCTCAAGATCGAGAACGGCGAGAGCAAGGAGCAATTCCTGGAGCGCAGCCGTGATGCGCTTTTGGCCCTAGATCCGGAGCAGGCTTGAGATGGACCAACAGACCCTGATCCTGTTTGCCGGTATCGGCGCCATTCTGCTGCTTGCCTCGCTGATCGGCTGGGCCCTGAAGCGACTGAGCAAGACCCCATCCAACCCGGTGCTCGACAACCTTAACGCTCGAATCAACGCTTGGTGGGTCATGGTGCTGGTGATCGGCGGTGCCTTCTGGCTGGGCAATACCGCGGTGATCGTGCTGTTCTGCGCAGTCTCGTTCTATGCCCTGCGTGAATTCATGACCCTGACGCCAACGCGCAGCAGTGACTACCCCGCCTTGGCGGCCGCGTTTTACCTCTGCCTGCCGCTGCAATACTTGCTGATCTACATCGATTGGTACGGGCTGTTTTCAATCCTCATACCGGTGTACGGATTTTTGCTGCTACCGATACTCGCCGCATTGGGCGGTGACAGTACGCGGTTTCTCGAACGCGCCGCCAAAGTGCAGTGGGGGCTGATGATTGCAGTGTATTGCGTATCGTCGGTGCCAGCTTTACTGACGTTGGATATCGCAGGCTACGAAGGCCGAAACCTGTTGTTGCTGGCCTATCTCGTGATCGTCGTGCAAGTGTCCGATGTGTTGCAGTACGTCTGCGGAAAACTGTTAGGCAGACGCAAGATCGCACCCAACCTGTCCCCCTCCAAGACCGTAGAAGGGTTCATTGGCGGCGTATTGCTGGCCTCACTGATCGGAGCCTCCTTGTGGTGGATAACCCCGTTCACGGCCTGGCAGTCGCTCCTGATTGCCCTGCTGATCAACCTTTTGGGGTTCGCTGGCGGCATCGTCATGTCAGCCATCAAGCGCGACCAGGGCGTCAAAGATTGGGGTCACATGATCCAGGGCCACGGTGGCATGCTCGACCGTCTGGACTCTGTGTGTTTTGCCGCGCCGGTCTTCTTTCACCTTGTTCGCTATGGGTGGACGTGAGGCCAGACAGGAAAGATGACAGGCTAGAAGCCCTTTTCACGCTAACCAAGGACCGCCTACGTACTCACAACAGAGCCGCTTTAGCGAAGCCTTTCACCGCCCGCAAAAAAATGAACCCGCTCATGCGCAGTGCGTGATGGGTTGAACTTGTGCCCTGATCGCAGAGCCTCGTTCCATTTCAGCCTTGCGCAAGTCGTGGATGAGCTGCAGGTTCAGCCAAAACTCTGGAGTCGTATCCAGGCACGCCGCCAAACGTAGCGCCACATCGGCGCTCACACCTCGCCTCTGCAACACGATGTCATTGACAGTGGGTGTGGAAACATTGAGCGCCCGCGCCAATGCTGCCGAGGTCAGACCCAGCGGCTCCAGATATTCTTCTTTGAGCACCTCGCCGGGGTGGACCGGACGCATTCCATTTCTGTTCATGGCTACCTCAGTGGTAATCAACGATTTCGACTTCTTCCGGCCCATTCGCGCCCCACATGAAGCAAATACGCCATTGCGCGTTGATGCGTATGCTGTGCTGTCCTTTGCGATCACCACCGAGCGCCTCTAGCCGGTTCCCGGATGGTGACTTGAGATCTACCAACGATGTGGCAGCATCAAACATGGTCAATTTGCGTTCGGCCATCGAGAGAATTGAGGACCACACACGGGTTTTGCCATGCCGAAAAAGCGATTCTGTGTCCGTACATTTAAAACCTGCAAGCATTGCTAACGCTTAACGTTACTCGTTAAGAATCTATGCTAGATCGCCTTTCTCACCAGAGCAATGCGGAAATCCGTTGTGAAACGTATACAGACGATCCACATCGTCTCGGTGAAATGATCGATCATGACCCTTTCGCCACACTGAACCCCGAAAACAGGCTCGTCGCCGGGCTGTGGTCGCCTTCGTTTCGGTACTGGCCGAACTTGGCGTAAGAGTCGCTGCTGTGGGTATCGAACATGGTCGAGATGCCTTTTTTGTCGAAGACGTTTTCGCCGTTCTTGGTCACCGAGATTTCGCCATCGCCGATACCGCGTTTGAAATCGATCTGAAAATCCGCCCACTTTCCAACATCTTTGGCGGCATCGCCAGGCTTGCCAATGTTGAACACTTTCGAAGGCGCGTTGCTGTCTTCACTGGTTTTCAGGTGCAACTGATACTGACCATCCTTGGTCGCCAGCCAAGCGCGAGGGCTGGGCTTGGCGTTGTTGTGGTCCAGCACCTGGAAGAACGTGCCGTCATTGTTGGCCTCGCGCTTCATGCCGAATTTGAAACTGTAGGGCTCGCCTTCCTGCAGCTTGGTGCCGTCCTTGATCTCGGCGCGGGGGCTGGTGGAGTGTTCGGTGTAATGACCTTTGTTGAAGTCGACCTTGATTACATCACCACGCTCAGGGTCTTTGGCCATGCCGATCTTGTCTTCCGGGGATTTCTGCACGCTCAGTTGATTACCCAGTGAGTGCTCGGAAAACTGGCCATTCGCGGGACTGCTGCCGCCCTTGCCCGCTTGAGGCGTGCCTTGAGTCGAGGCGTGATTGTCCACGGGGTTGTGTCCAGAGTTTCCACCCACCTTGCCACCGCCAGTGACTGCGTTGTTGGACGGGGTGTTCACCGATCCCGAGTTGCCCTGCATCAAGGCCTGCAAGCGTTGCAGCAGGTCTTGAATCAAGGTCATCAGTTGGGTCAACGGATCCGCCTGCCCTCCATTTGCTGAAAAATTGCTCTGCGGCTGTTGGAGCGCGTTGTTCGCCCCGCCAAAGTTGACCTGCGCGTTCTGCGGCTGCGACATGAAAGAAACGGGCGTATTGCCGCTTCTGGCAGATATCCCTTGCTCCTGTTGCGATCTGGAGTCTGGAAAATGCTGCGTGCTCGACACGTCGAGCGGCGTGGTACGAATCAGCGAGTTGATCGGTGTCATGGTCTGGTCCTGGCGTTGAGAGTCAGAAGTTCGAAGCCCGAGAAGGCACTTCAATGTGAGGACTGAGTGGCCGGATCGAGGCCGCAGTTCCCAGTTGGGACACATGCCGTAGAACTTGCGTGAGCGGCCGGATCAATTCGCTGACTATCCTTCAGCCCGCCGCAGGAAGCGGTGCCGCCCCAAGGATCGACATGTCCCTCGCCATCGTTCTCAGCCGTGCCCAAGTGGGTGTCGAAGCTCCCGCCGTTACCGTCGAAACTCATCTGGCCAACGGATTACCAAGCCTGACGCTGGTCGGCTTACCCGAAGGCGCGGTGAAGGAAAGCAAGGACCGGGTGCGCAGTGCGATTCTGAATTGTCGGCTGGAGTTTCCGGCGCGGCGGATCACGTTGAATCTCGCTCCGGCGGATCTGCCCAAGGATGGCGGGCGGTTTGATCTGGCGATTGCATTGGGGCTGCTTGCTGCGAGCGCGCAGGTTCCGACGCTGGCGCTGGACAATGTGGAATGCCTTGGCGAGCTGGCGTTATCCGGGGCAATTCGGCCGGTGCAGGGCGTCTTGCCCGCCGCACTGGCCGCTCGGGATGCCGGGCATACGTTGATCGTCCCCGCTGTAAACGCAGAGGAGGCATGCCTGGCGTCAGGCTTGAAGGTCATCGCGGTCGGTCATCTGCTGGAGTTGGTGTCGCACCTTAATGGCCATACGACGATTGCACCTTACAAATCCAACGGGCTGATCCTGCAACCGCTGCCTTACCCCGATTTGAGCGAAGTTCAGGGCCAGAGTGCCGCCAAGCGTGCGCTGCTGGTCGCCGCAGCCGGGGCGCACAACCTGCTTTTCAGTGGGCCTCCAGGGACCGGCAAGACGTTACTTGCCAGCCGCCTGCCGGGGCTTCTTCCACCGCTGGATGAGCGCGAGGCGTTGGAGGTAGCGGCGATTCAATCGGTCGCCAGTCACGCACCATTGACCAGTTGGCCGCAGCGTCCATTCAGGCAACCTCATCACTCTGCGTCTGGTCCGGCATTGGTGGGTGGCGGCAGTCGTCCGCAGCCTGGCGAAATTACGCTGGCGCACCACGGTGTCCTTTTTCTGGATGAGCTACCCGAATTTGACCGGCGCGTATTGGAGGTTTTGAGAGAGCCGTTGGAATCAGGCCATATCGTTATCTCACGGGCGCGGGACCGTGTACGGTTTCCCGCCCGATTTCAGCTGGTCGCGGCCATGAATCCCTGCCCTTGCGGCTATTACGGAGAGCCAACCGGGCGCTGCCGTTGCTCGACCGACCAGATCCAGCGCTATCGCAACAAACTGTCCGGCCCGCTGCTGGACCGGATCGACCTGCACCTGACAGTCGCCCGCGAGACGACCTCACTGGCGGCCCCTGCACAGATCGGCGAAACCAGCGCGCAGGCTGCCCAGGTGGTGTCCGAGGCCCGCGAACGTCAGCAAAAACGACAAGGCTGCGCCAACGCCTTTCTCGACCTGCCAGCCCTGCGCCAACACTGCGTGTTACTGCCTGAAGATGAGGCCTGGCTCGAAACAGCGTGTGAGCGTTTGAACCTTTCGTTGCGCGCAGCCCATCGATTGCTGAAGGTGGCACGCACGTTGGCGGATTTGGAGCGAGCGAACGCGATATCAAGAGCGCACATTGCCGAAGCGTTGCAGTACCGGCCATCGTCGGGGTGAAAATGACTCATTGCCTGTATCTCATATGAGATACATAGTGAGCCTTTTAGAGGGATACATCATGGCCACTCAGACATCGATGCTGCACGTAAGAATTGACGACGAACTCAAGACTCAAGCCGCCGAAACGCTCGCAAAATTCGGACTCACGGTATCTGATGCTGTGCGAATCTTGCTGACGCGTGTCGCCAGAGAAGGCGCTCTGCCTCCCGGCTTCACTTGCGATGCAGAGGCTTACGACAAGTGGTTCAGGGCCAAAGTGCGCGAGGCCATGGAGGACACAAGCCCGACCGAATCTCACGAAAGCGTGATGGCCGAGGCGACCAATCTACTCAAAAGGAAGCACGGTGCTGACAGTTGAATGGAGCAAATACGCCAAGGCAGACCTGCTGGCGATTCTGGCTTACATCTCAGATCACGACTCGGCGGCTGCCTGGCGATTGAAAGACGAAATTGATCTGCGAATCGGGCATCTGCCTCAACACCCAAGGCTTTATAAAACAGGTCGAGAGCCCGGGACGAGGGAAATGGTGGTCATGCCCAATTATCTGGTGATCTACGCCGAAAACGCCTGCTCGATCACCATCCTGCGAGTTCTGCACGCCGCTCAGCAATGGCCATCATCGGCAGAATGAGTGGCCAGCCGAGGTTTATCTAAACCGATCCACTTCCTTACGCAAATCCGCCGCCAGCGCGTTCAGCTCTTGCGCTGTCACCGCCAGGTTCGACACCACTTCACGTTGCTCGCTGTTGGCCAGCGCAATGCTTTGCAGGTTGGCACTGAGTAGCGTCGCAGTGTTGCTTTGCTCCTGAGTCGCCGTGGTAATCGAGGCGAACTGCTCGCCTGCCGAGCGGCTCTGTTCGTCGATCTGGGCCAATGCAGCCGCGACCTTGGCGTTGCGCGAGAGGCCTTCTTGCATCAGCGTGTTGCCCTGCTCCATGGTGCTGATGGCGTTGCCGGTTTCCTGCTGGATACTGGCAATCATGCCGGAAATCTCATCGGTGGCCTGACGGGTGCGCGAGGCGAGATTGCGCACTTCATCCGCAACCACAGCAAAACCACGGCCTTGTTCGCCCGCACGCGCAGCTTCGATGGCGGCATTGAGGGCCAACAGGTTGGTCTGTTCGGCGATGGAGGTGATGACGCTGACGATCCCGCCAATTTCCTGAGATCGCTGACCCAACGTGTCGATGACCGCAGCGGTGCTTCCCAGCGACCCGGCGATTTGCTCCAGCGACGCCGAGGCCTCTTCCATCGATGCACGACCAATGCGCGTCTGTTGGGCATTGCCCTGCGCCAAGCGTTCGGTATTGCCCATGTTGTCGGCGATGGTCAGCGCCGTGGCGCTGAATTCTTCGACGGCCCCGGCCATGCTGGTGATTTCGCCGGATTGCTGCTCCATGCCTTCATACGCGCCGCCGGACAAACCGGACAACGCCTGCGCCCGCCCGCTGACTTCCTGCGCCGCCGTACGAATGTGTGAAACCATGGTTTCCAGTGCTTGGCCCATCTTGTTGAAGCTACCGGCCAACTGGCCAATTTCGTCGTGACTGGCAATATTCAGACGCACGCTCAGGTCACCCGCACCCAGCGCCTCGGCCTGATTGACCAGATCGGACAATGGCTGCAATTTGCTGCGCAGCAGCCAGATGGCCGAACCCACAGCGATCAGCATCGCCAACAGGCTGCCGATCGCTAACTGAGTGCCAACGCTCCAGGTCACCGCACTGATCTCATCTTTTGGCATCACCGCCAGAATCGACCACGGGCCGCCGTTGAACGGCTCGGCCACGGTGTAGAAATCATTGCCGGCGTCTTGCCAGAAACGGCCCACGCCCGGGGTTTTGACGAAGTCAGCCAGTCCCTTTGCTGCCTGATCAAGATCCTTCACCCCGGCAGGCGGCACCAGCCATTTGTTCTGCTCGTCGAGCAAGGCCAGCGAGCCCGTCGAGCCGATACGGAAACTCTTGAGGTTATCGAACTGCGCCTTTTGCGCGTCGGTGTAATCGAAGCCCACGAACAATACGGCGATGACCTTGCCACTGCTGTCGCGCACTGGGGAGTACTGGGTCATGTACAGGCGATCGAACAGCAGCGCGCGGCCCACGTAGCCCTGCCCGGCCAGCAGCTTTTCGTAGGCCGGATGTTTGTGATCCAGCACCGTACCGATGGCGCGGGAGCCGTCTTGCTTGCTCAGCGAGGTGCTGATCCGGATGAAATCGTCACCACTTCGCACGAACACGGTCGCCACGCCTGCGGTCATTTTCTTGAAGTCGTCGACTTCGGCGAAATCGTTGTTCAGTGGGTTGCCATTGAGCAACAAAGCCGGGGTCTGTACGCCCGCGACAGCGATCTGTTGGTCGGCTTGAACCGTCAGGCCACTGAAGCGTTTTTCGAACAGGCCGCTCAAGCGTTGAGTGCTGTCACGCAGGGTGCTGTGGAAGGTATTCAACTGATCAGCCAGCAACCGCGCTTCGCTGCCCATGTGCTCTTCGCGGATAGCCAAGTTCGCCGAATCCAGCGAGCGCAGGGCAAACAGCGTGCTGCCGCTGATGACGACGGCCAGAATGACAGCCAGGGCAATGCCGAGCTGCGAGGCAATACGGGCACGGGGTTGAGGCATGGAGACTCCTTGCCGAACGACCGGATCGTCCTGATCTCAGGCAAACCATTCGGACTGTTTCTAATAGAGGGTATTGATGGGCCGATAGAGAAGGATCGGCTCTGCAATGAGGAATCGGCTGACAGCCTGAATACTTGAGTCCTACGCCGGGTTTTAGGACAGATGGCTTCTGGCCGAAGGCCGAAGGAGCGTGGCTTGCCCGCGATCTTCTGCGAAGCGGCAGTAAAAACTGCTACCTCGTCATTTCAGACATACCGCATTCAACTAGGTTGCCGCCGATTCGCGCCAGATCGCGAACAAGTTGCGCTCCTACGGCCTTCGGCCAGAATCAAGAGCACGTTTGCGCCTTATTCCAAAATGGTCACCTCAGGCAACTCCATCGCCTGCACTTCGCTCTGCAAAAAATCGCTCAATCGGCGCAGTCGCTCACCACCGGGCCGGGTCTTGGGCCAGACCAGATAGTAGTTCTCGCCACTGACCACCGCCGTTCGCCAAGGCAGGCTCAAGCGACCTTGCAGCACATCCTCAGCCACCATCAACAGGTCGCCCATGGACACGCCATACCCCCGCGCCGCCGCGATCATGCCCAGCTCCAGCGTGTCAAACACCTGGCCACCCTTTAGCGACACCTGATCCGACAAGCCCATGCGCTCCAACCAACTGCGCCAGTCACGACGATCGGGGGTGGGGTGCAGCAGTTCAGTACTCGCCAGCCGTTCGGCGTCCCAAGGCGCATCGTCGAGCAAGCTGGGTGAGCCGACCGGAATCAGCAGTTCGGGAAACAGGTAAGTCGCCTCCCAGTCCGGCGGAAAATGGCCACGACTGAGCAACACAGCACAATCGAACGGCTCCTGAGTGAAGTCCACATGGTCGACGTCCATCCACGCGCTGGTCAGTTGCACCTCGTTGCCGACTTGCAAATGGCGAAACCGGCTGAGTCGTGCCAACAGCCAGCGCATGGTCAGGGTCGACGGGGCTTTCATGCGCAGGATGCCCTCTTCGGCCATCAGTGCGCTGCACGCCCGCTCCAGCGCAGAGAACCCTTCGCGCACACCCGGCAACAGCTCTCGCGCCGCTTCGGTCAGTTGCAGGTTGCGACCATTGCGGCGAAACAGCCGACAGGCGAAGTGCTGCTCCAACGTGTGGATGTGCCGACTGACGGCACTTTGAGTGATCGACAGCTCTTCAGCCGCGCGGGTGAACGAGCTGTGTCGCGCAGCGGCTTCAAATGCACGCAGCGCATACAAGGGCGGAAGACTACGAGGCATCTGGCGCTTTCCTCTTTGCCTGATGGCGATGCAAAGCACTCTACTGCAAAACACTCAGGATGAGTTTTACTCATGCCACTGATCGTATTTATCCCTTTGTGCATCGCGGGGCGAATCACGACAATGGGCAGCTCACCAATGCCTCTCCCTCCCGAGCGTCCAACCATGCAACAGCACGCCTTCAAAGAACTGTGGATCATCCTGCGCCTGGCCGGGCCGCTGATCGCTTCCCAGATGGCGCATATGCTGATGGTCTTCACCGACACCGTGATGATGGGCAAGCTCGGCCCTGAATCCCTGGCGGGCGGTGGGTTGGGCGCGGCCAGCTACAACTTCGTGTCCTTCTTTTGCGTCGGCGTGATGGCTGCCGTCGGTACACTGGTGGCCATTCGCAAAGGCGCTAACGATGACGCGGGCGCCACCCGTCTGACTCAGGCAGGGCTGTGGCTGGCGTGGGGCATGGCGCTGATCGCCGCACTTATCCTCTGGAACCTCGCACCGATTCTGGCTCACTTCGGTCAGGACGAAGCCAACGTGCACATGGCCAGTCAGTTTCTAATCACCTTGCCGCTGGCGCTGCCGGGACTGCTGAGCTTTATGGCGCTGCGGGGCTTCACCAGTGCGCTGGGCCGGGCCACCCCTGTCATGGTCATCAGCCTGGTGGGCGTTGTGGCCAACTTCGGACTCAATTACGCCTTCATCCACGGGTTGTTCGGCTTGCCGCATTGGGGGCTGATGGGGATCGGGTTGGTCACGGCGATTGTCACCAACAGCATGGCGCTGGCCCTGTGGCTGCACATTCGCTACCACCACGCGTACGCGGCGTACCCGATTCACAAAGACCTGATGAACCTGTCGCGGACCTGCCTCAAAGAGCTGTGGCGTCTGGGCCTGCCGATTGGCGGCACTTATGCGGTGGAGGTCGGCCTGTTCACCTTCGCCGCGTTTTGCATGGGCGCAATGGGCAGCACGCAAATGGCGGCGCACCAGATCGCCCTGCAATCGGTGTCGATGGCCTTCATGATTCCCGTCGGGATTTCCTACGCCGTGACCATGCGCATCGGCCTGCATTACGGCGCAGGCAATCTGCTGCTGGCGCGCACGGCGGGCCGCATGGGCATCGCGTTCGGCGGCCTGTTGATGCTGACGTTTGGCATCCTGTTCTGGGTCGCGCCCCATGCGGTGATCGGCTTGTTCGTGGATCTGAACGACCCGAAGTATCAGGACGTGGTCGAGTTGGCCGTGAAACTGCTGGCAATTGCCGCGTGGTTCGAAATCCTCGACGGCACGCAGACGATTGCGATGGGGGCAATTCGGGGATTCAAGGACGCCAAAACCACCTTTCTCATTGGCCTGATCAGCTATTGGCTGGTGGGCGCGCCGTTGGCGTGGGGCTTTGGCTTTGTAGGCCACTACGGCGCTGAGGGGGTCTGGTGGGGCCTGGCGTTGGGGCTGCTGTGCTCGGCCGTGGCGCTGACCTGGGCGTTTGAGCGCAAAACCACGAAGCTGCTGCGCAAAGAGGCAACGGGCGTTGTGGTGATGGGCTGATTCTATGTGGTCTGATCAACCGCATTCGTCACCCATCTGGCTCCCACAGATTCAGCGTTAGCCGGAAATATTCACTTATTCACAACCCCCGCATCACCCGCCCATCCCGCTCCCCAAACATCAGGTAATCCAGCAACTCCGGCAACGGCAGCGGATGACTGATCAGATACCCCTGCGCCTGATCGCAATCGAAACTGCGCAACAACGCCAGTTGTGCCGGGGTTTCGACGCCTTCGGCCACCACTTCAAGGCTCAGGTTATGCGCCAGGTTGATCATGGCGTGGACCAGTTTGCGGTTCTCTTCACGCTGCTCCATTTCGCCGACAAAGCTCTTGTCGATCTTGAGCAAGGTGATCGGCAGGCTGTTCAAGTGCACGAATGACGAGAAGCCGGTGCCGAAATCATCCAGCGAGAAGCGCACGCCCAAGCGGCCCAGAGCGTCCATGGTCTGTTTGACCAGGTCGCTGCGGCGCATGACGGCGGTTTCGGTGAGTTCGAATTCCAGCCACTGCGCATCGATGCCGCGATCAGCAATCAAACGGCTCAGCGTGGGCAGCAGTTGGTTGTCCTGAAACTGGCGAAACGACAGGTTGATCGCCATGTGCAGCGGTGGCAGGCCTTTTTCGCGCAGGGTTTGCATGTCACGCAACGCACGAGAAATCACCCAGTAGCCCAGCGGCACGATCAAGCCGCTTTGCTCGGCCAACGGCACGAACTCACTCGGTGGCAACAGGCCCCGCTCGGAGTGGCGCCATCGCACCAAGGCTTCCAGCCCCAGAATCTTGCCGGTATTCAGGCACAGACGTGGCTGGTAATGCAGCTCCAGCTCATCGCGGCGCAACGCACGGCGCAGCTCGCTTTCCAAATCGGCGAGGCTGCGGGCATTGCGGTTGATGCGCTCGTTGAAAACGTGAAAGGTGCAGCCCTGCGTGCTTTTGGCCTGCTGCATGGCAATGTGCGCATGCCACATCAACGGGTCGGCCCCGGCGTCGGCTCGGGCGTGGGCGATGCCCAGACTGCAACCGATCAACAGGCTTTCACCGTCGATCCAGTAGGGCTCGGACAACGCCTCGGTAATGCGCTCGGCCATCCATTCGGCGCGCTCCGGGGCGCGGCGGGTGTCGATCAACAAGGCAAACTCATCGCTGCCCAGGCGCGCTAGCTGATCACACGCCTCAAGCTGACTCTTGAGCCGCGCGACCACCTGCAAAATCAAACGATCCCCGGCCTGATGCCCCAAGGCATCGTTGGCACGGCGGAAGTTGTCCAGGTCCAGATGCCCCAGCGCCAACCCGCGCCCGTCGAACTCGGCCAGTCGTGCCGCGAGCAGGGTCTGAAAGCCCTGTCGGTTGGCGATGCCGGTGAGCGGGTCCTGCTCGGCGAGCCGTTGCAGGGTGTTTTCCAATAAGCCGCGTTCACGCACGTGGCGCAAACAGCGGCGCAGGCTTTGCGGCGTCAGCGAATCACGCACCAGCCAGTCGGCCACACCAATCGGATCGGTATCCGGTTCGCTATCGAGCAGCAGGACCGTTGGCCAGTTGCATTGACCAGCGAGGGGTTGCAGATGGGGCGGAGTAAACAAAATGAACGCATGAGCGGGGTCGGCAGGATCGCCAATAGCGTCCCAGCCCGACGCGCAGTCGAGAAATACGGCGCCGCCCAGTGGCGCCAGGCACTCGCGCAGTAACGCTGGCCATTCCGGCGTGTCCGCCAGAAGCAGCAAACGCAAGGGTTCGACAGGCGTAGACAAGCTAGCTCCCCACACAAACAAAAGTCTTCGGCGCCCACTCAATCGAATGGCGTCAAACGCGGTGATCCATCGCGTGATGCGCAAATGTAACAAAACGGCGAAATATAGATAGCGTGACGCATCACAGTGTCAGACGGTCGCTGCACAATCCCTGGACCCTGTTAAAATGCCCGCCCATTTTTCTGGTTACCCCCTTTTTCCCCATGTCCCGACTCAATCCCCGGCAACAAGAAGCCGTGAACTACGTCGGCGGCCCTCTTTTGGTGCTCGCCGGTGCTGGCTCCGGCAAGACCAGCGTGATCACGCGCAAGATTGCCCACCTGATTCAGAATTGCGGCATACGCGCGCAGTACATCGTCGCCATGACCTTCACCAACAAGGCGGCGCGGGAAATGAAGGAACGAGTCGGCACCCTGCTGCGCAAAGGTGAAGGGCGCGGGCTGACGGTTTCCACGTTTCACAACCTGGGCCTGAACATCATCCGCAAGGAATATGCGCGCCTGGGTTACAAACCGGGTTTTTCGATCTTCGACGAGACCGACGTCAAGGCCTTGATGACCGACATCATGCAGAAGGAATACTCGGGCGACGACGGCGTCGACGAGATCAAGAACATGATCGACTCGTGGAAGAACGACCTGATCCTGCCTGCAGAAGCCCTGGCCAACTCGCGCAATCCCAAGGAGCAGACCGCCGCCATCGTCTACACCCACTACCAGCGCACGCTCAAGGCGTACAACGCGGTGGACTTCAACGACCTGATCCTGCTGCCGGTGAAACTGTTCGAAGAGCACGCCGACATCCTCGAAAAGTGGCAGAACAAGGTGCGCTACCTGCTGGTAGACGAATACCAGGACACCAACGCCAGCCAGTACCTGCTGGTGAAAATGCTCATCGGCACCCGCTGCCAGTTCACCGTGGTCGGCGACGACGACCAGTCGATCTACGCCTGGCGCGGCGCGCGGCCTGAAAACCTGATGCTGCTCAAGGAAGACTACCCGTCGCTGAAAGTGGTGATGCTGGAGCAAAACTACCGCTCGACGAGCCGCATCCTGCGCTGCGCCAACGTGCTGATCTCCAACAACCCTCACGAATTCGAGAAGCAGTTGTGGTCCGAAATGGGCCACGGCGACGAAATTCGGGTGATTCGCTGCAAGAACGAAGACGCCGAAGCCGAGCGCGTGGCGGTCGAGATTCTCAGCCTGCATTTGCGCACCGACCGGCCCTACAGCGATTTCGCGATCCTCTATCGCGGTAACTACCAGGCCAAGCTGATCGAGCTGAAACTTCAGCACCACCAAATCCCGTATCGTCTGTCGGGCGGCAACAGCTTTTTCGGGCGTCAGGAAGTGAAAGACCTGATGGCCTACTTCCGCCTACTGGTGAACCCGGACGACGACAACGCCTTCCTGCGCGTGATCAACGTGCCGCGCCGGGAAATCGGCTCGACCACGCTGGAGAAACTCGGTAACTACGCCACCGAACGCGGCGTCTCGATGTACGCCGCCACCGACGAACTGGGACTGGGCGAACATCTGGACAGCCGTTTCACCGACCGTCTCAAGCGCTTCAAGCACTGGATGGACGGCGTGCGCCAGCAATGCGCGCTCAACGACCCGATTGCCGCCTTGCGCAGCATGGTCATGGACATCGACTACGAGAACTGGATTCGTCAGAACAGCTCCAGCGACAAGGCCGCCGATTACCGCATGGGCAACGTGTGGTTTTTGATCGAAGCGCTGAAGAACACGCTGGAGAAAGACGAAGAAGGCGGCATGACCATCGAGGAGGCCATCGGCAAGCTGGTCCTGCGTGACATGCTCGAACGTCAGCAGGAAGAGGAAGACGGCGCCGAAGGTGTGCAGATGATGACGCTACACGCCTCCAAGGGTCTGGAATTTCCCTACGTGTTCATCATGGGCATGGAGGAGGAAATCCTCCCGCACCGCTCCAGTATCGAAGCCGACACCATCGAGGAAGAGCGTCGACTGGCCTACGTGGGCATCACCCGCGCCCGCCAGACGCTGGCGTTCACCTTCGCCGCCAAGCGCAAGCAATACGGCGAAATCATCGACTGCCTGCCCAGCCGCTTCCTCGATGAACTGCCCCCGGACGACCTGGCGTGGGAAGGCAACGACGACACACCGACCGAAGTGAAGGCCGTACGCGGAAACACCGCGCTGGCGGACATCCGGGCGATGCTCAAACGCTAAGCTCTGACACACAACCTTTATATTTGCGCGTTTTGCGCCCTGAGGAACACCAACGTGGAAGCACTGCACAAGAAAATTCGCGAGGAAGGCATCGTACTTTCCGACCAGGTATTGAAGGTCGACGCGTTTCTCAACCATCAGATCGATCCAGCTCTGATGCAGCAGATCGGTGACGAGTTCGCCACGTTGTTCGCAGACTCGGGCATCACCAAGATCGTCACCATCGAAGCCTCGGGCATAGCGCCTGCTGTGATGACCGGCCTGAAACTGGGTGTTCCGGTGATCTTCGCGCGCAAACACCAGTCGCTAACCCTGACGGAAAACCTGTTCTCGGCGACCGTTTACTCGTTCACCAAACAGACCGAGAGCACCATCGCCATCTCCACGCGCCACCTGACCAGCAGCGACCGCGTGCTGATCATCGACGACTTCCTGGCCAACGGTAAGGCGTCCCAGGCTCTGATCTCGATCATCAAGCAGGCAGGGGCAACCGTGGCCGGTCTGGGCATCGTCATCGAGAAGTCGTTTCAGGGCGGCCGCGCAGAGCTGGACGAGCAAGGCTATCGTGTAGAGTCGTTGGCACGGGTCAAATCGCTGGCCGGTGGTGTGGTTACATTCGTCTGACCCATCGACGCATACCCTGCAGGAGCGTGGAGACATCTTATGATCATCGGCGAAAAACTGAGCATCGAAGCGTTCTTCGACCCAAACACCTGGACCATCAGCTACCTGGTCGTGGACCGCTCGACCCTCAAGGCCGCACTGATCGACAGCGTGCTGGATTACGACCCGAAGTCCGGCCGTACGAAGACCGAATCCGCTGACAAACTGATCGCCCGCGCCCGCGAACTGGGCGTTAGCGTGGAGTGGATTCTGGAAACCCACGTCCATGCCGATCACGTTTCCGCTGCGGCCTACCTCAAGGCGCAGCTCGGCGGCACGGTTGCCATTGGCAGCCATATCACCCGTGTGCAGAAGGTCTTCGGCACCCTGTTCAACGCCAAAGGCGAATTCGCCCGCGATGGCAGCCAGTTCGATCGGCTGCTGGAGGACGACGCGCATTTCCAGATCGGCTCCCTGCAGGCCCGCGCCATGCACACTCCCGGCCACACCCCGGCGTGCATGACCTACCTGATCGAAGTCGGTAACGAAACCGTAGCGTTCGTCGGCGACACGCTGTTCATGCCCGATTACGGCACGGCCCGTTGCGACTTCCCCGGCGCCGACGCGCGAATGCTCTACCGCTCGATTGGCCGGATTCTCAGCCTGCCGCCGCAAACCCGCCTGTTCATGTGCCACGACTACCTGCCCAATGGCCGCGAGCTGATGTACATGACCACCGTCGCCGAGCAACGCGCCAGCAATATCCACATCCGCGAAGGCATCGATGAGGACGCGTTCGTCGAAATGCGCGAGAAGCGTGACGCCACACTGGACATGCCGGTGCTGATCCTGCCCTCGGTGCAGATCAACATGCGCGGCGGGCACATGCCCGAACCCGAGGACAATGGGGTCAGCTATCTAAAGGTGCCAATTAACGCCCTATGACAGAACACGAACTGATCGGAGCCGGCCTCGGTACGATCATTGGCGCCGTACTTGCCCTGACCGGCGCAGGGGGCGGGATTCTTGCGGTGCCGTTGCTTGTCTTTGGCCTTGGCCTGTCAATGGTCGAAGCCGCGCCAGTCGGACTGCTGGCTGTAGGTCTGGCCGCAGCCGTCGGTGCACTGCTTGGTCTACGCCAGGGCATCGTGCGCTATCGCGCTGCGCTGTTCATCGCCGGAATCGGCGTCTGCTTCACCCCACTGGGCCTGTGGTTTGCGCATCAATTGCCCAATACGCCACTCGCTTTGGGGTTCTCGTTGGTGCTGTGCTACGCCTGCGCACGTATCTATCGCAAAGCCGCCCACGAACTGCATCACGGCAAACCGCCAGAACGGGCCGAGTTTTTACCGTGCGTGCTCAATCCACTGGAAGGCCGTCTGCGCTGGACCCTGCCCTGCGCACGTTCACTTGCGATAACCGGGGTGATGTCCGGGTTGCTGTCCGGATTGCTGGGGGTGGGTGGCGGTTTTGTGATCATCCCGGCACTGACCCGCTACACCGATCTGGACATGAAAAGCATCGTCGCGACGTCATTGGCCGTGATTGCGCTGGTGTCCATGAGCAGTGTGGTCAGCGCCAGCGTGAGCGGGGTGATGCACTGGGCCGTGGGCGTGCCGTTCGCGGTAGGTGCGGTGGTGGGATTGATTGCAGGACGACAGGTGGCGCGGTTTCTCGCCGGGCCCAGGTTACAGCAGGTGTTTGCGGTGACCGGGTTTGTGGCGGCTGGGCTGTTGGTCATCAAAACCCTGTCCTGACACCCCGCGCTCTGCTTCTGTGGGAGTGAGCTTGCTCACGAAAGCGGTATTTCAGCCGCTTCAGGTGTGATGATCTGGCCCCATCGTGAGCAAGCTCACTCCAACAGAGGGAACTGCGCTGTCCGAGTACTAACTCGTCGCCTGCAACCCCGCCAGCAATAGCCGCTGATACAGCTCCTCGCGCAACCCCTGCGGATCATCCAGCCCCATGCGCTTGAGGTGTTCAGGAAATGCGCCAGGCTCTGGCGCCTCCAGTGTCGCTTTACCCAACTCAAGAATCTCAGTGAGTTTGAACTTGCTCTTCAGCCAGTTCAGCGCCCGCAACAAATCGCGTTCTTCGGCACTGAAATCGCTGCCCAGAGGGTACTCAACGAACAGCGACGGAAACTGATCGCGAATTTCCTTCAGTCGCTGCGGCGTGTTCTGGCTGAACAACGGGTCGAGACGAAAGCTCTTCGGCAACTTGCCCGCTTTCTGCGCCTGGTCGATCAACCCCTGCTGAAAACGCGAATCGGTGATATTTAGCAGCGCTTCAATCACGCCTGCATCCGTCTTGCCTCGCAAATCGGCAATGCCGTATTCGGTGATGACGATGTCACGCAGATGCCTGGGAATCGTCGTATGCCCGTATTCCCACACGATGTTCGAACTGACCTCCCCGCCCGACTCACGCCAACTGCGCAGAATCAGAATCGAGCGCGCGCCCTCCAGCGCATGGCCTTGAGCAACGAAGTTGTACTGCCCGCCCACCCCACTGACCACTCGGCCGTCTTCAAGCTGATCCGACACCGCAGCGCCGAGCAACGTGACCGTAAATGCACTGTTGATAAACCGCGCGTCCCGCCGTTGTAGGCGTTTCAACGTCTCATCGCCATAAAGTTCGTTGATGTAGCTGATGGCCGTCATGTCGATTTGGGCTTTTTGCTCGGGAGAAAGCTCCCGAAGCCGCTGATAGAAGCTGCGCGGCCCCAGAAAGAACCCGCCATGAATCGAAACGCCATCGCCATGCAGAGACTCGTCCAAGGCTCCGGCATTGGCCAACGTTTGCAGCTCGACGTTGGGGTAAACCTTGCGCCGAATAATCCCCGCATCGAAGAGCACCAACAGGCCGTTGACCAGCATTTCACTGCACCCATACAGGCCGTCCGCGAAAGGCGTGACCCCGCCTTCGCCTTCGATCAACGGTTTCCAGGTGGAAATCCCATGCAGCTCGGCCAGACACGCGCGGTAGCTTTCGTTGTTGGCTTGGCGAGCGAGCAAGGCAGCGGTCAAGGCGTCTCCCATCGACCCGATACCAATTTGCAACGTGCCGCCATCACGCACCAACGTGCTGCCATATAGGCCGATAAAGTGATCTTGAGTGCTCACCGGCATGTTGGGTGTGGAGAACAGCGTGCTGCGCTCCTCGTGCTCGATCAACAGGTCGAATGTCTCGACGCTGACCTCGGCATCGCCCGGCATATAAGGCAGATCGGCATGCACATGGCCCAGCACCAGAACCGGTTCGCCTGCTGCGCGACGCTTTTCCAGCATAGGCAGCAAATCGAGGGTGATATCGGGGTTGCAGCTCAGGCTCAACGTGTCTGGACGATCAGTGTCATGGCCAACCAGCTGCGCTATGAGGTTCACACCACTGGCATTGATGTCCCGGGCTGCATGGCTGTAGTTGCTGCTGACGTAATCCTGCTGCGCCTGGACGCTGCCCAGCAGGCTGCCGGGCTGCATGAAGAACTGCTCGACATGCACGTTGAGAGGCAGGTTGCTTTTATGCAGATCCGTGAGGAAATCCAGTTCGGGATAATCGCCGAAAACACGCTCCAGAAACGGCTCAAGGAAACGCCCCTGCAAACCGTCGCCAGCTTTTGGACGCCCCAGACACAGCGCGGTGTAGATCGTCAGTTGTCGGTCAGGCAGGGATTTGATCCGGTTGTACAGCGCATTGGCAAAGCGATTGGGCTTGCCCAACCCCAACGGCATGCCCATGCGAATGTGGTTAGGTAGCTCGGCCAGTACATGATCGACAGCTTGCTCGATCGAGCAGGAATGCGGCATCCGGCCTCTCCTGGGTTGTTATTCGATGGAGGTTGGACCGGAGAGGATCGGGAATTGCTGCACGACCGTTTGCTGCTGGCTGCAAACCTTGGGAATACCGAGGCAGAAACGGCACCGGGCCGGACTTCAATCTCGCCGCGTGTCGATCGCCACCAGCTTGTCTTCGATGAATTTCAGATGCTGAAAGGCGCCATTGCGCGGGCCGTAGACCCAGAAACTGACCTTCACAGCATTCAGACGCGGGACGCCATTGACCCGTGCGACGGGCTCCTGCTCTTCGCTCTTGTCAGGTGCCCCGCACTTCTCCCGCACCACACTCGCGGTATCACCCAAGCTGATCAACGCCGTCCCGCAGCGCATGGTCGCGCTGGCCACGCCCGTGAACATCAACAACGAAAGCCCCGACAACAGCAGTATTTTTTTGAACATGGAGCCTCGGTTCTGGTGATGTGCCCAGGCGCGTTACAGCCCCGACATCTTCTTGATCGCGCCGATCAACTCATCATCCGAACAATCGGCGCAGGTGCCTTTCGGGGGCATGGAGTTGATGCCGGTCTTGGCCTTGGCCAGCAGGCCTTCAAGGCCGCCCTGCTCCTTGGCCCGCTTGCCCCAGTCGGCGCTGTCGCCGATCTTCGGCGAACCCAGCAAGCCGGTGCCATGGCAGGCGTTGCAGTGTTTGCCGATCACGTCATCAGGGGATTTGGCGCCGCCCGCACCACCCGCCGTCGCGGCCACGTCCATACCGGGACATTCCTTACCCTGAATGCAAACTTGTCCGACGGGTTCGAGCCGTTTGGCCAGGTCGTCCTGGGTCGTGGCTTGCGCCGCCAATATCCACCAGGCAAGCAGTGCAACAACAGCCAGGATCTTATTAGTTATGTTCACGCTTTCACCCTCATGGTGGCTATCACGCCGCTGCGCTCACGGTCAGTCGCAGGTTGCGAAAGTATAGCGGGTGCCCCGTCGGGCGTCGGGCCACTGAGTGATGCGAAGTTGTTGGGGGCAATTCGCCCCACCCGCTGGACGCAGGTGGGGCGGCGATCAGAAGTTCGCTGGCGTAGCGGCACTGATCAGTCGTGCAGGCGCATCGAACGGATTGCGGAAGCGATGGGGCCGCGTGCTTTCGAAGTAGTAGCTGTCGCCGGCTTCGAGCACATAGGTGTCGATCCCGACCACCAGTTCCAGTCGGCCTTCGACCAGAATCCCGGTCTCTTCGCCTTCGTGAACCAGCATTTCCTCGCCCGTGTCTGCACCCGGCGGGTAGACCTCGGTCAGAAAGGCAATCGCACGACCCGGATGGGATTTGCCGACCAGCTTCATGGTGACAGCCCCGTCCGAAATATCGATCAGCTCGCTGGCCTTGTAGACCACCTGAGTCGGGTTTTCTGGCTCCAGTTCTTCGGAAAAGAACTCGACCATGGACATCGGAATGCCGCCCAGCACCTTGCGCAGCGAGCTGATCGAAGGGCTGACGCTGTTTTTCTCGATCATCGAAATGGTGCTGTTGGTCACACCCGCTCTTTTGGCGAGTTCACGTTGCGACAGACCTTTTAATTTGCGAATGGATTGCAGTCGTTCACCGACGTCCAATGCGGGGGTCCTCCTGGTAGTCAAGCACGGTCACGTGGTCGCCATGATGGCAACAGCGTTCAGTATTTACAACACTTGAGCAGACAAGGAAATCCGCGAGGAGACTGGCGGCCAGCGCGGGCCGCCGAGGGTTTTGCACAGACGGGCTGTCAGGCCCCGGAGTAGAGCCTTGGGACGCGCTTGAGGTTGCAGAAGATTTGATACGGAATAGTGCCCGCACTGGCGGCGACCTCACTGGCCAGCACGTTATTGCCCCAAAGCTCGACGCGACTCCCGACACCCGCCGTTGGCACGTTGGTCAGGTCGACGCACAGCATGTCCATCGATACGCGGCCCAACAACTGGCTGCGCTGGCCGTCGATCATGACGGGCGTGCCCGTTGGCGCCTGACGCGGATAACCGTCGGCGTAGCCCATGGCTACGACGCCGATGCGCATGGTGCGATCCGTGACGAACGCGCCGCCATAGCCCACCGGCTCACCGGCAGGCAATTCGCGCACGCAGATGACTTTGGATTCCAGGGTCATAACCGGTTGCAGGCGATCGGCCACCGACTGCGGCTGATCGAAAGGGGTTGCGCCATACAGCATGATGCCAGGGCGCACCCAGTCGCTCGGCACGTTCGGCCAGCCCATCACGCCCGGAGAGTTGCGCAGGCTGACTTCTGCCGCCAGCCCTTCGCGGGCGGCCTGAAATATCGCCACTTGTTCGTCGGTTCGTACGCTGCCCAGTTCGTCAGCGCGGGCGAAGTGAGTCATCAGCACGACTTTTGCGACTTTGCCGGTCGCCAGCAAACGCTGGTAAGCGGCCTGATAATCTGCCGGATGAACCCCGACGCGATGCATGCCCGAGTCCATCTTCAGCCAGATGTTCAGCGGCTTGCCGACGCTGGTTCGCTCGATCGCTTCCAGTTGCCACAGCGAGTGCACCACGCACCAGAAATCGTGCTCGACGATCAGCGCCAGTTCATCGGCCTCGAAAAACCCTTCCAACAGCAGAATCGGCGCACGAATCCCGGCCTGACGCAGCTCCAGCGCCTCTTCGATGCACGCAACGGCAAAGCCGTCTGCTTCGGCTTCCAGCGCCTGTGCCACGCGGACCGCGCCGTGACCATAGGCATCGGCCTTGATCACGGCAAGAGCCTTGGCGCCAGTGGTTTCACGGGCCAGTTGGTAGTTGTGGCGCAACGCCTGAAGATCAATGAGGGCGCGGGCTGGACGCATGGTGGGGCTTCTTATCAGAAAGTTTTGAACTGGGGGATGTAAGCAATTACGGCAGTGCAGCGATCACCGACATCTCGATCAGCACGTTCGGCGCGGCCATCTTCGCCTCAACGGTTGCACGCGCAGGTGCGACGCCTTTGGCCAGCCATGTGTCCCAGATGCCGTTCATGGTGGCGAAGTGCGAGCCGATATCGTTCAGGTAAATCGTCACCGACAGCAGACGGCTTTTGTCGGTCCCGGCCAGATCCAGCAAACGCTCGATGTTGCCGAGCACCTCACGGGTCTGCTGTTCGATACCCGCTGTCAGGTCGTTACCCACTTGCCCGGCAAGGTAAACGGTGCCGTTGTGAACGACGATCTGACTCATGCGCTCATTGGTGAGCTGGCGCTGTACTGACATGCTTGGCGATCTCCTTGGAACTTCCATAACGGGAAATATCGAGGCCTTCGGCGCTGATCTGTGGTTTTTTGCGGGCAATCAGGTCTGCCAGCAAACGGCCGGAGCCGCAGGCCATAGTCCAGCCCAATGTTCCGTGGCCGGTATTGAGGAACAGGTTGCGATAAGGCGTGGCACCGACGATTGGCGTGCCATCGGGCGTAGTCGGGCGCAGGCCGGTCCAGAAACTGGCCTCGCTCAAATTGCCGCCCTGAGGATAGAGATCGTTGACGATCATCTCCAGCGTTTCGCGCCGACGCGGATTAAGCGACAGGTCAAAACCGGCGATTTCCGCCATGCCGCCCACGCGAATGCGGTTGTCGAAGCGGGTGATTGCGACCTTGTAGGTCTCGTCGAGAATGGTCGAGGTCGGTGCCATGTCCGGATTGGTGATCGGCACGGTCAGGGAGTAGCCCTTGAGCGGATAAACCGGGGCCTTGATGCCCAGCGGCTTGAGCAATTGCGGTGAGTAGCTGCCGAGCGCCAGCACATATCGATCCGCCGTTTCCAATTTGCCGCTGATGCGAACGCCATTGATGCGATCGCCCGCGAAATCAATCGACTCGATGGACTGGCCGAAACGGAATTCAACGCCTAACTTCACACACATCTCGGCCAGGCGGGTGGTGAACAGTTGGCAATCACCGGTCTGATCGTTCGGCAGACGCAGTGCGCCGCTGAGGATGTTGCTGACGCTGGCCAGTGCCGGTTCGACGCGGGCGATGCCTTCGCGGTCGAGCACTTCGTACGGCACACCGGCTTGTTCAAGCACGGCGATGTCCTTGGCGGCGTTATCCAATTGCTCCTGAGTGCGGAACAGTTGCGTGGTGCCCAGGCTGCGGCCTTCATAGGCGATACCGGTCTCGGCGCGCAGTTCGTCGAGGCAGTCGCGGCTGTATTCGGACAGGCGCACCATGCGCTCTTTGTTCACGGCGTAGCGACTTTGCGTGCAGTTGCGCAGCATTTGCGCCATCCACAGGTACTGATCGATGTCGCCGGTGGCCTTGATCGCCAGCGGCGCGTGACGTTGCAGTAGCCATTTGATGGCCTTGAGCGGCACACCGGGCGCGGCCCACGGCGATGCGTAGCCCGGTGAGACCTGGCCTGCGTTGGCGAAGCTGGTTTCCAAAGCGGCAGCAGGCTGACGGTCGACGACGGTCACCTCGAAACCCGCGCGGGCCAGGTAGTAAGCACTGGTGACACCGATTACGCCACTTCCAAGGACCAGGACGCGCATGTTGATTACCTCATCGCGGATATCCGCTGACGTTTTGAAGTTTTAAGCAAGGATGTGCGCAGTATAAGCAGCGCCAAGCAGTGCTTTTCACTATATAAACGCCTATATTCGGCGGTAATTCTCGACAACCATCGGTTTAGCAGAGGGGCTTCGCCAATGCGTACCCAACACCAGTCAAAACGTGAACTGGACAAGATCGATCGCAACATCCTGCGCATCCTGCAAAACGACGGCCGGATCTCGTTCACGGAACTGGGAGAACGCGTCGGCCTGTCTACCACGCCGTGTACGGAGCGGGTCCGTCGTCTTGAGCGCGAAGGCATCATCATGGGCTACAACGCCCGTCTCAATCCGCAAAACCTGAAGGCTAGCCTGCTGGTGTTCGTAGAGATCAGCCTGGATTACAAATCAGGCGACACTTTCGAGGAATTCCGCCGAGCGGTCCTCAAACTGCCCCATGTGCTGGAGTGCCATCTGGTGTCGGGGGACTTCGACTATTTGGTGAAGGCGCGGATTTCCGAAATGGCCTCCTACCGCAAGCTGCTGGGCGACATCCTGCTCAAACTGCCCCATGTACGGGAGTCCAAGAGCTACATCGTGATGGAAGAGGTGAAAGAGAGTTTGAATCTGCCGATTCCAGAGTGAACGTACCGATCACCTGCGAGCATTGTGGGAGCCAGCTTGCTTACGAAAGCGGTGAATCAGGCGCAATCAATGTGCTTGACCTGACGCATTCGCCAGCAAGCCGGCTCCCACAATGAGCAAGGCGATTTCAAGAGCGGCGTCAGACCAACACCTGCCGCGTCGACGCCATGAAGTCATGCACCTGTTTCTCCACCCGAGGATGAATCAGCACCTCGGGGCGTCGGCCATTGGGGCATGGCAGCGTAGGCGTTGTGCCAAACAGACGGCAGATCAACGGACGCTCGTCGTAGACCGTGCAGCCGTTCGGCCCCAAATGCACGCAATTCAGCTCGTTCAGCGCCGCTTCCTGCTCGGCAGCGGTCTTGCGCGGCAGACGGGACATTTCCTCGGTGGACGTGGTCACCGGGCCACAGCAATCGTGACAGCCGGGCACGCATTCGAATGACGGAATCTGCCGCCGTAGATCGCGGATTTTCTGGCTGTTGCAGCTCATGGCAGCATTTTTCCCTGTGAAAGACGTCATTGTGCATGAAGCGCGTCTTCATGAAATCCCTCATGGCAGCACGGGTTGCCCCTGCCATCCCACCTCGCTACCCTCCGTACATTTTCAAGCCCGCCGTCCGAGACTGACCGAATGAACACCGCCCCCCACGCCGCCTCTTATTACGCGGCCAGTAGCCACGCCCAGCCCGATTACCCAACCCTGACGGGCGAGGTGAAGGTGGATGTCTGCGTGGTAGGTGGTGGATTTTCGGGGCTGAACACCGCCATCGAATTGGCAGAACGCGGTTTGAGCGTCGCTCTGTTGGAAGCACACAAGATCGGCTGGGGCGCGAGCGGGCGTAATGGCGGGCAGTTGATTCGCGGCGTGGGCCATCATGTCGAGCGCTTTCGCAACGAGATCGGCGATGAAGGCGTGCGCCAGCTAAAGCTCATGGGGCTGGAAGCGGTCGAGATCGTGCGTCAGCGTGTCGAGAAATATCAGATCGACTGCGACCTCACGTGGGGCTACTGCGACCTGGCCAACAAACCCAAGGAGTTCGAAGGCTTCGCCGAGGACGCCGAAGAACTGCGCAGTTTGGGCTACACGCACGACTTGCAACTGATTGCCGCCGACAACATCCGCAGCGTGATCGACTCCGGCAACTACGCAGGCGGCCTGCTGGATATGGGTTCCGGGCACCTGCACCCGCTGAACCTGGCGCTGGGCGAAGCCCTTATTGCGCAGTCTCTCGGCGTGTACGTGTTCGAACATTCCGCCGTGACCCGCCTGGAATACGGTCCACAGGTCAAAGTGCATACAGCGCAGGGCCTGGTGCGCGCCGATACGCTGGTGCTCGGCTGCAATGCGTATTTGAATGGCCTCGATCCGACATTGAGCGGCAAGGTCCTGCCTGCTGGCAGTTACATCATCGCCACCGAGCCGTTGAGCGAAGAACTGGCGCAACAACTCCTGCCGCGCAATACCGCGATGTGCGATCAACGCGTCGCTGTGGATTATTTCCGACTGTCGGCGGATCGTCGCTTGTTGTTCGGCGGCGCCTGCCACTATTCAGGGCGCGATCCGCAAGACATCGGTGCGTACATGCAACCGAAGATGCTCAAGGTGTTTCCACAGCTCAAAGACGTGAGGATCGATTATCAATGGGGCGGCATGATTGGCATCGGTGCCAACCGATTGCCACAGATCGGGCGCCTCAAGGAACAGCCCAATGTGTTTTATGCGCAGGCCTATTCAGGCCACGGGGTGAACGCCACGCACCTTGCAGGCAAGTTGCTCGGTGAGGCCATCAGCGGCCAACACAGCGAGGGGTTCGAGCTGTTCGCCAGGGTCCCGCACATCACCTTCCCCGGCGGTAAGCATTTGCGCTCGCCGTTGTTGGCGTTGGGGATGTTGTGGCATCGGCTCAAAGAGCTGACGTGAGGGCAACGCTCCTACAAGGAATCGAGCGCACCATGCCCCCCATCACTCCCTCCAAAACGGCTTCAACCCTTCACGCCGGGCCTGTTCATAGCTCAGGCCGATGTCACGCAATTGATCATCCGTCAGCCCCAACAGCGCGCGCCGGGTGGTGCGGCGGTGTTGAAACAAGCCCCACACACTCAATCCTTTCGGTGTGTTGAGACGCACTTTGGCGTCCTGCTTTTCCACCAGCTCCTGTGCATACAGCGTTAACCGGACATCACTGATTCCACTCATTTGCAGACACCTCATCATGGGTTTCAAGTGATTCCATGATGCGTCTGTATGGAAAAACATTACAGATCCAAAAAACTCATATTTTTTTAATACAGATTCCGCACACAAGCGCCTGAATGCTGTATTTTTGCCCCATCTGTATCGGTAGACCGACAGACCACTGTGCGGGAGTACGCCATGACCCTCTACGTCAACCTTGCCGAGCTGCTCGGCACACGCATCGAAAACGGCTTCTATCGTCCCGGCGACCGGCTGCCATCCGTCAGGGCTTTGAGCGTTGAGCATGGCGTCAGTTTGAGCACGGTTCAGCAGGCCTATCGTTTGCTCGAAGACAACGGTCTGGCGTCACCGCGACCGAAGTCCGGTTACTTCGTCCCCTCAAGTCGCAAGGCACCTGCCCTGCCCGCTGTCGGACGCCCGGCGCAACGGCCGGTGGACATTTCGCAGTGGGACCACGTTCTGGAACTGGCCAAAGCGGCACCCAGCCCGGACGTCGTGCAACTGGCGCGCGGCATGCCGGACATCACTAGCCCGACCCTGCGCCCGCTGACCCAAGCCTTGGGCAAGATCAGCCGCCGCCAGGACATGCCAGGCCTGTATTACGACAACATTCACGGCACCCAAACCCTGCGCGAGCAGGTCGCGCGCCTGCTGCTGGATTCGGGCACCAGCGTCGCGCCTGACGATCTGGTCATCACCACCGGCGCGCAGGAAGCGCTGGCCGTGAGCATCCGCTCGATCTGCCAACCAGGCGACATCGTTGCCGTCGACTCCCCCAGCTTTCATGGCGCAATGCAGGCCCTCAAAGGGCTGGGTATGAAGGCACTGGAGATCCCGACCGACCCACTGACCGGCATCAGCCTCGATGCGCTGGAACTGGCGCTGGAGCAGTGGCCAATCAAGGCCATACAGTTGACCCCCAGTTGCAACAACCCATTGGGCTATAACATGCCCGAAGACCGCAAACGTGCGCTGCTGACCCTCGCACAGCGGTTCGACGTGGCGATTATCGAAGACGATGTGTATGGCGATCTGTCTTACACCTATCCTCGCCCCCGCACGATCAAGTCCTACGACGAAGACGGACGCGTCCTCTTGTGCAGTTCATTCTCGAAAACGCTCGCTCCTGGCCTGAGGGTGGGCTGGATCGCACCGGGTCGCTATCTGGACCGCGTGCTGCACATGAAATACATCAGCACTGGTTCGACCGCGACCCAACCCCAACTGGCGATCGCTGAATTTCTTCAAGCTGGGCATTACGAGCCGCACTTGCGCCGCATGCGCGCGCAATACCAACGCAGCCGCGATCTGATGACCGATTGGGTCATGCGCTATTTCCCGGACGGCACCCGGGTCAGCCGCCCACAAGGGGGCTTCATGCTGTGGGTCGAATTCAACGAGGATTTCGATTCGCTGCGCCTGAACCGGGCGCTGGAAGGGCAAGGTGTACAAATCGCCATTGGCAGCATTTTCTCAGCGTCCGGCAAGTACAGAAATTGCCTGCGTATGAACTTCGCTGCCAAGCCGACACCGCAAATTGAAGCGGCTGTGCGTAAAGTGGGTGAAACGGCAGCGCGGCTTATGGCTGAATCCTGACCGAACAGGCTTAACCTTTTGCCGAACGTACGGTCATATCGCCATGGCGTGACTTCTGGATGACAGCGTTGACGAACAATTGGGCACTACCTCTTCTTCTGGCCTTTGCCCTCGGCGTCAGCGGCTGTGCCAGCACGCCTGCGCAACAGGATGGGCCGACTCAGGCCATCCCTGCTTCCGCGTCACCCTTTGGACGCTCTATTCTGGCCGAGGCGGCGCCTTATGGAGGGCGTTCCGGCTTTCGGTTGCTGTCCAACAGCACCGAAGCGTTCACGGCGCGTGCGGAATTGATCCGCAACGCCAAAACCAGCCTGGACTTGCAGTACTACATCGTCCACGACGGCCTCAGCACCCGCACGCTGATTGACGAGTTGTTGAAAGCCGCCGACCGGGGCGTGCGGGTGCGCATTCTGTTGGACGACATGACCAGCGACGGGCTGGACGAAAGCATCGCGACGCTGGCGGCTCACCCCAATATTCAGATTCGCCTGTTCAACCCCCTCAACCTGGGGCGCAGCACCGGCGCCACACGCTCGCTAGGCCGCCTGTTCAATCTGTCTCAGCAACATCGACGCATGCACAACAAACTGTGGCTGGCCGACAGCGCGGTGGCGATCGTCGGCGGGCGCAATCTGGGTGACGAATACTTCGACGCTGAGCCGAATCTCAACTTCACCGACGTCGACCTGCTCAGCGTTGGGCCTGTGGCCGAGCAGTTAAGCCACAGCTTCGACCAGTACTGGAACAGCACCCTGAGCAAGCCCGTGGATGATTTCATTTACTGGCCGCCAGACATGAAGGACCTGGCCGAAGCGCGCAAACGCCTTGCCGCCTCCCTGGAGCAAGCCCACGTCGAAAAAAAGGCGCTCTACGAACGGTTGATGGCCTACAAAACCCAGCCGCACTTGAAAACCTGGCTCAACGAACTGATCTGGGCGCACAACCAGGCACTGTGGGACGCGCCCACAAAGGTGCTGTCCCGGGGCGATCCGGACCCACACCTGCTGCTGACTACACAGCTCAGCCCTGATTTGAGCAACGTCCATCAGGAACTGATGATGATCTCGGCCTATTTCGTGCCGGGACAACAAGGTCTGACTTACCTCACCGGCCTTTCTGACAAAGGCGTGTCGGTGAGCCTGCTGACCAACGCCCTTGAAGCCACAGACGTACCGGCTGTACATGGCGGCTACGCCCCCTATCGCAAGGCGCTGCTCGCCCACGGGGTCAAACTGTTCGAACTGCGTCGCCAACCGGGCGACCCGAGCAATACCAGAGGGAGCGGGCCACGGTTTCTGCGCACCAAGACCCTCAGGGGTGGCTCCGAATCCAGCCTGCACAGCAAGGCAATGATTTTTGATCGGCAGAAAATTTTTGTCGGCTCGTTCAACTTCGACCCGCGTTCGGTGTTGTGGAACACCGAAGTAGGCGTACTGGTGGACAGCCCCGAATTGACCGAGAAGCTGCGCGAACTGGCGCTACAAGGCATGGCGCCTGCACTCAGTTATGAGGTCAGACTGGAGAACGATCAGGTAGTCTGGGTGACCGAGGACAACGGCAAAATGCACACGCTGTACAAGGAGCCGGGCGACTGGTGGCGCCGACTGAACGCGTGGTTCAGCAGCGCCGTGGGGCTTGAGCGGATGCTCTAGACCGCAACCGGCTGCACACCGAAGGCGCGAGGACGCCGGGCCAGAATCACCAACCCCAGCGCACCCGCCGCCATCAGTAACGGCAAGGCCTGGCCGCTGATCCATTGGCTCCCGGCGCCCGCCGCCAGCGGCCCCAACAGACACCCAATCCCCCACAACTGCGCCACATGAGCGTTGGCTCGCACCAGCGCGTCGTCTCTATAGCGTTCGCCGATCAAAATCAGCGACAGGGTGAACAGTCCGCCCGCGCTGGCACCGAACAGGACCCATAACGGCCAGATCGCAAGGGTGTGAACCAGCAACGGTATTGCCAGACTCGACAGCATCAGCGCCAGTGCGCAGCCCAAAAACAGCCCTCGCCGGGAAATCTTGTCCGCCAGCGCCCCAATAGGGAGTTGCAGTAGCGCATCGCCCACCACAACCGTACTGACCATCATCAGCGCTACTTCCGGGGTGAAGCCCTGTTGCAGGCAATAAACCGGCAGCAACGTCAGAATCATCGCCTCGAAACCTGCAAACAGCGCGATCGCCCACGCAATGGCAGGCAGTTGCTGACAAAAGCTCCCCAGATCGCGAAAGGTGACATGGCCCGACTCGGCACTGGGTGCGCCGGTACGCCCCAACAGCAGGAAAGGTGAAGTGGCCAGCAGCGCAGTGCCGACCCAGAAGCCGTAATCGTGCTCAGTACCCAGAGCACCCAGCAACAACGGACCGCCTAGCTGGCTCAAGGCATAACTGCTGCCGTACAGCGCCACCAACTTGCCCCGCAGGCGCTCGACAACCAGTTGGTTGATCCAGCTTTCACCGAGGATGAAGACGATGGTCAGGATCATGCCGAGCATGAGCCGCAGCACCAGCCAGATCCAGTAGTGGGGTAGCAGGGCCAAAAGCCCCACCGAAATCGAGCCGCCCCACAGACACAGGCGCATCAGGTTCGCAGTGCCGAACATCGACGCCAGACGGCTGGCCAACCCGGCGCCACACAGCACGCCGATGGCGGGCATGGCGGCCATCACGCCAATCGCAAACGCCCCATAACCCCAGGCTTCGAGGCGCAACGACACCAGCGGCATGCTCACGCCCAGCGCCAGACCGACGCTCAGCACGGACGACAGCACCGCGAAATAAGTACCCCAACGCATCACCACGCTCCTGTGGCTCAAGGAGAAGAGAAAAAACAGCCGGGCTTTTGGGAAAAGCCCGGCTGATCGGCATTTGCTTTTGACTCTGCCCGAAGGGCGTAGGAGCGCAGCTTGCTACGCCCTTCGGGCAGAAGCGGGGTCAAGATGATCCAGGCTTACAACTTGATCCAGGTCGCCTTCAGTTCGGTGTACTTGTCGAACGCATGCAACGATTTGTCACGACCGTTACCCGATTGCTTGAAGCCACCGAACGGAGCTGTCATGTCGCCGCCGTCATACTGGTTCACCCACACGCTGCCTGCGCGCAGTGCACGGGCGGTAAGGTGAGCTTTGGACAGGTCCGAAGTCCACACCGCCGCCGCCAGGCCATATGGCGTGTCGTTGGCGATTTGAACGGCTTCTTCGGCGGTGTCGAAGGTGAGCACAGACAGCACAGGGCCGAAGATTTCTTCCTGAGCGATCTTCATGGCATTGGTCACGCCATCGAAAATCGTCGGTTCGACGTAGGTGCCACCCGTCTCTTGCAGAATGCGCTTGCCGCCTACGACCAGCTTGGCGCCATCGGTGTGACCCGCTTCGATGTACGACAGCACGGTGTTCATCTGCTGCGTATCCACCAACGCACCCACGGTGGTCGCCGGGTCCAGCGGGTTGCCCGGTTTCCAGGCTTTAAGCGCCTCGATCACCATCGGCAGAAATTTATCCTTGATCGAACGCTCCACGAGCAAGCGCGAACCTGCGGTGCAGACCTCGCCCTGGTTGAAGGCAATGGCGCTGGCAGCGGATTCAGCAGCGGCTTGCAGGTCCGGGGCGTCGGCAAAAACGATGTTCGGGCTCTTGCCACCGGCTTCCAGCCAGATGCGCTTCATGTTCGATTCACCTGAATACACCAGCAGTTGCTTGGCGATCTTGGTCGAGCCAGTGAATACGGCCGTATCGACATCCATGTGCAGCGCCAGCGCCTTGCCAACGGTATGACCGTAGCCAGGAAGCACGTTGAGTACGCCCGCTGGAATGCCCGCCTGAACGGCCAGTTGTGCGACGCGGATGGCGGTCAGTGGCGATTTTTCGGACGGTTTGAGGATGACGGAGTTACCGCTGGACAGCGCAGGGCCAAGTTTCCAGCACGCCATCAAGAGCGGGAAGTTCCACGGCACGATGGCCGCGACCACGCCGACGGGCTCGCGGGTCACCAGACCCAACTGGTCGTGAGGCGTGGCCGCTACTTCGTCGTACAGCTTGTCGATGGCCTCGCCACTCCAGCTCAAGGCATTGGCCGAGCCAGGAATGTCGATGCCGTAGGAATCGCTGATCGGTTTACCCATGTCGAGGGTTTCGAGCAACGCGAGCTCTTCTACATTTTCTTTGATCAGAGCCGCAAAACGCAGCATCGCGGCCTTGCGCTTGGCAGGCGCCAGACGGGACCACGCGCCAGAATTGAACGTGGCGCGAGCGCTGTCCACTGCGCGCTGAGCGTCAGCAGCATCGCAACTGGCCACTTTGGCGAGGAAGCGGCCGTCCACCGGGCTGATGCAATCGAACGTGGCGCCGGATGCGGCGTCGGTGTATTCACCGTTGATGAAGGCACGGCCTTCGATCTTCAAAGCCTGGGCGCGTTTTTCCCAGTCAGCATGAGTCAGGGTGGTCATGAAACGTCCTCCTCTTATGAAATATGCGCGCCCTCGCGCTCATGAACCGTGCTACAGGACATCGCCTGACGTACTGCCGGTCGGCCAAAGGCATCCGTCACCCTAAACCAGCGCCGACACAATTTCCAATATATTGGACAAAAAGACGAAAAACGACGTTTTATCGTGCATTTTATTCAACAGCGCCGTTCAATAGCGGACCGACGAGACGCGGCACTCTCCCCCGCCCTCGCTATCCAACCACCATCAGCCAGCGCGATTCAGGAGCCAGGGACATGAGCATCGAAAGCATCGTCGACTTCAGTGAAGCCAGCACAGACGCAGAGCGTTTCAAGCCTGCCGCAGAAAAGATTCTCAAAGGTGACCCCGAGCAGACGATCTACAACCACTACAACAGCCCTTGCGGCCAGATGAACGCGGGCGTGTGGGAAGGCGAAGTCGGGCAGTGGAAGGTCAACTACACCGAGCACGAATACTGCGAAATCGTTCAGGGCGTGTCGGTGATTCGGGATGAGAGTGGACAGGCAAAAACCCTGCGGGCGGGTGATCGTTTCGTGATCCCGGCAGGATTCAAGGGAACGTGGGAAGTGTTGGAGGCGTGCCGCAAGATCTACGTGGTGTTCGAGCAGAAAGCCTGACGAATTGGGGTGCGCGCCAGTCGGCACTCTGCTGTATGACGCGCCGCCTTCGCCACCAAGGCGGCTCCCACGAAGATCGCGCCGAATCCAATTCTCGTGTTAAACGATGAACCTGTGGGAGCCGCTTTGGTGGCGACGGCGGTTGACTTGCCACCATAGAATCTCCCAAAACGCGCCTATCAGCATCCTCAAATCGCGCCCACAAAAAAGCCCGCATCGCTGCGGGCTTTTTCGTCAGTCGGAAAAATCAATTACTTGATTTTGCCTTCTTTGTAGATCACGTGCTTACGAACAACCGGATCGTATTTCTTGATCTCGATTTTGTCCGGAGTGGTGCGCTTGTTCTTGTCAGTGGTGTAGAAGTGACCAGTGCCAGCGCTCGAAATCAAACGGATCAGTTCACGCATGATGCTCTCCTTAAACCTTTGCGCCGTCGCGGCGGATTTCGGCCAGAACGACATCAATGCCGCGCTTGTCGATGATGCGCATGCCTTTGGCAGATACGCGCAGACGTACGAAGCGTTTCTCGCTCTCAACCCAGAAGCGGTGATGCTGCAGGTTTGGCAGGAAACGACGACGGGTTTTGTTGTTTGCGTGGGAAATGTTATTCCCGGTTACCGGACCCTTACCGGTAACTTGACAGACTCTCGACATGCCTCAGCCCTCTAAAACCACATGCCCAACCCGGCATGGGTTGGCCGCTTAATCTCTCAGTCATTTGGCGCCAGGCGCCGCGTTTCTTCAGGGGTCTTACCGGCCACACCGACGGTGAAGGCAGCGGGCCCCTAGAAAAGAGCGCTGCTTTATACCAGAAAGCCTTTGGAGCAACAACAGAAACGACGAATTACCTGAAAGAAAATCAGGCTTTTGCGGCTGACAGGGCCGTCGCTACAGGGCGCGAGGGGAAATATACCACTCGTCGCGCCGGATCGATTGTCCTGTGCCGACGCATGGTCTAGGGTAAGCCTCTTGCCAGACTGCACCGGCAGATGGGCCATCTTAGAAAGGAAAATCGCCATGCGCCTAGCCGCTTTACCCCTTTTGCTCGCCTCTCTGTCCATGCCGCTGATGGCTCAGGCCGCGACCAGCCTGAGCGTTTGCACCGAATCCAGCCCCGAAGGCTTTGACGTTGTGCAGTACAATTCGCTGACCACCACCAATGCGTCGGCCGACGTACTGATGAACCGCCTGGTGGATTACGACGCCCAGACCGGCAAGCTCGTCCCTAGTCTGGCAGAAAGCTGGAGCGTCTGGCCCGACGGCCTGACCTATGACTTCAAATTGCGCAGCGGGGTGAAATTCCATCACACCGACTACTTCACGCCGACCCGCGACTTCAACTCGGCGGACGTGGTGTTCAGTTTCCAGCGCATGCTCGACCCCGCCAATCCATGGAACAAGGTCGCCGTTCAGGGTTTCCCCCACGCCCAGTCAATGCAGTGGCCTTCGCTGATCAAGAAAATCGAAGCCCCGGACGCCAACACCGTACGCATCACCCTGGATCACCCTGACGCGACGTTTCTGGCCACCCTGAGCATGGGCTTCGCCTCTATTTATTCGGCGGAGTACACCGCGCAGTTGATGAAAGCGGGCACGCCCGAGAAGCTGAACGCCGAACCCATCGGCACCGGGCCGTTCATCTTCAAGCGTTTTCAGAAAGACTCCGTGGTGCGTTATACCGCCAACCCGGATTACTTCGCGGGCAAACCGGCTGTCGATACGCTGATCTACGCGATCACCCCCGACGCTAACGTGCGCCTGCAACGGATCAAACAGAACGAATGCCAGATTGCCCTCTCGCCCAAGCCGCTGGATGTCACCGAGGCCAGCAAGGATCCGAACCTCAAAGTCGAAAAGACTGACGCATTCATGACCGCATTTCTGGCGATCAATAGCCAGCATCCTCCGCTGGACAAATCGGAAGTGCGTCAGGCGATCAACCTCGCCTTCGACAAGGACACTTACCTCAAAGCGGTGTTTGAAGGCTCTGCGCGCGCCGCCAACGGCCCATACCCGCCGAACACCTGGGGTTACGCCAGCGACCTGCCGGGCTACAAGCATGACGTGGTCAGAGCCAAGGAACTGTTGGCCAAGGCCGGGTTGAAGGACGGTTTCAAAACCACGATCTGGACGCGCCCGTCCGGCAGCCTGCTGAACCCGAACCCCAGCGCAGGCGCGCAGCTGCTACAGAACGATCTCGCCGCCGTGGGCATCAAGGCAGAGATCAAGGTGATTGAATGGGGCGAGCTGATTCGTCGCGCCAAAACCGGCGAGCATGACTTGCTGTTCATGGGCTGGGCGGGTGACAACGGCGATCCGGATAACTTCCTGACGCCACAATTTTCCTGCGCGGCGGTCAAATCCGGCACCAACTTCGCGCGCTATTGCGACGAGGGTCTGGACAAGCTGATCAGCGAAGGCAAGGCCGTGACCGATCAGGGACAACGCAGCAAGCTCTACCATCAGGCTCAGGAGCAGATCCAGAAACAGGCCTTGTGGTTGCCGCTGGCGCACCCGACTGCATTCGCGCTAACCCGCAAGAACATTCTGGATTACAACGTCAGCCCGTTTGGACGGCAGGATTTTTCGAAGGTAGTGGTGAAGTAGTGGGGGTCATCCCTGTAGATGTTGTGTTGCCGGTCACACTTTCATCGTGGGAGCCGGCTTGCTGGCGAATGCGGTTTGTCTGTCGACTCATCCGTAGCTGACACCCTGTCTTCGCCAGCAAGCCGGCTCCCACAAGAGCTACGTTTAATCGGGGCATTGTCTCTGCGGCACGGGTATTTTGCCCCCTTCACATCAACCCCTGCTCCACCATCGACAACGGATCACCATCCCCGATGATGACGTGATCCAACACCCTCACATCGACAATGGCCAACGCCTCTTTCAGAATTTTGGTCAACTCGATGTCCGCTTCGCTTGGCTCGGTCACGCCTGACGGATGGTTGTGACAGAGAATGATGCCCGCCGCGTTGTGCGCCAGTGCTCGCTTGACTACCTGTCGCGGATGGACGTGAGCCACGTTGATCGAGCCGTGAAACAACGATTCGAACGCCTGGACCCTGTTCTTGCTGTCCAGAAACAGGCACCCGAACACTTCGTGTGGCTCATGTCGAAGCATGGCCTTGAGGTAACTGCGCACCTGAGCCGGGCTTTTCAATGCAGAACCGCGTCGCAGCCCCTCCCCCAAATGCCGCCGGGCCATCTCCATGACCGCCTGAAGCTGCGCATATTTGGCAGGCCCAAGCCCCTGCTCGTTGCTGAACACGGCCAGATTGGCCTCCAGCAATGCACGCAGACTCCCGAACTGATTCAACAGGTGCCGCGCCAGGTCCACTGCACTTTTCCCGGACACCCCCGTGCGCAGGAAAATCGCCAGCAACTCGGCATCGGAAAGACTCGCCGCCCCGCGCTCAAGCAGCTTTTCCCGTGGACGCTCTGCCGCTGGCCAATCGCGAATACTCATAGCACCTCCCTGTCAGTGGGCGCCGCTGTTCCCATGCGGTCGCTGTGCTATCTTAGCCATCTTTTTTACGCGTCAATCGGGGCCTGATCGGCCACAAGATTGCCGCGTGTAACTCGACCAAAAGGCAGGCCTATGCAGCGGCTGTATCGGAAACGCATCGTTCTCGGCGTCGGCGGCGGCATCGCTGCCTACAAGAGCGCCGAACTGGTCCGCCGGTTGCGCGATCACGGAGCCGAAGTACGCGTCGTCATGACCAAGGGCGGTGCCGAATTCATTACCCCTCTGACCATGCAAGCGCTGTCCGGCCACCCGGTTCATCTGGATCTTCTGGATCCCGCCGCCGAAGCGGCCATGGGTCACATTGAGCTGGCCAAATGGGCGGACATGGTGCTGATCGCCCCCGCCACCGCCGACCTGATCGCACGCCTGGCCCAAGGCATCGCCAATGACCTGCTGACCACCGTGGTGCTGGCCACCGATGCCATCGTCGCGGTCGCTCCGGCGATGAACCAGGCGATGTGGCGCGATGCGTCCGTGCAAGCCAACCTGCAAACCCTGGAGTCCCGAGACTTCCGCATGTTTGGCCCGGCCAGTGGTAGCCAGGCCTGTGGCGACGTGGGTTATGGCCGGATGCTCGAACCCAACGATCTGGCGCAATCCGCTGCCGATTGCTTCCAGCGCCTGAACCTGACCGGCAAACACGTGCTGATTACCGCAGGGCCAACGCAGGAAAACATCGATCCGGTACGCTACATCACCAACCACAGCTCCGGGAAAATGGGCTTTGCCCTCGCCGAAGCTGCCGCCGAAGCGGGCGCACGCGTCACGCTGATCACAGGCCCCGTCAATTTGCAGACCCCGGATCGCGTGTCGCGCATCGACGTGGTCAGCGCAAGAGACATGCTCGCGGCCTGCGAAGCCGCCATGCCCTGCGACCTGTTCATCGCGTCGGCAGCGGTCGCCGACTACCGCCCGGAAGTCGTTGCACCACAAAAATTGAAGAAAGACCCCACGACGGGTGATGGCCTGCTGCTGCAAATGGTCCGTAATCCGGACATTCTGGCCACCATCGCCCAACGTGAGGATCGCCCGTTCAGTGTCGGTTTCGCCGCCGAAACCGAACACCTGCTCGACTACGCCGCACGCAAGCTCAAGGACAAGAACCTTGATCTGATCATCGCCAACGATGTCGCCAACCCAAGCATTGGCTTCAACAGCGAAGAAAACGCATGCAGTGTGATCGACCGAGCGTTGCAAGAAACGCTCTTCGCCCAGACCAGCAAGGCCAAGATTGCCCGCCAGCTGGTGACTTTTATCGCCGATCGTTTGAACCAGGTTTAATCACGTATGCACGCTCTACAAGCCAAAATCCTCGACCCACGCATTGGTGGCGAATTTCCGCTCCCGGCCTACGCCACCACTGGCTCTGCCGGCCTGGACCTGCGCGCCATGCTCAAAGAGGACACGGTACTGGAACCCGGTCAGACCCTCTTGATTCCCACCGGTCTGTCGATATACATCGCAGACCCAAGCCTTGCCGCATTGATTCTGCCGCGCTCGGGACTGGGCCATAAGCACGGCATCGTGCTGGGCAATCTGGTGGGCCTGATCGACTCGGATTATCAGGGCGAATTGATGGTGTCTTGCTGGAACCGTGGCCAGACCGCGTTCAAGATTTCCGTGGGTGAGCGCGTCGCCCAGTTGGTATTGGTTCCGGTCGTTCAGGCGCACTTCGAAGTGGTGCAGGAGTTCGACGAGAGCCAGCGCGGCGCGGGCGGCTTCGGTCATTCCGGCAGCCATTGAGTCGATGAGGGTCGACTTGGCGCGCCAACTGAACCGCTCTGGCACGATGCTATAAACATAAAACGCACCAGGCAGTACGAGAAGGGAGAGTCAAGTTTGAAAGGCATCAAGCGCACAGCCAAGGCGACCCCTCGCCCGGAAACGACTGACGCAACGGTCAAGGACTCCAATCTGAGCCTGGCAAGCCCCGGCCTTCTTCCCTCCCTCATTGGCTTGCTGGCTGCAGGCGTTCTAGTCTGGCTCGGTCTGCTTAGCCAGCCGCAGGAAAAAGATCAGTTGGCTCAGGCCTGGGGCACCGCTCAAGCGGGCGCCATCGGCAAGGCGCTGCATCAGATCAATGCAGGCACTCAGGCCGCCGCACTGGACCCCGCGCTGTCCCAAGCCTTGCAAAGCAATGATCCCGCGGCTATCGCAGCCGCTCAGAACCAGTTGAACCATCGCGACAGCGTTGTCGGTGCACGGGTGAGTCCGCTGGGCTTCAACACGCCAGACAATCAATCTGCGCTGCCGATCAGTTTCGCCACACTCGACATGCTCAGCAAAGCCGGAAAAGGCGAAACCCCAGCGCCGGAAGCCCGGAAAGTCGGCGACAACTGGTTGATCTACAGCGTCGCACCTATACGTCCGACCGCTGACGGACCGATTACTGGCACCCTGCTGCTGGCGTTCAAACTGCAACGCTTGACCAACGCGCTGCCTGACGCCCCCGCTGATGTCGGCCAGATCGTGCTCAGTCAGCAATTCGGCGATGCCACTGCACAGAGCTTTCTGACTCGGGGTCAGGCCGATGGCGGCCGTGCGGTGGATTTCCCGACGGGCTTTGCGAACTGGAAGCTGACGTTCACTCCCGGCCCTGCGCTGCAATCATCCCCGCCTTCCTTGATGCTGGCCCTGGCCGCGTTGGTGGCGCTGGGCAGTCTGCTGTTGGGACTGTATTTGAACGAGAGCACGCTCAAGCGCCGGGTGAAAGCCGACGCCCGGCAACTGGAGCAACTGCTGCAAGAACTCTCAGGCGGCAAAGCCGTCAAAGCTTTCGGCTTGAGCATGCCCGCCCTCAATGGGCTGGCCCAGAGCCTGGCGACGTTCTCGCTGCGCAATTCACCCGCATCGCCGGTCCCGACGCCCAGCAATGGCGCGGCAGCCGCAGCCCCCGGTGCCACGGGCAGCAAAGCCGTATTTTCGTCGGTCGATGACACCGAACTGACCAATCCGCTGTTTCAGGACACCGACATTCTCGACATCGACCTGCTCGATGAATCACAGGAATTCCAGAAGTCGGAGCAATTACACACAATGAGCAGTACCGTTTCCTACGCTCCCGAATTTCCAGACTCGATCTTCCGCGCCTATGACATTCGCGGCATCGTGGGCGAAACCCTGAGCGGCGAAACCGCCTACTGGATTGGCCGTGCTGTCGGCGCTCAAAGCCTGGCCCAAGGCGAGCCGAACGTCTGCGTGGGCCGCGACGGGCGTCTCTCCGGACCGGAACTGATCGCGCAACTGGTCAAGGGCCTTTACGACAGCGGCTGCAACGTCAGCGACGTCGGCCTCGTTCCTACCCCGGCCCTCTATTACGCCGCCAACGTCCTGCAGGGTCGCACTGGCGTAATGCTGACCGGCAGCCATAACCCCAAGGACTACAACGGCTTCAAGATCGTCATCGCGGGCGATACGCTCGCCAATGAGCAGATCCAGGCCCTGCACGACCGCATCAAGCGCAACCACTTGCCCGCAGGCAAGGGCAGCGTCAGCAAGGTCGACATTCTCGAACTCTACTCGGGGCAGATCACCAATGACGTGGTACTGGCCCGACGCCTGAAAGTGGTAGTCGATTGCGGCAACGGCGCGGCGGGTGTCATCGCTCCACACTTGCTGGCCGCGCTGAACTGTGAGGTCATCCCGCTGTTCTGCGAGGTGGATGGCAACTTCCCGAACCATCACCCGGACCCCGGAAAGCTGGAGAACCTTCAGGACCTGATCGCCAAAGTCAAAGAGACCGGCGCCGACGTGGGCCTGGCATTCGACGGTGATGGCGATCGCGTAGGTGTCGTCACCAACGCGGGAAGCGTCGTATACCCCGATCGGTTGCTGATGCTGTTCGCTCGCGATGTGATCAAGCGCAATCCGGGGGCCGACATTATCTTTGACGTGAAATGCACACGCCGTCTGATCCCGCTGATTCAGGAATACGGCGGGCGCCCGGTGATGTGGAAAACCGGCCATTCGCTGATCAAGAAGAAGATGAGAGAAAGCGGTGCGCTGCTGGCTGGAGAAATGAGCGGCCACATCTTCTTCAAGGAACGCTGGTTCGGCTTTGACGACGGTATTTACAGCGCTGCGCGCCTGCTGGAGATCCTCAGCCAGGAATCCCTCAGCGCTGAAGAGCTGTTCCAGACGTTCCCGAATGACCTATCGACTCCGGAGATCAACATCAAGGTCACGGAAACCAGCAAATTCAGCATCATCGAAGCGCTGGAGCGTGATGCGCAGTGGGGCAATGCCAATCTGACGAGCATCGACGGCGTGCGTGTCGATTATCCGAAGGGCTGGGGTCTGGTTCGTGCTTCCAATACCACGCCGGTGCTGGTATTACGCTTCGAAGCCGAGACCGAGGACGAGTTGCAGCGGATCAAGGACGTTTTCCATACCCAGCTGAAAAACGTAGCACCGGATCTAGAACTTCCTTTTTGATCAACCTTTTCTGAGTGGAGCCCAAATGACCCTCGAACGCGATGCCGCATCCAACGCCGCCAAAGTCCTTTCCGAAGCGCTGCCTTACATCCGACGCTTCGTCGGCAAGACGCTGGTGATCAAGTACGGCGGCAACGCCATGGAAAGCGAAGAGCTGAAAACCGGCTTCGCGCGCGACATCGTGCTGATGAAGGCAGTGGGCATCAACCCGGTCGTGGTTCATGGCGGCGGCCCGCAAATCGGCGACCTGCTCAAGCGCCTGTCCATCGAAAGCCACTTCATCGACGGCATGCGCGTGACTGACGCACAGACCATGGACGTCGTGGAAATGGTGCTGGGCGGCCAGGTCAACAAGGACATCGTCAACCTGATCAACCGTCACGGCGGCAACGCCATCGGCCTGACCGGTAAAGACGCTCAACTGATCCGCGCGAAGAAAATGAACGTCACCCGCCAGACGCCAGACATGACCAAGCCGGAAATCATCGACATCGGCCACGTAGGCGAAGTTGTGGGCATTAACACCGACCTGCTGAACATGCTGGTCAAAGGCGATTTCATTCCGGTGATCGCGCCGATTGGCGTGGGTGCTGACGGTGAGTCCTACAACATCAACGCTGATTTGGTGGCGGGCAAAGTCGCAGAAGCCCTCAAGGCCGAGAAGCTGATGCTGCTGACCAACATCGCAGGCCTGATGGACAAAGAAGGCAAGGTATTGACCGGCCTGACCACCGAGCAAGTGAACGGCCTGATCGCCGACGGCACCATCTACGGCGGCATGCTGCCGAAGATCCGTTGCGCGCTGGAAGCGGTGCAAGGCGGCGTGACCACTTCGCACATCATCGACGGTCGCGTACCGAATGCCGTGCTGCTGGAAATCTTCACCGACACCGGCGTTGGCACCCTGATCAGCAACCGCAAGCGTCACTGATCAGAGCGGTCTCGCGCTATTTCCGGTGGGAGCCGGCTTGCTGGCGAAAGCGGTCTATCCGCTACGAATGAGTTGGCTGACACGCCGCATTCGCCAGCAAGCCTGCTCCCACAGGAATGGTGTATCTGCAAGCGTTACTGCGACAACAACTGCTGCAACCGCGCACGATCCTGCGTGAAGTCGGCGTCCGCCTGCTGTCGGTTCGTCTGGTAGCGGAGGATATCGACCTTGAGGTTCTGTTGCTGGTCTTGCAGGTCGCTCATCTGATCGATCAATCCCTGCGGCACCGGATGTCCGGCGCGCTCCTGATCTGCGGCCTGGCTTTGCAGCGAAGCTTGCTGGTTCGCCAGCCCCTGAATATTGCTCTGCGCGACCGAGATGAGCGCGTCGATTTCCGCCAGCTTGCGTGTTCGCGCGCGGTCGACATCGCTCACACTGCTGTACAGGTGCAATAACTGCGCGTCGGCGTCCGATTGAACCTTGGCCGCTTGGGCAGCCGCTTGCGCCTCGCGCGCCTGATCGGCAGTCGGCGCAGGCGGGACCACTTGAATGACCCGCCCGCGCTGGTTCAGGACCTCATAACCTTTGCCCGCATACTCGGGTGGCACGCCCTGACGATCCAGCACCGTGACACCACGACTGTCGACGTAGCGATAGAACACGATGCCCGGGCCGTCATCGGCGTGAACGCCCGGGACGCACCCCATGCCCAGCGACAACCATAGACCTGCTGTGCACAGCTTTTTGAGCATAAAAACCAGACCCTCTGAAGAATCAGACGCCGTACTGAGCCCGGTACGCTTCCACAGCCGGCAAATGCTGCTTGAGTTGTGGATCGTCGGCCAGGAATTCCAGCACCTGATTCAACGACACAATGCTCACCACCGGAATACCGAAGTCGCGCTCGACTTCCTGGATCGCCGACAGCTCGCCGTTTCCGCGCTCCTGGCGGTTCAATGCGATCAACACACCGGCCGCATTCGCGCCCTGAGCCTTGATGATCTGCATGACTTCGCGAATCGCAGTGCCTGCGGTGATCACGTCATCGATGATCAAGACGTTACCGGTCAACGGCGCGCCCACCAGGCTGCCGCCTTCGCCGTGATCCTTGGCTTCCTTACGGTTGAAACACCACGGCAAATCGAGCTGGTGCTGATCGGCCAAGGCCACGGCCGTCGCGGCCGCCAGAGGAATACCCTTGTACGCAGGCCCGAACAACACGTCGAAGGACATACCGCTTTCAACGACCGCAGCCGCATAGAACTTGCCCAGTTGGGCAAGTGCCGAACCGCTGTTGAAAAGACCGGCATTGAAGAAGTAAGGGCTGGTGCGTCCCGACTTCAGAGTGAACTCACCGAAGCGCAAAACACCACGATCGATGGCAAAACGAATGAAATCACGTTGATACTGCTGCATGAAAAAAGCCCCGAATACCACGGATTTAGCTAATTAGGTAGACCTCGGGTATCATACACGCACGTGATTTTTGGGGCCATTTATGCGGATCATCAGTGTGAACGTTAATGGTATTCAGGCTGCAGTCGAGCGTGGTTTGCTCAGTTGGCTGCAAGCCCAGAATGCCGACGTCATCTGCCTTCAGGACACCCGCGCCTCCGCCTTTGAATTAGACGACCCAGCCTACCAGCTGGACGGCTACTTCCTGTATGCCTGCGATGCTGAAGTTCCTGCCCAGGGCGGCGTGGCGCTTTACTCGCGGCTGCAACCGAAGGCGGTGATCAACGGTCTGGGCTTTGAAACAGCCGACCGTTACGGGCGTTACCTGCAGGCCGATTTCGACAAAGTCAGTATTGCAACTTTGCTGCTTCCTTCCGGCATGAACGGCGATGAAGACTTGAACCAGAAGTTCAAGCTCATGGACGACTTCGGCAAGTACCTGGACAAGCAGCGTCGCAAACGTCGTGAGTACATTTATTGTGGCTCACTGTACGTTGCGCAGCAGAAACTGGACATCAAGAACTGGCGCGACAGCCAGCAATCCCCGGGTTTTCTGGCGCCAGAACGCGCCTGGATGGACGAGATTGTCGGCAACATGGGCTATGTCGACGCCCTGCGCGAAGTCAGCCGTGAAGGCGACCAGTACAGCTGGTGGCCGGATAACGAACAGGCCGAGATGCTGAATCTGGGCTGGCGCTTCGATTATCAACTGCTAACCCCGGGCCTGCGCCGCTTCGTACGCAGCGCACGCTTGCCACGCCAGCCGCGCTTCTCGCAGCACGCGCCGCTGATCGTGGACTACGACTGGACGTTGACCATCTGACGCCCTGCTCGCTCAAAAGAAAGCCGACGTGAAGTCGGCTTTTGTTTGTCTGGCGTTTGTAATGACGCCGATGATCCTTGTGGGAGCCGGCTTGCTGGCGAAAGCGGTGTGTCAGTCAGCATAGCTATTGCTGATCCACTGCCTTCGCCAGCAAGCCGGCTCCCACAGAGGATTTGCATTCTGCCAAAGAGACGCATACGCCCGCCTACTTGATCAACCGCCAGGTAAACGGATACCGGTAGGCAACCCCGTCGTTGGCCTTGATCCCGGCAATGATCGTCAGCACCAGCGCGCCCACGCCCACCAGCATCAAAAGCGGGAAGCCGATCACGATGACCATCAGCAGGAAGCAGATCATCGCCGCAATGGCGACGGTGATCTGAAAGTTGAGTGCTTCCTTGCCCTGCGCATCGATGAACGGGTCGGTTTCCTTCTTCAACTGCCAGACAATCAGGGGCCCCAACAGATTACCGAAAGGGAAGATCAACCCGAAAAACGCCGCAAAGTGGCACAACATTGCCCACTGACGGACTTCTTTGCTCGGCGTGGGTAACGGCGTCTGATCGATCATCATGCTTTCCCTGTATTGATGGCGGTGCAACGGTTCGGGCGTGCAGCGCTCAGTCGGCGAGCGCAGCTTTCTGCAGTTGGAAAATCTCGGTCATGCCTTTTTGCGCCAGTGCCAGCATGGCGTTCAGCTCTTCAGGCTGGAACGGCGCACCTTCGGCAGTGCCTTGAACTTCGATGAAGCCGCCTGCGCTGGTCATGACCACGTTCAGGTCGGTCTCGGCAGCGGAGTCTTCCAGGTAATCCAGATCCAGCACCGGCTCGCCCTGATACATGCCGACCGAAACGGCCGCGATCATTTGCTTCAGCGGATCACCGGCTTTCAGACCGCCGCGCTTTTTGATCGCTTTCAACGCATCGGCCAGCGCAACCATGGAGCCGGTAATCGACGCCGTGCGAGTACCGCCGTCGGCCTGAATCACGTCACAGTCGACGTACAGGGTGATATCGCCCAGCTTGGACATGTCCAGTGCGGCGCGCAGCGAACGGCCGATCAGACGCTGGATTTCCAGGGTGCGGCCGCCCTGCTTGCCCTTGCTCGCTTCACGCTGGTTACGCTCACCGGTCGAGCGCGGCAGCATGCCGTATTCGGCAGTAAGCCAGCCTTGACCCTGGCCTTTGAGGAAGCGAGGAACGCCATTTTCGACGCTGACGGTGCAGATCACCTTGGTGTCGCCGAACTCGACCAGCACAGAACCCTCGGCGTGCTTGGTGTAGTTGCGGGTGATGCGGATCGAGCGGAGCTGATCGGCAGCGCGACCACTTGGACGTTTCATCTGGGATACCTGTACTGAGACGGAAAACTGACCTGCATTATAGAGGTGCAAGCCTGCGCTTGGGGCATCTAATCGCCCTGCAATGATCACCTGAGCCGGTCGGACCTTAAAAACACGCACTGCCCGGCAGCAAAATCACGGTACCGAACATCTTCTGCGACAACGCCACATTTGGGCGCACACCTCGCTCTGCGCTACAATCTTGCGCCTTTATAGCCTGTCGTCTCTTCACGACCCCATCGGGCAGCGATTGCCCCTTGCAAGGCTGACTCTGACTTTTATAGAGGTACTTCCCATGGTGCACAGCATGACGGCGTTCGCCCGTGCCGAACGAGCGGGCTCACAAGGCACGCTGAGCTGGGAATTACGCTCGGTCAACCATCGTTACCTAGAACCGCACCTGCGCTTGCCCGAGTCCTTTCGCGATCTGGAAGGCGCTGTACGCGAAGCGCTGCGTCAAGGGCTGTCGCGGGGCAAAGTCGAATGCACCCTGCGGTTTACCGAAGAGAACGCAGGCAAGCCGCTTCAAATCGACCGCGAACGCGCCAGCCAACTGGTGGCCGCGGCCGAGACCGTTGCGGGCCTGATCAAACAGCCTGCTGCGCTGAATCCGCTGGAGGTGCTCGCATGGCCGGGTGTGCTGGTCGGCGACGCAACCGATCCGCAGGCGCTGAATGCCGACGCGCTGGCCCTGTTCAACGAAGCGCTGGACGAACTGAAGGCCGGCCGTGCACGCGAAGGCGAAGACCTGGCGAAACTTCTCGACGAACGGCTTTCCTCCATCAAGACCGAAGTGGCTACCCTGCGCACCCTCGTGCCGCAGATGCTGGCCGCGCAGCGTCAGAAAATCCTCGATCGCTTCACCGACATGAAAGCCGAGCTCGACCCGCAGCGACTGGAACAGGAAATGGTCCTGCTGGCGCAGAAAAGCGACGTTGCCGAAGAACTCGACCGCCTGAGCACGCACGTGACCGAGGTCCGCCGCGTGCTCAAGGCCGGTGGCCAGGCAGGACGACGTCTGGATTTTCTGATGCAGGAGCTCAACCGCGAAGCGAACACACTAGGCTCCAAAGCCTTCGATCCTCGCAGCACTCAGGCTGCGGTCAACCTGAAAGTGTTGATCGAGCAGATGCGCGAACAAGTGCAGAACATTGAGTAAGGCCAGACCCGACATGACCCATAGCACCGGCACGTTGTATATCGTTTCCGCCCCCTCGGGCGCGGGCAAGACCAGCCTGGTCAAAGCCCTGATCGATGCGCAGCCGCAAATCCGCGTCTCCATTTCCCACACCACCCGCGCCATGCGCCCCGGTGAAGTGGACGGCGTGAACTATCACTTCGTCGACCGCGCCGAATTCGTGCGAATGATCGAGCACGGCGACTTTCTCGAACAGGCCGAAGTCTTCGGCAATCTGTACGGCACCTCGCAGAGCCGTCTGCAGCAGACCCTGGATGAAGGTCACGACCTGATTCTGGAAATCGACTGGCAGGGCGCCGAGCAAGTGCGCAAGCTGATGCCCCACGCCCGCTCGATTTTCATCCTGCCGCCAACCCAGCAGGCCTTGCGTCAACGCCTGACCAACCGCGGGCAGGACAGCGACGAGATCATCGAAGGTCGCATGCGCGAAGCGGTCAGCGAAATGAGCCATTACGTCGAATACGACTACATCGTGATCAACGATGATTTCGCCACGGCGCTGGAAGACCTCAAAGCGATCTTCCGCACCAACCTGCTGAGTCAGGAACATCAGCAGCAGCGTCATGCCGAGCTGCTGGCCCGACTGCTGGCCTAACGCACACCCGTAGCAGTCCGGCTTGCCGGCGGTAGCGATTTTGAGGACGCCACCGCCGGCAAGCCGGACTGCTACAAAATCAGCGCTTCCATAAAGGCTGGTGTTTTTTTAAACTACCGAGTCCGCTCGCCCAATCCGGGCACCGCGCATACCGCATTTGCTACTGAGGAATACCCATGGCCCGCGTGACCGTTGAAGACTGCCTGGAACATGTAGATAACCGCTTTGAGCTGGTCATGCTCGCCACCAAGCGTTCGCGTCAACTGGCGACCGGCGGCAAAGAGCCAAAGCTGGCCTGGGAAAACGACAAGCCTACCGTTGTTGCCCTGCGTGAAATCGCAGCGGGCCTGATGGACTACTCCGTCATTGCAGAAGCTGAAATCGTTGAAGATGAACCACTGTTCGCTGCGTTCGAGGACGAGTCCAACGAGGCCGTCTAAGCCTATGCCCGGTCGACGTAGCAAGGCGCAGGGTCACAATCTTCGGCAAGGAGTCGCATCTTGCCGAGCATAGACGCCCTCGCCGATCGCCTCTCGACCTACCTCGGCGCCGATCAGGTCAATCTGGTTCGCCGAGCGTACTTCTACGCCGAACAAGCCCACGACGGCCAACGCCGTCGTAGCGGTGAAGCCTACGTCACGCACCCGCTGGCGGTGGCTAATATCCTTGCCGACATGCACATGGACCATCAGAGCCTGATGGCTGCGATGCTGCATGACGTGATCGAAGACACCGGCATCGCCAAAGAAGCACTCTGTGCGCAATTTGGTGAAACCGTGGCCGAACTGGTCGACGGGGTCAGCAAACTGACCCAGATGAACTTCGAGACCAAGGCCGAAGCTCAAGCCGAAAACTTCCAGAAGATGGCCATGGCCATGGCGCGCGACATTCGCGTGATCCTGGTCAAGCTCGCCGACCGCCTGCACAACATGCGCACGCTGGAAGTGCTCTCCGGCGAAAAACGCCGCCGCATCGCCAAGGAAACCCTCGAAATCTACGCCCCCATCGCCAATCGCCTTGGCATGCACAGCGTGCGTATCGAATTCGAAGACCTGGGTTTCAAGGCCATGTACCCCATGCGTTCCTCGCGCATTGGGCAGGCGGTCAAACGCGCGCGCGGCAACCGCAAGGAACTGGTCAACAAGATCGAAGAGTCGCTGGCCCACTGCCTCGCCGTCGATGGCATTGAAGGCGACGTCAGCGGACGCCAGAAGCACCTGTACGGCATCTACAAGAAGATGCGCGGCAAGCGTCGGGCCTTCAACGAGATCATGGACGTCTATGCGTTCCGGATCATCGTAGACAAGGTCGATACCTGTTACCGCGTACTCGGCGCTGTACATAATTTGTACAAACCGCTGCCCGGCCGGTTCAAGGATTACATCGCGATCCCCAAGGCCAACGGCTATCAGTCGCTGCACACGACACTGTTCGGCATGCACGGCGTGCCTATCGAAATCCAGATCCGCACTCGCGAAATGGAAGAGATGGCCAACAACGGTATCGCGGCGCACTGGTTGTACAAGTCGTCCGGCGACGAACAGCCCAAAGGCACCCACGCTCGCGCCCGTCAGTGGGTCAAAGGCGTGCTGGAAATGCAGCAACGTGCGGGTAACTCGCTGGAATTCATCGAGAGCGTGAAGATCGACCTGTTCCCGGACGAGGTCTATGTGTTCACGCCCAAAGGCCGGATCATGGAGCTGCCCAAAGGCTCCACGGCGGTCGACTTCGCTTATGCCGTACACACCGACGTGGGCAATAGCTGCATTGCCTGCCGAATCAATCGTCGCCTGGCGCCACTGTCCGAACCGCTGCAAAGTGGCTCGACAGTCGAAATCGTCAGCGCGCCGGGCGCTCGCCCGAACCCAGCCTGGCTCAACTTCGTGGTCACCGGCAAGGCACGGACCCACATCCGTCATGCCCTCAAACTGCAACGCCGCTCGGAATCCATCAGTTTGGGCGAGCGACTGCTGAACAAAGTGCTGAACGGCTTCGACAGCAGCCTGGAAAAAATCCCCCACGAGCGTCTGCAAGCGATCCTCACCGAGTACCGGGTCGAGGTCATCGAAGACCTCCTCGAAGACATCGGGCTGGGTAATCGCATGGCCTACGTTGTGGCCCGCCGTCTCCTGGCCAGCGAAACCGAAGAACTGCCGAACGCCGAAGGGCCGCTGGCGATTCGCGGGACCGAAGGCTTGGTACTCAGCTACGCCAAGTGTTGCACGCCGATTCCGGGCGACCCGATTGTCGGCCACCTTTCAGCGGGCAAAGGCATGGTCGTGCACCTGGACAACTGTCGCAACATCAGTGAAATCCGCCACAACCCGGAAAAGTGCATCCAGCTTTCCTGGGCCAAGGACGTCACCGGCGAATTCAATGTCGAGCTGCGCGTGGAACTGGAGCATCAGCGCGGGCTGATCGCACTGCTGGCCAGCAGCGTCAACGCCGCCGACGGCAACATCGAGAAAATCAGCATGGACGAGCGCGATGGTCGTATCAGCGTGGTCCAACTGGTGGTCAGCGTGCACGACCGCGTGCATCTGGCCCGCGTGATCAAGAAACTGCGCGCCCTGACCGGGGTGATCCGCATCACCCGCATGCGCGCGTAGCCAACCGCCAACAGGAGTTTTTCATGAGCAAGACCGTTATCTCCAGCGACAAAGCCCCTGCCGCCATCGGCACGTACTCCCAGGCGATCAAAGCTGGCAATACCGTCTACATGTCCGGCCAGATTCCACTGGACCCGAAAACCATGGAGCTGGTCGAAGGCTTCGAAGCCCAGACCGTTCAGGTCTTCGAAAACCTCAAGGCTGTTGCTGAGGCCGCAGGCGGTTCGTTCAAGGACATCGTCAAGCTGAACATCTTCCTGACCGACCTGAGCCACTTCGCCAAGGTCAACGAAATCATGGGCAAATACTTCGAACAGCCTTATCCGGCTCGCGCAGCCATCGGCGTAGCCGCTCTGCCACGCGGCGCGCAGGTCGAAATGGACGCCGTGCTGGTCATCGAGTAAAACCCCTCGCGGAGCGCATGTGCGCTCCGCCCCCTCAGAACAAAGGAAGGACTCCGCCATGCCCATGCGCGTCGCGTTCGCCCTCTCGCTGTTGGCCGCGCTGCTGAGCGGTTGTGCCAGCCACTCCAACAAAACGCCTGACGGCGTCTGGATCAACCAGGCAGCCATCGACGCTGCGGCTGAAGGCGGCAACTTGCGCCAGTCGCTGCTGGCGTACGGCCCAACGCTGGAGTGGAACATCAACACGGCGGCCGGGCAGGCCACGTCTTATAACGGTTTCGAGCTGACCGATGGCAAGATCGCCAAGGACCCGAATGGCGCCTGGAAGGTCAACGTTTACGGCAGCGCATCGGACGAGTTGAAACTCAAGAGCGACGAACTGGTACAAAGCGCCAGCGATTCCGGCCCCGAGCAACACTTCCGCATGCCGAAAGAACCTGCACAGGCCGGTGCGCAGCCGGGCAGCAGCTTCGAGCGCGCGCTATACACCGCGTACCTGGGCGGTAAATGGACCATCGTCAATGGCGAAGGCCAAGGCAGCGTAGTCGAGTTCGAACCCGATGGCAGCGTGAGCGGCTTGCCGGGCAACGATCGTTACGCCCTGTGTCTGGCAGGCGATTGCGCGGCCATGAGCGGCGAATACGACAGCATGTGGCTGGAAAGAAACGAGCGCGGCAACCCTTGGGTTTTTGTGCGTCAAGGCAAGCAACTGGAGATTTTCCAGGCCGTGAACAACGCACAACCGACCGAAATGCCGGACCTGCGTCCGGGCGAGCGGCATTGGGTGTTAGAGAAGAACTGACACTTGGCAAACATGCAGCCTGTGGGAGTGAGCTCGCTCACGAAAGAATTGGATCAGTCACATTGGCGGTGTCTGAAACAGCGCCTTCGTGAGCGAGCTCACTCCCACAGACATATCCCAATACGCTGATCAATCCGGGCTGCTGCCCAACATCGCCTCATACCCCTCTTTATACGTCGCATACCGTGGCACCCAGCCCAGCGCTTTCGCCCGGGTATTGCTGCAACGCTTGCTTCCCGCACGCCTGACGCTGTTCTCGTCCGACCATTGCGTCACGCCCAACCGCTGCCGCATCCAGTCGACCACCTCGGCCAGTGGCACGGGCGCGTCATCCACACCCAGATAACACTCTTCCAGCGCCACACCCTTCGCGTCCGCTTGCAGCAAAAACGCCAACAGGCCTGCCGCGTCGTCGGCGTGAATCCGGTTGCCATATAAAGGTGGCTCGACCGCAACGCTGTACCCTTGCCGCACTCGATTCATCAGATCGCTGCGCCCCGGTCCATAAATGCCCGTCAGCCTGACAATGCTGGCGGGCCAACCACTTTCGAGCGCGACCCGTTCTGCCTCGCGCATGACCTGCCCCGAGAAACCGGATCCCTCGGCGGGTGAAGTCTCGTCAATCCATTCACCCTCCTGCTGTCCGTAAACGCTGCTGCTGGACACGAAGAAAATCCGTCTGGGCCTTTGCCCGCTGCGCTCGATCCAGCCCAGTACATGGCGCAAACCTTGTACATACGCCGCGCGATATCCTGCTTCGTCACGCTCGGTCGGCGTGGCGCAATACACCAGATAGTCGATGCGCCCTTCTGGCCACTGGTCAGGCATGCGCGCATCGAACAAGTCACCACTGACGCCGCGCACCCCGCGTGGCAGCTTGGCGATATTTCTGCGCAAGCCATACACCGTCCAGCCTTGAGGCTGGATTTGTGCGGCCAGCCTCCCGCCAATGTCGCCACATCCTGCAATCAAAACGGATGGCGCTGTCATGACCAATCTCCACATGAAAAGTAGGCTCGCCCCCATGAAACAAGGGCGCCAAGCGACCATCGGGACGCGTTTATGTTAAAAAAAGATACTCTATTACTTTTGTTAACAAGAATTACTTGCAATAATGTCGGCCCTTTGTTCTTCTCCGCTCGCCTCGCGCAGCGTGACGCATTCAGAACGAAATACCTTTTTCATATCAGGTCGGGCCAGCATGACACGTACTCAATCCCCCGCTTCGTCTATCACGTCTTCAGGCCTGCCGCGTGCAGGGCGCGCTATCGCAGCGCTGCTGTTCAGCCTGATGCTGGCCCCTGTCGCGCTCGCTGACTCTTCCGCTCCAGCACAAGCGTCGGCCGTGCAGTCTGCCGCTCCGGCACCCGCCACACCAGTGGACACCAATGCCGCGCCAGCCGTTCAGGATCCCGCTGCACCCGCGCCGACTGAATCGCTGGAAGCCGCTGCCGAAGACAACAGCCTGGGCATGTCCCACGACTTGTCGCCTTGGGGCATGTACAAGAACGCAGACATTATCGTTAAAGCGGTCATGATCGGCCTCGCTGTTGCATCGATCATCACCTGGACCATCTGGATCGCCAAAGGCCTTGAGTTGCTGGGCGCCAAGCGTCGCCTGAAAGGCGAAATCGCTGCCCTTAAACGCGCTCGCACACTGGACGAGGCCGCTGCGGGTGCCAAGAAAGAAGGCACGCTGGCCAACCTGCTGGTTCACGACGCCATGGAAGAAATGCACCTGTCGGCCAACAGCCGCGAGCGCGAGGGCATCAAGGAACGCGTCAGCTTCCGACTGGAGCGCCTGGTCGCAGCCTGCGGTCGCAACATGAGCATGGGCACCGGCGTTCTCGCCACCATCGGTTCAACCGCCCCGTTCGTAGGTCTGTTCGGCACCGTGTGGGGCATCATGAACAGCTTCATCGGCATCGCCAAAACCCAGACCACCAACCTCGCTGTCGTAGCACCCGGTATCGCCGAGGCGCTGCTGGCCACGGCACTGGGCTTGGTCGCCGCGATTCCTGCGGTTGTCATCTACAACGTCTTCGCTCGCTCAATCGCGGGCTACAAGGCGCAGGTTTCCGACGCCTCGGCGCAGGTGCTGCTGCTGGTCAGCCGCGACCTGGACCACCAGCCAGCCGCTGACCGCAATCAGCAGCCGCACATGGTCAAGATGGGGTAAACCATGGGCCTGCATCTTAACGAAGGTGGCGACGACCTCGCCGAGAACCACGAAATCAACGTGACGCCGTTCATTGACGTCATGTTGGTGCTGCTGATCATCTTCATGGTGGCGGCGCCTCTGGCCACGGTGGACATCAAGGTCGACCTGCCCGCGTCTACGGCGAAACCCGCACCCCGGCCCGAGAAACCCGTCTTCCTGAGCGTCAAGGCCGACCAGAGCCTGTACCTGGGCGACGAGAAAGTCGCACGCGAGCAGATCGGCCCGGTGCTGGACGCCAAGACCAAGGGCAAGAAAGACACAACGATTTTCTTCCAGGCCGACAAGGGCGTGGATTACGGCGATCTGATGGAAGTCATGAACCTCCTGCGCGGTGCCGGTTACCTGAAAGTCGGTCTGGTGGGTCTTGAGACGGTTGGTAAGAAATGATCAATACGCGCCAAAAACTGACGCGCTATAGCGGTAGTCTGTTGTTGGTGCTGGCGGCCCATGCCGTGGCGATTTTCGTTGCGTTGCACTGGTCCGCCCCGCAGGCCATCGAGCTGCCACCGGCTGCGATGATGATCGAGCTGGCGCCCGTCCCAGAGCCCGCTCCGCCACCACCGCCCAAAGTGGTTCAGCCGCCGCAGCCTCCGGCACCGGAAGAACAACTGCCGATTCCGCCTATCGCTGAAGCGCCAAAACCGGAAATCGCGATTCCAAAACCGGTCAAGCCAAAGCCGAAACCTCAGCCACCGAAGCCGGTGAAAAAGGTCGAGCCGCCGAAGGAAGAGAAGCCTGCCGATGAAAAACCGGTAGACACTCCGCCGTCCAACGCCAAGCCTGAAAAATCGGCAGCACCTGAAGCGGCGCCGCCGGCGCCGCCGAGCACCGCACTGCCTAGCTGGCAGGGTGATCTGTTGCGCCACCTGGCCAAATTCAAGCGCTATCCGGAGGACGCACGTCGTCGCGGCATGCAAGGCATCAACCGCCTGCGCTTCGTCGTCGATGGCGAAGGCCGCGTGCTGTCCTACGAAATCGCGGGCGGCTCAGGCAGTGCGGCACTGGACCGGGCCACGCTGGAAATGATTCGTCGCGCCCAGCCGTTGCCTAAACCACCGGCCGAATTACTCAACAATGGCACGCTGGAAGTCGTCGCGCCCTTCGTTTATTCCCTGGATAAACGCTGAAACGCTGATTTTGCGACAACAGAGGGCTTGATAACGTGCGTCTATCGATTGCACCCGCTATGCTGGGGCCGCAACTTCATGGACGCACGCTATGACCCTCACAGAATTGCGCTATATCGTTACCCTCGCTCAAGAGCAGCACTTCGGCCACGCCGCCGAGCGCTGCCATGTCAGCCAGCCGACCCTGTCGGTGGGCGTGAAGAAGCTGGAAGATGAACTCGGTGTGCTGATTTTCGAGCGCAGCAAGAGTGCGGTACGTCTTACGCCGGTTGGCGAGGGCATCGTGGCTCAGGCACAGAAAGTGCTCGAACAAGCTCAAGGCATTCGTGAACTCGCCCAGACCGGCAAGAACCAACTGACGGCTCCACTCAAAGTCGGCGCGATCTACACCGTTGGCCCTTACCTCTTTCCGCACCTGATTCCGCAACTGCATCGGGTCGCCCCGCAAATGCCGTTGTACATCGAAGAAAACTTCACTCACGTATTGCGCGATAAGCTGCGCAATGGCGAGCTTGACGCGATCATTATCGCCCTGCCGTTCAACGAAGCAGACGTACTGACCATGTCGCTGTACGACGAGCCGTTCTACGTGCTGATGCCTTCCGATCATCCATGGACGCAGAAAGAAACCATCGACGCCTCGGCGCTCAATGACAAGAGCCTGCTGCTTCTGGGTGAAGGCCACTGCTTCCGCGATCAGGTGCTGGAAGCCTGTCCGACACTGGTCAAGGGCGGCGACAGCGCCAAGCACACGACGGTCGAATCCAGCTCTCTGGAAACCATTCGCCACATGGTCGCATCGGGTCTTGGGGTTTCGATCCTGCCGATGTCGGCCGTCGACAGCCACCATTACGCTCCCGGCGTGATTGAGGTCCGTCCGCTGTCTGCGCCCGTGCCGTTCCGTACCGTGGCCATCGCATGGCGCGCGAGCTTCCCGCGCCCCAAGGCCATCGAAATCCTCGCCGACTCGATCCGTCTGTGCTCCGTCGCTCGCCCTAAAGCCCAGGCCCAAGCGAGCTAAGTGGCGGTATGACAGAGCTGTCCCACGTCTCGGTCACGGCGCTCAAGGGCGTCGGTGAGGCCATGGCGGAAAAGCTGGCGAAGGTGGGTCTTGAGAACATTCAGGACGTCCTGTTTCACCTGCCCCTGCGTTATCAGGACCGCACCCGCGTCGTGCCCATCGGCGCGCTGCGGCCCGGCCAGGATGCGGTAATTGAAGGCGTGGTCAGCGGCGCCGACGTGGTGATGGGCAAACGTCGCAGTCTCCTGGTGCGCCTCGGTGACGGCACGGGTGTCTTGAGCCTGCGCTTCTACCACTTCAGCAACGCACAGAAAGAGGGCCTTAAACGAGGCACCCACGTGCGTTGCTACGGCGAAGCAAGGCCCGGCGCTTCAGGGCTTGAAATCTATCACCCTGAATATCGCTCGATTACCGGCGAGGAACACGTCGCCGTCGAGCAGACGCTCACGCCGATCTACCCGACAACAGAAGGGCTGACGCAGCAACGGCTGCGCCAGTTGTGCCAACAGAGCCTCGGCATGCTCGGCCCGCGAAGCCTGCCCGACTGGCTGCCTGAAGAACTGGCCCGCGACTACCAGCTCGCGCCACTGGCCGACGCGATTCGCTACCTGCATCACCCACCGGCTAACGCGGACGTCGAAGAACTTGCGCTGGGCCACCACTGGGCTCAACACAGGCTGGCGTTTGAAGAGCTGCTGACCCATCAACTGTCGCAACAGCGCCTGCGGGAGAGTCTGCGCTCCCAGCGCGCGCCTGCACTGCCCATTGCCAAGCGCTTGCCCAAACAGTTCCTGGCCAATCTGGGCTTCCCACCGACCGGCGCGCAGCAACGGGTCGGCAAGGAAATCGCCTACGACCTCAGCCAGCAGGAACCCATGCTGCGGCTGATTCAAGGCGATGTGGGCGCGGGCAAAACGGTGGTCGCCGCCCTTGCTGCATTGCAGGCGCTGGAAGCGGGTTATCAGGTCGCACTGATGGCTCCCACTGAAATTCTGGCTGAGCAGCACTACCTCAATTTCACCCGTTGGCTTGAGCCACTGGGCATCGAGACTGCGTGGCTGGCGGGCAAGCTCAAAGGCAAGGCCCGGGCCGCGTCTCTTGAGCAAATCGCCAATGGAGCGCCGATGGTCGTCGGCACTCACGCGCTGTTTCAGGACGAAGTGCAATTCAAGAACCTCGCCCTGGTGATCATCGATGAACAACATCGCTTTGGCGTTCAGCAGCGCTTGGCCCTGCGCAAAAAGGGTGTGGGCGGCCTGATGTGCCCGCATCAGTTGATCATGACCGCAACGCCAATTCCTCGGACGCTGGCCATGAGCGCTTACGCCGATCTCGACACCTCGATCCTTGACGAATTGCCGCCGGGCCGCACGCCCGTCAACACGGTATTGGTCGCCGACAGCCGCCGCATCGAAGTCGTGGAACGGGTGCGCAATGCCTGCGCAGAAGGCCGTCAGGCGTATTGGGTCTGTACGCTGATCGAAGAATCCGAGGAGCTGACCTGCCAAGCCGCCGAGACGACCTTCGAAGAACTCACCAGTGCGTTGGGCGAACTCAAGGTTGGATTGATCCACGGGCGCATGAAGCCTGCGGAAAAAGCGGCAGTAATGGCCGAATTCAAGCTAGGCAATTTGCAGCTGCTCGTAGCTACTACCGTGATCGAAGTTGGCGTGGACGTTCCCAACGCCAGCCTGATGATCATCGAGAACCCGGAACGGCTCGGTCTGGCACAGCTTCACCAGTTGCGCGGGCGAGTCGGACGCGGCAGCGCAGTCAGTCACTGCGTGCTGCTGTATCACCCGCCGCTGTCGCAGATCGGCAAGCAGCGACTGGGGATCATGCGTGAAACTAACGATGGCTTCGTGATTGCGGAAAAGGATCTGGAGCTTCGCGGGCCGGGTGAAATGCTGGGAACCCGACAAACGGGCTTGCTGCAATTCAAGGTTGCCGATTTGATGCGCGACGCAGACTTGCTGCCCGCCGTCAGGGACGCGGCCCAGGCTTTACTGGAGCGCTGGCCCCAACACGTGAGTCCGCTGCTGGAACGCTGGCTGCGACACGGCCAGCAATACGGCCAAGTGTGAAGTGGTCAGCATTAAGAACGTGTCTCACCTATAGAACAACTAAGCTGGTTATACTTCAGCAATTGTAGGAATCTGGATACAGGCCATGACAGAAGTTGCCCAAATCGACGCAACCCAACACGCCCCGTCTGTCATCCGGCAGCTGCTTGGCAAAGCTTCCATCAGCTACCGCGAAGTCATGGACGACGAAACGCTCCCCACCGCGCAAAAGGTGCAGGCCATTCTAGTCCATGACACCGTGGGCGCGTTGCTGGTCCTGTTTCCACAAAACCAGCTGTTGGATTTGAATCGCATTACCGAATTGACCGGACGCAAGCTGACCGCTGTGTCGCAGGATCACCTCGATCAGATGCTGGGTAAACACAGCCTGCGCGTTCTGCCTGCTTTGCCTGCCCTGACCAGTTCGCCATGCCTCTACGATGAACGCCTGCTGCTGGAGCCGACCGTCCTGATCGACTCGGGTGAGCCTGGCCTGTTGCTGGAAATCAGCAGCGATGACTTCAAGGCCCTGTTGAGCAAAGCCAGCGCTGCCACCTTCGGTGAGCCAGTGACCTCGGTGCAACCGAACCTCACCCGCCCTGACGACGACCGCGACGAAATCACCAAGGCTGTGCAGAACTTCACCGCTCGCCGCATCCAGCAGCGCCTGGAAGCGACCGTGGAGATCCCGCCGCTTGCCGACACCGCGCAAAAAATCATCAAGCTGCGGGTCGACCCGGACGCCACCATCGATGACATTACCGGCGTGGTCGAGACCGATCCGGCGCTGGCCGCCCAAGTGGTGAGCTGGGCCGCATCGCCATATTACGGCTCGGCGGGCAAGATTCGCTCGGTCGAAGACGCTATCGTTCGCGTGCTGGGCTTCGATCTGGTGATCAACCTGGCCCTGGGTCTGGCGCTGGGCAAAACCCTGGCACTGCCGAAAGATCATCCTCAGCACGCCACGCCGTACTGGCAGCAGTCGATCTACACCGCTGCGGTCATCGAGGGCCTGACCCGCGCCATGCCGCGCGCCAAGCGCCCGGAGAGCGGTCTGACGTATCTGGCGGGCCTGTTGCACAACTTTGGCTACCTGTTACTGGCCCACGTGTTTCCGCCGCACTTCTCGCTGATCTGCCGTCAGATCGAGGTCAACCCGCACCTGCATCACAGTTTCGTGGAGCAGCACCTGCTGGGCATCACCCGCGAGCAAATCGGCTCCTGGCTGATGCGCAACTGGGACATGCCTGAAGAGCTGGCCACCGCGCTGCGCTTCCAGCATGACCCGCACTACGCAGGCGAGCACCACGAGTACGCCAACCTGGTGTGTCTGGCGGTACGCCTGCTGCGCAAGGAAGGCATCGGCTCAGGTCCGAAGGAGAGCATCCCGGACGAATTGTTCGAGCGCCTGGACCTGCCGCGTGAAAAAGCCGAAGACGTTGTGCAAAAGGTGCTGGAAGCCGAAGTGCTACTGCGCGAGCTGGCTTCGCAGTTTCACTGACGGCTCCGGATTGAGGCGGTCCCTGTAGGAGATTCTATGTTGGCGGGTCTATCGCATTCGCCAGCAAGCCGGCTCCCACAGAATCCGCGCCGATCATAAATCCATCGTTCGACACGTATCACAGTGGGAGCCGCCTTGGTCGCGAATGCGGCGGGACAGTTCACTCATCCATAACTGACCCACCGCCTTCACCAGCAAGCCGGCTCCTACAGATAAGGCGTAAATCCATCGGCACCTCGGATTACGCTTTCTTCTTGCGCGGCTTCAAATACTTCGTCAGCCCCTGAAACCACATCACCAGTCCCGTATTCCCGGTGACCTGGATGTCTTTGTTTTGAATCCCCTGCATGAACGCCAGTTGCTTGTTCTTCGCCTGCATCGTGTCGAAGCCGTAGGCGGCATCCTTGAACGCGATGGCAAAGGCGGGCGACGCCACAGAGCCTCCCCGGCTACTGACTCGCTGATCACGCACCACAAAATGCCGGGCAACTTTGCCGTCGCTGGTCTGTAGTTGAAAGGTCAGCTCCTTGCCCGCCAGTTGTTGCTGGAACGCGGGATTGTTGCGGCTGGCCCGGGCCATCAAAAGGCCCAGCATCCAGAGAAGAAAACGAAACTTCATGTCCAACGCCTCTACCGATCCGATGCGAATTCCGCATCCAGCGGCAGTGTAGCGAGCCTTGAGGCGAAATGAGCGAGCAGAACTCGCCGGTCGCAAAGTGGCGGGATAGACAATCGCAGCCAATAAAAATGGGCATCCCGGTCTCAGGTATGCCCATTTGCGCGCTGTCCGCCTTCCGCAAGGCGCTCAGCGGTTCGTTACGGATTGACGCTGTCTTTCAGAAACTTGCCTGGCTTGAACGCAACGGTGTTACTAGCCCTGATTTTGACCGGCTCACCGGTTTGTGGGTTTTTGCCGGTGCGTGCGCCGCGATGGCGCTGCAGGAAGGTGCCGAAGCCGACCAGAGTCACGCTGTCCTTTTTGTGCAAGGCACCTGTTATTTCTTCCAGGATGGCATTGAGGACGCGGCTGGCTTGTTCTTTGGTGAGATCTGCTTTTTCAGCGATAGCGGCTGCGAGTTCTGGTTTACGCATATGAAGCCTCTTTTACGGTTTTTGTTTTTATGTCCCGTGCAGCCGAGAAGGACTGCGAGCAGGTGCCGCGACGGCTCTACGTAGCGGCAGACCGGAATGAGGATGGCATGCCGCTGAACCCGGCGCCAGTACGAGAGCGACGTTTGTCCCCTCAAAAACGTGCCTTATCCGACAGAACGACAAGTATTTACGCCAAGAGGGGCGGCAGCACCTTGTTCAGCGCCAGTTTGTCCATCACCGCGGCCCCGGTGAGGGCATAACCCAGCAGGTTGCCGTCGGCATCGTGACACAGGGCCTTGATGTCGGCGCCCTGCCCTTCGATGCTCCAGGCACCCTCCAACCCCTTTGGCACGGGAGAGACCACCAACGGGCAAACCGGGGTTTTCACGGTGACGGGCATCGGGCCGTACTTCACCGCCGTCGGTGTTCCGGCGAGGGTTTGCGCCAATGCGCGAGCGCAACTCATCAGTGGCATGACGTACAACAAATTGAGACCGTCGACCTCGGCGCAATCGCCCAGGGCATAGATATTGGCGTGGGATGTTTTCAAATGGCGATCTACCACCACCCCTCGTCCGGTTTCGAGACCCGCCGCTGCTGCCAGATCCACGCGGGGACGTAGTCCAATCGCCGAGACCACCAGATCGCAGCGCAGCACTTCGCCATCGGACAGGTGCGCTTCAAGGCCGTCCTCAACACGCACCAACCGGGTTAGAACTGGCCCCAAATGGAAACGTGCGCCCAGCCCCTCCAGCCCCACCTGAACGGCTGCCGCAGCGGCAGGATGCAACAGGGTCGGCATGACTTGCTCACAAGGCGCCACAAGATCGACCTCATAGCCACCGAGCATCAGGTCATTGGCAAATTCGCAGCCAATCAGCCCGACGCCGAGGATCAGCACCCGACGCTTGCCCGCCGCCGCAGCACGAAAACGCGCGTAATCCTCCAGATCATTGATCGGAAAGATCGCATCGCCCGCATCACCCTCGACCGGCACACGCACGGTTTCCGCACCCCACGCCAGAATCAGATCGCGATAGGGAACCGCCTCTTCGCCGATCCACAACCGCTTGTGGCCCGGATCAATGCCGCTGACGCGCGTGTGCGTGCGCACTTCGGCCTTGAGCTGATCGGCCATCGCGCCAGGTTCGGCCATGCTCAAGCCATCCGCCTCTTTATTCTTGCCAAAGCCGGTGGAGAGCATGGGCTTGGAGTAGGAACGGCCGTCGTCAGCCGTGATCAGCAATAGCGGCGTTTCGCTGTCGAGCTTGCGAAACTCGCGGGCCAGGTTGTAGCCCGCCAGGCCAGTACCAATGATCACTACAGGCGCGTTCATTCATTCCTCCAAGGTCATTCAAAGACAGAAAATCAGGCGATTTCGATCATCTCGAAATCCATTTTGCCGACGCCACAATCCGGGCAGAGCCAGTCTTCCGGTACGTCCTCCCAGCGGGTGCCCGGAGCGATGCCGTCATCCGGCCAGCCATCGGCTTCGTTGTAAATCAGGCCACAGACAATGCATTGCCACTTTTTCATCGGTCGGTTCTCTCGGTTCTCAGGCTATACGTGCCCAACCACGTGGCTATGACTCCAGGACTGGCGCCGCACACTTTTTCGATCGGGTCTGGGCGTTTTACTGATCGACGCGTGCGGACGCAAGCTTCATTGATGCGGATGATCGGCGCCGGTCGTCGGCCAGAATCCTCAATCATGCTAAGCTCGCCGCCTCGATTGCCGCCAATATTTGCCCACCGTGATCCAGCAAAATCCTGCATGTCCGTCGCCCGAATGGCTGTTGCGCGATCAACTGATCGAATCCCCCAAGCCTGGCGTTCTTGAGTGGCTGTTCCACGAAGACTCCCTCACCCGCCGCCTCACGCGGTTGTCTCACGATGGCTTCAGCGTGAGGCCCCTGTTCGAGGGCTGGCAACGCCTGCGCGCCGATGAATGCGCTGCCTTGCAGTTGCCCGAAGGCAGCGAGGGCTGGGTGCGAGAAGTCTATCTGTTGGGTCATGGCGAAAAGTGGGTGTTCGCGCGCAGTGTCGCCGGGCGCGCCGCACTGGAACAGGACGGCCTGCACATGGATGAGTTGGGCACACGCTCGCTGGGCGAACTGCTGTTCAGTGACCGGGCGTTCGCACGCGGCCCGTTGCAAATCTGCCAATACCCCGCACGCTGGCTGCCCGACGCCGACACCACAGAAGGTTTATGGGGTCGTCGTTCCTGCTTCAGCCGAGGGCCGTTGAGCATTCTGGTGGCCGAAGTGTTTTTGTCGACCGTCTGGCGCGCCATCGATCAGACGTCCGACTCCCACAAGGAGCGCCACTGATGTACCTGTCGCTGCTCAAATCCCTCAATCGCCTGCACCCACGGGCCTGGGACTTCATCCAACTGATGCGCATCGAAAAGCCCATCGGCGTTTACCTGCTGCTGTGGCCGACGCTGTGGGCGCTGTGGATCGCGGGTAAAGGCTCGCCTTCGCTGGGCAATGTGCTGATTTTCGTGATCGGCGTGTTTCTGATGCGCGCGGCGGGTTGTGTGATCAATGACTTCGCTGATCGCAAGGTCGATGGCCACGTCAAACGCACTGAACTGCGCCCGCTGGTCAGCGGAAAGGTCACCTCGAAAGAAGCGCTGATTCTGTTTGCGGTGCTGGTGGGCCTGAGCTTTGCGCTGGTGCTGCTGACCAATGCGACGACCGTCTGGCTGTCGTTCGGCGGTCTGGCGCTGGCGGCAACGTATCCCTTTATGAAGCGTTACACCTATTACCCGCAAGTGGTGCTGGGCGCGGCGTTCTCCTGGGGCATGCCGATGGCGTTCACCGCAGAGACCGGCGATCTGCCTGCCGCAGCCTGGCTGCTGTACATCGCCAACCTGCTCTGGACAGTGGGCTACGACACCTACTACGCCATGACGGATCGCGAAGACGACCTGAAGATCGGCGTGAAATCCACCGCCGTGCTGTTCGGTGATGCCGACCGCGTGATCATCCTCACGCTGCAAGGCCTGGCGCTGTTCTGCCTGATGCTGGCCGGTTCACGCTTTGAGTTGGGGTTGTACTTCTTTCTTGGCTTGGTGGTGGCAGCGGCGTGCTTTGGCTGGGAGTTCTGGTCGACACGTTACAAAGACCCACAAGCCTGCTTCAAGGCGTTTTTGCACAACCATTGGGCGGGGCTGGCGATTTTCGTCGGAATCGTGGTGGATTACGCGCTGCGCTGACCCGAACGGGCCAGCTCAGCGCGCTACGTCGGGTCAGGGCTTGGCGACGTGCCAGACATCGCCCTTGCCGTCGCCGATCTTGTCGCCAGCGGCCTTGTCGTTTTTGAAGGTGTAGAGCGGCTTGCCTTTATAAACCCACTGCGAAGCGCCGTCGTCGCGCTTGATGATGGTCCAGTCGCCCTCGGCCTTGTCAGTCGCGTCGGCCACCAGCGGCGGCCAGTTGGTTGCGCATTGGTCGTTGCACACCGACTTCCCGGCGGAGGTGTCCTTGTCGAAGGTGTAGAGGGTCATGCCTTTCTTGTCGACGAGCACGCCATCCTTCGTTTCTGCCTGATGATGCGCGAACGCCATACCGGATGAAGCCAGCGCGGCAGCGGTCAAGAGTCCCAGGACAGCATTAGAAATTTTAGCCATAGATACATCCTCTTTTTATTAGTCGTTGTTTGGACAAACGTTGTAGGACAGGACCGATAGTCTAGCTCTAGCCCGGACATCGCGCCTCGTTCCCGCTAACCTGTCACACGACTGCAATAATTCCGTTATCTAATGCGCCCCAAGACAGTTAAATGACATGAGGTTCGAGGCATGGTTGGCAGGAGCATTCTGATCGTCGACGACGAAGCGCCGATTCGCGAGATGATCGCCGTCGCACTGGAAATGGCCGGCTATGACTGCATGGAGGCAGAGAATTCTCAGCAAGCCCACGCCGTGATCGTTGACCGCAAACCCGATTTGATCCTGCTCGACTGGATGCTGCCCGGCACGTCCGGCATCGAGCTGGCGCGCCGCCTGAAGCGCGATGAGTTGACCGGTGACATCCCGATCATCATGCTCACGGCCAAAGGCGAAGAGGACAACAAGATTCAGGGTCTGGAAGTCGGCGCCGACGACTACATCACCAAACCGTTTTCCCCTCGCGAACTGGTTGCACGCCTCAAGGCCGTGCTGCGTCGCGCAGGCCCCAACGACGGCGAGTCGCCAATCGAAGTGGGCGGCCTGTTGCTCGACCCGATCAGCCACCGCGTGACCATCGACGGCAAACCTGCCGAGATGGGTCCGACCGAATACCGCCTGTTGCAGTTCTTCATGACACACCAGGAACGCGCCTACACCCGTGGCCAGTTGCTGGATCAGGTCTGGGGCGGCAACGTGTACGTTGAAGAACGCACCGTCGACGTGCACATTCGTCGTCTGCGCAAAGCCCTCGGCGATGCTTACGAAAATCTGGTACAAACCGTCCGCGGCACTGGCTACCGTTTCTCCACCAAAAGCTGAGAACGCTTTTGGAGAAGGTCAGCATTACGCTGTAAGACAAGGACGCGTTAATTGAATCACAACTGGCATGGCACCCTGATCCGCCACTTGCTGCTTTTGGTCACAGCCTCGCTGCTGGCCGGGCTGGTCAGCGGGCATTACGGTTGGTGCCTGGCGATCGGTCTGGGCGTTTATCTGGCCTGGACCCTCAAACAACTGCTGCGCCTGCACGACTGGCTGCGCAACCACAAACCCGATGAGCCGCCGCCAGACGGCTACGGTCTGTGGGGCGACGTCTTCGACAGCATCTACCATCTGCAACGCCGCGATCAGCGCGTGCGCGGACGTCTTCAAGCGGTCATCGACCGGGTTCAGGAATCCACCGCCGCGCTGAAAGACGCCGTCATCATGCTCGACAGCGAGGGCAACCTGGAATGGTGGAACCGTGCCGCCGAAACCCTGCTGGGCCTGAAAACCCCACAGGACAGCGGCCAGCCGGTGACCAACCTGGTGCGGCATCCGCGCTTCAAAGAGTATTTCGAGCAAGGCAACTACGCCGAGCCGCTGGAAATCCCCTCGCCCGCCAATGACCGCATGCGCATTCAGATGCTGATCACGCGCTACGGCAATAACGAGCACTTGATGTTGGTGCGCGATGTGACGCGGCTTCACCAGCTCGAACAAATGCGCAAAGACTTCGTGGCCAACGTGTCCCACGAACTGCGCACACCGTTGACGGTGATTTGTGGCTATCTCGAAACGCTGCTCGATAACGTCGAAGAGGTGAACCCGCGCTGGGTCAGGGCGCTGCAACAGATGCAGCAACAGGGCGGGCGCATGCAGACGTTGCTCAGCGATCTGTTATTGCTGGCCAAGCTCGAAGCCACGGATTATCCGTCGGACAACCAGCCGGTCGCCGTGAAGCCGCTGTTGCAGAGCATCACCAACGATGCTCAGGCGCTGTCCGGCAGCAAGAATCAGCAGATCTCGCTGGAGATCGAGGACGAGGTCAGCCTCAAGGGCAGCGAAGCGGAATTGCGCAGCGCGTTTTCCAACCTGATCTTCAATGCCGTGAAATACACGCCTGCCGAGGGCAAGATCCGCATCCGCTGGTGGGCAGACGGACGCGGCGCTCACCTGAGCGTGCAGGATTCGGGCATCGGCATCGACAGCAAGCACATCCCCCGACTGACCGAGCGCTTCTACCGCGTCGACTCCAGCCGCGCGTCCAACACCGGCGGCACGGGGCTGGGTCTGGCGATCGTCAAACACGTGCTGTTGCGTCACCGTGGCGTGCTGGAAATCAACAGCGTACTGGGGAAAGGCAGTGTGTTTATCTGCAACTTCGCCCCACTACAGATGACCAAACCCTAGTAATGGCGGCAGATAGCCGCTAAATTGCGCTGCTTAGGCCCTCCATTTGTGAGGGCTTATTTCATCTCTTTTTTCAAAACGGAACCTGCAAAACTCCATCATGGACCCTTCCCCTGGTATTAGCCTGGCTTCAATTTTCGCCGACTTCGGCATGATTCTCTTTGCAATGATTCTGGTCCTGCTCAACGGCTTTTTCGTTGCGGCAGAGTTCGCCATGGTCAAACTGCGCTCCACTCGCGTGGAGGCCATCGCCGAGCAAAACGGCTGGCGAGGCCGTATTCTGCGCACGGTACACAGCCAACTCGACGCCTATCTATCGGCCTGTCAGTTGGGTATCACCCTCGCCTCACTGGGCCTGGGCTGGGTCGGCGAGCCTGCCTTCGCGCATCTGCTGGCACCGTTGCTGGAAACCGTGGGCGTCAGCTCGCCTGAAGTAGTCAAGGGCGTGTCGTTCTTCACCGCGTTCTTTGTCATCTCTTACCTGCACATCGTGGTCGGCGAACTGGCGCCCAAATCCTGGGCCATTCGCAAACCAGAGCTGCTGTCGCTGTGGACAGCGGTCCCGCTGTACCTGTTTTACTGGATCATGTACCCGGCGATTTACCTGCTCAACGCCAGCGCCAACGGCATTCTGCGCATTGCGGGCCAAGGCGAGCCGGGGCCGCACCATGAGCACCACTACAGCCGCGAAGAGCTCAAGCTTATTCTGCACTCCAGTCGTGGTCAGGACCCGAGCGATCAGGGCATGCGCGTGCTGGCATCGGCCGTGGAAATGGGCGAGCTGGAAGTGGTGGACTGGGCCAACTCCCGCGAAGACATGGTGATTCTCTACGCCGACGCGCCGCTCAAAGAGATTCTGGCGATGTTCCGCCGCCACAAATTCAGCCGCTATCCGGTGTACGACTCGGAGCGCGAGGAATTCGTCGGCCTGCTGCACATCAAGGATCTGCTGCTTGAATTGGCAGCGCTGGATCACATTCCCGAGTCGTTCAACCTGTCCGAACTGACCCGTCCGCTGGAGCGCGTCTCTAAACACATGCCGCTGTCGCGCCTATTGGAGCAGTTCCGTCAGGGCGGCGCGCATTTCGCGCTGGTTGAGGAAGCGGATGGCAAAGTGATCGGCTACTTGACCATGGAAGACGTGCTGGAAGTGCTGGTCGGCGACATTCAGGACGAACACCGCAAGGCCGAGCGCGGCATCCTCGCCTATCAGCCGGGCAAGCTGCTGGTGCGGGGCGATACGCCGCTGTTCAAGGTCGAGCGCCTGTTGGGGATCGATCTGGACCACGTCGAAGCCGAAACGCTGGCCGGCCTGATCTACGACAGCCTCAAGCGCGTGCCCGAGGAAGAGGAAGTGATGGAAGTCGAGGGTCTGCGGATCATCATCAAAAAGATGAAAGGCCCGAAAATCGTGCTGGCAAAGGTGTTGAAGCTGGATTGATGCATCAGGTGCTGCGCGATCTGTGGGAGCCGCCCGCACCAAGCCGGCTCCCACAAATTTGATGAAACATGGTTCCGCGATTCAGTTCCCACCAATCGCAAAATTCGGCAGGCTCTGCACCGGCTGGGCGAATTCGTATGGAATCGACTCCAGCGCCAGCCCCACGTTGCGCTGCACCACGAAGTGCAGGTGGGGACCTGTGCTGTTGCCGGTGTTCCCGGAACGCCCCAGCGGTGTGCCGACGACGACACGATCACCTTCCTTGACGACCACCGATCCTTGTTTCAGGTGCAGATAAACGCCCATCGTGCCGTCATCGTGCAGAATCCTCACGAAGTTGCCCGAAGGATTGGCACCTCGCCCTGACTGATTGTTTTCCGTCTTGATCACCGTCCCGCTGCGGGCCGCGATAATGGGCGTGCCTTCCGGCATGGCAATGTCGATGGCGTAGCGGCTCTTCGCGCCCACGTGGCTGTAGGCGCCGTTGGGGCCTTGGCTGATGCGAAACGGCCCACCAATCCATGGCAACGGGTACCGATACCCCAAGCTGTTGCTGGCGATACCTCGCGTCGGATCCCCCATCATCGAACGCAGACTGGGCTTGTAGGCCATCGCCTTGCTCGGGATTTGCGGGCTGAGGGCGATCAGGCGTTCATTGCTGCGGGCCGGAATCGTGCGACGGATGACTTGATCGGCAACGCCAACGACGTTCTTCACGCCTGACAGCTTCAGCTCGACCTCCACCGGCGCGTAGAGGTCATTGCGCACATAAAGGCTGTCTGTGCCCTTGGCCTTCTTGACACTCAGGCGCACCTGGCTGTCGATGCGCTCGACCATGCGCTCTCGAAGTTTCATCACCTGCGCGCCGGGGACGGGCTGGTCGGTAAACGAAACCACTCCGTTGGCGTCGGTAAAACGGTAGATGGTGACGGCTGCGGCCGATTGCGCAGCCAGGACCAATACACACACCACCAGCAAGCGCTCTAACATCTGGATAGGCCTGGCGTTGGGAAACAATGGAAGCCAGCCTAACAGCGATGTCGATAGAACGGGACTTATCCGTATCAATCGGTAATAGACGAAGCGTCAAGGAAATCGCGTCAGGGTCGGGCGCGAGGGGTTGTGCAAATTCTATGCAAAGGCTGTGGGAGATTCGGTGTTGTCTGGCTGGCCACATTTGCCACCCGGTTGGCTCCCACAGAATCGGCACCGATCATGAGTCCATGTCTCGACGCGCATTATTGTGGGATCCGGCTTGCTGGCGAATGCGATATATCAATCAACTCTTCTGGTGACTGACACTCCGCTTTCGCCAGCAAGTCGGCTCCCACAGGAAGGCGCAAGCCGATTAAGTGAGGCAACTACGCACCAGGAATGAAATGCTTCTGCGCCGTGCCACGAGCAATCAGCCGCGACAGGTAGTCGAGCTTCTGGGTGTCCTGGTCAACAAAGCGGAAGGTCAGTTGCAGCCAGTCGCTGTCCGGCTTTTGCTCGAACGCGGCAATGGCGTGCAGGTAGCCGTTCAGACGCGCGACTTCAGCGTTCTCGCCCTGTTCCAGATCGAGCACTGCGCCGTCCAGAATCTGCGGCAGGACCTCGCTACGACGCACGATGAGGGACGCTTCCTTGAGCGTAAGCGCCTTGATCACGCATTGCTGGGTGCCGCTGGAGAGACGCAACTGGCCCTGACCACGTCCGGCAGGTGCAGCAGCAGGCGCCGCCGGAGCGGCCTGAGGCTTGATCAGCGGCTGAGCGGGAGCGGTCGGTGTGGCGGAGACGACTTCCGGACGATTGCCGGTCAACGCGCCGAGCGAGTCGTTGGCGAACGCCGCGTTGGGCCGTGGCGCGTTGCTCATCAGCGCGTCCAGCTTGCCCACCTTGTGCAGGGCTTTTTTGACCTTGGTCAGCAGTTGCTCGTTGGTGAACGGCTTGCCGATGAAATCGGAAACACCGGCCTGAATCGCTTGAATGACGTTCTCTTTGTCGCCACGGCTGGTCACCATGATGAACGGCATGGTTTTCAGGCTTTCCTGTTGGCGGCACCAGGTCAGCAACTCAAGACCGGACATTTCAGGCATTTCCCAATCGCAGAGCACCAGGTCGTAGGCTTCTTTGGTCAGCAGGACCTGCGCCTTGCGGCCGTTGACGGCATCTTCCAGGGTGATGCCGGGAAAGGCATTTCGCAGCCCTTTCTTCACCAGATCGCGGATGAACGGCGCATCATCCACCACCAATACACTGACTTTACTCATCGACGCTCCTGATGGCGTGTTCACCGCAAATGGCGAGCATATCGCTGGCTGGTGGCCAACTGCCAAATTGTTTGACGACACCGGGACATTTTATTCGCGGGTGACAGAAAAATAGGGGCCTGAAGACGGCGGGCAGCCAAAAAAAAGCCTGGCATTCGCCAGGCATTTTTTCTCAGGCAATCTTACTTATCGTCAGGCGAGTCCGGAACATTAGGCATTTCGGCGGACAGACCTTTGACTTCTTCCTGCATGCGCTTGAGACCCAGGTGACGCACGTCAGTGCCGCGTACCAGATAGATCACCAGCTCGGAAATGTTGCGCGCATGGTCGCCGATACGCTCCAGCGAACGCAACGCCCAGATCACGTTGAGTACGCGGGAGATCGAGCGTGGGTCTTCCATCATGTAAGTGACCAGCTCACGCAGCGCGGTCTTGTACTCGCGGTCGATGTGTTTGTCGTATTGAGCGACGGACAGGGCCAGGTCGGCGTCGAAACGGGCGAACGAGTCCAGTGCGTCACGCACCATCTTGCTGACTTGATCGCTGATATGGCGCACTTCCACGTAGCCACGCGGCGATTCGCCTTCTTCGCACAACTGAATGGCGCGGCGAGCGATCTTGGTGGACTCGTCACCAATACGTTCCAGGTCGATTACCGACTTGGAAATGCTGATGATCAGACGCAGGTCCGACGCCGCTGGCTGACGACGGGCCAGAATGCGCAGGCATTCTTCGTCGATGTTGCGTTCCATCTGGTTGATGCGATCGTCCACTTCACGAACGCGCTGAGCCAGACCCGAGTCCGCTTCGATCAGCGCCGTCACAGCGTCGTTTACTTGCTTCTCGACCAGACCACCCATTTCCAGCAGGTGGCTGCGAACATCTTCCAGTTCAGCGTTGAACTGCTGGGAGATGTGATGTGTATGGCTGTCTTTGATCATGCTGAGTGTCCGTCCGATTGATTGCGCGGTGGTTCAAGGCTGACGAAACACGTGCTAGCCGTAACGACCGGTTATGTAGTCTTCAGTCTGTTTTTTGGTCGGATTGGTGAACAACGTATCGGTGTCCCCAAACTCGACCACCTTGCCCATGTGCATGAAAGCGGTGTAATCCGATACACGCGCCGCCTGCTGCATGTTGTGGGTAACGATCACAATGGTGTATTTGGATTTCAGTTCGTAGATCAGCTCTTCGACTTTTAACGTCGAAATCGGGTCAAGCGCCGAGCACGGCTCATCCAGCAGCAGTACTTCGGGTTCGACAGCGATAGTGCGGGCGATCACCAGGCGTTGCTGCTGACCACCGGAAAGCCCGAGGGCCGACTCGTGCAGGCGGTCCTTGACCTCATCCCACAGTGCCGCGCCTCGTAATGCCCACTCGACGGCCTCGTCGAGCGGACGCTTTTTGTTGATGCCCTGAATCCGCAGGCCATAGACCACGTTTTCGTACACCGTCTTGGGAAACGGGTTCGGCTTCTGGAACACCATACCCACGCGACGGCGCAACTCAGCGACGTCCTCGCCCTTGGTATTGATGTCTCGGCCATAAAGGCGGATTTCGCCCTGCACGCGGCATCCGTCCACCAGGTCGTTCATGCGGTTGAAGGTGCGCAGCAAGGTCGACTTGCCGCAGCCCGAAGGCCCAATGAACGACGTCACGCGCTGGCGAGGGATGTTCATCTGAATATCGAACAGCGCCTGTTTGTCGCCGTAGAACAGGTTCAGGCCCGGCACTTCCAGCGCGACGTCCTCGCCGGCCAAGTCCAGCCCCTGACGCTTGCGCCCCAAAGCTGACATGTTCACACCACGCGTTTGTGGATCTTTCTGCATCTCTCTCTCACTTCATTTTTAGCTGCGAGCTTTAGCTGCAAGCTATAAGTGGGGCAAATCGGCGCGGCATCCAGCTTGCCGCCTGAAGCTCGAAACGTGTCGCTGCCTCTAGCCGTCTAGGGCGCGGTATTTTTCGCGCAGCCGGTTACGAATCGTCACCGCCGACAGGTTCAGCAAAGCAATCACCAGCACCAATAACAGCGCCGTGGCGTACACCAGTGGCCGAGCGGCTTCGACGTTGGGACTCTGGAAGCCCACGTCATAGATATGAAAACCCAAGTGCATGATCTTCTGATCGAGGTGCAAATACGGGTAGTTGCCGTCCACTGGCAGCGATGGCGCGAGCTTGACCACGCCCACCAGCATCAGCGGCGCCACTTCACCGGCAGCACGGGCAACAGCCAGAATCAAGCCGGTCATCATGGCGGGGCTGGCCATTGGCAATACGATCTTCCACAGCGTCTCGGCCTTGGTCGCGCCAAGCGCCAGCGAGCCTTCGCGCAAGGTCAGCGGTATGCGCGCCAGACCCTCTTCAGTGGCCACGATCACCACCGGGACCGCCAGGAGCGCCAGGGTCAACGAGGCCCACAGCAAGCCCGGCGTACCAAAGGTCGGCGCAGGCAATGCTTCGGGGAAGAACAGGCGGTCAAGCGATCCACCCAGCACATAAACGAAAAAGCCCAGACCGAACACGCCGTAGACGATGGCCGGAACGCCTGCGAGGTTGTTCACGGCGATGCGGATCAGTCGAGTCATCGGCCCCTGCCGGGCGTACTCACGCAAATAGACCGCCGCCAGCACCCCGAATGGCGTCACGATCACGGCCATGATCAGGGTCATCATCACGGTGCCGAAAATCGCCGGGAAGATGCCGCCTTCCGTGTTGGCCTCGCGAGGGTCGTCGCTGAGGAACTCCCACAGCTTCTTGAAGTAGAAGCCCAGCTTCGACGTCACGCTCATGACGTTTGGCTGGTAAGCGTGAACGATCTTGCTCAGGCTGATCTCGACTTCCTTGCCGTTGGCGTCACGGGCCGTCAGGCTGTCGCGGTCGAACTCGGCATGCAGTGCAACCAGACGGGATTCGATGTCTTTGTAACGCGCATCGTATTCGGCACGCTCAGCCGCCATGTCGGCCTGCGCCTGGGCGTCGAGCTGACCATTGAGTTCCAGTTTGCGCGCCTGCAACCGCAGGCGTTCGATTCCGTGGTTGATCGTGCCGATATCGCCCTTTTGAAGCCCATTGAGTTCATCGGAGATTTTCTGCGCGCGCTGAATGCGTGCCTGCAATTGCGGCCAGGCCGCTTCCCCCTCTGCCACCACCTGGCCGTTCTCTTTGACGTTGACCAGATAGCCATAGAAATTGCCCCACTCACGCCGCTCAAGGGTCATGAGTTCATCGGGCCTGCTTTGCTCCTTCAGCCATTCGCCCACGACCCAACTGAAATCACTGGGGTTGAGGTCACGATTGCCGACTTTGAACAGGTCGCGGGTCATGAATTCCGGGCCTTCGTCGGGCACGGGCAGTCCAGCACTTTTCAAGCGTGCGCGAGGCACTTGCTCGGATTGCACCAACTCGCCCACCAGCACTTGCGGCGCCTGCCCCGGCACCGCGTACTGGGCGCAAACCACGTCAGCCGGCCAGAAATGCCCCAGACCACGTACCGCGATCACTGCCAGCAACCCGATGGTCATGATGACGGCGATGGACACCGCACTCGCGCTGATCCACACGCCGGGGGCGCCGCTTTTGACCCAGTTTTTCAGGGAGGCTTTTTTCATCTGTTTCTACCTGCCCTAGAGAGACGAATACTGCTTGCGCAGGCGCTGACGAATCAGCTCCGCCAAGGTGTTCATGACAAAGGTGAACATCAGCAGCACCAGCGCCGCGAGGAACAACACCCGGTAGTGGCTGCCACCGACTTCCGACTCCGGCATCTCGACGGCAACGTTGGCCGCCAGGGTGCGCATGCCTTCGAACAGGTTCATGTCCATGATCGGCGTGTTGCCCGTGGCCATGAGCACGATCATGGTCTCGCCGACGGCGCGACCCATGCCGATCATCAGCGCCGAGAAAATGCCGGGGCTGGCGGTCAGGATCACCACACGTATCAAGGTTTGCCATGGCGTCGCACCCAGCGCCAACGAGCCATGGGTCAAACTGCGCGGCACACTGAACACGGCGTCTTCGGCTATCGAGTAGATATTGGGGATGACGGCAAAGCCCATCGCCAGACCGACCACCAATGCGTTGCGCTGGTCATAGGTGATCTTCAGGTCATTCGTGATCCAAGAGCGCATATCGCCGCCGAAGAACCAGTTCTCCATGTGCGAACTCATGCCCAGCGAGAACCAGCCCACCAACAGAATGACCGGTATCAGAATCGCACTTTCCCAACCGTCCGGCACACGCAGGCGAATCGAATCAGGCAGACGGGTCCATAGAAAGCCGACCAGCAAAATTCCGATGGGAAGGAGGATCAACAGGCTGAAAATCCCCGGCAAATGCCCCTCGATGTAGGGCGCCAGAAACAGCCCGGCGAAGAAACCCAGGATGACCGTCGGCAGCGCCTCCATCAACTCGATCACCGGCTTGACCTTGCGGCGCATACCCGGTGCCATGAAGTACGCGGTGTAAATCGCTGCCGCCACGGCCAGTGGCGCGGCCAGCAACATCGCATACAGCGCTGCCTTCAGCGTGCCGTACGTCAGCGGAGCCAGGCTGAGCTTGGGTTCGAAGTCGCTGTTGGAAGCGGTGGACTGCCAGATGTACTTGGGCTCATCGTAGTTTTCGTACCAGACCTTGTCCCACAACGCGCTCCAGGAGACTTCCGGATGCGGGTTTTTCAGCGTCAGTGGCAGCAGCTTGCCGTTGTCTTCAACAAGAACGCGGTCCGCACGCGGAGACAGCCCCATGATGGCCGGACCACTGGCGACCGGTTCAACCAACAGCGTGCGATGGGCCGTGCTGTGGAACACGCCGAGCTTGCCGGAGGTGTCCATCGCGATGAAGCCTTTGCGGCGCTGTTCGGCAACGATCTGAGCAATCGGCGCGCCGCCCATTTTGAAGTCGCGGATGTGCTGCAAACGCATTTCGCCGTCGACGTCACGGGCCATGAACCACTGGGCGATGTTGCCTCTGGAACTGCCGATCATCAACGAAATGCCACCCACCAATTGCGCACTGGCGGTGGTCTCGGCGTTGGCGTCTTCGAGCAGCTTGTAGCGCCCGTTGAGCGTACGGTCCTGAAGGCTGAACACGTCGGCCTGAGCGCGACCATTGATCACGTACAGCCATTGCTGGCGGGGGTCGACGTAGATCGCTTTGACCATCGCCGACAACTGCGGCAGGTCGATCCGGCTTTCTGTACTGGTCGTCTCGCCCGTCATCTGGTTTTCAGCCTGCGTCAGCGACAGGACGTGCAGTTGCGAGCCGGTGGCGCCCGCGAGAATCAGCGTGGTGTCATTCGCATTGAGACTGACATGCTCCAGCGCACGGCCTTCCTCATCGAGGACGCGCGGGGTCTCGCCATAGGGGTAAGTGATGGCCGGCGTAATGGTTTTCTTGTTCTCGGGATAGCTGATCGGGTACGCATGCTTGAAGACCAGCACCTGCCCGTTGGACAGACCGACCGCCACCAGAGGCTTGCCCGGCTGATCCTGCGCCACAGACGTGACGTGCGCGCCCGCAGGAATCGGCAGGGTCACACGGGACAGCTCACTGCCATCCCTGGTGTTGAAAAACAGCGCCTCCCCTTTGTCGGAGACGCGCATGCTCACCAGATTCTGCTCTTCGATGACCAGCAACAGAGGCTTCCCGGCGTCCTGTTCCCAAGCCGGAGTTTGTGCGGTGTGAGCCGTGAGCTTCGCGCCCTGAAACAGGGGCAGCACGACGTAGGCCAGATAGAAGAAGATGAGCGTGATTGCAGCAAGAACAGCGAGGCCACCCACTAACACGTACCAGCGCGTCAGACGGTCCTTGAGCGCACGAATACGACGCTTGTATTGCATCTCCGGCGTATTGAAATCAATGCGTTCGGGAGGGGACTTTTCGGTCATCGATGAATTGGCCAAATCATTCATGCGCACACCCTAGCGGCTATGTATGACAGATACATGACAGCATGGTGACGCAAAAAAGCCCGTCGCCTCGCAACCGTGGCAACGGACTGTTCATTGTTTTCGCAAGCCTCGTTCCATAAGGCCCTGTCTTCCAGCAGCGGGACGAACCTGTCACCCCGCATCAGGGTTATCTGGCGGTGCATGCCACCGCCGCGTTCTTATAGCCCCAGATCAGCCAATGCCTTGCTGACGACCTTGGCTGGTAGAGGAATGTACCCGTCTTTCATGACAACTTCCTGACCTTGTTTGGACAAGACCAGTTTGACGAACTCGGCTTCCAGCGGATTGAGCGGCTTGTTCGGCGCCTTGTTGACATAAACATAGAGGAAACGCGCCAGTGGATAGGTCCCATTGAGCGCATTGGTCTCGTTGTCCTCGATGAACGCATCCCCTTCTTTCTTCGCCAACGGCACCGTACGCACGCTGGACGTTTTATAACCAATGCCCGAGTAGCCGATGCCGTTTAACGAACTGCTGATCGAGCTGACGACCGATGCAGAACCTGGCTGCTCGTTGACGTTGGGTTTGAAATCGCCCTTACACAGCGAGGCTTCCTTGAAGTAGCCATAAGTGCCCGACACCGAATTGCGCCCGAACAACTGGATCGACTTGCCTGCCAGGTCTCCCGTTACGCCTACATCACCCCAGGTTTTCGCGTCTGCCTTGGCGCCACACAAACGAGTGGCCGAGAAGATCGCATCCACTTGCTGCAACGTCAGGCCCTTGATCGGGTTGTCCTTATGCACGAACACCGCCAGCGCATCCACTGCTACCGGGATCGCCGTCGGCTTGTAGCCGTATTTCTGCTCGAACGCCGACACCTCGCCATCCTTCATCTTGCGACTCATCGGCCCGAGTGTCGCGGTGCCTTCCGTCAACGCAGGCGGCGCGGTCGACGAACCGGCCGCCTGAATCTGGATGTTCACCGTAGGGTATTCACGCTTGTAGGCCTCGGCCCACATCGTCATCAGATTGGCCAGCGTGTCAGAACCGACACTGGACAGGTTGCCTGAAACGCCGGATGTCTTTGCATAGGGCTTGATCGCAGGATCCACAGCGGCCACGGCATGAACGGTTGTAATACCGGCTGCAATGAAACTGAGTGCAGTCATCAAACGCTTGAAGGTCATGCCTGGCTCCTGGCGAGGTCTGAAGGTTGGCCGGGGGTCAATGATGGCCTTGTGACTACTCTATGACCGAGATATGACAATAAAATGAAAGGCCGCCATCCCTTTGGGATGGCGGCCTCAAAATAAGCCAATTCTCAATAGCAGCGGATTAATTTGATCAGGCGACTTTCTTCTTCAGCAAGTACAACCCGATCACCATCCCCAGCGCACACAGAATCGCCACATACCACGCAGGCCCCATCGGGTTGGCTTTGAGCATCAGCGTGACCACCATCGGGGTCAGGCCGCCGAAGATCGCGTAAGCCAGGTTGTAGGAAAACGACAACCCCGAGAATCGAACCACCGGCGGGAAGGCCTTCACCATTACGAACGGAACGGCGCCGATGGTGCCGACGAACAGGCCAGTCAAAGCGTACAGCGGGTACAGCCACTCTGGATGAGCGCCGACCGTGTGGTAGAAAGTCCACGATGTGATCAGCAGCCCGAGCGATCCCAACAGGAAAACCAGACCTGCACCGAAGCGATCCGCCAACGCGCCCGCGCCGATACAACCCAGGCTGAGCAGCACAATGGCCAGGCTGTTGGCTTTCAACGTCACAGCGGGCGCGAAGCCGTACATGCTCTGTAATAGCGTCGGGGTCATGAGAATGACGACCACAACACCCGCCGAGAGCAGCCAGGTCAGCGCCATTGACAGCACAACGGCGCCGCGATGATCGCGCAACACGGCCTTGAGCGGCACTTCCTCGGCCAGTTGCTTGCGCAGTTGAAGCTCGGCGAAGACCGGGGTTTCGTGCAGCCAGCGGCGCAGGTAAACCGACATCAGACCGAATACACCGCCCAGCAGGAATGGAATACGCCAGGCGTAATCCGAAACTTCGGCCGGCGTGTAGAGGGTGTTGATCCAGGTTGCGACCAACGAACCGAGCAAAATGCCTGCGGTCAGACCGGAGGTGAGCGTGCCGCAAGCGTAACCGACGTTACGTGAGGGAACGTGTTCGGAAACGAATACCCACGCCCCTGGCACCTCGCCACCAATGGCGGCGCCCTGAATGACGCGCATCAGCAGCAACAAAAGCGGCGCCCAGATGCCAATCTGCGCATAAGTGGGTAGCAGGCCCATGATGAGCGTTGGAACCGCCATCAGGAAAATGCTCAGGGTGAACATTTTCTTGCGGCCCAGCAAATCGCCGAAGTGGGCCATGACGATGCCGCCCAGCGGGCGGGCCAGATAACCGGCGGCGAAAATGCCAAACGTTTGCATCAAACGCAGCCATTCCGGCATGTCCACGGGGAAAAACAGCTTGCCGACAACGGCAGCGAAGAACACGAAGATGATGAAATCGTAAAACTCCAGCGCGCCGCCCAAGGCGGAAAGCGACAGGGTTTTGTAATCGTTGCGGGTCAGCGGGCGCGAAGGCTGCGCAGCGCTGGAAGACACGGAGGACATGACAATGGCTTCTCTTTTGAGACTCTCTTGGGGCGAATGATCAATTGCTATGCAGCCGGGGATAACGGCCGTGCACGCGATTTATCGTCTCGAAGAGGTGATCGGGCATCAAAATTGCGTGCCAATGTCGGCGTAGTGCGCCAAATCGGTTCGGCACGATAGCAAATTGCGCGCAGATGCACATGGATTGCAACGTGCGTCGGGGAAAATGGGAACCCAACGGTCGTCTCGTGAGGCATCGACCGATATACTTGCGGGCCGCGACTCAACCGGTCTTTGAGGGAAGTTGTGCGAAGCCATTTAACCAAGTCGTCTTCGCAGAGTTTCCCTGACTAATGAATTGAAGACTTAGAGCGTTATGGGTTCGAGGCACCCTCAGTAATGAACGAACTTGAACAGGAAGATCCTATTCCGCAGGGCGATCTCGCCTTGCAAATCACCGCCCTGCCGCGCGAAACCAACGGTTTCGGCGACATTTATGGCGGCTGGCTGGTCGCGCAGATGGACTTGGCAGGCACAGCCATGGCCAGCAAGGTCGCAGGCGGTCGCGTCGCGACGGTTGCCATTGATCGCATGGCGTTTCTGGTGCCCGTGGCCGTGGGCGCACAACTGTCCTTCTATACCCAGACGCTGGAAATCGGCCGCAGCTCGATCCAGATGATGGTCGAAGTCTGGAGCGACGACCCACTGTCCAGCGAATGGCGCAAAGTGACTGAAGCGGTGTTCGTGTTCGTGGCCATCGACGGCAGTGGCCGCACGCGTTCGGTTCCGGCCCGACGCTGATATACAGCGTCGGCCTCATCGCACTTGGCAGCGCGCAGTAAACTCATCAAGCTTGGCACAGTCTGATTCAGTCACTGTCCTTTGAGTGAGTACCCCTATGCCTACGCCAGAAGTCGAATCCATCCAGCTCGGCGAGCTCAATTGCTGGCGCATTCGCCACGGCCAGGCCGAACTGGTGGTCGCCCAGCAGGGCGCGCACATCGTCAGTTATCAGGTCAACGGTGACGAGCCGCTGGTCTGGTCCAATCCGAACGCGGTGTACAAACACGGCAAGGCGATTCGCGGCGGCATGCCGATTTGCTGGCCATGGTTCGGCAACTTCCAGCGCAACCCGCAGAGCGTGCAGGCTATGCGTCAGAGCAGCGAACCTGCCAATGCCCACGGTGAAGTGCGGGCATTGGACTGGGAGCTGATCAACATCGCCGAAGACGGCGAAGCGCTGATCGTCGAGTTCATTCAGCTCAAGGCCGAAGGCCATTTGCCCGGCTGGCCGCACACGGTGGGTCTGAAGCTGAGCATTCGTCTGGATTCAGCGCTGAACGTCAGCCTGCTCAGCTTCAACGCAGGCGATCACGACGTCACCTTGAGCCAGGCGCTGCACACCTATTTCGCCGTGAGCGATGTGCATCAGATCAGCATTCAGGGCCTGGACGGCGTCAGCTACCTGAACACGCTGGAAAGCTGGGAGCAGCAAAACGTTCAAGTGGGTGACATTACGTTCACTGGCGAGACAGATCGTATCTATCAGGACACACCTGACCTGGTGTCCATCGTCGACCCGGCGTGGAAACGTCGCATCCAGATCCAGACCCAAGGCTCGAAATCGTCGGTGGTCTGGAACCCCTGGATCGAGAAAACCAAAACCTTCAGCGACATGGGCGCCGATGACTGGAAGGGTATGGTGTGTGTCGAAACCGCGAACGTCATGACCGACATCGTAACGCTCAAGCCGGGCGAGATGCATGTAATGGGTGTCAGCCTCTGGGCCGAGCCGCTGACGGACGATTGATCAGCCACTGACCTTCCCCTGTGGGAGCCGGCTTGGTGCGGGCTTCCACAAGGGCAGAAGCGCTCTTACAAATCCGCCTCAGTCACCACCCGCACCTTCGTGGCATCCAGCGCATAGGCCGCATCGGCCAGATCATTGCTGACCTTCTCGATCTTCAGCGTGCCTACCACCCACAACGGCGTGTAGATGTCATCAATCTTCAATCCTTTCGGATACCGCACCAGCACCAGTTGATTCGGCGGTGGCGGTGGCACGTGAATGCAGGCGCCGGGATAAGGGACAAGGAAGAACAGCGTGCTGTGCCCTTTCGCGTCAGTCTCCAGCGGCACCGGATAGCCGCCCAGGCGAATGTTCTTGCCGTTCATGGCAGCGACGGTTTTGGTGGAATACATCACCGCAGGCAAACCCTTGCTCTGCTTCAGGCCGCCTTTGCTGTCGAACGTGCCTTGGGCTTCCGGGGAGTTGTGGTCGATTTCGGGCATGGCCTCAAGAGCCTTCTGATCCGACTTGGGCATCAGTTCGAGCCAGTCGGTCTCGGGCAAATCGGCGGCACATGCCAGCCCGCAGACCAGCAGCAGGGAAACGAAGATAAGACGACGCATTGAGTTGCTCGGCGTGGGGAATTGAATGCCGCGCATTCTAGCCCTCCGCGCGGCAATAGCGCAGAGGGCCAGACCGGATTTCATTTCTTTTTGATCATGCCGTAGATGACCAGCAGGATGATCGCTCCGACCAGCGCACCCAAAAAGCCTGCGCCCTGCCCCGCCTGGTAAATGCCCAGCGCCTGACCACCATAGGTCGCCACCAGAGAACCGGCGATACCCAGAATAATGGTCATGATCCAGCCCATGCTGTCGTCGCCCGGCTTCAGAAAACGAGCCAGCAGCCCGACGATCAGGCCGATGAAGATGGTTCCGATGATGCCCATGCCATGTCCCTCTGATTCAGTGAACAAACCAAAGCCTAGTCGGCAATTGGCAACACGCTATCAGAGGGGTGTAAGCGACGAATGGTTCAACGGGACAGTGCGGCTCCTACAGGAGAACCTGGGTGATCAGCTCTTGACCAGGGCCTGAACCAACTTGACCTGACGATCCAGCGTCGCACGGTCCTGGCTACGCACGGTGGCATGACCCACTTTGCGACCGGCCTTGAACGCTTTGCCATAGTGATGCAGATGGCAGTCATCGATAGCGATGACTTTGTCCACAGCAGGCACTTCGCCAATGAAGTTGATCATCGCGCTCTCGCCCACTTTAGCAGTCGAACCCAGTGGCAGACCGGCAACCGCGCGCAGGTGGTTTTCGAACTGGCTGCACTCCGAACCTTCGGTGGTCCAGTGGCCTGAATTGTGAACGCGTGGGGCAATTTCGTTGGCTTTGAGGCCGCCGTCGACTTCGAAGAATTCAAAAGCCAGCACGCCCACGTAATCCAGTTGCTTGAGCACGCGACCGGCGTAGTCTTCAGCCAACGCCTGCAATGGGTGATCGGTGCTGGCGATGGACAAGCGCAGAATGCCGCTGTCGTGGGTGTTGTGCACCAGCGGGTAGAAACGGGTTTCGCCATCGCGAGCGCGCACTGCGATCAACGAGACTTCCCCCGTGAATGGCACGAAGCCTTCCAGCAGACACGGCACGCTGCCCAGCTCGGCAAAGGTGTCGACCACGTCTTCCGGCTTGCGCAGCACTTTCTGACCTTTGCCGTCATAACCCAGTGTCCGGGTTTTCAGCACGGCAGGCAGGCCGATGCTGGCAACCGCCGCGTCCAGATCCGGCTGGGACTGAATGTCGGCGAACGCAGGCGTCGGAATGCCCAGGTCCTTGAACATGCTCTTTTCGAACCAGCGATCGCGGGCGATGCGCAGGGCTTCTGCGCTCGGGTAAACCGGCACGAACTGCGACAGAAACGCCACGGTTTCGGCAGGCACGCTTTCGAATTCAAAGGTCACCAGATCCACTTCGTCTGCCAGTTGGCGCAAGTGGTCCTGATCGCCGTAATCGGCACGCAGATGCTCGCCCAGTGCAGCGGCGCAAGCGTCCGGAGCAGGGTCAAGAAACGCGAAGTTCATTCCCAGCGGAGTGCCCGCCAGCGCCAACATGCGACCCAGTTGGCCGCCACCGATTACACCGATCTTCATGAAAACCTCAGGCCTCGCGTGGGTCAGGATTGTCCAGAACGCTGTCTGTTTGCTCAGTGCGGAATTTCTTCAGCACCGCGTGGAATTGCGGGTGCTTGGCGCCCAGGATGCTGGCGGACAGCAACGCGGCGTTGATCGCGCCCGCTTTGCCAATGGCCAGCGTCGCGACCGGAATGCCCGCAGGCATTTGCACGATGGACAACAGGGAGTCGACGCCCGAGAGCATCGAGGACTGAACAGGAACGCCCAGTACCGGCAAGTGTGTCTTGGCCGCGCACATGCCCGGCAGGTGAGCAGCCCCACCAGCGCCTGCGATGATCACTTCAATGCCACGGCCTTCGGCCTCTTCGGCGTACTGAAACAGCAGGTCCGGCGTACGGTGGGCCGAAACCACTTTGACTTCGTACGGAATGCCGAGCTTTTCCAGCATGTCGGCGGTGTGGCTAAGGGTGGACCAATCGGACTTGGAGCCCATGATCACGCCAACCAGTGCGCTCATCGTCGTGCCTCTTCATCGGGCGCCCGCAGGCGCGTCTAAAAACAACAAGCCACGCGGGAAGACCGGCGTGGCTTGTCGTACGAATTATGACCAGTGCAACCGGCCAAAGGCCGCGCAGTATACCGCAAAGAGTCGCATTTGACAGAGCGGTAATGACCTCCTGTCAGCCAATGAAACCGGCCTCGCAAGCCTTGTACTTACTGACTTTCAGGTCAAGCGGCCGGCTGCACGGCACCCCCTTCCAGCTTGCGCCACAACAGCCGCACATTGGCCTTGCGCACCAGCGCACAACGGTACAACCGGATTTCCAGCGGCACATGCCATTGAGGGCCGCCACACACCACCAGCTCGCCCCGTTCCAACTCGGCAGCGATGGAAAGGCGTGGCACCCAAGCGATGCCAAGGCCTTGCAGCGCCATGCCCTTGAGGCTGTCGGCCATGGCGGTTTCGTACACGGTGGTGAAGCGCAGGGCTCGCTGGCGCAGCAGCAAGTTCACTGAACGCCCCAGAAAAGCCCCCGCGCTGTAGGCCAGCAACGGCACACTCTGATCGCCCTCCAGATCGAACAACGGCTTGCCGTCGGCATCCACTGAGCAAACGGGGAGCATTTCGGTCATGCCCAAATGCAGCGAAGGGAAGATTTCAGCGTCCATCTGCAACGCCGCGTCCGGGTCGTAGAACGCGAGCATGAGGTCACAACCACCTTCGCGCAGGGCATGCACGGCGTCGCCAACGTTGGTCGCGACCAATCGCGTGGCGATGTTCAGGCCCTCGTTGCGCAATTGGGCGATCCAGCGCGGGAAGAAGCTCAACGCCAGGGAGTGCGCGGCAGCAATCTGCATCACCTCACCCTGCCCGCTTTCCAGATGATGCAAGTGACGCAACACTTCGCCGAGCTGATCGACGACCGTGCGCGCGGTCACCAGAAACAACTGCCCTGCTGCCGTCAGCTCGATGGGCGTGCGTGAGCGATTGACCAGCGTCAGCCCGAGCGCAGCTTCAAGGCTGCGAATACGTCGGCTGAATGCGGGCTGCGTGACGAATCGACGCTCCGCCGCCTGGGAGAAACTGCGGGTGGCCGCCAGCGCACTGAAGTCTTCCAGCCATTTGCTTTCCAGGTTCATTTTGTTCTCCAGAGCTTGGACGAATCGGGCTCTACGCCTTGTTGCGATTGAAATCGCTATCCCCTGTGGGAGCGAATTCATTCGCGATGCAATGGTGCGGGCGACACATTTGCATCGGATGTGCCGGCCAATCGTCGGATCGCCGCGGAATAAATTCGCTCCCACAGGTTTGCGCCCATTGGCGATGATCGGCCGAGCACATTCATACGCTCGTCACAATCCGAACGTCACATCTTCATTATGCCGTTCGTGCATAGGCTAGCGCTTAACAGCATTGGTTCGCAATCGCCCACAAGCCTAGTATTCAAGGCGTTCCGGCTTAGCCCGTGTCTCTCCTGAGAGTTTCTCTATCATGTCCTCCGCTGCATCATTTCGCATCGAAAAAGACCTGCTTGGCACCCTCGAAGTACCCGCTGATGCCTATTTCGGCATCCAGACCCTGCGCGCGGTGAATAACTTTCACCTCTCCGGCGTTCCACTTTCGCACTACCCGAAACTGGTTGTCGGCCTGGCCATGGTCAAACAGGCGGCTGCCGATGCGAACCATCAGTTGGGCCATCTGAGCGACGAGAAACACGCAGCGATCAGCGAAGCCTGCGCCCGCCTCATTCGCGGCGACTTCCACGAACAGTTCGTGGTTGACATGATTCAAGGTGGCGCCGGTACGTCCACCAACATGAACGCCAACGAGGTCATCGCCAACATCGCTCTTGAAGCGATGGGCCATGCCAAAGGCGAATACAAATACCTGCACCCGAACAACGACGTAAACATGGCGCAGTCGACCAACGACGCCTACCCGACAGCCATTCGCCTGGGTCTGCTGCTGGGTCACGATGCCTTGCTGGCCAGCCTCAGCAGCCTGATTCAAGCGTTCGCTGCCAAAGGCCAGGAATTCGCCCACGTCCTGAAAATGGGCCGTACCCAATTGCAAGACGCGGTGCCGATGACCCTTGGCCAGGAGTTCCGCGCCTTCGCCACCACGCTGACCGAAGACCTCAACCGCCTGCGCAGCCTGGCGCCTGAGCTGCTGACAGAAGTGAACCTGGGCGGCACCGCCATCGGCACCGGCATCAACGCAGACCCCGGCTATCAATCCCTGGCGGTCGAGCGTCTGGCGATCATCAGCGGCCAGCCACTGGTTCCAGCCGCCGACCTGATCGAAGCCACCTCCGACATGGGCGCCTTCGTGCTGTTCTCGGGCATGCTCAAGCGTACCGCCGTCAAACTGTCGAAGATCTGCAACGACCTGCGCCTGCTGTCCAGCGGCCCGCGCACCGGCATCAACGAAATCAACCTGCCAGCGCGCCAGCCAGGCAGCTCGATCATGCCGGGCAAGGTCAACCCGGTGATTCCGGAGGCCGTGAACATGTGCGCCTTCGAGATCATGGGCAACGACCTGGCCCTGACCGTGGCGGCCGAAGGCGGTCAATTGCAGTTGAACGTGATGGAGCCGCTGATCGCCTACAAGATCTTCGACTCGATCCGTCTGCTGCAGCGCGCCATGGACATGCTGCGCGAACACTGCATCGTCGGCATCACCGCCAACGAACAACGCTGCCGTGAACTGGTCGAGCACTCGATCGGCCTGGTCACTGCGCTGAACCCGTACATCGGTTACGAGAACGCCACCCGCATCGCCCGCGTCGCACTGGAAACAGGCCGTGGCGTGCTGGAACTGGTGCGCGAAGAGGGCTTGCTCGACGAAGCGATGCTCGCCGACATCCTGCGCCCCGAGAACATGATTGCTCCACGCCTGGTTCCGCTGAAAGCCTGATGCCAGGCCTGCGCGGGACCCGCAACACGATCACCAGGCTGAGGGCCTAGACACCCCTCACCCTTTTGAGGGCCGGAAGGAGACGCTTCCAGGCCCTTTTTTTTATCCGCATTTTTGCGAATCGAATTTTGAAAACGAAACGCTCCCTGTAGCAGTCCGGCTTGCCGGCGGCAGCGATTTCGATGACGTCAACGCCGGCACGTAGGACTGCTACAGATCGAACGCCCAGGACGGACAAGCACCCACACAGAGAGCGATACGGGCTCAAAAGCAGAAACGGTTTACAGACTCCAATAACGCGCACCGGTATAGTGCGCCCCCTCTAAAAAAGCGAGGCAACAACAATGCTTGAAGTCATCAACGACTTCCTTTCGGGAAAACTGCTGATCGTGCTCATCGTCGGGCTCGGTGGATACTTCACGATTCGCTCGCGTTTCGTTCAATTACGTCATTTCTTGCACATGTTCGCGGTCTTTCGCGAAAGCCTGCGCAGCAGCTCTGGCCAATTGAGTTCGTTTCAGGCCCTGATGCTGAGTCTGGCCGGCCGCGTCGGTGCCGGTAACATCGCCGGTGTCGGCATCGCCGTGACCCTGGGCGGACCGGGCGCGGTGTTCTGGATGTGGGTCACTGCTCTGGTCGGCATGGCCAGCAGCTTCTTCGAATGCGCCCTCGGCCAGTTGTACAAACGCTGCGACTCCGATGGTCAGTATCGCGGTGGCCCTTCTTTCTATATTCAGCACGGTCTGGGCAAGCGCTGGCTCGGTATGGTCATGGCCGTTCTGCTGCTGGTGACCTTCGGCTTCGCGTTCAACGGTCTGCAATCCCACGCTGTGACCCACTCCCTGAACAACGCATTCGGTGTTTCGCCGGGCTATTCGGGCATTGCGCTGGCTGTGTTGCTGGGGCTGGTATTCATTGGCGGCATCAAGCGGATCGCGGCAGTCGCCGACCTGCTGGTTCCGGTGAAGACATTGGTCTACATCGGCGTCACCCTTTACGTGATCGGCGTGCAGTTCGAACACGTTCCGCACATGCTGATGACCATCGTCAAAAGCGCATTCGGTCTGGACGAAGTCTTCGGCGGCCTGCTGGGCAGCGCTATCGTCATGGGCGTGAAGCGTGGCGTGTTTGCCAACGAAGCCGGTCTGGGCAGCGCGCCAAACGTGGCAGCCGTGGCTGAAGTGAAGCACCCAGTCGCGCAAGGCGTGGTTCAGGCGTTCAGCGTGTTCCTCGACACCTTCGTCATCTGCACCTGCACCGCGTTGCTGATCCTGCTGTCCGGCTTCTATACCCCGGGCTTCGAAGGCGACGGCATTGCACTGACGCAAAACTCGCTGGCAGCGGTCGTGGGTGACTGGGGTCGCGTGTTCATCAGCGTTGCACTGGCGCTATTCGTGTTCACCTCGATTCTCTACAACTACTACCTGGGAGAAAACAGCCTGCGCTTCCTGGTCGGCGAGAGCCGCAAGGCGCTGATCAGCTACCGTGCGCTGGTGCTGGCACTGATCCTGTGGGGCGCCGTGGAAGACCTAGGCACCGTATTCGCCTTTGCCGACATCACGATGACACTGCTGGCATTCGTGAACCTGATTGCCTTGGCGATGCTGTTCAAGATCGGTTTGCGTATCCTGAACGACTACGATGCACAGCGTAAGGCGGGCATCGAAACGCCAGTGTTCGACTCCAGCCAGTTCCCCGATCTGGATCTGGACCTCAAAGCCTGGCCAAAACCGGGTCAGGAACAACCGGCGGCCAACGCTGAAGCGGTCACTGGCAGCCCCGCCGTCGACGCACGTTAATCATCCGAAGTCAGTCCAGGGAGACATCCATGAATCGCGAAAACGCCGCACCGGCTCAGCACGTGATGGTGCTCTATACCGGTGGCACCATCGGCATGCAGGCCAGTGAAAACGGTCTGGCGCCCGCCTCCGGTTTCGAAGCGCGGATGGCCGAACAACTGGCCGCACTGCCCGAGCTGGTAGTGCCGCAATGGCAATTTTGCGAGATGTCTCCGCTGATCGACAGCGCCAACATGACGCCCGCCTACTGGCATCGTCTGCGCGAGGCGGTGATCGATGCGGTGGACGTGAAGGGCTGCGATGCCGTGCTGATCCTGCACGGCACCGACACCCTCGCCTACAGCGCTGCGGCCATGAGCTTTCAGTTGCTGGGGCTGGATGCGCCAGTGGTGTTCACCGGTTCCATGCTGCCTGCTGGCGTGCCGGACAGCGATGCCTGGGAAAACGTCAACGGCGCCCTGCAAGCGCTGGGCAATGGCCTGCCGTCGGGGGTGCATTTGTACTTCCACGGCGAGCTGATGCAGCCAACCCGCTGCGCGAAGATTCGCAGCTTCGGCCGCAATCCGTTTGCCGCTCTCAACCGTTCGCGGGGCGGGGAGGCCGTCGGCACGCTGCCTACGGCGCTGGGTTATCGCCAACCGAAGACGCTGGCCAATGTCGCCGTGCTGCCACTGTTTCCCGGTATCGGCGCCGCTCAACTGGACGGCCTGCTCGGCAGCGGCATTCAGGGCCTGATCCTTGAATGCTTCGGCAGCGGCACCGGCCCCAGCGATAACCCGGCCTTCCTAGACAGCCTGCAACGCGCTCACCAACAAGGCATCTGCGTAATCGCGATCACCCAATGCCATGAAGGTGGTGTGGAGCTGGACGTCTACGAAGCAGGCAGCCGCTTGCGCGGCGTGGGTGTGCTGTCCGGTGGCGGCATGACCCGCGAAGCGGCGTTCGGCAAACTGCATGCGTTGCTGGGTGCGGGCCTGACAGCGGATGACGTGCGGCGGTTGGTGGAGCTGGATGTGTGTGGGGAACTGCAGTAAGCCGCCCGACTGACATCCTGTTGCGCGACTCAACACGCCTTCGCCAGCAAGCCGGCTCCCACAGGGATTTGTTTCAGCCTGGATGATGAGTCAGGCACAAAACCTGTGGGAGCCGGCTTGCTGGCGAAAGCGGCCGATCAACGAGCACCTAACAACGCTGACTTACGCGGTTTTATCCGGCACATCTCTTGCTCCCCCATTCCGACCCAAAAAACGGAATGCGCCTTCATGCTTCACTCTCACCTGACCACTCTCAACGCCGTCTCTTTGGTGCTGGAAACCTTTTCCGCCGAAGGATGGGGCAGCGAGGCGTTGCTGGCCGGGAGCGGGATCACGGAAGCGGACCTGAGCCGACCGGACATTCGCATCACCACCTTTCAGGAAATGCAGGTCTGCGCCAACGCCGTAGCGCTGCGTCGGGAGATCGGCTTGCCGCTCGGGCGGCGCATGCATGTGTCGTCTTACGGGATTCTCGGTTACGCCCTGCTCACCAGTGCCACTTTCGGTGACGCCCTGCGCCTGGCGCTGGAGTATCCGGCACTGCTGGGCACGCTGTTCGAATTACAGTTGATCGAGGACGGCGAACTCATCTGGTTCAGCGCCAGTGATTACCGGGACGACGAGGGCCTGCGCGTGTTCAATGCCGAATTGTGCATGGCCTCGCTGAAAGTGATTTGCGACGACTTGCTGGGCAAACCCTTGCCGCTATCGGCTGCGCGCTTCACCCATGCGGCACCGAATTACCAGGCCAGCTATCGGGAAAGCTTCCATTGCGAGCTGTATTTCAATGCCGAAGACAACGCCTTTGCCTTCAACAGACGCTGGCTCGATCAGACGCTGACCCTCGCCGATCCCGTCACCCATCGCGACATGCGAGAGCGCTGCCGACGCCAGAACATCGAATTCACCGGACGCCAGGCGTGGCTGGGACGCATCCGTCAGCTGCTTGCCGACCAACTGGACCAGACGCCCAGCCTGCGAACGCTTGCGCAAAAAATGAACTGCTCTGAGCGCACGTTGCGCCGCCATTTGCAGGCCACGGGCAGCAGTTATCAGCAATTGCTCGACGAGCTACGCTTCGAACGGGCCAAGCAATTGCTGCAAGACGATCAGATGCCGATTCATCACATCGCCGAAGTGCTGGGGTTCAGTGAAACGGCGAGCTTTCGTCATGCATTCATTCGCTGGAGCGGCGTGGCGCCGAGCCAGTTTCGGGCCTGACGCCCGACCCCCATTCCTGTAGCAGCACGCCTCCAAACGGGGCAGTGCGCCCTATTCAGGGGCGATTTTCGGACAGCTTTTATGGCCGAATACATCCCCTTTTGGCCGTTTCCGTCGTTCTCCAAAAAGCCGTCCGCCACAAGAATGTCGGACACCTTAGCCCACAGGAGAACAAGAAAATGCTGACGATCTATTCAGACGATCATCATCTGCATCATGGCCGCTGCGAGCTGATCGACGGCAAATTGATGCCCTGCTTCGAAATGCCGTCGCGCGCCGACCATGTGCTGCAACGCGTGAAAGACCGCGAAATCGGTGCCGTGGAAGGCCCGCAGGATTTCGGCATCGAGCCGATCAAGCGCATTCACACCGAGGCATTTCTGGAATTTTTCAAAGGCGCATGGGATCGCTGGGCCGCCACCAACCCGGAAGGCGACCTGCTGCCCTACACCTGGCCTGCGCGCACACTGCGCTCGGTCATGCCCACCAGCCTGCACGGCCAACTGGGCTATTACACCTTTGACGCAGGGGCACCGATCACCGCGGGCACCTGGCAAGCGGCATACAGTGCAGCGCAGGTTGCGTTGACCGCTCAGGCTGAAATTCAGAAAGGCGCACGCAGTGCCTTCGCCCTGTGCCGCCCGCCAGGGCACCACGCCGCCAGTGACGTCATGGGTGGCTATTGCTACCTGAACAACGCCGCGATTGCTGCGCAGGCATTCCTCGACCAGGGCCACAAAAAGGTCGCGATCCTCGACGTGGACTATCACCACGGCAACGGCACGCAGTCGATTTTCTACGAACGCAGCGACGTGTTGTTCACCTCGATTCATGGCCATCCGGAAGCCGAGTTCCCGTTCTTCCTCGGCTACGAGGACGAGCTCGGCGAAGGTGCGGGTGAAGGCTTCAACTTCAACTATCCGTTGGCTGCTGGCAGTGACTGGGCAATCTGGAGCGCCGCGCTGGAGAAAGCTTGCGACGAGATCGACCGCTTCGGCGCTGACGTTGTGGTGGTGTCGCTGGGTGTGGACACCTTCAAGGACGACCCGATCTCACAATTCAAGCTCGACAGCCCGGATTACCTGCGCATGGGCGAACGCATCGCGCGCCTGGGCAAACCGACGCTGTTCGTGATGGAAGGCGGGTATGCCGTCGAAGAAATCGGCATCAATGCCGTGAACGTGCTGGAAGGTTTTGAACGCGTCTGACCCCTCCCATCTGCGAGACAAGAAGAGAGATAACGATGAACAGACTCAAGCGCCTTATCGTCCCCGCCCTCTGCGCGGCCATGCTCGGCGGCGCGGTGCACGCCGACGAGCCGAAAACCCTGCGCGTGTACAACTGGTTCGATTACATCACGCCGCAGACGCTGGAAAACTTCAAAAAGGACACCAAAGTCCCGCTGATCTACGACATTTTCGACACCAACGAAGCCCTCGAAGCCAAGTTGCTGACGGGCAACTCGGGCTACGACGTGGTGGTGCCGTCCAACGTGTTTCTGGCCAAGCAGATCCAGGCCGGAGTGTTCCAGCCGCTGGACAAGAGCAAGCTGACCAACTATTCGCACCTCGATCCGAGCCTGATGAAGCTGCTGGAGGCGAACGATCCGGGCAACAAGTTCGCCGTGCCTTACATGTACGGGACCATTTTGATCGGTTTCAACCCGGACAAAGTCAAAGCCGCGCTGGGCGACAACGCGCCGGTGGACAGTTGGGACCTGATCTTCAAGGAAGAGAACATCAGCAAGCTGAAGGCCTGCGGCGTGACGCTGCTGGATTCACCTTCAGAGATTCTGCCGCTGGCCCTGCAGCATCTGGGGCTTGATCCGAACAGCAAGAATCCCAAGGACTACGACAAGGCCGAAGCCTTGCTGATGAAGATCCGTCCGTACATCACCTATTTCCATTCGTCCAAGTACATGGCCGACATCGCCAACGGCGACATCTGCGTGGCCGTGGGCTACTCGGGCAGCTTCTCGCAAGCGGCCAACCGGGCCAAGGAAGCGAAGAACGGTGTAACCGTGGACATGCGCCTGCCGAAAGAAGGCGCGCCCATCTGGTTCGACATGCTGGCGATCCCGAAAGGCGCCAAGGATGTGGAAGATGCCCACACCTTCATCAACTACCTCCTGCAACCGAAAGTGATCGCGCCAATCAGCGACTTTGTCGGCTATCCAAACCCGAACAAGGACGCGACCGACATGGTCGACCCGGCGATCCGCAACAACCCGAACCTGTACCCGACTGCTGAAGCCATGAAAACGCTGTACACCCTGACGCCGTTGCCGCGTGATGCCGAGCGGGCACGGACGCGGGTGTGGACCAAAATCAAATCGGGTACTTGATGACCGGAACCGGATGACAACTTTGTGGGAGCCGGCTTGCTGGCGAATACGGCGGGTCAGTCAGTACATCCATAGCTGACAGACCGCATTCGCCAGCAAGCCGGCTCCCACAGGCTGTGTTCCCCATATTTCATCGAATCACTAGCGCTGCTTCTCGGTGGCATCCCGCAACATGGAGTTCAGGTTGCCCGAAATATTCGCGCACAACGCCTTCATCTGAATCTCGTGCTCCGACGCCTTGAACGGGCTTTGCAGGTCGGTGCCGATTTTCTCGATGGCCAACAGCATGAAGCCCACAACAGTCGAGGCCAACGGCGTGAACCAGCCTAGCGTCTCGACCAGGCCAATGGGCACGATGATGCAAAACAGCGTGATGAACAACCGCGGAAAGGTGACGTAGGGGTAAGGCAGCGGTGTGTTGGCGATCCGCTCCATGCCGCCCTGGCAGTTGGAGATTTCCACCAGCGTCGCTTCCAGCCGCTCAAGACGAATGCTGTCCAGCCGCCCGGCCTTGTACTCGTCCGCAAGGATCGCCGCAGAGACGTTCAAAATGTCGTTGGGAAAGTTGTTGGTGCGTTTGCGCCGGTCGTATTCCTCACGCGAGATCATCGCAGTGACGTCTTCATCGCAATCGCTGCCCTTCAAATGTGCCGACAGACACTCCACGTAGGCCACATGCCGACGCAACAGTACGGCCTTGACCGGGTTCAGGTCGTCTTCGTCGTCGATCAACGTCAGCACTTGCCGCGCATAGCTGCGGGAATTGTTCACCAGTGCACCCCACAACGTGCGGGCTTCCCACCACCGGTTGTACGCGCTTGAGTTACGAAAGCTGGTCAACACCACCAATGCCGAACCCAGCAAGGTCAGCGGCATCGACGGCAAGGTGATTTTGGGCTCCAGATAGAGCATGAAATCCACCGTCACAATCACGTCCCAGATCAGCAGCCAGAACAGCGACCAGCCGATGTAGGTAAACGTTTTGATCATGGCGCGGTACTTCCTGATGATCATGTCCTGCAATGCCCACCCCCTCGGCTTTACAACACCCGGTAACACACTCGGGTTCCAAGGGGTTCGAATACGAAGGGGGTCATTGGTTCGGCGCTGGAAAATCCTGAAACATTCTTCGTGGTCGCCCGCCTCGGATATTTCATGGAACGAACCCGCCTCGCACGTGCTCAACCCTGTCTGAACGTTTCAGCTATTCGTCTTTGAGGAGAACGTCATGGGCTCGCCTGCTACGCCGAACGCCAATGAAACCGGCCAACTGACCATCAACACGATTCGCACGCTGGCCATGGATGCGGTGCAGAAAGCCAACTCCGGCCATCCCGGCACGCCCATGGCGCTCGCGCCGGTGGGCTATACGCTGTGGAAAAGCTTCCTGCGTTACCATCCGGAGCATCCAGACTGGCCCAATCGCGACCGTTTCGTGCTGTCGGTCGGTCACGCGTCGATGCTGCTGTATTCGCTGCTTCACTTGGCGGGCGTGGTCGAGATCGACGAGCACGGCAAGCCGTCCGGCAAACCAGCGGTAAGCCTCGATGACATCAAACACTTCCGCCAACTGAACTCCAAGACGCCGGGCCACCCGGAGTACCGCATGACCACAGGCGTTGAAACCACCACCGGTCCGCTGGGTCAGGGCTGCGCCAACAGCGTCGGGATGGCGATGGCAGAGCGCTGGCTGGGTGAACACTTCAACAAGCCCGGCGCGACGCTGTTCGACTACAACGTCTACGTGCTCTGCGGGGACGGCGACATGATGGAAGGCGTGACCGCCGAAGCGGCGTCGCTGGCGGGCCATTTGAAGCTGTCGAACCTGTGCTGGCTCTACGACAACAACACCATCAGCATCGAGGGCCACACGGAATTAGCCTACAGCGACGATGTGCAAAAGCGCTTCGAGGGATATGGCTGGAAAACCCTGCACGTGAAGGACGCCAACGATACGGCTGCGCTGGCTGAGGCGATCCGCACGTTTCACAAGACTGACGATGCGCCGACGCTGATCGTGGTCGACAGTGTGATCGGCTATGGCTCGCCAAACAAACACAACACCGCCTCCGCTCACGGCGAACCACTGGGTGATGAGGAAATCCGACTGACCAAAAAGGCCTATGGCTGGGACGAGAACAGCCAGTTTCTGGTGCCTGAAGAAGCACGCCATCACCTGCGCGATGCCATGCTCGAACGCAGCGCCAAGGATTTCGAGGAGTGGCAGGAAACCTTTGCCCGCTTTGAAAAAGAGCAACCTGCGTTGGCCGATGAACTGCAACGCATGCGTGCCGGGGAGATGCCCGAGGGTTGGCGCAATACCGCGATCAGTTTCGAAGCAGACGCCAAGGGTCAAGCCACGAGGGCGGCAGGCGGCAAGGTGCTGAACGGCTTTGCCCAGCAGGTCCCATGGTTACTCGGAGGGTCGGCGGACCTTTCGCCGTCGACCAAAACCAATCTGACGTTCGCAGGCGCAGGCAGCTTTGAAGCAGGCAGCTATGGCGGTCGCAACCTGCATTTCGGTGTTCGTGAACATGCGATGGGTGCGATTGCCAATGGCTTGGCGCTGTCGTATCTGCGCCCTTATACCTCGACCTTTCTGGTGTTCAGCGATTACATGAAGCCGCCGATCCGCCTGGCCGCGATCATGGAGCTGCCGGTGGTGTTCGTCTTCACCCACGATTCCATTGGCGTTGGCGAGGACGGACCGACCCACCAGCCCATCGAACATCTGACTCAGCTACGCGCCACCCCTGGCCTTCTGACCTTGCGTCCGGGTGACGCCAACGAAACCGAAGAAGCCTGGAAGGTGGCATTGGCGCAGACCCACAAACCTACGTGCATCGTGCTATCGCGCCAGCCCATGCCGACACTGGACCGCGCGAAATACGCCAGCGCTGAAGGTGTCGCCAGAGGCGCGTATGTGTTAGCCGACGCCGTGGAGGGCAAGGTCGAGGTGATTTTGATCGCCACGGGCAGCGAAGTGGGGATGACCGTTGAGGCGTTTGAGCAGCTCAAAGCCGCAGGTATTGCGGCGCGTGTGGTGTCGATGCCGAGCTGGGAGCTGTTCGAACATCAAGGCAAGGCCTATCGCGACAGCGTATTGCCGCCAGACGTGAAAGCGCGGGTGGTTGTGGAACAGGCAGGCCCGCTGGGGTGGGACCGTTACGTAGGTCAGACGGGCGGGAAGATATTGATGAACACCTTCGGCGCCTCCGCGCCGATCGACAAGTTGCAGGCGAAGTTCGGGTTTACGGCGGAGAACATCGTCAAGGTCGCGAAAGCGCAGCTCGCCTGAGGCTGACCTCGGTATAACGATCAACTCTGTGGGAGCGAATTCATTCGCGATGGCGTCGGCACATGTCACATCGTCTGTGGCTGACACACCGCTTCGCGAATGAATTCGCTCCCACAGGGGGGATTTCCACCATGACGTCAGGGTGTGATCAGCAGCCGCTTAACACCACCGGACGACGCTCGCCTTCAAAGAAGAACGGGCGCAAGCGCACACCCACCGCATTACCGGCGAACGCCGCGATCAACCACAACCAGCCATGCAGGCTGCCCGACGCGATGCCACTGAAATACGCGCCAATGTTGCAGCCGTACGCCAAGCGCGAGCCGTAACCCAGCAACAGCCCCCCCAGCACCGCTGCAATCAGCGAACGAGTCGGAATTTTCAGGCTTGGCGAGAAACGTCCTGCCAGCCCCGCCGCCACTGCGGCACCCAGCATGATGCCGATGTCCATGACGGTGGTGATGTCTTCCCACACCGGCGCGGCCAGCGCCTTGGCGTTGGCAGGCATCTGCCAGAACACCCAACTGCCGACATCCACGCCCATCGCGGTCAACGCCTTCGCGCCCCACAGCGCGAACGCCGAAGTAATGCCCCACGGGCGCCCGGCCAGTGCCAGCGTCGCGTAGTTGAGCAGCGCCAGCGCGATGGCGCCCCAGACCAGCGGCCATGGACCGCGCAGGAAACGACGCAAACCCACGTGCTCACTGGTCACCGCAGCTTCCAGCTCGCCGTGGCGGCGTTTTTCCAGCTTCACGGTCACGAACGCAATCACCGCGAACAGCGCCAGGCTCATGATCAGCGCAGGCATCACGCCAAAGGTTTTGACGATGGACGTCGCCGGGAACGATGGGAGCGAGAACCACCAGTCCGCATGATGCGTAGCGACCACCGAGCCGATGATGAAGAACAGCAAGGTCACCAGCATCCGCGCATTACCGCCGCCAACCGTGAACAGGGTGCCCGACGCACATCCGCCGCCCATCTGCATGCCGATGCCGAAAATGAACGCGCCAAACACCACCGACACTCCCGCCGGTGCGACAAGACCGGTGACAGGCGTACCAAACAAGGTGCCTGCGCCCAATGCAGGGAAGAACAGCACCACGGCAATCGTCAGCATGACCATCTGCGCCCGCAAACCGGCGCCACGGCGTTCATTGATGAACACACGCCAGGCCGAGGTGAAACCGAACGCGGCGTGATACAGCGTCAGGCCCAGCGCAGCACCGACGATCAGCAACAGGACTTGCTTGCCGCCAACGGCGGATTGAAGGAATAAGGCACCGACCACCAACAGAATGAAGGCGACCAGCGGCGTGCCGAACTTTCGCTCAGGCGACGCGGAAAGAGGGAGGCTCATGGATGTGTCTCAGGATGTGTTTGCGATGGGGAGTATACATCCGACGGCTTATGTCGGAATTTTTGGCAGAGATCCTGACTCTGGCGCCAATCCCTGTGGGGGCCGGCTTGCTGGCGAAGACGATGAGCCAGTCAAAGATGAATTGGCTGGCATACCGTATTCGCCAGCAAGCCGGCTCCCACAAGGTCTGTCACCACTCTCAACTCACCAAACACCCCGCAACCGCGCCAACGCCGACGCGATATCCGCCTCGGGCACCGCCGCAAATCCCAGCACCAGCCCCGCCCGGTTATCCACAGGCGTGTCCGAATCCGGTAGCCAGTAATCGCTTAAAGGAGAAAGCTCGACCCCCACGCTCTCAGCCTTGGCAATCAGCTCCCGCTCACGAGCAAGGCTTTCGACCGTCACTGACACATGAAGCCCCGCCAACGGCTTGGGCATCGGGCTGCAACCGGAGATGTGCTCGGGCCAGCCCGCCAACAACGCATCACGCCGATTCAACGCCGCCCGCCGCATACGCCGGATATGCCGCTGAAAATGCCCCGCCGCGATGAACTCGGCCATCACCACCTGAGTGCCGCTCTCCGAATGGCGCATGTCCACCGCCCGGCGCTGGCTGAACGGTTTGACCAGATTGCGCGGCAACACCAGATACCCCAGTCGCAGCGCAGGAAACGCCACCTTGGCAAACGTGCCGACGTAGATCACTCGACCGTTTCGGTCCAATGCAGCCAGGGGCGACAGCGGCGCGCCGCTGTAGCGATACTCGCCGTCGTAATCGTCTTCGACGATCCAGCCCTGCGTGCGCTCGGCCCAGGCCAGCAGTTCTAACCGCCGCGCCAGGCTCATGGTCACGCCCAATGGGTACTGATGGGACGGCGTGACGTAGGCCAGCCTACAGTCCGCCGAATCCGGGCAGCGCATCCCTTCGTGGTCCACTGGCAGGCCACGCAACCTGGCGCCTGCCACTGCGAACGCGTGACCGGCTGCACGATAGCCCGGATTTTCTATCGCCACGCCATCGCCATCGTTCAATAACAACTGTGCACAAAGCGTGATCGCCTGCTGCGCACCGGAGGTGATCACAATTTGTTCAGGGGTGCACTGCAAGTCACGAGATGTTCTTAAATAAATCGCGATCAGCTCACGCAACCGCCACTCCCCTGCCGGGTCGCCGTAGCCGAGATGATGCAAGCCCGGTTTTCGCCAGAAACCCGCGTGCAGCTTGCCCCACACGTCGAACGGGAACAGGTCGAACGCCGGAACTCCCACCCGAAAGGCTCTCGGCAGACCGGTTTTATGAGTGCTCAAATGATGCCGTTCCAGCAACGCCAGCGGAGCGCTGTGGATAACTTGACTGGATAAATCACCAGCCTCATTTTGAGAAAATGTGGATAAGCCTGTGGGTAAGTTTGGTGATAACCCTGTGGACACTTTTGTGGATAGTTTACGGACGGCAGCTTTTTTGTCGGGCAGTTGAGCCACATAGGTGCCGTCCCCCACGCGCCCCTCTGTGAAACCTTCGGCGTAGAGCTGATCGTAGGCCCGCATCACGCTGTTGCGCGAAATGGATAACGCCGCTGCCAGATCGCGACTGGCGGGCAATCGAGTGCCGCCGCTCAAACGTCCGTCAAGAATCCGCTGGCGCAATGCCTGGTAGAGCTGACGGCTCAAACCTTGACGCCGGTCCAACTCGATACCGGCGAAATCGAAGGTCAGCGAAGGTGTGCTGATTGGCATGAATTGGCCCTATGAAATAGACCATTAATGGTTCTTACAACAGACCAATAGGCTGCCTAGGATTGCGTCAGTCGCCAAGGAAAATCTCATGTACACACCCAGCTACTTCAAAGATGAGGATCTCGTCAGCCTGCATCGACAAATCGAAGGCACGCGTCTGGCCACGTTGGTCACCGCCGATGACGCAGGCCTGCAAGCGATTCACGTGCCGCTGCTGCTGGACCCGACACAAGGGCCGAATGGCACGCTGTACGGGCACCTCGCCAAAGCCAACCCACAGTGGAAGGCGCTGGCATCCGGCGAAGCACTGGTGATTTTTCAGGGTGCCGACGCTTACATCAGCCCCTCGTTCTACGCCGCCAAGGCAGAGCACGGCAAAGTGGTGCCGACCTGGAATTATCTGGCGGTCCACGCCTACGGCCATGCCGAAGTCTTCACCGATCCAGCGCGCCTGCTTGAGATCGTCAGCGGCCTGACCGACAAACACGAAGCGGGCCGTGACTCGCCGTGGGCCGTGAGCGACGCCCCCGCCGATTACATCGAAAAAATGCTCCACGGCGTCGTGGGTTTCGCCATACCTATCGAGCGACTGGAAGGCAAGCGCAAGCTCAATCAGAACCGCAGCGCCGAAGACATCACGGGCGTGAGCAAAGGCCTGGCCAGCAGCCCACACCCACACGATCAGGAAATCGCTCGCTTGATGAGCCAAGGAGAAAACCGTGTCTGACGTACAGATCCGCCCCGTTACCGCCGATGACCACGCCGCATGGCTACCACTGTGGAAGGCCTACCTGACGTTCTACAAGACCGAATTGCCGGATGCCGTCACCCTCAGCACCTGGAAGCGGTTCCTCGACAGCAACGAGCCGACCAACGCCGCCCTTGCCTGGCAGAACGGCAAAGCGGTGGGCATGGTGCATTTCATCTATCACCGCTCGAACTGGAGCATCAATTGGTCCTGCTATCTTCAGGACTTGCTGGTAACGCCCGAGCAACGCGGCACAGGCGTAGGTCGCACCTTGATCGAATACGTCTACGCCACCGCGAAGAACGACGGCGCTGACAAGGTCCACTGGCTGACCCACGAAACCAACGCAACAGCCATCCAGCTATACGAACGCATCGCCGAACGCCCTGGCTTCATTCAATTTCGCAAACCGCTTTGAGCGCTGGAAACCTGATCATGTCGAACCTTGAACACTGGCAAGCGGCAAGACTGCCTGACACCCGTACATTGAATGGGCGCTTCGTTCGCCTGGAAAAACTCGACGCAGCACGCCACGCCGACGGGCTGTGGACGGCGCTGGAAGGCCCCGGCGCCGATCAAAAGCTGTGGGATTACCTGGCGGTCGGGCCGTTTACCGAACGCGCAGCCTTTGATGATTACCTGGTGGGCCTGCAAGGCTCGACCGATCCGTGGTTCTACACCGTGATCGATCAGCAGAGCGGCGCCATCGACGGCTTCCTCAGCCTGATGTCGATTGTCCCGAGCGCGGGACGCATCGAGATCGGCCACGTGACGTTCGGCGCTTCCATGCAACGAACACCAAAAAGCACGGAGGCGGTCTACCTGCTGGCAAAAGAGTCATTCGCGCTGGGCAATCGCCGTCTGGAATGGAAATGCAACGCCGACAACGCCCGCTCCATCGCCGCCGCCGAGCGTTTCGGCTTCACCTTTGAAGGCACGTTCCGCCAACACATGATCGTCAAAGGCAAGAACCGCAACACCGCGTGGTTCTCGATTCTGGACAGCGAATGGCCGCAGATCGAAAAGGCCTTCGTGGCCTGGCTGGCTGTGGATAACTTCATGGACGGGAAACAAATCGACACACTGAGTCATTTCCGGTCGTTATAAACCTGTCATATCAAACGGCTATATAGGACGGCCTTTTCATAAAAACAGGCCGTCCGTCATGTTCCGCGCCAAGAACCGTCTCGCCCTGCACGTTGCTCTTATCGTCTCCAGCGGCTTCGCAGGCGAAGCCCTCGCCGTAGCGGCGCCTCAGGACCTTCTGATCACGACGCCCGATCAGGCAGGCGTCAAATTGAGCGGGACCGACAAGCTGACCGTGACCAGCACCGGTGGCATCAAGGCGAGCGGCAAGGCGGTCAGCTTCAATGACATTACCAGCGGTTCCGGTGTGGTTGTGGATAACAGCGGCACTATCAAATCCACTGGCGGGCGGGCGTTCGACAGCAGCGGCGACGAAACTCAAGCGCGCAACTACAGCATCACCAACCGCTCGACGGGGGTGATCACCAGCACCGACGACGCCATCCGCATCGACACCAACTTCCCCAGCGGCAGCATTCTGATCGACAACAGCGGCACCATCCGCTCGACGGCAGGCGGTCAGGGGATCGACCTGGATTCCGTGCGGGGTGCGGGCGTGACGACCACCATCATCAACCGCGAGGGCGCACTGATTCGCGGCGACCTGAGCGACGGTATGAAGACCGGCTCGAACGCCACCATCACCAACTACGGCGAGATTTCCTCGGGCGACTCGACCAACGCCGATCAGAAATTCGACGGCATCGACGTCGACTCGGCGACCGGCGTGACCATCAACAACTACGGCCTGATTTCAGGCGGCCGCCACGGTATCACCACCGACCTGGGCGCCACGCTGACCAACTACAGCACGGGCGTCATCATCGGCCGCAACGGCTCGGGCTTCGGTTCCGATGGCAATGGCACCGTGATCAACTACGGCACCATCACCGGCAGCAACAACGGCCTACAGCCCAACGGCGACGGTGACGGCGTGGACATCGACCTGGTCGCCCACATCGAGAACTACGGCATCATCAAGGGCCTGGGCGCCAGCGGCGTGGACAAGAACGGTTTTGCCAACGGCAGCGAAGGCATCGCCGCAGGCGGTGGCTACATCTACAACGCCAGCAACGCGCTGATCAGCAGCGTCGACAACGCCATTCTGGTCGACAACGGCAGCGACGGTCCCGGTGTGGCTGCCACGACGTTGATCAACCACGGCACCATCGAGGGTCTGGGTGGCTTCGGCGTGAAATTTGTCGGCGAGTTCGCCGACAATGTCTACAACAATGGCTTGATCAGTGGCAGCAACGGCCTGGCCATGGACATGGGCGGCGGTGACGACACCCTGACATTGGGGCACAACAGCCGGTTCGTCGGCGTAGTCGACGGCGGCACCGGCACTGACACGGTCATCATGGACGACGCGCTGGGTGGCAGCTTCGGCGCCAGCCAGAATTTCGAAACGCTGCAAGTGCGCCAGGGCACCTGGACCCTGACCGGCAGTGGCGATTTCAGCGACGGCGGCAGCGTGTCCAGCGGTGCGACGCTGATCAACCAGGGCGGCATCGCGGGTGCCATGACAGTCGATCAGGGCGGCATATATGCAGGCGGCGGCACGGTGGGTGGCCTGAACGTCAACGGCACATTGGTCGCGAACAAAACCCTCGGTGCTGCGCAGGTCAACGGCAATCTCAACATGAGCAGCGGCTCGACAGTGGCCTTTGGCGCCGATGCAGACGGCGGCAGCGCGACGATCAAAGTCAGCGGGAACGCCAACCTCAACGGCGCCTCGCTGGTGGTCAATGCCAGTTCCGGCACTTACCCGTGGCAAAGCCAGTACACCGTGCTTCAGGCAGGCAGCATTAGTGGCACCTTTGGCAGCGTCACCAGCGATTACGCCTTTCTGACCCCGACACTCAGCTATCAACCCACCAACGTTGGCCTGACGTATACCCGTAACGACGTGGCCTTCAACGATTACGCCACCACTGGCAACGGCGGTCAGGCCGCGAACAGCCTGGCGACACTGGGCAAGAACAACGCGCTGTACAACGCCTTGCTCAATACCAGCACGTCATCCGCAGGCTCTGCCATCGAACAACTGGCTGGCAGCAGCAACGCCAACCTGACCAGCGCGACGCTGAGCGGAACCTCCCAAGTCAGTGCCACCATGATGTCGGCGATGCAAGGGATGAGCAGCAGCTCCAGCCTGTTGGTCGGCATGGACGACAAAGACACCCCGGCCCTCGCCACTACTGGCGTGCCGACAGCCGCACGCAACCTGAACGACCCGAACGCACGCGGTCGTGTCTGGCTGCAAGGCATCGGCAGCTACGGCAGGCTCGATGGCGAACATGGCAGCGCAGGGCTGGAACAACGCACCAAAGGGACGGTGCTGGGTGTCGATTGGTCGCTGACCCCAGCTTGGCGCATGGGTGTGTTGGGCGGTTACTCGCGCACCGATCTGGACAGCACCGGTGTGGACGGCAAAGTCAACAGTTGGCACCTCGGCGCCTACGCGCAGCGTCAGGATGGCCCGGTCGCGTTGCGCCTGGGCGCGGCTTACAGCCGTCATGACGGTGAGAGCAAACGCTCGGTGGCGTTCGATGGCTTCAGCGATCGTCCGAAAGGCGACTACGACGCCGACAGCCAGCAGGCATTCGCTGAACTGGGCTATCAAATGGGCAGCGGTCGTCTGAACGTCGAACCATTCGCCAACCTCGGCTACCAGCGCTACCACCGGGACAGCTACACCGAAAAAGGTGGCGCAGCGGCGTTGAGCGTCGACTCGCAAAGCCGGGACAATTTCAGCAGCACCTTCGGCGTACGTCTGGCACAACTGACCCAACTGGAAAACGGCATGAGCCTTACACCACGGGGCAGCCTGGGCTGGCGCCACACCTACGGCGACGTCGACAGCAAAACCCGTCAGGCCTTCGTGCTGGGCGGCAGCGCATTCAGCGTTGAAGGTACTGCGCTGGATCGCGATGCCATGGTCGTTGAAGCCGGTCTGGACTTGGGCATCTCCGCTCGCCACACCCTCAGCGTCGGTTACAACGGCGAATTGGGCAGCAACAGCCGTAATCATGCGTTGATGGGGCAGTGGCAGATGAGTTTCTAATCCGCAGAACGCTGGGCAATCTGTAGGAGCGCGCTCCTACGGACTCAACGAAACCAGCAGGCAAAAAAAGAGGAGCCACGAGAGCTCCCCCAGAGGTAACCATTTAGCCTCCCGCATCTGCGCGCAGGAGGCTTTCATTCATTGATCCATCGCAATCATTCGATCTCGATCAAGATCTCACCCGGGTTCACGCGATCACCCTTGGCAACATTGATCGCCACGACCTTGCCCGCGACCGCTGCCTGAACCTCGGTTTCCATCTTCATCGCTTCGGTGATCAGCACGGCTTGACCAGCCTTGACCACATCACCTTCCTTGACCAGCACATCGACGATGTTGCCCGGCATGGTGGTGCTGACGTGGCCCGGCTTGCTGGCCTGGGCGCGTTTACCGATACCGCCGCCGACGAATTCGTTGAGCGGCTCAAAGACCACCTCTTCGGGCATGCCGTCGATGGACAGGTAGAAGTGACGCTTGCCCTCCGCCTTGACGCCGACACCCGTGATGTCGACGCGGTAGCTCTCGCCGTGCACGTCGATCACGAACTCGGTCGGCACGCCATCGCCGCTGGCCTTGGCCACAGCACCCGGCTCTGGAATCGGCAGCAATTGCTCTGGCGCCAGAGTGCCCGCCGCGCGCTCTTCGAGGAATTTGCGGCCGATGTCCGGGAACATGGCGTAAGTCAGAACGTCTTCCTCGGACTTGGCCAACGCGCCGATTTCACCGCGCAGCTTGGTCATTTCCGGCTTCAGCAGGTCGGCTGGGCGCACATCGATCAACTCTTCGTTGCCGATGGCCTGACGGCGCAGTGTCTCATCCACTTGACCCGGCGCCTTGCCATAACCGCCAGTAAGGTAGAGCTTCACCTCGTTGGTGATGGTCTTGTAACGCTCGCCCGCCAGCACGTTGAAGAACGCTTGAGTACCGACGATTTGCGACGTCGGGGTCACCAGCGGTGGGTAACCGAGGTCTTTGCGCACACGCGGGATCTCGGCCAACACTTCGCCCATGCGGTTCAGGGCGCCCTGCTCTTTGAGCTGGTTGGCGAGGTTGGAGATCATGCCGCCTGGCACTTGGTTGACTTGTACGCGGGTGTCGACCGCAGTGAATTCACTCTCGAACTGGTGATATTTCTTACGCACCGCGTAGAAGTACAGGCCGATTTCCTGCAACAACTCCAGATCCAGACCAGTGTCGAATTCGCTGCCTTTGAGCGCTGCGACCATCGATTCGGTGCCCGGATGGCTGGTGCCCCAGGCGAAGCTGGAGATCGCCGTGTCGATGTGGTCGACGCCGTTTTCCACAGCCTTCAACTGGCACATCGCGGCCAGGCCAGCGGTGTCGTGGGAGTGAATGAACACCGGAAGCGATTGCTCGGCCTTCAGCGCCTTGACCAACTCGCCTGTAGCGAACGGGGTCAGCAGGCCGGCCATGTCCTTGATCGCTACCGAGTCGCACCCCATGGCTTCCATTTGCTTGGCCTGAGTGACGAAGGCGTCGATGGTGTGCACCGGGCTGACGGTGTAAGCGATGGTGCCTTGAGCGTGCTTGCCCGCCGCTTTCACCGCTTCGATGGCCACGCGCAGGTTACGCACGTCGTTCATCGCGTCGAAAATGCGGAACACGTCGATGCCGTTGACGGCTGCCTTGGCGACGAAGGCCTTGACCACGTCATCGCTGTAATGGCGGTAGCCCAGCAAGTTCTGGCCACGCAGCAGCATTTGCAGACGCGTGTTCGGCAACGCGGCGCGCAGTTGGCGCAGGCGCTCCCATGGGTCCTCTTTCAGAAAGCGCACGCAGGCGTCGAACGTCGCGCCACCCCAGACTTCCAGCGACCAGTAGCCGACTTTGTCGAGCTTCTCGCAGATCGGCAGCATGTCCTCGGTGCGCATGCGGGTCGCCAACAGCGATTGGTGGGCGTCGCGCAGGATGGTGTCAGTTACAAAAATCTTTTTGGACATTGTTGTATTCCTCACAGGCCTGCGTGGGCGGCAATGGCGGCAGCGATGGCCAGAGCCAGCTCTTCGGGTTTGCGCTTGATCGAGTAGTTGGTCAGTTCAGGGTGGCTTTCAACGAAGCTGGTGTTGAACTGGCCACTGCGGAATTCCGGGTTGCGCAGGATTTCCTGGTAATACGCGGCGGTGGTCTTCACGCCTTGCAGACGCATATCGTCCAGCGCGCGCAGGCCACGGTCCATCGCCTCTTCCCAGGTCAGCGCCCAGACAATCAGCTTCAGGCACATGGAGTCGTAGAACGGTGGAATGGTGTAGCCGGTGTAGATCGCCGTGTCGGTGCGCACGCCCGGCCCGCCGGGGGCGTAGTAACGGGTGATCTTGCCGAAGCTGGGCAGGAAGTTGTTTTTCGGGTCTTCGGCGTTGATGCGGAACTGCAACGCGAAACCACGATGAATGATGTCTTCCTGTTTCACCGACAGCGGCAGGCCCGAGGCGATGCGAATCTGCTCGCGAACGATGTCGATCCCGGTGATTTCCTCGGTGATGGTGTGTTCCACCTGCACCCGAGTGTTCATCTCCATGAAGTACACTTCGCCCTCGGCGAGCAGAAACTCCACAGTACCGGCGTTCTCATAACCCACGGCCTTGGCCGCACGCACCGACAGGTCGCCGATGTAGGCGCGCTGTTCAGGGGTCAACTGAGGGCTTGGGGCGATTTCGATGAGCTTCTGGTTGCGACGCTGGATCGAGCAGTCACGCTCGAACAGGTGCACCACGTTACCGAAGCTGTCACCCAGGATCTGCGCCTCGATGTGCTTGGGATTGACGATGCATTTTTCGAGGAACACTTCGGCTTTTCCGAATGCCTTGGTCGCTTCGGAGATGACGCGAGGGAAGGCTTGCTCCAGTTCTTCACGGCTGTTGCATCGGCGAATACCGCGACCGCCGCCACCCGACGTGGCTTTGAGCATGACCGGGTAACCAATGCGATCACCCTCGGCCAGCGCCTCGGTCACGTCAGCGACGTTGCCTTCGGTGCCCGGGGTGACCGGAACACCGGCCTTGATCATGCTGCGGCGCGCTTCGGTCTTGTCGCCCATGCGACGGATCACTTCAGCGGACGGGCCGATGAATTTGATCCCGCGTTCGGCGCAAATCTCAGCAAGTTCAGCGTTTTCCGAGAGGAAGCCATAACCGGGATGCAACGCATCGCAACCGGTTTCCACGGCCAGGTTCACCAGCTTGCGAGGGTTCAGGTAACCCTCAAGCGGTTCCGAACCAATGCCATACGCCTCATCCGCACGCTTCACATGGAGCGCATGGCGGTCCGCGTCGGAGTAGATCGCAACCGAACGAATGCCCATTTCGGCGCAAGCACGCACGATCCGGACAGCAATTTCTCCACGGTTGGCGATCAGGATTTTTGTTATCACTGGCATTTCCTCGACCGATGAGCAGACGGGCCGGAAACCCGGCCAGTACGTAGCGACATTCCGTTACTGCATGTTGCGTCGCAGCGATGGGTGCACCCTATGACGAATCAGTAATTAACAAAAATGAGTAAAAATTGGGTTAAACATAAGTAAAACCTTATAGTTGCTCATTCAGTCATTTGCGAGGCAGGCGAACAGTGCGTAAGTCATTGATGCGTATGACATTGCGTCAATTGCGAATCTTCAACGAGGTCTGTGATCTACGTTCCTACAGCCGCGCGGCCGAGGAAATGTCACTCACGCAACCGGCCGTCAGCCTACAAATTCGTCAGCTGGAGGACCTGATTGGACAGCCTCTGTTTGAGTACGTTGGCAAGAAGCTTTACCTGACCGAAGCCGCAGAAGCACTCCAACTCGCCAGTCGCGATATTTTTGGGCGGCTGGAGAACCTCGACATGCAGCTTTCGGACATGCAGGGCTCGTTGCAAGGTCAATTAAAGCTCGCGATCGAGTCCAGCGCGAAATATTTTGTCCCGCACCTGTTCGCAGCTTTTAAACGCCAATACCCAGAAGTTGCACTCAATTTGACGGTGGTTAACCGCGCACAGGTGATTCGCCGACTGTCGGACAACCGTGACGATCTGGTGGTGATGTCGATGGTCCCGCAGGACATGGGATTAGAGTTTTTGCCCTTCTTGAACAACCCGATCGTCGCCGTCGCAAGGCCGGATCATCCGTTGGCGCAACTGGCCAGCCCCTCGCTGAAGGATCTGGAAAGCCACACACTAGTGGTTCGCGAGCAGGGTTCGGGAACGCGCAAAGCGTGCGAGGAGTATTTCAAGGAAAAGCGCATTCACTTCGAGCAATCGCTGGAAGTGTCATCGGCCGAAGCCCAGCGCGAATGTGTGGTGGCGGGGCTGGGTGTGGCGTTGCTTACACGCCATGCCCTGAGTCTGGAATTGGCCACCGGCACGCTGAAAGAGCTGCCAGTGGCCGAGTTGCCGCTGTATCGAAGCTGGTGCGTCGTACAGGCTCGGGAGAAACGTCTGTCGCCAGTGGCTCACGCCTTCCTGGCATTCATTCGCAGCGAGCGGGCACAAATCAGTGAGCTGGTCACGCGCTTTGACGGACACCTTCCGACGCGCTAGCGCTCTGCCAGAACGTACCCGAGACTTCCAGATAATCGTCGTATTCGAGGCTCAGACGGCGGTCTTCGAAGCGGGTTTCAATCGCACGCCGAAACGCCATGCGGCGCTGGTCTTCCTGCTGGCGGCGGGTCTTGGCGCTGGTGCTGTTCTGCGAGTCATCGTAGTGCCGAGGCATATCCTGTCTCCCATTGCGTGTGCGGAAGTACAGGGTGACCGTCAGGCGTGACGATCAAGTGGCGTGAGAGTTACAAGTTGGTGAAGGTTTGATCACCCACTCCTACAGGGGCAGCGGCAGACAAGCAATCAATCTTCTGAAGACTTGATCGACTTTGGCGACAACCGGAGGCTGCGCAAGCTGCGCTTCACGCTTTTCAGGTGGTTGACCAGACTTGGCCCGCGAGCCATCGCCACGCCCATCGCCAGCACGTCGATTACCACCAGATGGGCGATGCGTGAGGTCAGTGGCGTGTAGATTTCGGTGTCTTCGTGCACATCGATGGCCAGGTTGACCGTCGACAGCTCAGCCAACGGCGTCTGGCTCGGGCACAGGGTGATGAGGTTGGCGCCACTCTCACGCACCAGATTGGCGGTGATCAGCAAATCCTTCGAACGCCCGGACTGGGAAATGCACACAGCCACGTCTGTTGGCTTGAGGGTGACCGCTGACATCGCCTGCATATGCGGGTCAGAGTAGGACGCCGCCGTCAGCAACAGCCGGAAGAATTTGTGCTGCGCGTCAGCCGCGACCGCACCCGATGCCCCAAACCCATAAAACTCGACACGATGCGCCGCGGCCATGACCGTCACCGCCGCCTGCAGAGCGTGAGGATCGAGCTTTTCGCGCACTTCCATCAGAGTGTGCAGCGTGGTGTCGAAAATTTTCAGGCTGTAGTCCGCGACCGAATCGTCTTCGTGAATGGCGAACTGCCCAAAACTCGCCCCCGCCGCGAGGCTTTGCGCGAGCTTGAGTTTCAGGTCCTGAAAACCGGTGCAGCCGATCGCACGGCAAAAGCGCACGATGGTCGGCTCACTGATGCCTACGCTGTGGGCCAGATCGGCCATGGAACTGTGCATGACAGCCGCAGGATCAAGCAGCACATGGTCGGCTACCTTGAGCTCTGACTTACGCAAGAGATGGCGGGACTGGGCGATGTGCTGCAACAGATTCAAAGGACAGGACTCAGGTGGAGGATGGGCCGGGCTGTAGCTTTCTTGTAGTTATACTACATGACCTGCAAACCGCACAGCTAAACGAGATAGCAGTTCGCAACCGACTGGCCTTGGATGACTGATCGCCCTGGAGTGTAGGACTTTTCACACGCTACTCCAGGCAACTGACGAATAATTACGCAAGACATCGCCCATCGCACTTGCCTCAACAGGCCGACTGATCAAGTAGCCTTGTACCTCATCGCAATCATGGGCACGCAGAAACGCCAACTGCTCAGCGTTCTCAACGCCCTCGGCCACCACCTTCAAGTCGAGGCTATGCGCCATGGCGATGATCGCACGCGTGATCGCCGCATCTTCAGTGCCTTCGTTCAGGCCACGGATGAACGCCTGGTCAATCTTCACGTAGTCCACCGGAAAACGCTTCAGGTAACTCAATGACGAATAACCGGTGCCGAAATCATCGATGGCCAGCTTCACCCCCAGTTCCCGCAATTGCCGGAACGTGCTGATGATGTGCTCGACACTGTCCAGCAATTGGCTTTCGGTCAGCTCAAGTTCAAGGCATTCAGGCATCAAGCCGGTTTCATCGAGCACCTGACGCACCAGGCTCACCAGCTTGCCTTGTCTCAATTGATGAACCGACAAATTGACCGACACCCGAATCGGCATCAGCCCACTGCGCTGCCATTCACATGCCTGACGGCAGGCGCGACGCAGAACGAACTCCCCGATGTCGGCAATCAGGCCAGACTCCTCCGCCAGTCCGATGAACTCACCGGGCGGCACCATGCCGCGCGAGGGATGACGCCAGCGCACCAGTGCCTCGGCTGAATTCAGGCGCCCTGTCGCCAGCTCCAGCTTGGGTTGGTAGAACACCTCAAGCTGGCCCTCCTCGATGGCGCGACGCAACTGGATCTCCAGTTGCAGCCACTCCAGCGTTCTGGCTTGCAGGCTCTCGGTGTAGAACTGGAAGTTGTTGCCGCCCAGATGCTTGGCGTGTTGCATCGCCATGTTGGCCTGGGTGACCAGTGTAGAAATGTCACGGGTCGAGTCTGGAAACAGAGCGATGCCAATCGACGCACTCACCACCAGGTCGTGGCCGGCGACCGGCGTCGGCGAGCGCAACTTGGCCAGCAAACGTGTGGTCACCCGCGCCAGCGCCGTCAAATTGCCGTGAGAATCGAGCAGGACAGCAAACTCATCGGCAGACAAGCGCGCCACGGTGTCAGCGTCCGACAGCTCTGCGATCAGCCGCCGCGCCACATGGCGCAATAACTGGTCGGCGATGTCGTGTCCGAGGCTGTCGTTGAGCAATTTGAAACGATCGAGGTTGATGTGCAGCAGCGCCAGGTTACGCCCGCCCTGACGCACACGCTGATTGGCTTCGCGCAGACGCTCGTTGAACAGCGCCCGATTCGCCAGGCCGGTCAACTCATCGTAATGGGAGAGGTAGCGCGTACGCTCTTCGTACTGCCTGGCCAGCTCTCGATTAAGCTCTTCGCTTTTAGCTTGCGCCTGTTGTAAGTGCTCGATCAGTGCCAGGTTCTGAAAGCGGCGCATCAGACCACGCTGAATCAAACGATTGACCTGCGCAGCGACAACGATAAGCGCAAGCAACAGAATGAGCCCCAGCCAGCCCCATCCGCGCAACGGCACGTCGCCACCCCAGAACAGATACACGATTGGCGGCAGCAGACAGGGGACGGCGAACGTCAGAAAGGCAGGAATACTCGCCGCATAGGCCACGCTCGCGGACAACGTCGCCGCGCCGATGAGACCGAACACCCACGCCTGCTGAACGAAGCTTTCCGCAGGGACCAACACCAACGCGGCGCTGGATAACGTGAAGCCGCTGACGCACGCTCCCGCAAGAAACATGCGCTTCCAGATCGGATGCGCCTGACGCTCCTGCGAGGCAGCTCGAAACGCCGCCACTTGCAGAATTCGCAGGCACACCAGCGCCGACAGCCAGCCGACCCAAATGCTGACCAACACATAGCGCTCCGGGCTCCAGAGCAGCCAGGCGCACAGCAGACCATTGATGAACATGAACAGGGTCGGCAGCATCGACCCCTGATAAAGAAGACGAGTGCGCTCGACGGCAAGCTGGGTGGCGTAACGTTTGCGGATGACACGGCGTGTCGCCACAGAGTCGGCCGGGGCTTCTGAGCTGGTGGTCATGGCGGTTCTTATAATTGGTGAGCCTTGAACGTCAGCGGAGCATACACAAGCCATTGGCGAGACCATACAGTCAGAAAAATAAAATGCATGAATGGTTACCGCCCATACGAATTGCACACACCTCTGTAGGAGCGTGGCTTGTCCCGCGATCGGCTGCGAAGCAGTCGTAAAGTCAGCGACTTCTATTTGTCGGATTACCCCGCGTGCTCTGGATTTGCTGCCGGTTCCCGGCAGATCGCGGGACAGGCCACGCTCCTACAAGTAATCCGGACAGCTTTTCACGACCGACCGGCGTTAGGGTTTGCCCGCCATCCCCCTGCCCCCTAGAATGCGCCGATGCATAACGACGACCTCTCCCTCCTGCTTAATTCCCTCAACGATGCCCAACGCCAGGCGGTCGCCGCTTCCGTTGGTCGTCAGTTGGTTCTCGCTGGCGCTGGCTCCGGCAAAACCCGCGTGCTGGTGCACCGTATCGCCTGGCTGATCCAGGTCGAAAACGCATCGCCGCATTCGATCCTGTCGGTGACGTTCACCAACAAGGCCGCGGCCGAGATGCGCCACCGCATCGAACAACTGATGGGAATCAACCCGGCGGGCATGTGGGTTGGCACCTTCCACGGCCTGGCGCACCGCTTGCTGCGCGCGCACTGGCAGGAAGCGGGCCTGAACCAGAACTTCCAGATTCTCGACAGCGACGACCAGCAACGCCTGGTCAAGCGGGTGATCCGCGAAATGGGACTGGACGAGCAGAAATGGCCTGCGCGTCAGGCGCAGTGGTTCATCAACGGCCAGAAAGACGAAGGCCTGCGACCCAAGCACATTCAGGCGTCCGGCGACCTGTTCCTGAGTACCATGAAAGCCATCTACGAGAACTACGAGGCAGCCTGCCAACGGGCGAGCGTCATCGACTTCTCCGAACTGTTGCTGCGTGCACTGGACCTGTGGCGCGACAACAAAGGCCTGTTGGAGCACTACCAGCGGCGCTTCCGCCACATTCTGGTGGACGAATTCCAGGACACCAACGCCGTTCAGTACGCCTGGTTGCGTCTGCTGGCCAAGGGCGGCGACAGCCTGATGGTGGTGGGCGATGACGATCAGTCGATTTACGGCTGGCGCGGCGCGAAGATCGAGAACATCCATCAGTATTCCGATGACTTCCCGGACACTGAAACCATTCGTCTGGAGCAGAACTATCGCTCCACGGCCAGCATCCTGAAAGCCGCCAACGGCCTCATCGTCAACAACAGCGGACGCTTGGGCAAAGAGCTGTGGACGGACGTCGGCGATGGCGAACTGATCAGCCTTTACGCCGCGTTCAACGAACACGACGAAGCGCGCTACGTGGTCGAGACCATCGAAAGCGCGATCAAGACCGGCCTGTCCCGCAGCGACATCGCCATTCTCTACCGCTCCAACGCCCAGTCGCGGGTGCTGGAAGAAGCGCTGCTGCGCGAGCGCATTCCGTACCGTATCTATGGCGGCCAGCGCTTCTTCGAACGTGCCGAGATCAAGAACGCCATGGCGTACCTGCGCCTGCTCGATGGCCGTGGCAACGACTCGGCGCTGGAGCGGGTGATCAACGTGCCGCCACGGGGTATCGGCGAGAAGACTGTCGAAGCGATTCGCGAACACGCGCGCCACGCCGATGTGTCGATGTGGGAATCCATGCGTTTGCTGGTCGCCAACAAAGGCCTGACCGGCCGCGCCGCCAGTGCCTTGGGCGCGTTCATCGAACTGATCGAGAACCTGTCGGCCAAGGTCATGGACATGCCGCTGCATCTGATGACCCAAACCGTCATCGAGCAGTCCGGGCTGATCACCTACCACCAGGAAGAAAAAGGCGAGAAAGGCCAGGCTCGGGTAGAAAACCTTGAGGAACTGGTCAGCGCCGCCCGCGCCTTCGAGAACAGTGAAGACGAAGAAGACCTGACCCCGCTGGCCGCCTTCCTCGGCCATGCATCGCTGGAAGCGGGCGACACTCAGGCCGATGAACACGAAGACAGCATTCAGCTCATGACGCTGCACAGCGCCAAAGGTCTGGAATTCCCGTACGTGTTCCTCGTCGGCATGGAAGAAGGCCTGTTCCCGCACAAGATGAGCCTGGAGGAGCCGGGCCGTCTGGAAGAAGAACGCCGCCTGGCGTACGTGGGCATTACCCGCGCCATGCAGCATCTGGTGCTGACCTACGCCGAAACCAGACGCTTGTACGGCAGCGAGACCTACAACAAGGTGTCGCGCTTCGTACGCGAGGTGCCGCCAAATCTGATTCAGGAAGTGCGCCTGTCCAACAGCGTGTCGCGCCCGTTCGGCGGCTCCAAGACCATGGCGCCCAGTCGCCTTTTCGAAGGCGAGGGCATTCCGCAGAGCCAGTTCTCGCTGGGTCAGCGTGTGCAGCATGCGGTCTTCGGCGAAGGCGTGATCCTCAATTTCGAAGGCTCTGGCGCACAGGCGCGGGTTCAAGTGAATTTCGCCGAAGGCAGCAAGTGGTTGATGCTGGGGTACGCAAAGCTGGAGCCGGTTTGATCAGAGCCTGAAACCGGAGACAACTGTGGGAGCGAATTTCATTCACGATGCGGTTTTTCAACCCATGATGTTCTAGCGGCTGTACTGGCCTCTCGCGAATGAATTCGCCCCCACAGGGGAACCGCGTCGTCACGAATGTCATGGCCAGAATCCACGATGGCTTGCATTCCTACGAATGCCCCCCATCTTTCCTACAGAACTTTCTCCATAGCCCTACAACCCAAGTCTTATGGGCGCTATTGAGATCCACGCAAAAGCCAGAAACATTTGGTCGCTGGTCAGACACATTTGTCCTGTTCAATATGGCGCGCGTGCAATCCACAAACGGGAATTCCCACTATGCAACGTTTTCTTAGCATCGCTCTGGCGCTGGTCATCGGACTCACCATGAGTCTGGACGCCAACGCCGCGCGTTTTGGTGGTGGCAAGAGCATGGGCTCGGCGCCGACTCACCAGGCGCGCCAAACGGCCCCTTCCGCTCCTGCCGCTGCCCCTAACGCCGCCGGCCGTCCTGCGCCAGCCGCAGGCGGTGCTTCCAAATGGCTTGGTCCCTTGGCCGGCATCGCTGCCGGTGGCCTGCTGGCCTCCATGTTCATGGGCGGCGGTTTCCAGGGCATGCAGTTCTTCGACATCCTGATCATGGCGATCATCGCCTTCGTGATCTTCCGTTTTATCGCCGCACGTCGTCGCAAGCAGCAGCCGCAAATGGCACCGGCTGGCGCACCGTACCAGCGTGAAACGTTCGAACAGCCTGCGCAGAACACCAACTCGATGTTCGGTGGTTCGCCTGCCGCGTCGGCTCGCCCTGTGATCAACGCACCGGCCTGGTTCAACGAAGAGCGCTTCATCGAAGCCGCACGTACACACTTCCAGTCGCTGCAGCAGCACTGGGACGCGAACGAGATGGACAAGATCGCTGAGTTCGTGACCCCGCAAATGTTGCAGTTCCTGAAAAAAGAACGTGCGGATCTGGGTGATGGCTTCCAGTCGACCTACATCGACAACCTCACCGTGCAACTGGAAGGTGTCGACGACCGCGCCGACAAGACCATCGCGACCCTGACCTTCAGCGGTGTGGCGAAGACCTCGCGCTTCGACCAAGGTGAAGTGTTCAGCGAAAGCTGGAACATGGAACGCGCCCCAGGCGAAAACCAGCCTTGGCTGGTGGCAGGTATCCGCCAGAACGGCTGAAACTCTTTGCCACTTCGCTAATCCAAAACCCCGACTGCGATCGGGGTTTTGTTTTTTAGGGGCCGCGGTTAATTTGGTGATGTCTTTGAGCTACTGTATAAACCGCGCCAATCGTTAGAGGGTCCACGTCGTGGAAGAAGTCATCGAACAACTCCGTGAAGCCAATGAGCCGGTCCCCGTCCCGCTTGAGCTGCCGGACGAAGATCAGCTTGTCGAAATCGAAGAAGAGCTGTTCATCAACATTCCTTTTGTCTTCAAGGAATTCCTGCTGCACGTCAGCGACGTGGTCTACGGCAGCCTTGAGCCGGTGACGGTCACCGATCCGGGTTCGCACACCTACCTGCCAGAAGTGGCGGCCAACGCGTGGGACGCCGGTGTCCCGCGCGACCTGATTCCGATCTGCCAGGACGGCGACGACTACTACTGCGTCGAGGAAGACGGCACCGTAGTGCTGTGGTCCGGCGAAGAAGAACTCGTCACCGAAGAAAGCTGGGAATCGGTCTGGCACTGGGCACGGGATGTCTGGCTGGAAAGCTGAGACGTTCCCTCCCCTCAGGAGCCTTCAGCACCTCAATGCTCGGAAGGCTCCTGATGGTTCCCCAGCGTCTCCAACAGCGCGATCTGCATGCGCGTGTGCACGCGGATGAACCAGCGCCACAGCACCGCAGCCACCACCCCCGCCACCAGAACGATCAACAGCAACCACTCGCTGGTCGGCAGCATGCTCGCCGACAACAAAGCGATCAGCAGGAAAATCACCATCAGCGACAGCAACGGGATCACTTCGGCGATCACCCTGCGCACGCGCTCGGTATGACGCCCCGCCATTTCCGGCTTCACGCTCATCTCGGCCAGCAACATCGACAGCGCCTTGAGCTTGCGGTACGCCGCGATAAGGAATGGCAGCGACAACAGCAACGACGCCCCCCAGATCCAGGCCTTTTGCTGGCCCACCTCGGCGACCCATTCGCTGAAGTAATCGCCAATACGCTCAGCGAAGTACGCGCCGCAGAAGAAAATCGCCACCACCAGCGCCAGATTCACCCCCACTTGCAGCAGGATCTTGCGAATCATGGAGGCAAGCAATGCACTCTGCCCTTGTGGCTGAATACTGCGCAGCCATTCCCCATACAACCCGAAAACACGTGCCATGCGCGTAGGAACGATCCCGGCAAGAGAGTGGGACAATGGATCGGCGGCGCGAATCAGATACGGCGTGAGCAGCGTGGTGATGGCCGAAACCGCCACAGCTACGGGATAGAGGAAGTCGCTGGTGACCTGTAACGTCATCCCCAGCGCGGCGATGATGAAAGAAAACTCGCCAATCTGTGACAGCCCCATGCCGACGCGCAATGAAGTCTTGCCATCGTTGCCTGCGATAAAGGCGCCAAGGCCGCAGGACAGCATCTTGCCCAGCACCACCGCAACGGTGATCACCGCAATCGGCCAGGCGTAGTCGAGCAGAATCTGTGGATCGATCAGCAAACCGATGGCGACGAAGAAAATGGCGCTGAACATGTCGCGAATGGGTTCGATCAAGTGCTCGATCTTCGCCAATTGCTTGGACTCCGCCATGATCGCGCCTATCAGAAATGCGCCCAGCACCATGCTGTATTCCAGCTTTACGACCAGCAGACAGAAACCAAAGCAAAGTCCCAGTACGGTAATCAGCAACATTTCATTGCTCTGGAATTTCGCGACGTAAGCCAGCAAACGCGGCACCAGCAAAATGCCGATCACCAGTGCGACGATCATGAACAGAGACAGCTTGCCAACCGTGGAGAACACCTCGCCGGAACTGACCGTACCGCTCACGGCGATCCCCGACAGCAGCGCGATGATGCCAATGCCGAGAATGTCCTCGACGATGAGCACGCCAAAGATCAGTTGAGCGAAGCGCTGATTCTTCATCTTCAGGTCGTTGAGCGCCTTGACGATGATCGTGGTGGAGGAAATTGCCAGAATCGCGCCCAGAAACAGCGAATCCATAGTGCTCCAGCCGAAGAACTGGCCTATCTCGTAGCCGATCCAGATCATCAGCATGATTTCGAGAAAGGCGGCAATGAATGCAGTGGCGCCCACCTTGAACAATTTGCGCAGGCTGAACTCCAGCCCCAGACAGAACATAAGGAAGATCACCCCCAATTCGGCGAGGGTCTTGATGGTTTCTTCGTCATGAATCAGGCCGAACGGCGGGGTGTGGGGGCCGATGATGAAACCGGCTGCAATGTAACCGAGCACCACGGGCTGCTTGAGACGGTGAAACAGGACCGTCACCACCCCCGCCACCAGCATGATGACTGCCAGATCCTGAATAAAGCTGATGGCATGCATGACGTGGCTCCTTGTGACTGCGAGAAGGTGCGCGTTCTCGACGGAAATACCAACGACTGCCGTACGAAAACTCGTTAGCAGGGCCGGAATTTTCCGGGTAGAACGCAGGAATTACCCCATCCAAGGGTTTTCGCAGGTTAACACCGCACAAAAGCGGATAAAGGCGGTGCAATATATGGAAACAGATCGACACCGGGCGTGACGGCAAGCGCACTGCCAGCGTCCCGATAATGTCGGTTCTAATGGCCGCATGACATTCGAGCACCCACCCGAGGTGCCAATTGACTCAACCTGACCGTGAGCACGCTATGGAACCCGGAAACGCCCAGCTGTCGATGACTGTTTTGATGACCCCGGACATGGCCAACTTTTCTGGCAACGTGCACGGCGGCACCCTTCTGAAATACCTCGACGAAGTCGCCTACGCGTGCGCGAGCCGATACGCGGGCCGTTACGTCGTGACGCTGTCGGTGGATCAGGTAATTTTCCGCGAACCGATTCACGTTGGCGAACTGGTGACCTTCCTCGCCTCAGTGAACTACACCGGCAACACGTCCATGGAAGTCGGAATCAAGGTGGTGACGGAAAACATCCGTGAACGCTCCGTGCGTCACACCAACAGTTGCTTCTTCACCATGGTGGCCGTTGATGACCAGCGCAAGCCAGCCGGCGTCCCGCCGCTGACGCCGGAGACCAGTGAAGGCAAACGGCGTTACGTACAGGCGCAGCAGCGTCGGCAGATTCGTCAGGAGCTGGAAAAGCGGTATCGCGAGATTCGCGAAGACGGGGTTTGATCGAAATCGTTGGCGTTTGAAAGCCCTCATCGCGGATGAATCCGCGATGGCGTTTGATCGTGCCCATGCTCTGCGTGGGTACGCATCCCGTGACGCTCTGCGTCACCCCGGCGATGGACGCAGAGCGTTCAGAACGGCATTCCCACGCAGAGCGTGGGAACGATCATGTGTCTGTCAGACATCCAGCCGGGTTGCCTCAAACTTGACCCGCGGGTGCGCAATCCGGTCTTGCGCCCGGACCAGTTCCAGCTCGTAACTGCCGCAAGCCTGGGTTTCCAGCAGCACCTCATGCACCGTCGATGCGGTGAATTCGAACGCGCTGCGCAGATCATCGCCCAGCAGGACTTTCGACAGGAACAGCCCTGATGTCAGGTCACCTACCCCCACCGGCTGGCGCGGAAACGCCAGCAACGGGCGGCGCAAGTGCCAGCTCTCGTGCTCAGTCACCAGCAACATCTCAAAACTGTCGTCCGACTTGCCGGGGTAGGCCAAGTGCTTGACCACCACCGCTTTTGGACCTTTGGCCAACAGCGCGCGAGCCATCGCCACACAATCCATCAATCCGCTCGGTTTGCGCTCCGAAAAGCTGTCCAACTCCAGTTGATTCGGGCAAAGGAAGTCAGCCACCGCGGCGGCCTCCTCCAAGAGAAAATCACTGACCTCCTGCGGCACGATGCAGCCTTTTTCGGGATGCCCCATCACCGGGTCGCACAGGTACAGCGCGCGCGGATTGGCCCGTTTGATTTGCGCCACCGCCGCCAGAATCGCCCGCCCCTGCGCCGCACTGCCCAGATAGCCTGAAAGCACCGCATCGCAGTTGCCCAACTCGCCAATGCCGGCGATCCCTTCGACCAGCGCAGGAATTTGCTGCGGCGCCAGCACTTCGCCTGTCCAGTGTCCATACTGAGTGTGGTTGGAGAACTGAACGGTATTCAGCGGCCAGACATTGATGCCGATACGCTGCATAGGGAACACGGCCGCGCTGTTGCCAGCGTGCCCGAAGACCACGTGGGACTGGATTGCGAGTAGATGAGGCGAACGTTTCATGACAGGTTCCTGAAGCCGGGAAAGCACAGTAGTGGCGATGCCGGACGAAGTGAAGCGAAATTAAACCATCGGGCTATGGCTGTCGGTGACCTGACGCAGTTAAGCTGAACGTCTTCTGTTGGAGCTCTCTTTTCATGCTGACCCTGGGCAATATTTTCGTCCTGATGTTGCTGGCAACCGCTGGCGCATGGCTGTGGCATTCCCATGGTTTGCGCGAACGGGCGTTGGAGCGCGTCAAGCAGCACTGCGCCAAGCTCGATATCGAATTGCTCGACGGCAATGTTGCGCTGCGTCGCATCACGTTCAAGCGCGACAACGAGGGTCGCAAGCGTCTGGCGCGTGTGTATAACTTCGAATTCACCGTGACGGGCGAGCAACGCCATCCCGGCACGATCACCATGTTCGGCGCCCACACCGCGCAGATCGAGCTGGCGCCCTACCCGTTCGAAATCAAAGACCCCAAACCGACTGCCGAAATCATTCAGCTCAGCGAATGGCGGCAGGAACACAACAAATGGAAGCAGTGATTCACTGTGGATAACAGCCGCTAGGCTGCGCACTCCGCCAACTGCGCATTCAACCTGAGCTCGTCCTGAGGCTCTGCAAAGATCAATTCAATCCGCGAATCCTTGCGCCACTCACTCGGCGCCCAGTTCAGAGCATTCCCCTCCAGTGCGTTCGCGGATATCCACCCGTCTGCGCTGTGGATAACCAGCTTGGCACGCCGCCAGTCAAGGCTTCGCAGCCAACTCTGCACTTTCGCGCCGTCGAACACCCGGTCAGGATGCCAGCGCCAGCCAATGCTCCAACCCTCCGCCTGCCCTTGGCTCAGGCAAATCGGGGTCATGGGATCGGCCCAGACAGCAGGCCATTGCGCGAGGGCCTTGGGCGCGACGAAGTTATCCACACCCTCGATGCCCTGCACCTCGACGCCCGGCAAACGCTCCAGCGGTACCGCGCTCAGCTCCGTCCAGAATAACGCCCGATCAGGTAAAGACTCGCCGATGAACTGTCGTCGCGCGTCGTCGAGCCCGGCCGATTTGTTGAGCACCAACAAACCGGCGCTCTGCACAGCCTCGTGTTGAGTCTGTGAAAGCGGCTTTCCGGCGGCAAGCGACTGGGCATCGAGCACGACCACGCTGGGTTGAACGGCGAGTACCCCCACCCAGGGTGGCTCTCTCAATTGCGCCATCAATTGCACCGGATGGCCCAAACCGGAAGGCTCGATGAACACGCGATTCGGTCTCGCCTTGCGCAGCAGACGGCCCAGCCCGATCTGAAATGGCGCGCCATTGACGCAGCACAGACAGCCGCCAGCCACCTCGCCAAGTGCGATACCATCCTCGGCCGTGGCGAGCAGCGCAGCATCCAGCCCGATCTGGCCAAATTCGTTGATCAGAATCGCCCAGCGTTCATGCGCCGGTTTCTGCGACAGCAGGTGTTTGATCAGACTGGTCTTGCCCGCGCCCAAAGGGCCAGCAATGACATGGGTGGGAATGTTCTGCAGCATGTCCGGCCATTCTTGAACGTCGCTCCCGAAAACGAGCGCAGACGGAGGTAATCAATGCGAGCAATCTGGCTGCCCGCGCGGCTGGCGTTGGTGCTGCTGGCCATCACGTCGAATCAGGCGTGGGCTGAATCCTGTGTTGTCCACAGTCAGGGCGAACGGCTTGACGTGAAGGTCTGTCAGGAAAATCTCACCATCCCGCCGGATCTGTTCCACGACGGCTTTTGCAAACCACAGCTCAAGGATCAGAAGGTCGAAGTGACCTACGCGGACCAGTGCCCATCTGGGTCATTTGGCCAGTGCAGCAACGCGCAAGTCGCCAATATGCCCTATCGGCAGAACATTCACTATTACGGCGTGGCCAGCGATGCGGCGTTTTTGAAGCCGTTCTGTGAGCAGCAGAGTAAGGGTGTGTGGAAGGCGCAATAACCGTCCAGATCCATTCCCGGATCTGACAAGCGCACGACATCCCTGTGGGAGCGAATTCATTCGCGATGCGTAGGTACAGTCGACACATCTCTATCGAATGTACCGGCCTCTCGCGAATGAATTCGCTCCCACAGTTGTTCTCCTACAGGAATTCCATCGAGTTACGCCGCCTCGCCGTGCCAATCCCCAAACGGATCGGCCAACTGCGTCCAGCCTTCAACGCCCGCCGCCATTTCGATGTCCGTCAGCAGGCAAGCATCAAGGTCGGCATTCAGTTGATCAAAATCGATATTCTGCCCAATAAACACCAACTCCTGACGGCAATCGCCACTCTGCGCCATCCAGTTACGCATGATGATTTCGGTGCTTTCCTCGTCCTGCGGCCAGTGCTCTTTGGGCACGAAACGCCACCAGCGCCCGGCAAAGCCGTAGCGCATCAGACCACCCGCCTGGGACCAGCTCCCTGCCTCTTGGTGCTTGTTCGCCAGCCAGAAGAAGCCTTTGGAGCGCAGTAGTTTGCCGTTGGTCCACTCACCGTTGATGAAGTCGAAAAAGCGCTGCGGGTGAAACGGACGACGGGCGCGATAGGCCGTTGATGCGATGCCGTACTCCTCGGTTTCCGGCATATGTTCGCCGCGCAGTTCCTTGAGCCAGCCCGGCGCCTGGGCGGCGCGTTCGAAATCAAAACGTCCGGTATCGAGAATCTTGCCCAAGGGCACTGCGCCCATCACCATCGGCAGGATTTCGGCCTGGCTGTTGAGGCGTTGAAGAATGGCCATCAATTCCTGGCGGTCGCTTGCGCTGATCAGGTCGATCTTGCTGATGAGGATTACATCCGCGAATTCGACCTGTTCGATCAGCAAATCGGTGATCGAACGCTCATCTTCCTCGCCCAGCGTTTCGCCACGGGTCGCCAGACTTTCGGCAGCCTGGTAGTCCCGCAGAAAATTAAGCCCGTCGACCACGGTAACCATGGTGTCCAGCCGCGCGATATCGGCGAGACTCTGTCCGTTCTCGTCGCGAAAGGTAAACGTCTCGGCCACGGGAAGCGGTTCGGAAATGCCCGTGGACTCAATGAGCAGGTAATCGAAGCGGCCATCGTTGGCCAGGCGGCTGACTTCTTCCAGCAAATCTTCGCGCAGGGTGCAGCAGATGCAGCCGTTGCTCATTTCCACGAGTTTTTCTTCGGCGCGATTGAGGCTGACGTCGCGCTGGACCTCACTGCCATCAATGTTGATTTCGCTCATGTCGTTGACGATAACCGCGACACGCAGGTTTTCGCGGTTGCGCAGCACATGGTTGAGCAGGGTACTTTTACCGGCACCGAGAAAGCCGGACAGGACGGTAACGGGAAGACGGTTCATGGGAGTCTCATCAGGTAGCAGGTTCAGGTGGGTTTTACGTTATAGTATAACAATACAAACCTGCTAACACTTTTTACAAGGTCCGCTCGATGGTCAGGGTTCTCAACGTTTTTGCCGGGTTTGTTCTGCTATTGAGCGCGCAGGCGTTTGCAGCACCGCCGTCACCAAAACTGGATCAGGCGCTGTGCACGCGCAGCGCGACGTTATTGGCGTGCATCGACGCTTACAACAACCAATACAGCGTGGCGATGGCAGGCACGACGATGTATTTGCGCGGTTACGAAAGCGCGGACAAACGCAGTTGGGCACAGACCAACAGCCGCTATGGGTCGCTGACGTTCTTTACGGGGCTGGCCTCGGATGGCGAGGCGTGGGTGGGGACAATCCAGAAAGTGGGCTGGACGACCATCAGCCGGGTGTCCAGCTCCAGCGGCAGCCGGAGCAAGATCACCTGTGATCGGGTGATGGGTTGCCGCTAGTAGGGCACGGATTAATGTGTGGGAGCCGGCTTGCTGGCGAACGCGGTGTGTCATACACCTGCTGTGGTCAGACAGATTGCATTCGCCAGCAAGCGGAGCGCCGCCCGGCCGGCTCCCACAAAAAGCGCGCAGGACTCATTGAATCAAACGAGCGCCTGCTCCGCCGCCTTCTGCTCCTGACGCCAAGCCACGAACGACCCTACCGGCGGATTGCGCTCAAAGTACCTCTTCATGCCGTCAAACAAGCCATCGGCCACCGCTTGCTGATGACGCGCCGTCACCAAGCGCTGGCTGTCGCGGCTGTTGGAGATGAAGCCGGTCTCGACCAGAATCGAGGGCACGTCCGGCGACTTCAACACCGCAAAACCTGCCTGTTCCACGCGCTTCTGGTGCAACGTGGTCACGCCTTCCAGACTGCCCAGCACCGAGTGGCCCAGTTGCAGACTGGCAGCGATGGTGGCGTTCATCGACATATCCAGAATCACGCCTGCCAGCATCGGGTCTTTGTCTTTGAGATTGAGCAGACTGTTGGCGCCGATCAGGTCCGCATCGTTCTCGCGCTGTGCCATGAAGCGGGCGGTTGCCGAGGTCGCGCCGGTTTCCGACAACGCAAAGACCGACGCGCCGGAGGCCGTCAGCCGTGGCGCCGCATCGGCATGGACGGAGATGAACATGTCGGCGTTGTATTTGCGGGCGATGTCGACGCGCTTGCGCAGTGGCACGAAGAAGTCGTCGTTGCGCACCAATCGCACATCGAAGCCTTTCTCACGCTTCAGGCGCTTGGCGAGCAACTGTGCGATGGACAGCACCACATCTTTCTCGCGCTCGCCTTTGGAGCCGATGGCGCCCGGGTCTTTACCGCCATGACCTGCATCGACCACCACCATGATGTCGCGCTTGGGATGAGCCTTGTCAGTCACGGGCGCAGGTTGTTTAGCAGCCGCCGCAGGCGCGGCAGCCAGTTGCACCGGCGCGTGGGCAGCGACGTCATGCCCCAGATCCAGCACCAGTCGATTGCCTTGCGCACCTTCAGGCCCCAGCAAGAAGCTGTTGAGCTGAACGGGGGACGCGAGGTCGAGCACGATACGCGTGTCGCCCTGCCCGAAATGCCCCGAGCGAATTCCTTTGATCGGCGTGTTCTCCAGTGCGAGCTGGCTGAAGTTGCCTTCCAGACGTGCGCCGCTGATGTCGATGATGATGCGCTCAGGCGCACTCAGCGTGAACGTCTTGTACTGCACCGGGCCGCTGAGATCGAAGACCAGCCGCAGCTTGCTGTCGGAGCGCCAAAGGCGAGCGTTGCGAATCTGCGTGGCGTTGACAGAGAAAGGAAGCGCGAAGGCGGCGCTGGCCAAAAGCATATTGAGCAGCATTTGACGTCGGTGCATGACACGTTCCGAAAAAAGGTGACATTCTTCGCAACAATATAACATGCCCGCACAGTGTCAAAGATGAAGCTTTTGATAGGTTGGCGTTGAAGTTTTCGCATTAAAACAATGGGTAACGGCAAAAAACTCAAGTGAAACAACAAGATGTTCCACGTGGAACAGCCTCAACGTTTTAGCTGCGAACACTAAAACGCCCCGGCTGGCGGGGCGTTCAGACGAACGGTCATTCAGGTACGAGGCTTGACGGTTCCACAGTTCTGACCCAGCCAGACAGCCTTGGTGTCCATGCTGCCGTTCTGCTGCTGGCCAGTGGCGTTGAACGAACCGACAACGTGAGTCGTGAACTGGCGATCGCTCTGGAACTGCGCAATGCCAGTGCCTTGCGCACGAGGGCAACTGAATTTGAATTTCCACGTCGGGCCATTGCGATCGGTGATCTGCTGGTTGCAGCCGGTCTTCGGATCAGTCAGCGGGATCTGCTCATTCTTCACCTGTTCCGGCGTCAGGCACACCCGCACGCCTTGTCCGCCCAACGTAATACCTTGTTTTGCCAGCATTTGTTCCATCGCAGCCCGCTGCTGCGGCGCCATCATTTGCAGTTGCGCGAGCATCACCTGCATGTCCGGCATCTGCTGCCCATCGACCTGCATGTTGCTCGACGTCAGTTCCCACAAACCGGGCTGCAGCACCTGCGCTTGAGCGAAGGGCGCGGCCAGACAAACCATCAACGCCAATACGCGCTTTTTCATGAACATGATTTCCTGTTTGCACTGAAGCTGTTGAGTGCAGGCTGCTGACCGGACATCAGCCACCCGACGATGACGCTTAGACGGCGAATTCCCGGACCAGTTGCAGCCGCAAGAAAATAGCGACAATCCCCGCGCGCTGTGGTCTGTTAGACACCTACGCCGCGAGCACAAGGTTGCGCATGGATTACCACAGCCCGTATTTCTTTGGCTATTTGCTTGGCTTCACTCATCTGATCGGCATCGTAGCAGCGATTCATGCGTTGCTGACCGTACGAACCGCACAAGGCTCGATTGCCTGGGCGATGCCGCTGATTTTCATCCCCTACATCACGCTCATCCCCTATCTCGTTTTCGGTCGCAGCACCTTTGACGCCTACATCAAGGCGCGGCGCCAGGCGAACGACGAGATGCGCAACGCCATCGTCGACTTCAACTGGAAGCCGTGGATTGAGGAGGCTGTAGCCGCCCGGCGCTCAGCCGCTTACGAGTCTCTGCGTGCCATGCCCAAGCTGGGCCGCATGCCGTGCCTGGCGAATAACCAGGTGAAGTTGCTGATCAATGGCGACGCCACATTCTCTGCCATCTTCGATGCCATCCGCACGGCGAAGCGTGTAGTGTTCGTGCAATTTTTCATCATTCACGACGACGACTTGGGGCGCCGCTTGCAGTCCCTATTGCTAGAGAAAGCGGCCGAAGGCGTTGAGGTCTTTGTGCTGTACGACCGCATCGGCAGCCATGCCCTGCCCGCCAGTTATGTTGAGAAGCTGCGCGCAGGCGGGGTGCAGATTAAGGCGTTCGCTACCCGTGGCGGTTGGCTCAACCGCTTCCAGATCAACTTTCGCAACCACCGCAAAATTGTGGTGGTGGATGGCGTGAAGGGTTTTGTTGGTGGCCATAACGTCGGCGATGAATACCTGGGACTCAAGCCTCCGCTTGCGCCGTGGCGCGACACCCATGTGTCGATTGTCGGGCCGGTGGTGGCGTGCTTGCAGGAGTCGTTTGCCGAAGACTGGTTCTGGGCGACCCGCGAACTGCCGCCGCTAATTCTGCCCGAGCGCTACCCAGAGAACGGGGTATTGTGTCAGTTCCTTGCCACCGGCCCCGCCGACCGGCAGGAAACGTGCTCGCTGTTCTTCGTCGAGGCGATTCATGCGGCGACCGAACGGGTCTGGATCACCACGCCTTATTTCATCCCCGATGAAGCGGTGTCAGCAGCACTACGTTTAGCGGTGCTGCGTGGCGTGGATGTGCGTCTGTTGCTGCCCTCGCGACCCGATCACTACACCGTTTATGCGGCATCCAGCCTGTTCGCCTTCGAAGCAGTGCGCGCTGGGGTGCGAATGTTCCGCTACAAACCGGGTTTCCTGCACCAAAAGGTGGTGCTGGTGGACAACGAGATTTCAGCCATTGGCAGCGCCAATCTGGATAACCGCTCATTCCGGCTGAATTTCGAGCTGATGTTGCTGACCGTGGATGAGGATTTTGCGCGGGAGGTCGAGGCGATGCTGAGCGATGACTTCAGCAATGCCCATGAGATTTCCATAGAGGAGAGCAAGGAGACGCATCACTTGCAGCAGTTGGGGATGCGCGTGGCGCGGCTGATTTCACCGATTCTCTGAAACCGCAACACCGTTGTCCTATAGGAATTTCTATGTTGTTTGACCTGACGCCTTCGCCACCAAGGCGGCTCCCACAATAATCGCCGCGAATCCAAATCTCGTTGTCTGCACCGAAACTGTGGGAGCCAGCTTGCTGGCGAAGGCGGCGTGTCAGTCAACATTCTTGTGTCTGCCCTGACGCTTTCGCCGTCAAGCTGGACTGCTACATAGGCCAAGATCAGCGATACAGATCATCCCGCGTCCATGGCAGGTCATGGCCGCCATCGGCATGGGGCTTCACCGCCAGGATCTGATGCAGGTTGATCCAGCCCTTCGAGAACGCATACGCGCACCCGGCCAGGTACAAACGGAAGATCCGCAGCGCCTGCTCCGGCACCATCGCCGCCGCAACATCCAGCTTGGCCTCCAGCCGCATGCTCCAGTGATCCAGCGTCTTGGCGTAATGCAGGCGCAGGCTTTCAACGTCCACGACTTCAAGACCCGCTTCGCTGATAAACCCGGTGATCATTGCCAAGTGCGGCAGCTCACCATTGGGAAACACGTAGCGATCAATGAAGTCACCTGCACCGCGCCCGACTGGGCGACCGTCAGTGTGCTTGGCGGTGATGCCGTGGTTCATCACCAGACCGCCCTCCTTCACCGCGCCGAACAGACACTTGGCGTAGAGCGCTAGGTTGGCATGGCCGACGTGCTCGAACATGCCGACGCTCACTACCTTGTCGAAGCGGCCATCCTGCGGCAGATCGCGATAGTCGAGCAGTTGCAGTTCGACACGGTCCTGAAGCCCTTCGGCCTTCACCCGCTCCTGCGCCAGTGTCAGTTGCTCGCGACTGAGGGTGATGCCGAACACCTTCACGCCATACTCACGAGCGGCAAAACGGGACAAACCGCCCCAGCCGCAACCGACATCCAGCAAATACTCGCCAGGCTTGAGACGCAGCTTGCGGCAAAGGTGGTGGAATTTGTCCTGCTGGGCCTGATCCAGCGTTTCTTCGCCGGTCTTGAAGTAAGCGCAGGAATAGACCATGTCCTTGTCCAGCCACAGCCGGTAGAAGTCGTTGGACAGGTCGTAATGGTAGGAAATCGACTTGGCATCAGTGGCCTTGTCGTGCTGCGTACGGACCGGCGCGACACCGTCGTCCGGGTCCCCGAGCGCTGCGGTCAATTCATCACAAACGCGCATGACTTCGCTAATCGAGCCTTCCAGCTCCAGGCGCCCTTCAACGAACGCACTGCCCAGCAGATCAAGGCTAGGGTGGGTGAAGTCAGACACCAGCGAGGGGTCCTTGACGACAATCGTGACGCTGGGGTCAGCCCCCAGTTCAACCTCATTGCCATCCCAGAGCTTGAGTCGCAGTGGTAGATGAAGCTTCTGTAACGCTGGTGGTAATTGCGCAAGCATTGAGATAACCCCCTGATCCACAAATACGGAAAAGGGTAGTCCAAAACCGGTTCCAGCTCCCTTGGATTGGAAACCGTCAGGCTATCGGCTTTTTTGAAAAACTGCGACGAACCTAATGCCGGGTACTTCCTTGCCCCAGGATCGAGCCAATTTGAAGCCTGCTGCGTTGGAGCACCCACTTCATGACTGACTGGTAATTTGTTACAGAGTTCTTCAAAGCTCAAGCGAATTTTTATACTTAGGGGGAGCGTCTGTTTCGGCGCTTTCCTTGAAAGCGCCGAATTAAAAGGCTTAAGCGGGATTGTGAAATTTCGCGATAGGTTCGTGGAAGCGCAACAGACGCCCCGCGTTGCCCAGCACCAGCAGTGTGCTGAGGTTGTGCAAAACCGCCGCAATCATCGCGCCTGCTGCACCGAGCACACCGAACGCCGCCAGCGCCACAATCGCCAGCGTCCAACCCAGACCGATGATCACGTTGACCTGCAACGTCGAGCGGCACTGACGACTCAACCGCACACAGGTGCCCAGGCGGCGCAGGTCGCTGCCGATCAGCACGATGTCCGCCGACGCCAACGCGATGTCAGCACCGCCTGCGCCCATCGCAACGCCCACCACGCCGGCTTTCAACGCGAGGGAGTCGTTGATACCGTCGCCAACCACCATCGGCCGGAAGCCGCTTTTGATCTCGCCCATGACCCGATTGAGCTTGTCTTCAGGCAACGCCTGCGCCTGAATGTCGCTGATACCGACCTCGGCGCCCAGGCTATCGGCCACGCTCTGTCGGTCGCCGGTCAGCAGCAACTGGCGCCCCATGCCCAGATCGCGCAACTCACCCAGGGCCTGACGCGCCTCGGGCTTGAGGCTGTCCGCCAGCAGCAGCCACGCGAGAAACACCCCATTCACGGCCAGCCCGGCAATCGGGCCGTCATGGTTGGGAACGGGTGAAGTGGCTATACCCAATTGCGCGAACAGTTCAGGACGCCCCAACGCTGCTTCGCCTCGAACGGTCTTCGCAACAACACCCAAGCCCTGCCGCTCGCGAATGTCTTCCAGCGCCAGCAGATGATCTTTCTCCACCAACCCCGCCAGCGCGCGACTGACCGGGTGGCTACTCGCAGACCCCAGGCTTGCGGCCAGCGCAACCACCTCATCGCCCGCGCCCTCCTCGGCTTTTATCGATTGCAGGCGCAGGCTGCCGTAGGTCAGGGTGCCGGTCTTGTCGACCACCAGCGAGGTCAGGTCGGCGAGTTCTTCAAGGAACGCTGAACTGCGAATCAGAATGCCATGGCGGGCGGCTACAGCGATTCCCGCGATGGCCGTAGCAGGCGCCGACAGCACCAGCGCGCAAGGGCACGCAGCGACCAGCACTGCGAGCATCGCCTGGGCATTGTTGGTGACAAACCAGGTTACGGCGGCGATCAGCAGCACCAGCACCATGTAGCTGCCTGCGTAACGCTCCAGCAGCCGCGTGATCGGCGGCTTCGAACGCTCGGCACTCTGCATGAGTGCGATGACTTTGCCCAACGTCGATTCGTTGCCGATGCGCGTCACTTCGATGCGCAGCAGACCGTCGAGGTTGATCGCACCGCCGAACACTTCCATGCCCGCGCGGGCTTCGAGGGGTACAGATTCTCCCGTAATGGGTGCAGTGTCGAGGCTGGCCTGACCAGACATCACCAAGCCATCGGCGGGCACTCGATCTCCGGCGCGCACTTCGACGCGATCACCGGCCACCAGCGAGCCGTTATCCACTTCGCGAATCGAGCCATCAGGAGCGATCAGGCGCGCATGGCTGCGGGTCAGCTTGCCGAGGGCCTGAATCGCTTCCTGTGAACCAATGACGCTGCGCTCTTCCAGCACGTGGCCGAAGATCATGATGATCGGCAGCAACGCAGCGGTCATCAGGTCGCCCGTCGCCCAGGCGCCAAGCATCGCCAACGCGATCAGTTGATCGGTGATGCCGTGCAGGCTCGGGTAGCGCAAGCTGTGCCAACCGGCACCGACCACGGGAATTGCCACCAGCAGCGAGGAAGCCCCCAACAGCAGCTGGCTGACGCCGACTTGCTCGGGTGCGAAGAATCGCCAGACCAGCCCCAGCGCCAGCAGTCCCAGCGCAAGCATCGCCAGCGTGAGTTGCCGCGCGGCGCTGCGCTGCTCGTTGCGGGTCAGCATACTGCCGGGCGCGGCGGGTTCCGCGTGGTGGTGATCATGATGATCGTGGGAATGGGTGTGTGCGGCGTCGCCACTCATTTGTCGGCTCCCTGAATGATCAGGCGTGAATCGTCATGGGGATCGACCGTCGTCACAGAACCGGCCTGCTTGAGAATGCCGGGCACGCGCTCGCGATACAGGCGCAGCAACAGGCCAGGGTCGCTCTTGTTCTGGATCGACTGTGCCAGCCCCGTGACGGCAGCAGTGTCGGTCTGTGCCTTGGCCAGTCGCTCGGAGGCTTGGGCGTGGGCGACCTGCAACAGACGGTCAGCCTGCTGGTTGGCAGTCTGGTTCTGTTTCTCGGCATCGGTGCGTGCGTTGGCCACGGCCTGATCGGCTTGCTGGCTGGCAGTCAGAACAGCGTTGAAGGCGTTCACAGCAGCGGGGGGCAGGCTGGATTGCACGTCCACACGCACCACTTCCACGCCCAGTCCAACGCCCGTAGCCGTCAGCTCTTCAAGACGCTTGTTGATGCCTTGCACCAAATCACCCCGCAGCCGTTCGCGACGCTCGGCGGCCTGGCTGTCGGAGCCGACCAGTTCAGGGCGCGCCACCAGAATCGTGTCCAGATCCCGCGCGGCCGTGAGGCTGACCGCGCTGCGATTCACCAGACGATCCAAGGCTGGCAGCACGTGCTCACCCTGCAACACGAACTCGCGGGGGTCGGTGACCTTGTAGTACGCCGTCACATCCAGCTGTACGACACCGGCATCACCAGTCAGCAGAAAACCCGAACCTGCCAATGCGTCGCTCATCGGCGTGGCGAAGCTGGTGACCTTGTCAGCGGCAAGCGCTGTGGGGGAGCGCAACAACGTTTCCACATGGCGCTCGATCACGCGGTCTGCTGACGGCAACAGCACCACTTGTTCGAAGGGCTGCGGCCAGGCCAGCAGCAGGCCTGCGTTCTGCACGCGGTCCAGTTCACCAAAACGGAACACCACGGCGCGGTTTTGCGGGTCGATCTGGCGCACGTTAGACACTGCCCAGCCGAGGGCCGCGAGCAATGTCGCCACGTACAAACCGAGGAACGCCAGACGGCTGGCTTGCAGCCACGGGCTGTTCACCACCGGACGCTCGATGTGCGTCGAGTCCAGCTCACTCATGGCTGCGTCCCGGCTTTGCCGTCCTGCTTGCCATCCAGGGCAGGCGGACCGTCGACCAGCACGCGGAACGGTGCGGCGTCGGTGCGCAGAATCAGCTTGGTGGTCGGGCCGACGATGGTGCCCAGTGTGTCCAGTGAGCGCAGCAGGTTATAGAGCTGCGGCGAGCTGGCGTAAGCGCGGCCATAGATCAGCGCCGCCTCCACGCGAGACTGCGCTTCGATGTCGGCGGCTTTCACCGTCGCGTCGGCTTCGACAATGCGCGCATCACGCTCGGCGGCTGAACGGATCTGCGCGGCTTCACGCTTGCCGATGGCGGTGCGCTCGGTGGCGATGGTTTCCCGCTCGGCGCGCATGCGGTCGACCGTGGCGTTGAGCGTGACCGAAGGCAATGTCAGACGCTCGACACCGACTTGCAGGACGCGCACGCCATAGGTGGCCAGCAATTGCTTATCGATCTGCTGGCGCAACTGGTTTTCGAAGTCACCGATGCGCACTTGATTGGCGTCGGTGTTAATCAGGTTCGAAAGATCGAAACTCGCCGCAGTGGTCTCCAGTGCCGAGCCGACGAAGGTACGGATCTGCCGCGCTGCTTCGTCCGGCTGGTTCTGCACGGCGCGCATGAAGCGCTTCACGTTGTCCGGGTCGCCCTGCACCTGCCAGGCGACATAGGCCTGCACGATGATGCGCAGCCCATCACGGGTGCCGACGTCCTGCAAGCCGCTGGAAGTGGTGCGCAAACGCAAGTCCACAGGAATGGCCGCTTCGAACGGCGCAGGCCAGCGCCAGCTCAGGCCCGGATCGAGCAGCACGCGAGACGGGTTGCCAAACCGAGTGACGACCGTCGCCTCGCCAGAGCGCACCTGCACCAGGCTCGCCGCGGCCACCGCGAAGGCGATCAGCACCGCCGCCAGCCCTGCCCGACGCCACGGAAAGCCGACCGGACCGGAATCTTCGCCATGATGGTGGTGACCGTGGTGATGCCCATGGCCAGAGTGATCGTGATGATCGTGGGAATGAAACAGACTCAAGGGACGACTCCTTATTCAGCCACTGGCTGTTCGGCTGATTTGGGCGACGTGGCGGGGTCGACCGGAAGAGTGAAAGAACGCAGATCGATGGTCGGCGCGCTGCCGCCACCCAGACGATGATCCAGCACCAGCAATTTGGCGTGGGTCATGCCTTGGGTCAGTTGGCTCAGGTACTGCTCCAGCAGAAACGCCTGACCGGCCTTGGCGTAGCCCTGTTGCTCGGCGCTGAAGCGCAGATCGGCACTTTGCGCGGTGGCCATGACTTCGCGAGACGTCGCTGCGGCCTGATCGTGGGCGATGCTGGCGTGCAGTTGGGCGAGGTTGGCCTGATCCGCCGCCGCACCGCGCTCACGGGCAATCAAGGATTGCGCACTGATTTGCGCGGCCTGTACGGCATGGTAAGCATTGGCAGCACCGGCGGGCGGATGAATCGACTCGACGACCGTCGCGAGAATTTCCACACCGCTGTCGAGTTTTTTCAGGTCCCGTGCGACGGCGCTGCCGATATCGGCGGCCAGATCGGTGCGCTGCTCACCGAGCAATTCGTCGAGGGTCCGCGAGGCAAAATCGTGCACCAATACGCGGCTGGCGGTGCTGCGAATCAGACTCGGAATGTCGGCGCTGTTGTAGGTCGCAGCCATGGCCGCCTGATCGTCCAGGCCAATGCGGTAGACGAAGCGCACGTCCATGTTGACGATCTGAAAGCTCTGCTTGTCGCCCGAACCGCTGGCGATCACTTGGGATTTGTCGTTGATGTGAGTGGCGTCCCACAGGCGGTTGGCAACAGTGGGCGGCGGACCTTCGGCGGGGTCGAGGGTCTGTTCAGTGCTGGCACCCTCAGAGACGCTGGTCGCCAGCTCATGCACCACTCCATTCTCTACCGGGAGCACTGTGCCAAACGGCCATGGCAGCCCGGCGTGTAGCCCCGGCCCCAATACCTCGACCGGCTTGCCGAAACGTTCGTAGATGCCCCGCCCCTGCATCGGGATTTCATGTACACCACTGAGCACCCAACCGAGAGCTACGATCACCGCCAGCACAGGCAGAAATGCCCGACGCATGTAGGTAAACGCCCAGACTTGCCGAAGGTCGATGCCAAAACGGTTGTGCAATTCGTTCTGCAACGCTGTCAACGGACGCGGTGGCCAACGCAGGAGGCCGGCGATGAAGCTGCTGGCCACAAGACGCGGCTCAAGGCGCTCGTTGCGCGGGCTGAAGATCGATAGCAGGGCGCGGATCAACAGTTCGACCGCCACCAGCCCCGGCAACAGGCCGATCAGCACCGCCAGACGCGCAGGCCAGACCCGATCAACCGAGGAGAAGAACAGGCAGAGCGCCGCGACCAACAACGTGCCAATGGCCGCCCGCGCGATCTGCGCCAATTGCTCGGACTCGGGCCAGCTCGCTTCGGACTCGTTGCTGAACTGCCGCTCCAGCACCAGCAGGCCAAAGCCGATCAATAACAGGAGGCCACCGACCACGTTGCCGATCAGGCCGACGTTGCTGCCGACAAGGGTGAAATTCCAGACCAGGCCAATGCTGATCAACGCCAGCAACGACCACCCCGCCAGCCAGAATACCGGCACGCCGATCTGGCCGACCATCGAGGTCCCTGCCCCGCCGATACGTCCCAACAGGCGGTCGTACCAGCCCTGCTCTTCGGCAACGGCATTCTCGTCGGCCATGACTTCGACGTCATCAGGGGCCAGCACGTGAGATCGCCAAAGCGCCACGATCTGCGCAGACTGCAACGCAGAAGCGAGCACCAATAGGCTCGCCGCGCTGTTGGTCAGCACAGCAGTCCACAGAGAATTAGGAGAGAACAGATCGACGAACAGCGAAACCACCAGGCCCATCACGCCCATCGCGCCCAGTACGTAGGTCAATCGCGACAGCCGACGCACCTGAAAGCTCGCGCGCTGAAACCTGGGCAGGCTTGCAGGCGCTGCACCTTCGACATCCAGATCAACCCGCATCGACACTCCAGAATTTGCTGAACGCTGAACTCATCACTCGACCTGCCGAATCTGCGGAATAAACATCCCGCAACACTGTTTTATGAGGCGTTACGATATAACACGCGCCGTGAAATTTTCGTCTGGTTCTCGCCTACGAACATGACGAATTCTTCACCCAGACAGCCATCAGACAGGTTAGCCCCCCATCGGACGAACAAGGGCCGCGTTTTTGCCGCGCAGCCCTTGCGCCACCCTGCGCAACCGCGTCAGATACGCGCTATCGAATGCCCACAAAAACAACATCGCTCGCTGCTTCACGGATCAGCGCTGGAGCCGTCACATGCGTCAATTGCCTTCGCTGAACACCTTGCGCATCTTCGAAGAAGTCGCACGCCATCGCAGTTTCAGCAAGGCCGCCGAGTCGCTGAACGTGACCCAGGGCGCCATCAGCCGACAAATCAAACAGCTCGAAGACTATCTGGGCGTCACCCTTTTCATTCGCGCGCCTCGCGGCTTGTCGCTGACCGAATCGGGCGCTGCGCTGTCACCGAATCTGGCTCAAGCATTCGATCACATCGAACGCGCCCTGCAATCGGTGCGGGTGCCGAATTTGCGCCAGCGGCTGCGTATCCTCGCGCCGCCGACCTGGGCCACCCGCTGGCTATCGGTGCAATTGCGCACCTTCGTGCAACGCTATCCCGAGATCAGCCTCAGCGTGACCAATCAGGCCAGTCATGAGGGGTATGCCGACGTGGATTGCCACATTCGCTTCGGGCTGGAAGCGGATACCCATTGCCAGAGCCAGTTGCTGGTGATGGAGCGGCACTCGCCGTGGCCAGCCCGGAACTGTTCGAAAACGGCGAAGCACCAGACCTGCGCCGCTTTCCGTTGCTGCACATCCTGCACGAAGGCAAACGACTGAAGGTGTGGAAAAACTGGTTGAGTGCGGTGGGAAGAATCGATGTCGATGCGACTCAGGGCATCGAGTTCAGTACCTTGGATCAGGTGATCAACACCGCGTTGGCAGGCGGTGGGCTGGCCGTCATCGATCGGCAAATGATCGAGCGCGAACTGGCCAACGGCAGCCTGCTGCCGATCACCCCCCGTGGAAGTGATCGGCCCGTACGGTTATTGGCTCGACGTACCCAATGACAAGCAGGGGTTGTCGAAGGTGCAGTTATTTACCGAGTGGTTGAGTTTGGTAAGTAACCCGTGATTTCAACCATTGTGGGAGCCTTGGTGGCGAAAACGGTACATCCGACAACGAAATGCTGCCTGGCACGGCACTTTCGCCAGCAAGCCGGCTCCCACAGGTTCAGCGCCGAACGAAAAATCTGGATTCGACGCGATCACTGTGGGAGCCGCCTTGGTGGCGAAAGCAATTGATCAGACACCATAGAATCTCCCACAAGGAATCACCTCAAATCTGAGAACCGAGCACAACCTTTGGAGTCGCAACAGAGGCTTCGCCTTCCTCCTTCACCGAACACGCCTGATTCAACGTCAACGCCTGGGTCTCCGGCGCCCAGACCAATGCCGATCAACACCCGACAGAGGAACAGTTGCATCGCGGTTTCGGCGTAGAACTGCATGACTGAGGCGAGGGTGATCAACACGAAACTGACGAGGAAGATCTTCTGGCGTCCCAGCCGGTCGGAAATCCAGCCGAAAAACAGGCTACCGAGAAACAGACCGATCAGCGCCGACGCCCCGATCAGCCCCTGCCAGAAGGCGTCCAGTTGAAGCTAGGGGCTGAGCAACGTGAACGCGATGCCGATCAGGCCAGAATGTAGCCATCGGTGAAATGTGCGCCAAAGGTCAGGCCCGCGATTTTGATGTGGAATTTACCGATGGGCAGATCATCGATCTGGACCGGGTGAACAGACATGTTTGCCTCCAGTTATTGTTATTGACGGAGAAGCGAAACCAGAAATTTCCATACACATTGATCGTTCCCACGCGGAGCGTAGGAACGATCACCGACTACAAACCACCCATCAGCAGGTATTTGATTTCCAGGTAATCCTCCAACCCGTAGCGCGACCCTTCACGCCCCAGGCCCGATTCCTCCCACAGGGATCTGCGTCACGCGAAAACTGCACTATGCTCCCGAATAGTTATCCACAGGCAACGGGGGCCACGATCATGCTCAACACCTGGCTGCAAAAATGCCTGCACCCCCTCGCCAAAACCCTGTTCGACGACGGTGTGCGCGCCATTCACGTCACCCTGTGTGCAGGGCTGATTTCAGTGGCCGTCGGCGTGCTGGTCGCCGCGTTCGCGCTCAACGACTGGATCTTCATACTGATCCCGATCTGGATACTGATTCGCATGCTGTTCAACGCAGTCGAAGCGTCGCTGATCAGCGAATTCGGTCAACACTCCCGACTCGGCAATTGCGCCAACGAGCTCAGCCGTGTGATTGCAGAAACCGCTCTGTTTCTGCCGTTTGCAGTCATTCCCAAGGTAAGCCTGCTGCTGGTTTTGCTGGTGACGTTGCTGGCGATTTTCAGCGAATTTGCCGGTCTGCTCGGGCCATTGATCAAGGCGTCACGGCGTCGCGACGGGCCGATGAACAGCCACGTCCGGATGCTGTGTTTTGCGATTTTCGGGGTCGGAATCAGCTCGGGTTACGTGCTGACTGCGCCGATCAATATCACCCTGGCGATCATGGCCATTCTGCTGCTGGTGACCATTTTCAATCGCATCCGGCGGGCGGTAGCGGAAGTGACGAAACCGGTCACGGCGCCTTCGGCCAAAGCTTACGCATCAGAGTGAACGAACTGTTTCAACAGCTTTACACACAAGCTGTGTACATCTTATCCACAGGTCATTTTCTGCTGGCTCGATAGCCCTTGAAATGGACAGGGCTTGACCTCAGCTTAATCATGACCAGATATTACAGCCGTAATTTTACTGATTGTGATCTTTCAGAACATTCGTGAAGGGACGTCTACGCTTCCCTCCACTGTCGATTCTTCATTCAGGAGTACGTTCATGAGTCACTACGACGTTGTCGTCATTGGCGGCGGCCCAGGCGGTTATAACGCAGCCATCCACGCGGGGCAAAAAGGCTTGAAGGTCGCCTGCATCGAGGGCCGCGAGACATTGGGCGGGACGTGCCTGAACGTAGGCTGCATCCCTTCCAAATCACTCCTGCATGCCTCCGAGCTGTACGAAGCCGCCACTGGAGACGAGTTCAAAAAGCTGGGCATTGAGGTCACACCCACCTTGAACCTGGCGCAAATGATGGCGCAGAAAGTCGAGAGCGTGACCGGGCTGACCAAGGGCATCGAGTTTCTGTTTCGCAAGTACAAAGCCGAGTGGGTCAAGGGCTGGGGGCGCCTCGCCGGGCCTGGCAAGGTCATCGTCACCGACGCCAGCGGCGCTGAAACCGAGCTGACTGCCAAAGACATCATCATCGCCACTGGTTCCGAACCTACGCCACTGCCGGGCGTGACCATCGACAACCAGCGCATCCTCGACTCAACTGGCGCGCTGTCCCTGAGCGAAGTGCCCAAGCATCTGGTGGTCATCGGCGCGGGCGTCATCGGTCTGGAGTTGGGTTCGGTCTGGCGTCGGCTGGGCGCCAAAGTGACCGTGGTTGAATTCCTTGATCATGTCGCCCACGGCTCGGACCTGGAAACCGGCAAAACACTGCACCGCTCGCTGTCGCGTCAGGGCATGAACTTCAAACTCAGTTCCAAAGTGACCTCTGCCGTCACGAGCGATTCTGGCGTGAGCCTGACCGTCGAACCCGCAGCAGGTGGCGAGGCCGAGGTGATCGAAGCGGACTACGTGCTGGTCTCCATCGGCCGACGTCCAGTGACCAAAGGCCTGGGTCTGGAAACCGTCGGGCTGGAAGTGGACAAGCGCGGCGTGCTGGCCAACAAGGGCCATCGCACGGCGGTAGACGGCATCTGGGTGATCGGCGACGTGACCTCAGGCCCCATGCTCGCGCACAAGGCCGAAGATGAAGCGGCGGTGTGTGTGGAACGCATCATCGGCAAGAAGGGCGAACTCAATTACAACCTGATCCCCAACGTCATCTACACCCGACCGGAAATGGCCAGTGTCGGTAAGACCGAGGAGCAATTGAAGGAGGAAGGCCGCGCCTACAAAGTGGGCAAATTCCCGTTCAGCGCCAACAGCCGGGCCAAGGTCAATCACGAGAGCGACGGCTTCGCCAAAGTACTGGCCGATGAAAAAACCGACGAAATCCTCGGCGTGCACCTGGTCGGCCCGAGTGTCAGCGAGATGATTGCCGAGTATTGCGTGGCGATGGAGTTCGCGGCGTCGGCAGAAGATGTGGCATTGACCTGCCATCCACATCCGACCCGCTCCGAAGCGTTGCGCCAGGCGGCGATGGGTGCGGGTGGGCATACGACGCAAGCGTGATTGGCTCGCGGACATCCCTTTTGTGGCAGCACGGCTTGCCGACGGTCGCGCATATGAAATCGCCGCCGCCGGCAAGCCGTGCTGCTACAGAGTGCTCACCGCCTTAAACCGGCAAATGCCCCAACGGCAGTGGCCCTTGGGGCTTGAGCGTGCGAATCGCAAAGTTGCTGCGAATGTCCCGCACGCTTGGCATTTTCAATAACGTCTCGCTGAGAAAACGGTCGTAGCTGCGCAGGTCCGGGACGACTACTTGCAGGAGAAAATCCGACTCGCCCGACACCAGATACGCCGAGATGACCTCAGGCAACGCCGACACCGCCTGATGAAGTTTCTGCGCTTCTTCTTCGTGATGGCGGTCCACCTTCACCCCGATGAACACCGTCAGCCCCAGCCCCAATGCATCGGCATCCAGCGTTGCCTGATAACCCCGAATGACGCCCGCTTCTTCCAGATGCCGAACCCGGCGCAAACAGGGCGAAGCCGACAGTCCGATCTCATCGGCCAGTTGCACGTTGGTCAAGCGACCATCGCGTTGCAGCGCGTTGAGGATGCGGCGGTCGTAGGCATCCAGTCTCACATTCGGATGGTTTGGCATATCAGACACCTTTCAGGCAGCTATAGAAGCAGAAGCTGCCAATACTAAGGCTTTCAAGGGTCAAACACGCAAGCACCTGCCCTGCCCTTCGGCCATAGAATTTTCTCTCCGAATCCCTGCCCTGAGAGCCGAATAATGGAAAACATCGCGCTGTTTATCGTGGCCCTGTCGATGATCCTGCTGGTGCCGGGACCCGACATGATTCTGTTGCTGCAAACCGGCGCACGCCATGGACGAAGCAAAGCCCTGGCCACTGCACTGGGACTGGCCATCGCCCGAGGTTGCCACGTCGCATTGGCAGCCTTCGGTCTGGCGGCACTGCTCAAAGTGACCCCCTGGGCATTCGACGTGGTGCGAGGTGTGGGCGCTGCCTACCTGTTCTGGCTGGGACTGAAGATGTTCAAACCGGGCGCGGCAGGCGCTCTGCACACCACCAGGACCGCTGATCAGGCGATCGGCTGGCAAACGGCGATCCTGCGTGGCCTGCTGACCAATCTGCTCAACCCCAAGGCGCTGCTGTTCTGTTCGGTGCTGCTGCCGCAGTTCATCGATCCCCGGATCGGGTCTGTGCCCGTGCAGTTCGCTGAATTGGGGGTGATCCTGGTGGTGATCGGCCTGTCGTTCGACAGCGTCTACGCCATGGCCGGAGGCTGGATCGGCCACTGGCTGGCACACAGCGAAACAGTGCAACGGGTCCAGCAGTGGCTGTTTGGCAGCTTGCTGATTGGATTCGCCGCACGGCTGGCGTTTGTTCAACAAACCTGAACACACCATTGGCAACCTATTGAAGCTTCGCACGAAGTGCCCTGAAACGATTTTTTCTCTTTTTTGCGAACAAGATGCCGAGATTGTTATCTGTGTTGTTGGTAATTTGCGTTCGGCAAGGATTGGGAAAGCGCACGTCCATGTGCAGGAAGGCACAGCATTTCTTCAGAGGCTTCACCTTATGAATCGCAGGAATCTACTGAAAGCTTCCATGGCGCTGGCAGCCTATAGCGTGCTGCCCGCCTCGGGTCTCTACGCAGCACGTGCCTTGGCGGCAGCAGCAGACGGCGACATCGAACATTTCGACTTCAAGACCTTGCAAGACCTCGCCAAGCAAATGGCGGGCAAAGCCTACGTCAGCACCAAGCAGAACCTGCCGCCAACCCTGGCGAACATGACACCGCAACAATTCAACGCGATCAAATACGACGCTGGCCATTCCCTTTGGAACGACGTGAAGGGCCAGTTGGACGTGCATTTCTTCCATGTCGGCGCAGGTTTCAAAACCCCGGTGCGCATGTACAGCGTCGACCCGGCAACAAACCAGGCGCGCGAAGTGCATTTCCGCCCAGAGTTGTTCAACTATGAAGCCAGTCGCATCGATCAAAGCCAGCTCAAAGGCGACCTGGGCTTTGCCGGTTTCAAACTGTTCAAGGCCCCGGAAATCGCCATCAACGACATCCTGTCGTTCCTCGGCGCCAGCTACTTCCGCGCCATCGACAGCAACAAGCAGTACGGACTGTCCGCCCGCGGTCTGGCCATCGACACCTATGCGCACAAGCCGGAAGAGTTTCCCGACTTCACCAAGTTCTGGTTCGAGAAACCGACCAAGGACGCCACCCGCTTCGTGGTCTACGCGCTGCTGGATTCGCCGAGCGCCACGGGCGCCTATCGCTTCGACATCGACTGCCAGGCCGAACGCGTGGTCATGGACATCGACGCGCACATCAACGCTCGCGCCGACATTGAGCAGTTGGGTATTGCGACCATGACCAGCATGTTCAGTTGCGGCACCCATGAGCGTCGCATGTGCGACACGATTCACCCCGAAATCCATGACTCGGACCGTCTGGCGATGTGGCGCGGCAACGGCGAGTGGATCTGCCGCCCGCTGAACAACCCGGCCAAGCTGCAATTCAACGCCTTCGCCGACAAAGACCCGAAAGGCTTCGGTCTGGTGCAGACCGACCATGACTTCAAGACCTACCAAGACACGGTCGACTGGTACCACCGCAGGCCAAGCCTGTGGGTCGAGCCGACCACACCGTGGGGCGAAGGCTCCATTGACCTGCTGGAACTGCCGACCACGGGCGAGACGCTGGACAATATCGTCGCGTTCTGGAACCCGAAAGTGCCGGTCAAAGCCGGAATGTCGATGAACTACGGCTACAAACTCTACTGGAGCCCGCTGCCGCCGGTGAGCACGCCGCTGGCACAAGTCCACGCGACCCGCTCGGGCATGGGCGGTTTCATCGAAGGCTGGGCACCGGGCGAGCATTACCCGGACGTCTGGGCACGGCGTTTTGCCGTCGACTTCAACGGCGGCGGGATCGATCGACTGCCCGAAGGCGCTGGCATCGAGCCGGTGGTCACGGTTTCCAATGGCAAGGTGCAGGACTTCAACGTACTCGTACTGCCGGACATCAAGGGCTTCCGCGTGACCTTCGACTGGTACCCGACCAACGACTCGGTCGACCCGGTGGAAATGCGCATGTTCATCAAGACCGGCGACCGGACCTTGAGCGAGACGTGGCTGTACCAGTACTTCCCGCCTGCACCGGATAAGCGCAAGTACACCTGATCCGCGGCAAAAGGTGATTCGCTCCCACAGGGGTCGTCAAAATTCCGATAACGACGACAGGCAATCTACCTGTTACAAAAATGAGTCATAGACAGCTTGGGCTATGACTCATTTTTTCTTCTGTTTAATAGCGTCAATTTTTACGCCTTCAATAAATTCAATAAGTTACAACACACGAATCTTTTGATCTCTGACAAATGGCCGAAAATTTGACTATTTAGTTGACAGCCCCAAATTCTGAGGCTGATATATCCCCTGTCACGCCGTTCCAGAGGGACCTTTCACGGCCACACCCTCCCGCAACGGCCCTCCAACACACAACGACTTCCACCCCAATCGACGGCCTGCGCCGACTTCGATGAGCGGTAGCTTTGCCTCACAGATCTCACTTTCCTGTTCGCTGCTGCGCCTGCCGATCACTTCCAGCGCTCCCGAGGGGCTGTAACCATGATGTCGCCTTCCCCCGTTTACGTTGAAAAGCCTTCGATCATGTCGTTCGACAAATCCACCGCCATTGTCGTCGTCGCGATCAGTCTGATCCTTGTCGAGACCTTTTCCGGCGCGCTACGGTTTTATCTGGACAAGGCCGGAGTGTCGGTTTTGCTCTACGTGCCGAAAGTCGCCTGTTTGCTGTTCTTCGCGCTGGAACTGCGCAGTTTCAAGGCAGGACCTGCGCTGTGGCTGAGTTTCATCGCGCTGCTGCTGTCAGCGGCCTGGGCGACGCTCAATGGCGCGGGCTTCGGTAATTTTGCGTTCGCGCTCTATGGCATTGCCCCGTTGTTGTTCGGGCTGACCTGCGGTGATCAAATCATTCGTCACAAGCGCTTGTTCATGTGGGCGATTGTGTTTGCCCTCGGTGCCTCGCTGGCGGGGCTGGCGCTGGACAAATACTCCAATCTGCCGTGGAAGGGTTATAGCTACTCCATCGGCGGCACCGAATTGAGCGCCAATACCAGTTGGGCCTCCGAGGACGCCGACCGGCCTGCGGGCTTTGCGCGGATTTCCAGTGCACTGGCGATCATCATTTCGATTTTCAGCCTGTACCTGATGGCGACCGTGCGCTCCCGACTCCTGGCACTGGGCATCTTTGCCGTGGGGCTGGCGGGCGTGGTGCTGACCACCAGCAAGGCACCGGTCCTGGCGCTGGCCGGGGCGGCAGGGCTGATGATGATTCTGCAATTTCGCTGGACCACCCGCGGCGCGATTGTCTTCGCCGTGCTACTGGGGATGTCGCTGCCGTTCGCGGCGATGATGTTCGATTTCGACCCGAACAAAGTGTCGGCCGCCAGCTCGCTGTCATCGATCTATGACCGGCTCGTCAACACCTGGCCAACCGTGATCAACGAGCTGATTCGTGAAGACCGCGAATACACAGGCGCAGGCTTTGGGCTGGTGGGCAGTTCGGTCGCGGCATACCCCATTCCGGGCGCGGACCTGTTCGCCATTTCCGACAGCACCGTGGTCTACCTGTGGGCAATCTTTGGTGTGGCCGGGTTGTTTCTCTATGCCTTGCATATCCCGCTGTTCATCACCCTCGCGAACAGCACCACGCGTTACGGGCGGGCGATGCTGGCGACCGGGTTCTGCATCTGCATCGTCAGCTGGACCACGGACACGCTGGAAGTGACCCTCGCCAACCTGTTCCTCGGCATGGCCATCGGGCACGCGCTGGCAGCGAGATATCAGGTCAAAGCCAGTGCCCCAAAGCCAGTTGAGGCCGCCCAGTGGCGCGGCCTGCCAGGTTTGAGCTGAAGAGCATTTCCCGCATGAGCGCATTGAGTATTGGCCGCGTAGGCCTGCTGTTACTGTCCTGCCTTTTCGGCGCTGGCGTTGCCGTGGCAGACCCTTTCATCGTGGGCGTCGCCACCCATTCGATGAACAACCCGAACCAGCCGCTGCGCAGCCTGGAACTGGCGAGCATCGCGGGCGCGAGTTCGATCCGGGATGACGCATTCTGGTCTACCGCCGAACCGATCCGCGGCCAACTGCGCGTCGTCCCGCAATGGCGCCAATGGATGGCCAAGGCGGGAGGGCTGAACCTGAACCCGATGATCATCCTCGGCTATGGATCGGTGTTCACGGGAGGCGCCAAGCCGCGCAAACCCGAGGTGAAAATCCCTTACCTGAACTACGTCGACTACATCACTCGCCAATTGGGCAACCCGGTGAAGTTCTATGAAGTGTGGAACGAATGGGATGTCGACGGGCCGTCCGACCCGCGACTGAGCAGCGACTACGTGGCCTTGGTACGGGACGCCGCACCCATCATTCGCAAAAACAATCCACAGGCCAAAGTGCTGGCGGGCGCGGCCACCACGGCGGGTATCAAAGCCGGGTTCATCGATCGGATCGTCGCATGCGGCGTGCTCAAGTACGCGGACGGGATTTCGCTGCACCCTTACGTGCATTGCGAAGGCCGCGATCGAAACACGCCAGAAAGCTGGATCGAGTGGATGCGAGGCGTGGATCGCAGCATCAGCGCCAAAGCAGGCAAACAGGTGCCGCTGTACCTGACGGAAATGAGCTGGCCCAGCCACGAAGGCAACTGCGGCGTCGATACGCCTCGTCAAGCTGCATATCTGGCGCGGGCGTATTTCCTGGCGCGCACCCTCCCCAACATCAAAGGCATGTGGTGGTACGACCTGATCAACGACGGCACGAAAAGGGACGATCAGGAGCACAACTTCGGCTTGCTCGACATCGACCTGAATCCAAAACCCGCTTACGCCGTGCTCAAGGCCATCAGTCCGTACCTGAGTGACTTCAGCTACGACGCTGCACACAGCCTGCAAACCGACAATGTCTACAAACTGGCATTCACCGACGGCCACGAGCGGATTCTGGTGGCGTGGGCCTCAGGGCGTGAACGCCTGGAGAGTGTCGGTGCCAGCGCCATGGACAACGGCCCGCTGCGAATGCTCGACACCCAAAAGCCGGATCGGGGAATGGCTAACAGCGGGCAGCAATGGAACTGCAATGGCGACCAATGCAGCGCCCCGGTCACGTTGACCGAGTTCCCGAAAATCATTCGCCTGAGCCCTGGATCCTGAACGTCCCAATCACCCGAAGCCCGCCTGGCTCTGTCAGCGCGGGCTTTTTTCATGGTTTTTCGTGAATCCTTCGGCAAATAGTGGCATTACGACACATACTGGACATCTGCCGCTGCTAGGCTAGGTCTCCTTTAACGGGAACCCATGACCGAGGGAATGTATGGGGATGGGACGCAAACTGATCATGGGGTGTTTGCTCTACCTGTGCGCGTTGCCCGCGTGGGCAGATCCCTACGTTGCCGGAAGTGCGCAATGGAAGCCCTACGCTTATGAAGACGCCAACGGCCATTTACAGGGGCTGGCCGTCGACATCGCCCGGCGCGTGATGCAAATTGCCAAGGTCGACGTCACGTTCGTGACCTACCCGGTCAATCGCCTGCAATCAATGCTGCAAAAGGGCGACATCGACCTCAATTACGCCGATGCGCTGATCTGGAACAGCCCCGAAGAACAGCGTCATTTCGTGTTCTCCAAGCCCTACTCAAGTGTCAACGAGCACCTGTACTTCCTCGCCGACCACCCCGACCGCAAACGCCCCATCGAGCAGATGAACCACCTCACCGTCGGCATGGTGCGCGGCTACACCTACTGGGCGCTGGACCCGGCCCTTGAAATGCACCGCATCGAACGGCTGGAAACCTCACAGGACGACGCTCTGATCAAGCTGTTGCAAAGCCGACGCGTCGACGCCATCGCCATCGTCGACGACATCTTCGACGCATTGGTCGCCAGCAACCATCTGGACCCCGCCCAGTTCCAGCAAGGCGCCAAACTCAGCGAAGCGCCCTTGGTGATCAAACTTCAACCCGAACTCGCGCAATGGCTGCCTCAGATCAATCGCGCCATCGACACCCTGCGTGCCAGCGGAGAACTGGAGAACATCAGACGGCAGTATTTGCCGGGGAATGCGGGGTTGAAATGTGCGGGGGCGGGGAAAGGGTGTTAGGGAAAAGTCTGACAAGGCACGATGGAAAATCGGGCGATTCTCCCCCATCGAGGCCAAAAACAGGGGCGTATAATTCGGCGCCGAAAACGAAGAACCCCGCCAACGGCGGGGTTCTTTTTTGCTTCGTCTGTCCTCGGGGGGAGGTGCTAGCACCCGCGTATCCCGTGGCTAGTGCGGAAACTATATGGATGTAGGTCTTACCAGTCAATGCAGAAATCATGCGCAGTCAAAGCCGCTTTGTCTCCATCAAGAATGTCCACGTATGAAGCCCGCGCCTTGGCCGCGGGGCACGACATTTCAGCAGCATTGAAACTGTATGCGTGGAACGCACGAATCTGTGGTGCATTTCTCACCCCTCTCCACATTTGTGAAGTGGTGATGCGAAATGCGGTCGCTGACGCCCTTGAATCTGTCCATGGTCCACAGTGGCCGTGGAATCCAGGGTTTGACCGAAGCCTCCCCCGGCAGAGTGGGCCTGGTTACAACGCCTTAAAGGATCTTCAATGTGTGCGTCAGAGAACGGAAAAAACAGGACAAGTGATCGCTGAACTCAAGTTTGTGTTTTGGGAAAAGATGTTCACCAGCCGACACGACGACCGGATTTGGAATACCCACCTCCGTCATGTGCTGCCAAACCTCATGTCTACAGAAACCATCGCCGAACACCGGGAGAGAATTTTCGGCGACTTGAACTCTATCAGAATGCTCAGAAACAGAATTGCTCATCACGAACCCATCTTCGCAAGGGACCTGCTGAGAGACTTTCACGTGATTCAACAACTGATCGAGGCAAGATGCAGCATCGCGGCCCAATGGCTGCTGATTGAGCAACAAGTGATGGATACGATTAAAGACAGGCCCTTCTAGACGAAAAAGGGCCAAGAACATCTCTTTTGAGCGAACGGCAGGCGCAGCAGGCAGAACCGGCATTCACACCGTCACCACCACCCCCAACATCTCCCGCGCAATTCGGTCCGCATCCACGAACGCCCGTGAATAACTCCCCGACGAAGGCACGTAATGGTTGTAGTACGTCGACCCCTCCACCATAGGCCCGGTTATCCACAGATTGGGCTGCGCCTTTCCTTCACTGTTGACCCTAACGCCCTCACCCTCGGCATTGAGGCTGTGGATAATACCGCTCTCGCGTAATTGGCGAATGATTTCAGGCTGCGCATCACTGCGTCGGCTGTCGCTGACGTGGGCGCAAATGACTGTCTCCAGCGAGATGATCTCGGTGTCTGACTGCTGAATCGAGGTTTCACCGGTCCTGGAGTTGTGCATAACTTTGGAGCCGTGAACCCAGTACACAATTCCAGCCTTCGCTAGCGCCAGCAACTCCTGATGACGCTCTTTTTGCGGACCCGCGACCATCCTGTTGACCAGCGGGGCATATTCATCAAAGAACACGCGATGAGATTCCGGAGTCAAACCATTGTTATCCACAACACGACGCAGTTGTTCACGGCAACTTCTCCAGACTTCAGCCGCCGCCTTGATCGGACTGTGATCCAGATCAGCGATGCTCTCCTTCAGATCCTCCTGAATGAAGGCTTGCACCCACTGTGAATAATTATCCACAGGCGCTTGAGTGCGTCGGGGATTGAAGAGGCTTTCATCAGGCATGGGCACGCCGAATTCCTGTGACAGCGCCTGAGCTTTGGCCCCCATTTCGCCCAGCAGAAACGACGTCGCGATCTCAGATTTCACACGCAAGGACGATTTGCCGCGCAAAGATGCCACCATGCCGAAGTATTCAGCGATCATTTCCGCTTTGATAAACGGCAATACCTGGGCTTCAAAGTCTAGGCCATCGGGATTTCGCTCACGAAGGTCGGCCACTGTGGATAACGTGAATATCAGTGGCGCACCGCCGACACGATGAGGTGCGATGTCAGGCCGCGTGCGATAAGGCAGCCCGCTACGCGAATACATGAACACGCGTGGTTCCCGCCCAGACGGTTGATAATCGAGCCCTTCAGGCCCTTCGACGAAGCGCCCTCCCCGCCCCACTGTCAGATTCGCTACGGCATCCATGGCTGACAGGCCCAACCCCTCGATGCCCACTGCGGCTGTGGAAGAAATACGGCTCATCGCTTGAGCCTGTGGATAAGCTCCTAAACGTTGCGTCGTCCCGAAAAGGTTGTCCACTGGCCGGGGCGAATCGGCATGCCCGACGGTGATCAACAACCAGTCCACGCGATGGCTGCGCCCGTCATCAGCGGACAACACGAACCCGCCCAGGTCCATGTGTTCGATGTTATCCACAGTGCGAGCATGATGAATAACCTGCATGTGCTCCGGCAGCGCTCGAATCACCTCTTCATACGTCCACGCCAGGTATTCGCCCAACCACGCTCGAGGCAAGAATTCATTGGGTCGGACAACGCGTTCGGTCGCCTTGTAGCGCAGACACCATTCATAGAAATTCGGCCCCGGCCGCCCACTGCGCCCACCCAGTGCAGCCGAGTCGGGAAACATGGAAATCTGCGACGCCACAGTGTTGAGCATCAACCAGTCGGGCTGTTCCACCGAGTGCAGTCCCGGCCCCGGTTGGCGAGGGTCGAACACATGAATCTCGACCCGCCGCTCACTCTGCCCAGCCAACGCGCAGAGCCGTTCGAGCACGGTCAGCCCGCGCGAACCGCAGCCCACGATGCCGATTCGAATGGCGGCCTCGCGATCATTGAAGACTGGCCGTTCGAACGTGTTTCGACCAAAACGCAGCGCTGAACTCAGTTCCATCTCAGGGTTTCTCCAAAGAACGAATCGATGGCCACAGCGCGTGATTCGGCCAGTGCGGTGTCAACGATGAACTTGGCCAGCGCCAGGTCCAGCACGCCCAATCCAAACGGCGAGAAGATTGAGGGTTTGTCCGGATCAAGCGTGAATTCGCCCCGGATCAGCCCGGCGAGGGTGCCGTTCATGAAATCGCGATTGCCGGTGAGCTGCTCGGTCAGGTGGGGCGAGGTGTTGGCCTTCATACAATGCTCGACGTCATCGCACAGGTTATTGGCCGCCAGCAGCAATTGGGGGGCGATATCGCGCAGAGAAATGTTCAACACCACCTGACCGGCGCGAAACGCCATCGGAGGCTTCACGTAAGGTTCGCCCGCCGTCGTGGCAAAGATCACCAGGTCCGCAGCGAGCGCCTCTTCAAGCGAGCCGGTGCGGGCTGTGCATAAGTCGATGTGCTCGACGTAACCTTTCAAGGCATCGGCCGACGCCGCATCGAAGTCATGCACCACCGCCTGCCCGATGTCCCAGCCTTCAACGGCCAGCATGCGGGCAATGTTCCGGGCGATGACGCCCGCGCCGACAAATCCCACAGATTCGACGTGATGCGACTGACCATTGAGCCAATAAGCGCCTGACACTGCCGAGGCTGCGGTTCTGACAGCACTGATCTGTGCGCCTTCCAGGCACGCGAAGGGATAGCCGGTCTCGCGGTCGTTGAGAATCACGACTGCTGAGGCACGGGGTTTCTGCTGCTGAACGTTGCCGGGAAAGCTGGAAATCCATTTGATCCCGGCCACCGCATCCTCGCCTTCCAGTGACGCGGGCAGCGCGATGATGCGGTTGGCAGGCTGCTGTGGAAAACGCAGAAAGTAGCTGTCCGGGTTGAGGGTCTGGCCGTCATGGTGTTGCAGGTAAACCTGTTCGACCCGCGTGACCATTGAGTGGGCCTGAGCATCGAGGATGTCTTTGATCACCGCGCCGGGGATGACATGAAAATCAGACATTGGCCTCCTCCCTTTCGAACGTATGCACGTACTGTTTGAGGTAACGACTGATCGGTTGCGAGGAAAGCGCCGACAACTCGGCGAGACCGAATTTCTGCATGACCCACTCGTCGTTGTAGATCGTCTCCAGGTAGCGCTCACCTGCATCCGGCGAGATCGCCACGATCACCGCATCCTTGGGAATGCCCACCGAGGGCGCGGCCAGCCCGGCGACGACGGTTCCGGTCGAACCGCCCGCGAGAACACCATTGGACTTGGCCAGCCAACGACACATCGCCACCGTCGCGCGCTCATCGACCACTTGCTGCCTGTGAAGGTGATTGGCGCGAAAAATGGGAGGCATTTGGCTCGATCCCAGCCCCGGTATGTAGCGTTTGCCTGGCGCCTGGCCGAAGGTGACCGAGCCTGCGCTGTCCACGGCGATGATCTTTGTGCGCGGCGAATGCTTGCGGAAATATTGCACGCAGCCCATCAATGTCCCTGTTGTCCCCGCCCCCACTACCAGGTAATCCAGCGCCGGAAAGGCGATGTGAATCGACCGGGCGGTGGTCTGCTCGTGGGTGCGGGCATTCGCCGGATTGCTGTACTGGTTGAGCCACAGGTAGCGCGGATCACGGGCGACGGTGTCGCGGATATAGCGAATGCGCGTGCCCAGATAGCCGTCGTTGTCATCCCGCTCGGTGACGATCACGATCTGGGCGCCAAAGGCTTCCATCATCTTGATGTTGTGCAGGTTGGTGTTCGGATCGACCACGCAGCAGAATTTGTAGCCACGTTCGGCGCAGATCATCGCCAGCGCCACGCCCAGATTGCCGGACGACGACTCGATCAACACGGTCTCCTTGTGGATAAGTCGCCGCTCGGCATAAGAGTCGATCAAACCGATGGCCGTCTTCATCTTGATCGAGCCTGCTGGATTGCAGGATTCCAGCTTCAGGTGCAGGTTCTCGAAGCCCAGCCCCTTGAGGCGAACGAAATTCGAGTCGCCGACAATATGCGAAATGAAGTTCATGGGCGTGCCTCGGCGCGTGCAGCCACGGCGCGTTTTGGATGGGCCACCACGGGCGCCAGTTGCCGTGGCTGGGTGGCGAGCAAGGCATCGGTCAATTGCTGAGCGCGTAACGCCACCATCGAGAACGATTGCGCATCGCTGATGCCGTGGGTTTTCTCCGATGTGCCGTTGGCCAGAATCTGCAAGCCTTCGCTGTTTTGCAGACCTACCCGGTAGGATCTGTCCACAGCCAGGCTGCCATCCTCATCGCGCAACAACCAGGGTTGCAGCAACGTCAGCAGCGGTGGCACAGCCAGTTGCTCATAACCGGTGCCGAGCACGATGCCATCGACATAGAGCGTGGTCTCAAGGCCGGTGTTGCTGTCACGCAGTAGAACGGAATAGGCGTCGCCGACTTTTTCCACAGACACCACGTTGGACCATATGTGTAAGTTCAGCCGTTGATGCCCGCTGACCTCGCCTTCGTACATGAACGAGTACAACGCCTGACTTTCATCAGCGTCGATGCCTGCGTAGTTGGTCGAGCGGATTTCGTCGAATACTTTGTTGCGACGCGCAGGTTCCAGTTGATGGAAGTAATCAACCTGCTCCGGCAGGAACGCCATATTGGGGAACTGCCCCAACTGGCCCACCCGGAAACCCACCCCACGATGCACCGAATGCACTTGGGTGGTGGGCGCGGCGCCCAACAGATGCGCCACCGCTTCCCCTGCGCTTTGCCCCGAACCCAACACCAGCCAGCGCTGGGCAATCGGACCACCACCCAAGTGAATGTTCTTCAGGTATTGGGAGGTGTGGAAAACCCGACCGCCCAGATGCGCGCTGAAGGCCTCAGGGATTTTGGGCAGGCTGCCGTGGGAAAGTACCAGCCGTTTGGTGCGGTAGGTCCCTTCCGAGGTGACGATATCCACAGCCTTCAGAACGCCCTTTTCTGCGACCGGCAAGATATCCACAACCCCTTCTTCGTAGGACACATAATCCTTTAACTGATCTGCAACCCAACCGATGTAGTCGGACCACTCCACGCGACTGGCCGGACGCCCCAGCAGGCCAAACTTGTACAGCCGCCCCTTCTCCTTGAGGTACATGGCGAACGAGAACCGGCTGCGTGGGTTACGCGGGGTCACCAGATCACGAAATACGTGGTGATTGATGTCCGTCCCCGCCAGCAGAAATGCGCCATGCCAAGTCGCGTCGCGCCCCTTCTCGAAAAACTTCACTCGCTGAAACGGCTTTTTGCCGTTGTCTTCCGCTTCGTCTTCCAGCGCACAGGCCAGCGCAATACCGGCGGGACCGAAGCCGACCGACGCAACGTCCAGCTCCTGACGCAAACCCTCGATTTCAAACTGATTCATGGTGGTTCTTCCTGAAAGATTGAGAGACGTGGCGAGCCTGTCGGCCCGGTTCAACTCAGTAGCCGTCGTTCGTGGACGCGCTTGTCGGCGTAGACCCAAAGCGAAACCCGGGCGTGATCGTTTTCCCCATTGCTGAAGCTGACGGGGCCTGCGGGTGTGGAAAACTTTTCATAGCGCAACGCATCCAGCAGGCCGCGCCGCTGACGCGCAGCCACATCGACCAGCGAAAAGGCGGCCAGCGTTTCGATGGCGTAAACCGGCGCCTGCTCGCCGTAGAAGCGTTGATACGTGAGGTCGACCGCCTGCGCTTCAGGCAGGTCGCTGGCTACAGGAAAACTGACGACGTACACCCTGCCGGTCTGTTCCAGGCCGCTGACCAGCGCAGGTGAAGCCGCGTCATCGGTAAAGAACAGAGGTAATTCACAACCGGCCGCGCGGTTTTCCACAAGGAACTGGCGACTGGCTTTCAGGCGTCCACAAAACACCAGCGCATCAGCATTACCTGTATCCGAAACGATGCGCACTGTGGATAACTGCGCGCTCTGCACCAGTTCGTGCAGTTGCCGCTGCCCATGCAGGCTTGGATCGGCGAACAACGCCAGCTTGCGCAGACCCTGCGCTTCAGCGAACTTCAACAGGCGCCCGGCCAGCACACGATCCGAAGCACAGACACGGAACGTCGTACTGCCGTCCTCGGTCAGCGCAGCGCAAGTCGAGGCCGGGAGAATCAGCGGAATGCCAGCCTGTGCATAACTCTCTACCACGGCTGCCGCCGACTCGGACGCAAAGTGGCCGATCACCGCATCCACCCGCGCATCGATGAAACGCCTGGCCGCTGCCCGTCCCCCATCCGCGCTGGCACCGTCATCGAAATACAGGTGTTGAGCGCGACGAACATGGCTGAACAGATGGCTGGACAGATAAACGCCTCGCAAAAAGCTCCGTGCATGCAAGGTCGTGCCGACGTCCAGCGCCGCGCAGATTCCCAGGCGCATCATGACAAGGCCACCTCGGTGAACCGGGAAGGACAGAACGCCTGCATGATCGAGCGATGGTTGGCTTCCAGTTGCACCCCGGCCATCAGGCTGCCTAACTCGTAAGCCAGGCGTTCGGCGACGTTCGGTGCCATCTTGAAGCCAATGCCGCAGAAGCCGGTCGCCAGATAAATATGGCTGTTAGGGCTGAAACGCCCGATCAATGGCCGACCGTCATCGGTGTAGGCATCCCAGCCCACTTGCGTCACGATCGGCAGGCTGTGGTGAGCGTCGTAACCCAGCCTGGCGATGCGCTCGATCACATCCTGTTCGTTGTCCAGCACCGCAAGATTCAACTGATCGGCATGCTCTGCCCGTTGCCGATGCTGCCCACCCACCTGAATCACGCTACGCCCCAACGGCAGCAGGTAGGTGTTCAGGTGATGCGCGATGACCGGCATGCTCGGCGACTGATCGCAGCCTATTCGGGTGAAAGGAATTGTGCGCGCATGCACCGCCCCATAAGGCCTGGCGAGCGGGCCACTGGCACCGCACGCATCGACCACCCACGTGGCTTCCAGCCGCAGTTGCCCCGCGAACACCTGAACGTGCCCCTCATGTTCCACGCAGCGATCCACTGCCAGATGGTCGATGAAAGCGGCCTTTTCCCGCACGTAACGGCAAAGGCCCGACACCGCAACCCGTGCATCGACGATGCCGCCATTGCGCTCGATCAACAGGCACTCTTCCGGGCAATACGCCGAGAAGCGACCGTTATCCAACGGGCTGACCGAGGCGTGCAGTTCGACGTTCTGCGTCCCCTCGCTGCCCACCGCATCAAGGTATTTTCCACAGACCCCAGGGCTGGCGATGTAAGCCACACCGGTACGCTTGAGGGCCTGCTCGAACACGGCGTGAACGATGCCGGTGCTGCCATGCCGGGACGCGGGGCTGGTCAGCGGACGCAAAACCGGGTCCAGTTCCAGCCCGCGCACGATGCCGCCGGTATCGCGCGTCGCCCCCTGTCCGCCACCGATGCCCTTTTCGATCAAGGCGACGTCCAGGCCACTCTCGACCAGCGCAGCGGCAACCGACGCACCCATGACACCCGCGCCGATCACGATCACATCGAATGAGGTCTTCATCAGCGCATGTCCCCCGATCAAATCTCGTACTCGACGGCGCTGACGTACACCAGTTGCTGAAACACCTCGTTCTCGGTGAAACGGCAATAGCGCAGAATCTGCCGGGCCAGGTCCGGGAACACGGGCGCGCCGATGGCCCCAATCAGGGCCATGTACGGCAGGATGCGCTTGCCGAGCAGCTGGCGATCACGGGCCGCGTTGATGACGTCGGAAAGCAGCACCGCGAGGCCTTTCATGGTGAAGTGGTCGACCGAGGTCACCTCGAACCAGCGAGCGACCAACAACTTGATTGCCGCCGCATCCGCCGAGGACACTTTGAGGCTGTCGCCGTCGACACGCTCGCGCTCGGCCTGAGCGGCCAGCTTGACCAGCACTTCGTTGAACGTGTGCTCACGCCACGATGCAAACTTATCCACATCGAAATCGTCGGTGTCCTGCTCAGGCGCAATCAACGCCAGGTAGAACCGCGCGCTGTCGGTGCAGGCATCTGCCACCAGGTCCCGCGCCCAGATCGCGTAGTTGCGGCTGGTCGACAGGTTCTTGCCATTCAACGTCAGAAACTGGTTGGTGTAGAACGTCTGACGCATGCGATAGCCGTGCATCGTCTGCAACAAGGCCGGGTACACCATCATGTGGCTGAACGCGCAGTCATAACCGAGAAAATGCACCAGTCGGCCTTTGCCCGAACGGCAATATTCGTCGTATTCCCACGGCGCGTGTTTGTGCTCGTGCAGGTACTCGCGAAATGCGCCCAGATAACCCGACAGGCCCATGACCCACGTGTGGATGCGTCGGCTGCCATCTGGCTTGAGGTCCAGCCCGCCGTCATGAGGGCGGGTAATGGCCCAGTCAATCGGGCCGATCTCGAATTCCTCATTCAAGAAGCGGCGAATGAAAGGCCGCAGCGGCGCGTGCTCGAAGGTGCTTTTCAGATGACTGCGGAAATTGGAGAGCGCCAGAAACTCGCGCTCTACCGGCTTCCAGATCATTTGCCCCGAGCACAACTTGCAGCGGAATTCGCTCATCTTCGACGCATTGGGCGTGTGCGCGCACTCTTCGCACTGGCTCGCGTCGGAGTCCGAACCACAGTGATCACAGTTGCCCCGACCGAAAGCCTCGTAGCCCCATTTATCGCAATGTTCGCAATACGGCTCCTGGCTGACCTTTTTGTAAATGGCCCCTGCCTTCACAGCGGCTTCGTAGGTTTCCTCGACAGCCTTCTTGAAGTAGTTGTTGCGATAAGGGCGCATCCAGAAATCAACTTCAATCCCCATCTTGGCCAGGGTGTCGTTGATCTTGTCGGTGTTTTCCAGTGCCAGTTCCTGCGGCGCGCGATCCAGCTCGATTCCACGCCGAAGCATGTACGACTGATAGTCGTCGGAGTACGACACCAGTGTGCAGTCATGGCCGCGTTGGCGCTGGGCGCGAGTGAAGATATCGGCAGCCAGAAACGGCCCGGCCATGTGCCCAATGTGTAAATCGCCATTGGGTGTGGGCGGTGTAATGGTGACCAGAAGTTTGCCCATTACGAAGCCCTCTGATCGGAGACGTCATGAATGGGCGCTTTTTGCAGAGCGAACTCATTGAGCGCCATGGCCTGCTGCGCATCTTCATCGAGAAAGCGGTTGGCCGAATCCCGATCCCACCAGACCACATAAAAGTGGAAGTCTTCGTCGGTGTCATTCACGACGTAATGGTCGGTGTGTTTGGGAATGGCCGCGATATCGCCCATGGTGAAGGGGTAGGTTTCATCGCCCACCACCAACTTCGCGTTGCCTTTGATGCCGATGAAAAACTCCTGATCGATCTGGGTGTGCGACAACGATTTCGTGCCCGGGCGCACGACACACCAGCCCCCTCCGATCGGTGTGGGGTAACCGTCCCAGGGCAATAGTCTGGACCCGTCCAGGTCGTATTCATGAACCAGTTTGTCCCACGCCATGGGCCGGAATATTTGAAAGTCTGTCATGAAGTTCTCCTTCAGCGCGGAGCATCCCTGCCCGTTGTTTAAGCGGCTGAACAACGCCGTCGAGTTGAGGGATAAGCTGAAGAAAATCGCAAAAGGGAGCAAACAAGAAATACGCAAGCAACGGTTAAGTTTGACTTAACTCAACTTTGCTTAATCGGCATATTTATCAGAGGGTTGGGTGTGTTTTTCTTGACGAGTGTTTTAATTCTGAACACTGAAGCAGGACTTAACTGTCGCGATAAACATCCGATAACTGAACGCAGTTTCTGTAGGGGACGGTTATGCACACTAGCGCGTCGTGAATTCCCGCTGGCTGGCAATCGCCTGGGACACCAGCCAGTCGCGAAACTGGCGGCTGGATTTGGGCAGGATGGCGGTCTCGTCGTAGACCAGGTAATACGCGATCGGCGTGTCGATGGTGGCGCGAAACGGTACCACCAGACGCCCGGATGCCAGCTCTTCACGAATCAGCGAACGGCGCACGAGCGCGATACCCATCCCCGCCAGCGCCGCCTCGATCACGCCATTGGAATCCACGAACACCGAGCCGCGATGCACTGCCGCTTCAGCATCTTCGATACCCACGGCCCTGAGCCACAAGGCCCAGTCTTCGCGATGTTCATCGTGCAGCAGGTTGTAATTCTTCAGATCGATCGGGGACGACAGGTAACGGGAATCCGGCAACAAACTCGGCGCGCAAACGGGCTGAAGACGGTCATTGATCAGCATCTCGACCTCAAGCCCCGGATAACGCCCCAAGCCATGGCGGACGGCGAAATCGACCCCATCGCCGAGCAAATCCACCAAGCGGTTGGTGGTGCTGATCAGCACTTCAATACCGGGACACAACGCCTGAAAATCCGGAAGGCGGGGCAGCAGCCACTGCATGGCAAAGCCGCTGGTGCAGCTGACGGTGATGGTGTTGGGACCGTTGTCGTTCATCAAACGCTGAGTGGCGTCCGAGATTTGCCCCAATGCCGGGCGAATGGCGCGCAGGTAAATCTTGCCTTCAGGGGTCAGCTCCAGACGCTTGGTGTTGCGAATGAACAGCGTGACGCCAACGGCCTTTTCCAGCTTGGCGATCTGTTGGCTGATCGCGGCCGGGGTGACGAAAAGCTCGCCCGCCGCACTCTTCATGCTGGCGTGACGCCCCGTCGCTTCAAAGCACAGCAAGGCGTACAGGGGCGGGAATTTCATGCCAATCCTTGAGTTAAGAAAATCTAATGTGCTTTAGAAAAGCTCGCTTGAGCGACGCTTAAGACACTGTTGAAATCATCACACCCCGGCTCGACAAGCGTCAATCTACACTTTTCGAGCCGCTTTGTTGAACGCATTGAAGACAGGAAGGAAGTGTCATGCGGCCATCTGATTATGTTCGGTTACTGCTCTTGGCGGCGATCTGGGGAGCCAGTTTTCTGTTCATGCGCGTGGCAGCGCCAGTATTGGGCGCATTACCGACGGCCTTCTTTCGCGTGCTGTTGGGCGCCATCGGTTTATTGGTCATTCTGGCCATCCTCAAAACGCATCATGAATTCAACGGCAAGTTCAAAGCCACGTTGATCCTGGGCGTCATCAACTCCGGCATTCCGTTTCTGATGTACAGCATGGCAGCCCTGTTATTACCCGCCGGTTACTCCGCCATCCTCAATGCCACCACACCCTTGATGGGCGTGCTGATTGGCTCGATGTTCTTCAACGACACCCTGACGCCGAAGAAAGCGGCAGGCGTATTGATTGGCTTGTTGGGGATAACGTTGCTGACCACCACCGGCCCGATGACCTTCACCAGCACCGTGGTCATGGGCGCGCTGGCTTGCCTGGTTGCCACCAGTTGCTACGGCGCAGCCGGTTTCCTGACGCGTCAGTGGATTGCCGATCAGGGTGGCCTTGATGCGAAGCTGGTCGCCTTCGGTAGTCAGGTCGGCGCAACGCTGTTTCTGGCCCCGTTCTTCGGTATCTCGGCGGTGGTGAATCCGCCTGCCAGCTGGGGCGATGCCACGGTATGGCTGTCTTTGGCGGCCGTCGGGTTCATCTGTACTGCGTGCGCATACATCCTGTATTTCCGCCTGATCGCCGACATTGGCCCGGTGCGCTCCCTGACCGTGACCTTCCTGATCCCACCGTTCGGCGTGCTCTGGGGAGTGATGTTCCTGGATGAACACCTGTCAGCCGGCCACTTGTACGGCGGCGGCCTGATCTGCCTGGCGGTGTGGTTCGTGCTCAGCAAGAGCAAACCCAGACCCGCACCGGAAACCCAGGACACTCCCGCGACGACCTGAGTTTCGGGTTCGTAAGTTATCCACAGTCTCCCTCTTCCGACTGCTGAACACGGAATACGTACGATGAGCAGAGCGATCCCATTGATTGCACTGCGCACCTTCGTCGAGGTGTGCAAAGTGGGCAGTATGAAACGCGCGGCGGATCACCTTTGCGTTTCCCCCGCCGCAATCAGCCAGCAAATCAAAGGGTTGGAAGATCAGATCGGCAAGCGCCTGTTCGAACGCGATGCCAAAGGCATTCAGCTCACCAGCAGTGGTCGGAGCCTGTACGACGAACTGGCCGACACCTTCGACGTCATCGAAAAGGCCTGGTCCGGCGCTGCACTCAAACAACCCCGGCAAACACGTCTGGTCATCAGCACCACGTCCACCATCGCCAGTTCCTGGCTCATTCCTGCCCTTGGGGACTTCAAGGAACGCTGCCCGAACATCGAAATTTCGATCCAGATCTGCAACGGCCTCTCCGACCTCAAGCACGGGCATGTGGATATCTCGATCCAGCGCGAAATGGCCGCCAGTCCCGACAACCACGCCACCCGCCTGTGGTCGTCTTACCTGATCCCGGTGTGCAGCCCGGAACTGCTCACCAAACAGCGCACCATCGAAAGCCCGCAGGATTGCCTGACTTATCCACTGTTGCAGGACACCGAACGCAACTACTGGAAGGTGTGGATGAACGCATTTGGCGTGAGCAACCGCAAAATGATTCAGGGGTCCAGCTACGGTGATGAGTCCCTGTTGATAAGTGCTGCTTGCGCAGGCCAAGGCATCGCCCTTGTGAATAACGTCTTTGCGTCCGAAGCGCTACGCTCCAGGCGACTGGTGCAAGTCACCCACGCGACGTCCGAGCTGAAATTCGATTACTTCGTCTACTGCGCGAAAGAGCGGCGAGAAGAGTGGGCGATTGTCGAATTCATGAAGTGGGCCGTGCAACAGGCGGGCAAAACAGCGAAAGGCTCGGCGCGCGAAGCCGAGGGCTTGATCAAGGTTGCGTAAAGCCCTTCTTCATTCAACGAGATGGTCATACCGACGCTGAATACGCGCCAGAGCGCCCGAGCTGCGCAGCGTTTCCAGTGCGTTCGCCCAAGCGGCTACCACGCTGTCTTCCGAGTCAGGGCTGAACGCGATGTACAACGATGAGCGATACAGCTCAACCGGAATTCTGCGCAGCGTCGCCGGTGGAATGTTCAGTTGATGGCTGTAATACACGACCCCTGCCGGGGTGTCGCCGACGATGATATCCGTGCGTCCGGCCAACAACATGCGATAAAGCTGATCGCTGCCCGTCGCGCTCTTGTCCAGATTGGTGAAGCCTTTGGCCTCCAACGTATTGGGGATCAAACCCGCGATCCGCGTCGTGATTTGAGGCGCATGCATCAATTGCTCAAGGGTGTTGACTGGCGTGGCGCTGGCTAATTGATAGGGATAGATCGACTCCTCGGCAATCGGCCCCACCCACTTGTATAACGGCTCGCGATCCGGGGTGCGAAACATCGAATACAGAATGGTCCGAGGTCGACTGTTCAGTACCTTCGCGCTGCGCATACTGGGCAGCACCACGGTCTCGAAGTTATCCCCAGTCAACCCCATGATCGCCCGCACCACATCTGTGGTCATGCCAGTGAGCTGGTTGTTTTCGGTGTAGTTATACGGCGCCCATTCTTCCGTCACGATCTGATAAGGATCAGCGGCAGCGGGTCTGATAAGCAGAGAAAAGAGCAGCACCAAGGCAAATGCCGAACATTTCACGTGTTCTACCTTCTGAAAGTGTCGGTCGATGTGCGGATCATCCGATCTTATGACGATAGCTGACGCAGGCGGGTTCGCGGGGAAGGGCTGGCGGTTTGAGCAGTGTGGATAACGCGCTGATGGGATGTCGGCGTGTTGCAGACACCCCCTCTGTGGATAACTTATTCCACCGTCACCGACTTGGCCAAGTTACGCGGCTGATCCACATCCGTACCCTTGAGTACCGCCACGTAGTAAGACAGCAGTTGCAGCGGGATGGTGTACAGGATCGGCGCCAGGGCGTCGACGATATGTGGCATCGCGACGACATGGGTGCCTTCGCCGTTGTTCAGGCCAGCTTGTTCGTCGGCGAAGACGATCAGTTGGCCGCCACGGGCACGGACTTCCTGAAGGTTGGACTTGAGCTTTTCCAGCAGCTCGTTGTTCGGGGCGACGGTGACAACGGGCATATCGTTGTCGACCAGCGCCAGCGGGCCGTGTTTCAGCTCGCCTGCCGGGTAGGCCTCGGCGTGGATGTAGGAAATCTCTTTAAGTTTCAGAGCACCTTCCATCGCCACCGGGAATTGCGCACCACGGCCCAGGAACAGGGTGTGGTTCTTCTCGGCGAACAGTTCGGCCACTTTCTCTACAGTGCTGTCCATGGCCAGCGCTTCGCCAAGACGAGTCGGCAGACGGCGCAGTTCTTCTACCAACTCGGCTTCGACACCGGCTTGCAGTGTGCCTTTGACTTGCCCCAACGACAGGGTCAGCAACATCAGGGCGACCAGTTGAGTGGTGAAGGCCTTGGTCGAGGCCACGCCAATTTCCGGACCGGCCTGAGTCAACAGGGTCAGGTCGGATTCGCGCACCAGCGAGCTGATACCGACGTTACAGATCGCGAGGCTGGCGAGGAAACCCAGCTCCTTGGCGTTGCGCAGCGCGGCCAAGGTGTCAGCGGTTTCGCCGGATTGGGAGATCGAAACGAACAGCGTGTCCGGCTGTACCACGACCTTGCGGTAGCGGAACTCACTGGCCACTTCGACCTGACACGGAATACCTGCCAGACCCTCCAGCCAATAACGGGCAACCATACCGGCGTGATAGCTGGTGCCGCAGGCGACAATCTGCACATTGCGCACCTTGGCGAACAACTCTGCGGCCTGAGGGCCGAAGGCTTGTGTCAGAACCTGCTCTTGACCCAGTCGGCCTTCCAGCGTGCGTTGCACGACCTTCGGCTGTTCGTGGATCTCCTTGAGCATGAAGTGGCGGAATTCGCCTTTGTCCGCGGCCTCGGCGCCTTCACGGTATTGCACGATTTCGCGTTCGACCGGCAAACCGGCAGCGGTCCAGATTTGTACGCTGTCACGCCGGATTTCGGCGATGTCGCCCTCTTCCAGATACATGAAGCGGTCAGTGACCTGGCGCAGCGCCAGTTGATCGGATGCCAGGAAATTTTCGCCCAGCCCCAGGCCCACGACCAGCGGGCTGCCACTGCGGGCGGCGACCAGTCGGTCTGGCTGTTTGGCGCTGATGACCGCCAGGCCGTAGGCACCGTGCAATTCTTTGACAGTGGCTTTCAACGCTGCGGTCAGATCCGGAGTGTCCTGCAACTTGTGGTGCAACAGGTGCACGATGACTTCAGTGTCGGTATCCGAGGTAAACAGGTAGCCGAGGTCCTTCAGACGGGCGCGCAGCGGTTCGTGGTTTTCAATGATGCCGTTGTGGACAACCGCCAGCTCACCGCTGGAAAAGTGCGGGTGTGCGTTGTGTTCCAGTGGCGCGCCGTGGGTGGCCCAGCGCGTGTGGGCGATGCCCAGACGACCGGCCAGCGGCTCACCTGCCAACGATTGCTCCAGCTCGTTCACCTTGCCGACACGACGACGACGCTCCAGCACTCCGGCGTTACTGAACAGCGCAACACCCGCGCTGTCGTAGCCGCGGTATTCCAGACGTTTGAGGCCTTCCAGCAGGATGGCAGTGACATTACGTTCAGCGACAGCGCCGACAATTCCACACATGGTCTTCTCCTAGGAAACAGTGGCGCAGATCAACGTCACGCCACGAGCCTGAATCTGGTCGCGCGCTTCTTGAGGCAGGCGATCATCGGTAATGAGGGTATGGACACTGCTCCACGGCAGCTCCAGGTTGGGGATCTTGCGACCGACTTTGTCGGCTTCGACCATCACGATCACTTCGCGAGCGACATCCGCCATGACGCGGCTCAGGCCCAGCAATTCGTTGAAGGTCGTGGTACCACGCTGCAAATCGATGCCGTCAGCACCGATGAACAGTTGATCGAAATCGTAGGAGCGCAGCACCTGTTCGGCGACCTGGCCTTGAAAGGATTCGGAATGGGGGTCCCATGTGCCGCCGGTCATCAACAGCACCGGCTCATGCTCCAACTCACCCAAGGCATTAGCCACATGCAAGGAGTTGGTCATGACGACCAGGCCGGGCTGCAAACCGAGTTCGGGAATCATCGCGGCGGTGGTGCTGCCGCTGTCGATGATGATTCGGGCATGCTCCCTGATACGAGCGACCGCAGCTTGGGCAATAGCGCGTTTGTAGCTGGAAACCGGCTGGCCGGGCTCGCCGATCAGTTCTTGAGGCATTGGCACTGCCCCGCCGTAGCGACGAAGCAACAGGCCATTGCTTTCAAGAGCAGCTAGGTCCTTACGAATCGTAACTTCTGAGGTTTCGAAGCGCTTGGCCAACGCTTCAACACTGACTTCGCCCTGCTCACCAAGCATGGCGAGAATGTTGTGACGGCGTTGGGGAGTATTACGTTTCGACATTTTCGACTTTAAGTTTCGTTTCGAAAGATAGCGAAGCGAATAGAAACCTATCGAAAGTTATTCGTCAAGCGCGAATGCACAGGTCGCAGGTCGATGGATGACCGACGGTAGCACCTGTGGATTGAATCAAGCCTGAACGCGGGTCGAGATCAGGCCGATTCGGGCTGTGGATAAATCAGGGCTTTTTAACTTTGACCGGGCGCTTCCAGCCATCAATGTTGCGCTGACGTGCACGGGCCACGGCCAGTTGTTCAACGGCCACATTCTGAGTGATCGTCGATCCGGCCGCTGTGCTGGCACCCGACGAGATATCCACAGGTGCTACCAACGAGTTATTGGAGCCTATGAAGACATCTTCGCCCAGAACGGTCTTGTGCTTGTTGGCGCCGTCGTAATTGCAGGTGATGGTGCCTGCACCGATGTTGGTGCGCGCCCCGATCACTGCATCGCCCAAATAGGCCAAATGGCCCGCCTTGGCTCCCTCGCCCATCTGCGCGTTCTTCAATTCAACAAAGTTACCCACATGGGCACGATTCCCCATAACGCTTCCAGGACGCAGGCGCGCGAACGGCCCAGCATCGGCGCCCTCTCCAACGACCGCCCCTTCCAGGTGACTATTGGCCTTGATGATCGCACCCTTGCGCAGGGTGCTGTCTTTGATGACGCAGTTGGGGCCGATAGACACGTCATCCTCAATCACCACCTGCCCTTCGAGAATCACATTGATGTCGATCATGACGTCTCGGCCCACTGTCACTTGGCCACGGACATCGAAACGAGCGGGATCGCGCAAGGTCACACCAAGGGCCATCAGGCGACGAGCTTCACGCAGTTGATAGTGACGTTCCAGATCCGAAAGCTGTTTGCGATCGTTCGCGCCCTGCACTTCCATGGCGTCCTGTGGCTGTGCTGTGGCCACCGTCAGGCCGTCATTCACGGCCATGGCGATAACGTCGGTGAGGTAGTACTCGCCTTGGGCGTTGTTGTTGGACAGACGCCCCAGCCAGTCCGCCAAGCGTTTGCCTGGTACCGCCAGAATGCCGGTGTTGCCTTCTTTGATGGCCCTCTGCGCGTCGTTTGCATCTTTATGTTCAACGATGGCGCTGACGCGATTGTCAGCGTCCCGCACGATGCGACCATAGCCAGTTGGGTCGTCCAGATTGACCGTCAGCAGGCCCAACTGTTGATCATTGACCAGCGTCAGCAAGCGTTGCAGGGTCTCGACCTCAATCAATGGAACGTCGCCATAGAGGATCAGCACAGTGTCCGCGCTCAGTACGGGCACTGCTTGAGCGACTGCGTGACCCGTGCCCAATTGTTTGTCTTGTAGAACGAAATTCAGATCGTCAGCCGCCAGCCGTTCACGTACCAGATCCGCACCATGACCAATAACCACCTGAATGCTTTGTGGCGACAACTCACGAGCGCTGTGGATAACATGGCCCAGCATGGAGTTACCGGCGACTGGGTGCAAAACCTTGGGCAAGGCCGAACGCATGCGGGTGCCCTGGCCAGCAGCAAGAATGACGATATCGAGTGACATGAAAGGATTCCAAGCGGGCGCAGCCGTGGCTGAGCAGATGATTCGGGAAGACGCAGAAAAAGAAAAAGGGTAGCCGAGGCTACCCTTTTACTCAATCGCACATGAAAGACGTTGGCCTTAGCCGCCGAACTTCTTGCGAATCTGCTGAACGGTGCGCAGCTGGGCTGCAGCTTCCGCCAGACGTGCAGCCGCAGATCCGTAATCGAAATCTGCGCCTTTTTCGTTCAGGGCGCGCTCGGCAGCCTTAACGGCTTCCTGAGCAGAGGCTTCGTCCAGGTCGCTGGCGCGTTGCACGGTATCGGCAAGCACTTTGACCATGTTCGGTTGAACCTCAAGGAAACCACCGGAGATGTAAAACACCTCGGTCTCTCCACCCTGCTTGGTCAGCGTGATCGGACCCGGATTCAGACCGGTGATCAGCGGCGCGTGGCCTGGAGCGATACCCAGATCGCCCAGACTACCGTGCGCAATCACCATCTCGACCAGACCGGAGAAAATCTCTCCTTCCGCGCTGACGATATCGCAATGGACTGTCATAGCCATTTGCCTGCCTCAACCTGATGAGCGCCCGTTTCCGGGCGCCATGATTACAGTTTCTTGGCTTTCTCGATCGCTTCTTCGATGCCGCCAACCATGTAGAACGCTTGTTCTGGCAGGTGGTCGTAGTCACCGTTGAGGATGCCTTTGAAGCCAGCAATGGTGTCTTTCAGGGAAACGTATTTACCCGAAGCACCGGTGAAGACTTCAGCCACGAAGAACGGCTGCGACAGGAAGCGCTGAATCTTACGAGCGCGGGCAACCAACTGTTTGTCGGTTTCGGACAGTTCGTCCATGCCCAGGATCGCGATGATGTCTTTCAGCTCTTTATAACGCTGCAGCACGTACTGAACGCCACGAGCAGTTTCGTAGTGTTCGGTGCCGATCACGTTCGGGTCCAACTGGCGCGAAGTCGAGTCCAGTGGGTCAACCGCTGGGTAGATACCCAGGGAAGCGATGTCACGGGACAGAACGACGGTGGCGTCCAAGTGGGCGAAAGTGGTCGCTGGCGACGGGTCAGTCAGGTCGTCCGCAGGTACGTAAACGGCCTGGATCGAGGTGATCGAACCTTGTTTGGTCGAAGTGATGCGCTCTTGCAGCACGCCCATCTCTTCAGCCAGGGTCGGCTGGTAACCTACTGCGGAAGGCATACGGCCCAGCAGTGCGGATACTTCAGTACCGGCCAGGGTGTAACGGTAGATGTTGTCGACGAACAGCAGAACGTCGTTACCCTCGTCACGGAACTTCTCGGCCATGGTCAGGCCGGTCAGAGCAACGCGCAGACGGTTTCCCGGCGGCTCGTTCATCTGGCCGTATACCAAGGCTACTTTGTCCAGAACGTTGGAATCCTTCATCTCGTGGTAGAAGTCGTTACCCTCACGAGTACGCTCGCCCACACCCGCGAACACGGAATAACCGCTGTGCTCGATGGCGATGTTACGGATCAGTTCCATCATGTTTACGGTTTTACCAACACCGGCACCACCGAACAGACCGACTTC
>NZ_JBJDNK010000007.1:0-388965 GCF_044900175.1 Pseudomonas sp. NPDC088444
TCCTGCGTCCGGGCACCGGTAACATCTCCATCAACAACCGCTCCCTGGACACGTTCTTCGGCCGCGAAACTGCACGCATGGTAGTTCGTCAGCCGCTGGAACTGACCGAGACCGTTGAAAAATTCGACATCTACGTCACCGTTATCGGCGGTGGTGTGAGTGGTCAAGCTGGCGCAATCCGCCACGGTATCACTCGCGCTCTGATGTCCTACGACGAAACCCTGCGTAGCGCTCTGCGTAAAGCAGGCTACGTCACTCGCGACGCTCGCGAAGTTGAACGTAAGAAGGTCGGTCTGCGTAAAGCGCGTAAGCGTCCGCAGTACTCGAAGCGTTAATTCGCTTTCGTTCAAAAAGAACGCTCAGTTTCCTCACGGAACTGGGCGTTTTTTTATGGGCGTCTATTATGGGTGATGACGACACGAATCATCGGTGGATGCCCCGATCTATAAGGCCTCCCGGTTTTCGCCAAATGGCAGTCCCCTTGATGGATCAAGGAGCGCTCTGATTGCCTTTGGCAGATGCATCGACAGCTAAAAAATAATACGAAGGGAAGCCTGACCAAGCAGGTTTCTAAAAGCTGATGGGAGAGGAAGGAATGAGCAATGACGGCGTGAATGCAGGCCGGCGTCGCTTCCTCGTCGCCGCCACATCTGTGGTGGGCGCTGCAGGGGCGGTCGGGGCTGCGGTCCCGTTCGTGGGGTCATGGTTTCCCAGTGCCAAGGCCAAAGCGGCTGGTGCACCCGTTAAGGTCAATATCAGCAAAATCGAGCCAGGCCAGCAGATGATCGCCGAGTGGCGCGGTCAGCCGGTCTTCATCGTCCATCGTACGCCGGAAATCCTCACCAATCTGGGCAAGATCACCGCTCAGCTCTCCGACCCAGAGTCCAAGAACTCTACTCAACCGACCTACGTCGATCCGGTGGTTCGATCAATCAAACCCGAGATGTTGCTGTTGATCGGCATTTGTACGCATCTGGGTTGTTCGCCCACGTTCCGCCCTGAAGTTGCCCCCGCTGATTTGGGTAAAGACTGGGTGGGTGGGTACTTCTGTCCTTGTCACGGCTCCCATTACGACCTGGCCGGGCGCGTCTACAAGGCGCAACCAGCACCTCTGAATTTGCCAGTGCCGCCGCATTCCTACGAGTCGGACTCAATCATCGTCATTGGTGTCGATCAGGAGAAAGCGTAATGAGCAAGTTCATGGACTGGATCGATGCGCGCTTCCCTGCCACTTCCATGTGGGAAGATCATCTCAGCAAGTATTACGCCCCCAAGAATTTCAACTTCTTCTATTTTTTCGGCTCGCTGGCGTTGCTGGTGCTGGTCAATCAGATCGTCACTGGCGTCTGGTTGACCATGAGTTACACGCCCTCGGCGGAGGAGGCGTTCGCGTCCGTCGAGTACATCATGCGGGACGTGGAGTACGGCTCGATCCTGCGTCTGTTGCATTCCACAGGGGCGTCGGCGTTTTTTATCGTCGTTTACCTTCACATGTTCCGCGGACTGCTCTACGGCTCGTATCAGAAGCCTCGCGAGCTGGTGTGGATCTTCGGTATGTTGATTTACCTGGCGCTGATGGCTGAAGCGTTCATGGGGTATCTGCTGCCGTGGGGGCAGATGTCGTACTGGGGCGCGCAGGTGATCATCTCCCTATTTGGCGCGATTCCCATCATCGGCAATGACCTGACCCAATGGATTCGCGGTGATTACCTGATTTCCGGCATTACCTTGAACCGCTTCTTCGCACTGCATGTGGTGGCGCTGCCGATCGTAATTCTCGGGTTGGTGGTGCTGCACGTACTGGCGCTGCACGAAGTCGGGTCCAACAACCCGGACGGCGTCGACATCAAGAAACTCAAGGACGAGAACGGCAAGCCGCTGGATGGTATCGCGTTCCATCCGTACTACACGGTCAAGGATATCGTCGGGGTCGTGGTGTTTCTGTTCATCTTCTGCTCGGTTGTCTTCTTCTTTCCGGAGATGGGCGGGTATTTCCTGGAAAAACCCAACTTCGAGCAGGCGAATGCCTTCAAGACGCCCGAGCACATTGCACCGGTCTGGTACTTCACCCCGTTCTACGCGATCCTGCGCGCGATTCCCGACAAGCTCATGGGGGTCATGGCGATGGGGGCGGCGATTGCCGTGCTGTTCGTGCTGCCGTGGCTGGACCGAAGCCCGGTCAAATCCATGCGCTACAAAGGTTGGCTCAGCCGAATCTGGTTGCTGCTGTTTTGTGTGGCCTTCGTGATTCTGGGGATTTTGGGTGTGCTGCCACCCAGCCCGGGGCGCGCGTTGCTGTCGCAGGTGTGTACGGCCGTGTATTTCGCCTACTTCATCCTGATGCCGTTCTACACGCGCATGGAGAAGACAAAACCGGTACCGGAAAGGGTGACGGGCTAATGAAAAGAATATTGGCGGTCTTACTGCTTGCAGCACTGCCTGTGCTGGCGATTGCAGATGAACACGGCGGGCCTGAACTGGAAAGCGTCGACATTGACGTCGCCGACAAAGTGGCGATGCAGGACGGCGCGAGAACGTTCGTCAACTACTGCATGGGCTGTCACAGCGCCAAGTTCCAGCGCTATGAGCGGGTCGCGGATGATTTGGGTATTCCTCATGAGCTGATGCTCGAAAAACTGGTGTTCACCGGGGCCAAGATTGGTGATCACATGGTCGCTGGCATGCAGCCTGCCGATGCCAAGGTCTGGTTCGGCGCAGCCCCTCCCGACCTGACGCTGGTGGCGCGAGTACGAGGCACGGACTGGCTCTATGGGTATCTGCGCTCGTTCTATGAGGACCCTGCGCGCCCGTGGGGGGTGAACAACAAGGTTTTCCCGAACGTCGGCATGCCTAACGTGCTGGTCGGGCTTCAGGGGCGTCAGGTGATCGGCTGCAAGCAGGTGCAATGGGTCGAGCACGGCAAGAAACAGTTCGATCCACTGACCGGTGTGCCGCTGACCCACGAGGCCTGCGATCAATTGACCATCGTGCCCAAGACCGGCACGCTGACCGAAGAGCAGTTCGACGAGAAGGTGAAGAACCTGGTGACCTTCCTCGCGTATTCGGCGAACCCGGTCAAGCTGCAACACCAGCGCATCGGCACCTATGTGCTGCTGTATCTGGCGGTTTTGTTTATCTTTGCCTATCTGCTCAAGCGTGAATATTGGAAGGACGTGCATTAGCGGTGCAGTCGTGGCGAGGCAGACGGAACGCGCTCTGTAGAGTCTCATTCGGGTAATGGACGCAAAGCGGGTATAGTTGCGGGCGAAAGATTGCAGAATTTACTTCGCGTAAATGAGCTATCTTGTCGCCCGCATGAACACCCGCTGATTGTGGATGTTGCCGGAGGCGTCTTCAGGGCGCGTTCGTTTTTCTGCTTTTGCATATTTAACAAGCGAGGAGGATCGCCATGGGCGTGACCAATCGGTTGGCCTGTTACTCCGACCCCGCCGACCACTATTCCCACCGCGTGCGCATCGTGCTCGCCGAGAAAGGTGTCAGCGCCGAGATCATCGATGTCGTTGAAGGTCAGCACTCGGCCAAACTGATCGAGGCGAACCCGTATGGCACGGTGCCGACGCTGGTCGATCGTGACCTGGCGCTATACGAGTCGACGGTGGTCATGGAATATCTGGATGAGCGTTATCCGCATCCGCCTTTACTGCCGGTTTACCCTGTGGCCCGAGCCAACAGCCGTCTGCTGATGCACCGCATTCAGCGCGACTGGTGCGCTTTGGTGGATGTCATTCTGGACTCGCGCAACAAAGACGCCGTACGAGCCCAGGCGCGCAAGGAACTGCGCGAAAGTCTGACCGGTGTCTCGCCACTGTTTGCGGAAAAGCCATTTTTCCTCAGTGACGAGCAGAGCCTGGTCGACTGCTGTCTATTGCCCATACTCTGGCGCCTGCCGGTTCTGGGTATCGAGTTGCCGCGGCCCGCCAAGCCGCTGCTTGATTATATGGAGCGCCAATTCGCTCGTGAGGCATTTCAGGCAAGTCTGTCTGCTGCCGAACGAGACATGCGCTAAGGCTTAAGGAACCGTTCGATGAACTCCAGTCGCCCCTACCTGGTCCGTGCTCTGTACGAGTGGATCGTGGACAACGATTGCACGCCGCACATTCTGGTCAACGCCGAGTATCCGGCGGTACAAGTCCCGCAAGGCTTCGCCAATGATGGGCAAATCGTTCTCAACATTTCGCCAAGCGCCGTGCGCCATTTGCACATGGACAACGATGCGGTGAGCTTCGAAGGACGCTTTGGTGGTGTGCCGCACAGTCTGTACGTGCCTGTCGCCGCCGTCATGGGGATTTACGCCCGTGAGAACGGTCAGGGCATGGTCTTCGACCTGGAGCCGGCCGTGGATGACGATGAAGATCTGGATGTGGAAGATGATGATCTGCCACCACCGGATGACGAGCCACCGCGCCCGACCGGTCGGCCGAGTCTGAAAGTGGTCAAGTGATCATGACGTAGTAACGAAAAAGGCAATCCCGAGGGATCGCCTTTTTTGTGCCTGCCGTTGATCCCATGTGGGAGCGAATTCATTCGCGATGCGTTCGTACATTCGACAGAAATGCATCGGACCTGCCGGCCCTTTCGCGAATAAATTCGCTCCCACAGAGTAGGTTCGCAGTTATTTCGTTAATCGATGTACTCAAACAGCTTCACGATCTTCTGCACGCCGGACACGCCCTGAACCAGATTGGTTGCGCGGTTGGCTTCTGCCTGGGTCAGCAGGCCCATCAGATAGACGATACCGTTCTCGGTCACGACCTTGATGCGTGAGCCGGGAATGGCGCTGTCAGTCAGCATCTCGGTCTTGATCTTGCTGGTCAGCCACGAGTCGTTACTGCGGGCCAGGTAGGAGGACGGCTCGATCACTTGCAGTTCGTTGCTGACCTTCTTGACCTTCTGCACTTGGCTGGCAGTCTGTTCGGCCAACTGCTTGAGGTCGGCGCGCGGTGTCTGGCCTGCCAGCAGCACTACGCCGTTGAAGCTGGTCACGACGATGTGCGAGTTGCTGTCCAGGTCCGGGCTGGCTTTGGCGATGTTGACTGCGACCTTGGTTTCGATCAGAGAGTCGTCGATCTTGCTGCCCAGTGTGCGGGTGCCACGATCGTCATCGATTGGTGCTTCGCGGCTGGCATTGACCACCGAGCTGCATCCGCTGATGCCCAGGCAGAGGGTCAGGGCCAACAGGCTGAGACGTGTGGATATCATTCTTCACTCCCGAAAATTTGGCTGTCGATCAAATAGCACAGGCAGTGGATCACCAACAGGTGAACTTCCTGAATGCGCGCGGTGACTTTGGCTGGAACGCGGATTTCCACGTCCTCTGGCAGCAGCAGCGATGAGACGTCGCCGCCGTCGCGACCGGTCAGGGCCACTACAATCATTTCCCGATCGTGCGCGGCCTGAATGGCTTGAATGACGTTGGCCGAGTTGCCACTGGTCGAAATCGCCAGCAGCACGTCGCCGGGCTGACCCAGTGCGCGAATCTGCTTGGAGAAAATCTCGTTGTAGCTGTAATCGTTGGCGATCGAGGTGATCGTCGAGGTGTCGGTGGTCAGCGCGATGGCAGGCAGGCTGGGACGTTCACGTTCGAAGCGGTTCAGCAGCTCGGATGAGAAGTGCTGAGCATCGCCCGCTGAGCCACCGTTACCGCAGGCGAGAATCTTGCGCTCCGTGAGCAGGGCATCAACCATCACCTGACTGGCTTGCTCGATGTAAGGTGCAAGAACGTCCATCGCCTGCTGCTTGGTATCGATGCTGGCCTGAAAAAGCTGGCGAATTCGGGATTGCATGTCCATCTATGAAAACCTTAATAGGGGCGGCTGGTCGGTCGGCGTCTGAAACGGGTCATCGGCTTCCCGGCACAAAACTGTGCAGCCCGCAAAGCAAAGAGCAAAAAACGGTGTGAATGAGGTGTTTTGGCGAGCGTGGCATCGGCATGTATTCATCGGGGATCAGCCTTCGAACGCATGTTGCAGCCAGTTCAGCGCAGGCTCAGTGCCTGGGTCACCATTGATTGCCACGACATCGAAACGGCAGGGGGAATCAGACCATTTCAATTCACTCTGCAGAAACCATTGTGCGGCCAGGATGAGTTTTTCCTGCTTGCGAAAATCGACGCTCTCCAGTGCACCACCCCATCCGGCGTGGCGCCTATAGCGAACTTCGACGAATACTACTGTATCGCCGTCGAGCATGACCAGATCAAGCTCGCCGCGTTTGCACGACCAGTTTTGCGTGATCAATTGCAAACCGTGTTGTAGCAAGTGTCGCAGGGCGTAGGCCTCGGCCTCTTGCCCTGCGGTTTTTCGCGTACTGCCTGAGGTCAAGGCGCAGTGTCCGGCAGGCGCTGAACTTTGCCGTCAACGAATTGCGCCCAAGGCAGTTGGCGTTCGATGCGCTGACCCTGACCGATGGCCAGGCTGCCCGACAGGCCGTCGATACGGCTTTCAGGCAGGGTTTTCAGTTGGGTCAGGCGTGGTGCCAGGCGATAGGCATCGATGCCCATGGCGTACAGGCGGCCGAGGCTGCCCGCTGCTTGTGGCCATTGATTGGTCACTTGCTGGCGCAGTGGGTCGGTCGCGTTCAGCAGCCAAGGGGTTTCACAGAAGCGCACGCCAGCCAGATCGTTGTACATCGCTTGATCACCACTGTTGGTGAACAAATGAGAAGTCGCGTAGACCGGCACATCGCCCGCGTACTGGAACACCATGGTCGGTTTGATCTGCTGTGCCTGTTGCGGCGTGGCCGCCAGGAACATGAAGTCCACGTCCTGACGACGGCTCGGCTGGGCGGCCATCTGGGCGCCAGTGGTGCTTTGCAGGCGTTGGGCGCGGCCTTCGCTATTGCGCAGTTGGAACAGGTCGGCAACTTGTTGGGCCAGTGCCACCGGTTGATCGATGCGCTCGACACCCAGGAAGGTGCCGCCTTTGGCCTGCCAGCTCTGACGGAAAGCGTCGAGGACGCGGTCGCCCCATTCGCCTTTCGGCACCATGGCCACGGCGCTGCGCTTGCCATCCGCCCAGGCGCGACGGGCCACTTCGCGGGCTTCGTCTTCGGCTGCCAGACCAAACTGGAACAGTTCAGCCGGGCCTTGAGCGCTGGAGTCGCTGTAGTTCAGGGCCAGGGTCGTGATTGGCAATTGCGGGTGAGCGCTCAGCTGTTTGACCAGCGGCTTTTCCAGGGGGCCGACGACCATTTGCACGCCAGCCGCTTTGGCTTGGGCGTAGAACGCGTCCATCGACGTCACGCGGGAGCTGTCGAACACTTCAATGGCAGGTGGTTTCTGACCGGCCTGTTGCGCTTGGTAATGAGCGGCCATGAAGCCGTCGCGCAGGGCACGGGCAACGGAGGCCAGAGGGCCATCCTGTGGCAGCAGCAGGGCAATTTTCGTCAGCGGCTGGCTTTTCAGTTCGCGCAATTGAGCCAGGGACGTCGGCAGTTGACGCGCGGCTGGGTGCTGCGGGTTTTGGGCTTTCCAGTTGTCGATGGCCGCCTGCTGTTGTTCCAGCGTGCCAGCGCCTTTGACGGCGCGGGCCAAGCTCAGCCAGCCGCCCATGTCATCGTTGGCGGTGCTTTGAAGTTGTTCAGGCGGGAGTGCGGCAACCAGTGTCCAGATCGCGTCGTTGTTGGCGCTCAGGGCATCGCCTTGCAGCAACGGCCCCATGAAAACGCGTTCGCTGGCGGCGGCCAGGGTCTGACCATCGGCCTCGAAGGCGCGGGCGCGAACGGTGTAGGCGCGGGTTTGCAGATCGACAGGCATTTCGCCCAGATGCTGCATGCTTGGATGGTTGAGCGCCTGCAGTGCCGCTTTGGGCTGACTGCGACCCAGAGCCAGTTCGGCCGACAGGGTATTGGCGTAGATCTGCTTGTCAGTCTTGAGTTGGTCGATCTGGACCTGTTCAAGAATGCTGGCGGCACGGCTCGGGTTGTTCTGGCGTGCTGCAAGGTCTGCCGCGGTCAGGCGCAAGAGGGCGGCCTGGTCGGGCGTTTTGGCGGCAGCGGCTTGTTCGAGCAACTGCTCGATGCTGGCGTCAGGAGTGCGAGGCAGTTCGCCAAGACTGGAAGAGGGCGAACCGGCGCAAGCGGCCAACAAGGCAGCCAGGCAGAGGGCAGAGAACAGCCGCAGGCAAGCGATCATGTATGTGTTCCTGGTACTCAAGCAAATAAGCGTGGAATTGTACCCAAGCACTGGCCGGGGCGCGATGTTGTAGGCGTTAAAGCAGTGATATTGGTCGTACTGAAGCGTAATCGGACGCTTCGGTCAGTGGTTTTCCCGTTCTCGAAGGTGAAGGCATGACGCTCTGCTTCATTCTTCAAGCTCCCTGTTTGTTTCGCCTTAACCTGTACAATGCAGGCTTTGACTGATCATGAGGTGTGCGCTTTGACTGCTCCGGGTGCTTTGAATTCCACTACAGGCTCGCTTTATGTGGTGGCCACGCCAATTGGCAACCTGGATGACATGAGCGTGCGCGCGTTGAAAGTGTTGCGCGAAGTTTCGTTGATTGCGGCCGAAGATACCCGGCATTCATTACGACTCATGCAGCACTTTGGCATCTCCACGCCATTGGCGGCCTGCCACGAGCACAACGAACGTGACGAGGGCAGTCGCTTCATTGCGCGTCTGCAAGCGGGCGATGATGTGGCGCTGATTTCCGATGCAGGCACGCCATTGATTTCCGATCCGGGTTACCACCTGGTGCGTCAGGCTCGTGCGGCAGGGATTCAGGTCGTGCCCGTTCCGGGGGCCTGCGCGTTGATTGCAGCGCTGTCGGCGGCAGGCCTGCCCTCCGATCGTTTCATCTTTGAAGGTTTTCTTCCGGCTAAATCAGTGGGGCGCAAGGTGCGGCTCGAGCTGCTCAGAGAAGAGCCGCGCACGGTTATCTTCTATGAGGCGCCTCACCGGATCCTGGAATGCCTTCAGGACATGGAAGCGATCTTCGGTGCCGACAGGCCGGCCGTACTGGGGCGCGAGTTGACCAAAACCTTCGAAACCCTGAAGGGGTTGCCCTTGGGCGAGCTGCGAGCGTTCGTCGAGGGTGACAGCAATCAGCAGCGCGGAGAGTGCGTCGTGGTGGTCGCAGGATGGAGTGAGCCTGAAGGAGACGACGCGGTTGGTGCTGAGGCGCGGCGCGTGCTGGACCTGTTGCTGGAGGAAATGCCGCTCAAGCGTGCGGCGGCGCTGGCGGCCGAGATCACAGGTGTGCGCAAGAATCTGCTGTATCAGGTGGCGCTGGACAAGCAAAAGGGCGAGTGAGCAGTGCCCGTCAGCCTGTCGTTTAAATGAACGACAGGCTTATTAATGCTTGTTCTTGAGCCGACCAGTCAGTAACCTTGGCGGCGGAGAGTCGATTGGACAGTCGCTGCCTTTCATTGTTCCGCAATGAAGGGGGGAGGAAAGTCCGGGCTCCATAGGGCGGAGTGCCAGGTAACGCCTGGGGGGCGTGAGCCTACGGAAAGTGCCACAGAAAACAACCGCCTAAGCACTTCGGTGCCGGTAAGGGTGAAAAGGTGCGGTAAGAGCGCACCGCACGGCTGGTAACAGTTCGTGGCTAGGTAAACCCCACTCGGAGCAAGACCAAATAGGGTTCCAAGGCGTGGCCCGCGCTGGAACCGGGTAGGTTGCTAAAGATGTCCAGTGATGGCCATCGTAGAGGAATGACTGTCCTCGACAGAACCCGGCTTACAGATTGACTCTCCACTTTTCTCCACCTCCGCTTTTTTTTCCTCGCATAACCCCTCGTCGTAATGTCGAAAAAATCTTAAACCTCACAAATCACTTTAACTTCGAAGCTCATCTTTTTGAGTTCCTTCGGATTTATCCGTAGGAACGATCCGATTTTTTTCAAAACTCCTCTATTACCCCTCGTAAATCTCCGTCCTGTAAGGGTTTTCCTTAAGAAGTTGCCTTGACGGTGTGGTGGGCGGATTCCTATAGTGTGCGCAAGTGGCGGAAAGTGGCGTGAAGTGGGTTTTTTGGACGCAAAACGATAATATTCGGAGAAAGCGCCTGTGTTCCGTGGTGCAAACGCAATCAATCTCGACGCAAAGGGCCGTCTCGCTATGCCGAGCCGGTACCGTGACGAGCTCGATTCGCGTAGCGCCGGCCAATTGATCGTGACCATTGATACCGTCGACCCATGCTTGTGCATCTATCCGCTCCCGGAATGGGAAGTGATCGAAGCCAAATTGCGTGAGCTCGCGACATTTCGTGAAGAAAACCGTCGCTTGCAGCGGTTGTTGATCGGTAATGCGGTGGATCTGGAACTCGATGGCAGTGGACGTTTTCTGGTGCCGCCCCGTTTGCGCGAGTACGCCAAGCTCGACAAGCGAGTGATGCTGGTAGGCCAGCTCAACAAGTTTCAACTGTGGGATGAGGACGCCTGGAACGCACTTGCTGATGCGGACCTTGCGGCCATTCAAAAACCGGGCGCGATGCCTGATGAACTGCGTGATTTGATCCTGTGACTACGAATAGCGGCTTTACCCACATCACCGTACTGCTCGAAGAAGCCGTCGAGGCTCTCGCGGTGCGCGCTGATGGCTGCTATCTGGATGGCACGTTCGGGCGGGGCGGGCACAGCCGTCTTATATTGCAGAACCTCGGGCCGGATGGTCGACTTCTCGGATTCGATAAAGATCCTCAAGCGATTGCCACCGGGCAAGCGCTGGCGGCCGAAGACGGCCGCTTTGTCATTGTGCAGCGCAGTTTTGCCGAGTTGGGCTCCGAGGCTCTGGAGCGCGGGATTGCGGGGAAAATCAGCGGTATCCTGTTGGACCTCGGTGTGTCCTCGCCACAGCTTGACGACCCTGAGCGCGGCTTCAGTTTCATGAATGATGGCCCGCTGGACATGCGCATGGATCCGTCCCGGGGTGTCAGCGCCGCCGAGTTCGTCAACACCGCACCTGTCGAAGAAATCGCTCGCGTGTTCAAGGAATACGGCGAAGAGCGTTTCGCCAAGCGCATGGCTGCAGCCGTCGCAGCGCGCCGCGAAACCCAACCTTTCGAGCGCACGGGTGACCTGGCTGAAGTGCTGAAAGTCGCCAACCCTGCCTGGGAAAAAGGCAAAAATCCGGCGACGCGTGCCTTCCAGGGGCTGCGTATTCACGTCAATAACGAACTGGGTGACCTGGAAGCTGGCCTCGACGCCGCTCTTGAGGCGCTGGAAGTGGGTGGTCGTCTGGCGGTCATCAGCTTCCACTCGTTGGAAGATCGCATTGTCAAACTGTTCATGCGCAAGCTGGTGAAAGGCGAGGCGGATAATCTGCCGCGCAATCTGCCGGTGCGTCATCAGGCATTCGAGCCACGCATCAAACTGATCGGCAAGGCGCAATTCGCCTCCGACGAAGAAACCCGTGCCAACCCTCGCTCACGCAGTGCCGTGATGCGTGTTGCGGAGAAACTCCGGTGAGTCGCGGTTTCTTCAAGCCACTGCCCGGCGGCAGCTTCTTTATGATGCTGTTGTTTATCGCTGTCCTTGTGTCGGCCATCGCCGTGTCCTACAGCGCCCACTGGAACCGCCAGTTGCTCAACTCGCTGTATGCCGAACTCAGCGTGCGCGACAAGGCGCAGGCCGAGTGGGGGCGTCTGATTCTTGAACAGAGCACCTGGACCGCCCACAGCCGTATCGAAACACTGGCCACTGACCAGTTGAAAATGCACATCCCGAACGCTGCCGATATCCGGATGGTGTCGCCATGATGAAGCTTGAAGGCGCCCTCTATCCGTGGCGGTTCCGCGTCGTGGTCGGCTTGCTGTCGATCATGGTGTTGGCGATCTCCTATCGCATCGTCGACCTGCAAGTTATCGATCACCGCTTCCTGATCGAGCAGGGCGATGCGCGCAGCCTGCGTACCGTTTCGATTCCTGCCCACCGCGGTCTGATCACCGACCGTAACGGCGAGCCGCTGGCGGTCAGTACGCCGGTCACCACCATTTGGGCGAACCCGTCCGAAATGCAGGCAGACAAGAGCAAATGGGGCGTGTTGGCGCAAGCGCTGGGGCAGGACCCGAAAGCGTTGGCCGATCGCCTGAACGAGCAGGCCTCCAAAGAATTCATTTATCTGGTTCGTGGCTTGACCCCGGAACAGGGGCAGTCGGTGCTCGACCTGAAGGTGCCGGGCGTCTACGGGAAGGAAGAGTTCCGTCGTTTCTATCCGGCCGGTGATGTCACCGCGCACATGGTGGGTTTCACTGACCTGGACGACCACGGTCGGGAAGGTGTGGAGCTGGCCTACGATGACTGGCTCGCCGGGGTGCCCGGTAAGCGGCAAGTCATCAAGGATCGGCGAGGCAGGCTGATCAAAGACCTGCAAGTTAAGAAAAACGCCAAGGCCGGGAAGACCTTGGCTTTGTCTATTGATCTGCGCCTGCAATATCTGGCAACCCGTGAGCTGCGCAACGCGATTCAGGAAAACGACGCCAAGGCGGGCAGCCTGGTGATCATGGACGTGAAGACCGGCGAAGTGCTGGCGATGGTCAATCAGCCAACCTACAACCCGAACAACCGTCGCACCATGGTACCTGCGGCGATGCGTAACCGCGCAATCATCGACGTGTTCGAGCCGGGCTCGACCATGAAACCGATCTCCATGACCGCAGCCCTGGACAGTGGCCGCTGGAAACCCAGCGACAAGGTCGAGGTGTATCCGGGCACCCTGCAAATCGGCAAATACACCATTCGCGACGTGACCAAGACTGAAGGCCCGATCCTTGACTTGACCGGCATTCTGATCAACTCCAGTAACGTCGGCATGAGTAAAGTGGCTTTCGATGTCGGTGGCGAAGCGATCTTCCGCGCCATGCAGCGTGTGGGTCTGGGGCAGTATACCGGCCTGGGCTTCCCGGGCGAGCGCGTGGGCAACCTGCCGAACTATCGCGAGTGGCGTAAAGCAGAGACCGCGACCCTGTCTTACGGCTACGGCCTGTCGGTGACCGCGTTGCAACTGGTTCACGCCTATTCGGCGCTGGCCAACAACGGCAAGATCGTTCCGCTGACGATTCTGAAGACGGACAAGCCGGCCGAGTCCACTCAGGCCATTCCGGAAGCCACTGCCAAAACCCTGCAGACCATGCTGCAGTCGGTGATCGAAGACCCGCGCGGCGTTTATCGTGCCCGCGTGCCGTCGTATCACGTGGCGGGCAAGTCGGGTACTGCACGTAAGACGTCGGTTGGCACCAAGGGCTACGCCGAAAACTCTTACCGCTCGCTGTTCGCAGGCTTCGGCCCGATGAGCAACCCGCGTTACGCCATCGTGGTGGTGATCGACGAGCCGAGTAAAGGCGGCTATTTCGGTGGTCTGGTGTCGGCGCCTGTGTTCAGCAAAGTCATGTCGGGCACGTTGCGTCTGATGAACGTGCGTCCGGACAACCTCGCGCCAGTTCCACCTGAACAGCAAGCCAACGCGGCGCCGCTGGTCGTGCCTGTTAAAGGAGGGCGCGGCTGATGTCCTTTAACCTGAACAAGATTTTCGCCCAGAGCGACCGTGATTTGTTGATCCGCGAACTGACCCTGGACAGCCGCAAGGTGCGCCCGGGCGACCTGTTCTTGGCGGTGCCGGGTCTGAAGGTCGATGGTCGTGATCACATCACTGACGCCATTGCGCATGGCGCAGCGGCAGTGGCTTATGAGGTCGAAGGCGCCAAAGTGCTGCCGATCACTGACATCCCGATGATTCCGGTCAAAGCGCTGGGCGCTCAACTGTCGGACATCGCCGGGCGCTTTTATGGCGACCCAAGTCGCAGCCTGAATATGGTCGGCGTCACCGGGACCAACGGTAAAACGAGCGTCACCCAGTTGATCGCACAGGCACTCGACTTGCTGGGCGAGCGTTGCGGCCTGATTGGCACTTTGGGCACCGGTTTCCATAACGAGTTGAAAAGCGGGATTCACACCACGCCCGATCCGATTTCCGTGCAGTCGACGATCTACGACCTGAAAAAAGCGGGAGCCAAGGCCATCGCCATGGAAGTCTCGTCCCATGGCCTGGATCAGGGGCGCGTGACTGCTTTGGCGTTCGACGTCGCGGTCATGACCAACCTGTCCCGTGATCATCTGGATTACCACGGCACGATGGAAGCTTACGGCGCGGCCAAGGCCAAGTTGTTCGCCTGGAATGACCTGCGTTGCCGCGTCGTCAATATCGACGATGCGTTCGGTCGCCAACTGGCCGCTCAGTCTCACGAGTCGCGGTTGATCACGTACAGCCAGGAAGACAGCAGCGCGTACCTGTTCTGCCGCGACGCCCGGTTCGATGACGACGGCGTGCGCGCCACACTGGTGACGCCGCAGGGCGATCACGTCTTGCGCAGCAGCCTGCTGGGGCGTTTCAACCTGAGCAATGTGTTGGCTGCCGTCGGCGCGCTGATGGGGCTGGACTACCCGCTGGACGAGATTCTGAACGTGTTGCCGTTGCTGGAAGGCCCGGTCGGACGCATGCAGCGTCTGGGCGGCGGCGCCCGTCCGCTGGTGGTCGTTGACTACGCTCACACCCCGGATGCGCTGGAAAAGGTTCTCCTTGCACTGCGTCCGCACGCAAAAGGTCAACTGACCTGCCTGTTCGGTTGCGGCGGTGATCGCGATCGCGGCAAGCGTCCGTTGATGGCAGAAGTGGTCGAGCGTCTGGCGGACAAGGTGCTGGTCACCGACGACAACCCTCGCACCGAAGACCCATCTGTCATTTTCGAGGACATTCGCGCCGGTTTCGCCGCTGTGGATAACGTCGCGTTCGTCGCCGGTCGTGGTCAGGCCATTGCGCAAATCATCGCGCAGGCTGACGCCGCCGACGTGATCGTGCTCGCCGGCAAGGGGCATGAGGATTACCAGGAGATCGATGGTCAGCGCCATCCGTTTTCTGATCTTGAAGAAGCCGCCAAGGCACTGGACGCATGGGAGGCTGCACATGATTAAGCCGCTTTCGTTCAGCGAATTGCTGTTGCCCCTCGACGCGCGTCGGGTGGGTGAGGACGTGAGTTTCAACGGCGTCAGTATCGACAGTCGTGCAATCGACGCAGGGCAGTTGTTCGTGGCGCTCACCGGTCCGCGTTTTGACGGCCACGATTATCTCGATCAGGTCGCGGCCAAAGGTGCCGTCGGCGCCTTGGTCGAGCGTGAAGTACCGGGCAGTGCCCTGCCACAACTGATCGTCGGGGATACCCGCAAGGCGCTGGCCCAATTGGGCGCGATGAATCGCAATGCGTTCGTCGACAAGCCGGTTGCCGCTATTACGGGTTCCAGCGGCAAGACCACGGTCAAGGAAATGCTCGCGAGCATACTGCGCACACGTGGCTCAGTATTGGCGACCAAAGGCAATCTGAATAACGAACTGGGCGTACCGCTGACCTTGTTGACGCTGTCGCCGGAGTTCGACGCAGCCGTGATCGAACTGGGCGCCAACCACGTGGGCGAAATCGCGCTGACCGTCAGCCTGACCAAACCGCATGTGTCGGTGTTGACCAATGCCGGGACCGCCCACGTCGGTGAGTTTGGCGGCCCTGACAAGATCGTCGAGGCCAAGGGTGAAATCATCGAAGGTCTGGACGCTCGCGGCACGGCGGTATTGAACCGTGACGACAAAGCGTTCGACATCTGGGCGACCCGTGCCGGTGCGCGCAAGGTTCTGAGTTTTTCGGTCAAGAGCAGCGAAGCGGACATCTACGCCAGTGATCTGGGTATCGATGCCCGTGGCTGTCCGGCCTTCACCCTGCACACCCCGGCTGGTTCCGCGCAGGTGCAACTGAATCTGCTGGGGGCTCATAACGTAGCGAACGCACTGGCTGCGGCGGCTGCCGCTCACGCGCTGGGCGTTTCGTTGCCGGGCATTGTCGCGGGTCTGAACAATGTTCAACCGGTCAAGGGGCGCACCGTTGCGCAACTGGCGACCAACGGCATCCGGGTGATCGACGACACATATAACGCCAACCCGACGTCCGTGGCGGCAGCCACTGACATTTTGACCAGTTTCCCGGGCCGCAAAGTGCTGGTGCTGGGCGATATCGGCGAGTTGGGCGACTGGGCCGAGCAGGGCCATCGTGATGTTGGCACTTATGCTGCGGGTAAGGTCGACGCGCTGTATGCCGTCGGTCCGCTGATGGCCCATGCGGTCAAGGCTTTCGGGCAGGATGCCCGCCATTTTGCCAGTCAGGCCGACCTGATCGAGGCGCTGGGCGCTGAGCAAGATAAAAACACCACCATTTTGATCAAAGGTTCTCGCAGTGCCGCGATGGAAAACGTCGTCGCGGCTCTGTGTGGAGTCAGCTTGGAGAAACATTAATGCTGCTGCTGCTGGCCGAGTATCTGCAACAGTTCTATAAAGGCTTCGCGGTCTTCCAGTACCTGACCCTGCGCGGGATTCTTGGCGTGCTCACTGCATTGTCGCTCTCGCTGTGCTTCGGTCCCTGGATGATTCGTGCCCTGCAGAACAAGCAGATCGGCCAATCCGTCCGCAACGACGGTCCTCAATCCCACCTGTCCAAATCCGGCACCCCGACCATGGGTGGCGCGTTGATTCTTTCCGCTATCGGGGTTTCCACCCTGCTGTGGGCCGATCTGACCAACCGTTACGTGTGGGTCGTGCTGATCGTCACGCTGCTGTTCGGCGGCATCGGCTGGGTCGACGATTACCGCAAGGTCATCGAGAAAAACTCAAGAGGCTTGCCAAGCCGCTGGAAGTATTTCTGGCAGTCGGTCTTCGGTCTGGGTGCCGCAATCTTCCTTTATATGACTGCGCAGACGCCGGTCGAAACCACGCTGCTGATCCCGATGCTCAAAGACTTCAGCATCCCGCTGGGCGCAGGCTTCGTGATCCTGACTTACTTCGTGATCGTCGGCTCCAGCAACGCGGTCAACCTGACTGACGGTCTGGATGGCCTGGCCATCATGCCGACGGTCATGGTCGGTGGTGCGTTGGGCATCTTCTGCTACCTGTCCGGTAACGTAAAGTTCGCCGAATACCTGCTGATTCCGTACGTGCCGGGCGCGGGCGAACTGATCGTGTTCTGCGGTGCACTGATCGGTGCCGGTCTGGGCTTCCTCTGGTTCAACACTTATCCGGCTCAAGTCTTCATGGGCGACGTCGGTGCATTGGCGCTGGGCGCTGCGCTGGGCACCATCGCGGTCATCGTTCGTCAGGAAATCGTTCTGTTCATCATGGGCGGCGTGTTCGTGATGGAGACCCTGTCAGTCGTCATTCAGGTCGCATCCTTTAAATTGACCGGCCGCCGCGTTTTCCGCATGGCGCCGATCCATCACCACTTTGAACTCAAGGGCTGGCCCGAGCCGCGCGTGATCGTCCGTTTCTGGATCATCACCGTGATTCTCGTGCTGATCGGCCTTGCCACGTTGAAACTGAGGTAAGACAGAGTGTCACTGATCGCTTCTGACCACTTCCGCATCGTTGTCGGCCTCGGCAAGAGCGGCATGTCCCTGGTTCGCTTCCTGGCGAACCGGGGCGTGGCGTTTGCCGTGGCCGATACACGGGAGAACCCTCCGGAACTGGCGACCTTGCGTCGTGACTACCCGCAGGTGGAAGTGCGTTGTGGTGAGCTGGACGTCGAATTCCTCTGCCGTGCCGATGAACTGTACGTGAGCCCCGGCCTGGCGCTGGCGACACCCGCGTTGCAGCAGGCTGCAGCCCGTGGCGTGAAGCTGTCTGGCGACATCGAGCTGTTCGCGCGTAACGCGAAGGCGCCGATCATCGCCATCAGCGGCTCCAACGCGAAAAGCACCGTGACCACGCTGGTCGGTGAAATGGCCGCTGCGGCGGGCAAGCGCGTCGCGGTCGGCGGCAACCTTGGCACGCCTGCGCTGGATTTGCTCAGCGACGACGTCGAGCTGTACGTCATGGAGCTGTCGAGCTTCCAGTTGGAAACCACCGATCACCTCGGCGCCGAAGTGGCCACCGTGCTCAACGTCAGCGAAGACCATATGGACCGCTACAGCGGCCTGCCGGCTTACCACTTGGCCAAACACCGGATTTTTCGGGGGGCGCGGCAGGTGGTGGTCAACCGCCAGGATGCCCTGTCACGGCCTTTGATCGGTGAAGGCGTGCCGTGCTGGACCTTTGGCCTGAACAAGCCGGACATCAATGGTTTCGGCCTGCGGGAAGAGGACGGCGAGAAGTACCTGGCGTTCCAGTTCGAAAAGCTGATGCCTGCGAGCGAGCTGAAAATCCGTGGCGCGCACAATCAGGCCAACGCGCTGGCTGCATTGGCGCTGGGGCATGCGGCAGGGCTGGCGTTCGAGCCGATGCTCGACGCATTGCGTCGCTTCGGTGGCCTGGTGCATCGCTGCCAGTGGGTGCGCGAGCGTCACGGCGTCAACTATTACGACGACTCCAAGGCCACTAACGTGGGGGCCGCACTGGCTGCCATTGAAGGTCTGGGAGCTGACATCAACGGCAAGCTGGTGCTGATTGCGGGCGGCGATGGTAAAGGCGCTGATTTCTCTGCGCTGAAAACGCCGGTCGCGACTCACTGCCGTGCAGTGGTCCTGCTGGGACGCGATGCTGAGCTGCTTGCCGAGACCTTTGGCGATTCGGTGCCGTTGATTCGCGTCAAAACATTGGAAGAGGCCGTACAACGTGCGGCCGAAGTGGCTCAGGAAGGGGATGCCGTGTTGCTGTCTCCTGCCTGCGCGAGCCTGGACATGTTCAAGAATTTCGAAGAACGCGGACGTCTGTTCGCACAGGCGGCGGGGGACTTGTCATGATCTTTGGCGTGATCAAGCCTTACCCGTCGCCGATCATCAGCGGTCGTGGCGTGGACCTCGATTTCCCGATGCTGGCGGGCTGTCTGGCCTTGCTGGGTCTGGGCCTGGTGATGATCACTTCCGCATCTTCGGAAGTGGCTGCCGTACAGTCGGGCAACGCGTTGTACATGATGACCCGCCACTTGATTTATCTGGTGTTGGGGCTGGCGGCTTGCGTGGCCACCATGATGATTCCGGTGTCGACCTGGCAACGTCTGGGCTGGCTGATGCTGATCGGCGCCTTCGGTTTGCTGGTGCTGGTGATCGTGCCCGGTATCGGGCGCGAGGTGAACGGTTCGATGCGCTGGATTGGCTTCGGCATGTTCAACGTACAGCCATCGGAAATCGCCAAGGTGTTCGTGGTGATCTTCCTCGCCGGTTACCTGATTCGTCGCCAGACGGAGGTGCGCGAAAGCTGGATGGGCTTCTTCAAGCCGTTCATCGTGCTGCTGCCGATGGCAGGTCTGTTGCTGATGGAGCCTGACTTCGGTGCCACCGTCGTGATGATGGGGTCGGCGGCGGCAATGCTGTTCCTCGGAGGAGTCGGCCTATTCCGCTTCTCGCTGATGGTCGCTTTGGCTGTCGGTGCGGTGTTCGTGCTCGTACAGGCGCAGCCGTATCGGATGGCGCGTCTGATCACTTTCACTGACCCTTGGTCCGATCAATTCGGCTCCGGCTACCAATTGACCCAGGCACTGATCGCTTTCGGTCGTGGTGAATGGTTCGGCGTCGGTCTGGGCAACAGCGTGCAGAAGCAGTTCTACCTGCCGGAAGCGCACACCGACTTCGTGTTCTCGGTACTGGCCGAGGAACTGGGCGTTGTGGGTTCGCTGGCGACCGTTGCGCTGTTCATGTTCGTCAGTATTCGTGCGATGTACATCGGCATGTGGGCCGAGCGTGCCAAGCAATTCTTTGCCGCTTACACCGCTTACGGTCTGGCGTTCCTGTGGATCGGTCAGTTCCTGATCAACATCGGTGTGAACGTCGGTCTGTTGCCGACCAAGGGCCTGACCCTGCCGTTCCTCAGTTACGGCGGCAGTTCGTTGATTATCTGCTGCGCCAGTCTGGGTCTGTTGCTGCGTATCGAGTGGGAGTCACGCAACAACATGGGCAGTGAAGAAGCCGAGTTCAACGAGAGCGATTTCGCCGAGGAGCCGAATCATGGCCGTCGGTAATGTGTTGATCATGGCAGGCGGCACCGGCGGGCACGTGTTCCCGGCGCTGGCCTGCGCCCGTGAATTCCAGGCGCGTGGCTACACCGTGCACTGGCTGGGCACGCCGCGGGGCATTGAAAACGAACTGGTCCCGGCAGCCGGGTTGCAATTGCACTTGATCAACGTGACCGGGCTGCGCGGAAAAGGGCGGCTGTCCTTGCTCAAGGCGCCGTTCATGTTGCTCAAGGCGCTGATGCAGGCGCGCAAGGTCGTGCGTGAACTCAAGCCCGTCTGCGTCGTCGGCTTCGGTGGTTATGTGACCGGCCCCGGTGGCCTGGCCGCGAAGCTGGCGGGCGTGCCGTTGATCATTCATGAGCAGAACGCCGTCGCCGGTACTGCCAACCGCAGTCTGGCCTCGTTCGCATCGCGTGTGTGCGAAGCTTTTCCGCAGACTTTCGCCGCATCGGCCAAACGCCGCACCACCGGTAACCCGGTGCGTGCCGAGCTGTTCTTCGAAACGCCGCGTCAGGCACTGGAAGGACGCAAGCCAAGGCTGCTGGTACTGGGCGGAAGCCTTGGCGCCGAACCGCTGAACAAGCTGTTGCCCGAAGCGCTGGCTCAAGTGCCGGTCGAGGTCCGTCCTGAAGTGTTCCATCAGGCGGGCAAGAATCACGATGAAATCACCGCCGAGCGTTACCGCGCGGCGGGTGTCGAGGCACAGGTTGCCCCCTTCATCAAGGACATGGCCCAGGCCTATGGCTGGGCGGATCTGGTGGTGTGCCGCGCAGGCGCGTTGACCATCAGTGAACTGGCCGCCGCTGGGTTGCCGTCGTTGCTGGTGCCGCTGCCCCATGCGATCGACGACCACCAGTCGCGCAATGCCGAATATCTGGCCCGTGAAGGCGCTGCCTTCGTGATGCCACAAAAGACAACTGGCGCAGCCGAAATGGCGGCTCGCCTGAAAGAGGTTTTGATGCAACCCGAGCAATTGAAGCGCATGGCTACCACGGCCCGCCAACTGGCCAAGCCGGATGCCACCAACACCGTCGTCGATGTCTGCCTGGAGGTGGTCCATGGTTGAGAATCAACGCGCGATGCCACAACCGGAAATGCGCCGTATCCGTCGCATCCACTTCGTCGGGATCGGCGGTGTGGGCATGTGCGGGATTGCAGAGGTGTTGCTGAACCTGGGTTATGACGTATCCGGTTCCGACCTCAAGGCATCGCCTGTGACTGAGCGTCTGGAATCGTTCGGCGCCCGGATTTTCATTGGTCACCGCGCCGAGAACGCTGCTGCCGCTGACGTGCTGGTGGTCTCCAGTGCCGTGAACACTTCCAACCCGGAAGTGGCGACGGCCCTTGAACGTCGCATTCCGGTGGTGCCACGCGCCGAGATGCTGGCCGAGCTGATGCGCTATCGTCACGGCATCGCGGTGGCCGGAACTCACGGCAAGACCACCACCACCAGCCTGATCGCTTCGGTGTTCGCGGCGGGTGGCCTGGACCCGACCTTCGTGATCGGCGGCCGTCTGAACGCCGCGGGCACCAACGCCCAGCTCGGCACCAGCCGTTACTTGATCGCTGAAGCTGACGAAAGTGACGCCAGCTTCCTGCACCTGCAGCCGCTGGTGGCGGTTGTCACCAACATCGACGCCGATCACATGGCAACCTACGAAGGGGACTTCAACAAACTGAAGAAAACCTTCGTCGAGTTCCTGCACAACCTGCCGTTCTACGGTTTGGCGGTGGTGTGCACCGACGATCCTGTGGTGCGCGACATCCTGCCTGCGGTCAAGCGTCCGGTGGTGACCTACGGCTTCAATGAAAATGCCGACGTGCGCGCCATCAATGTGCGCCAGGAAGGCATGCGTACCCATTTCACCGTGCTGCGCCGCGACCGAGAGCCGCTGGACGTGTCGGTAAACATGCCGGGCAACCACAACGTGCTCAACTCGCTGGCGACCATCGCCATCGCGACGGATGAAGGCATCACCGACGAAGCCATCGTTCAGGGCTTGTCGGGCTTCCAGGGCGTGGGCCGTCGCTTCCAAGTCTATGGCGAGCTGCCGGTCGAAGGCGGCAACGTGATGTTGGTTGACGACTACGGTCACCACCCGCGTGAAGTCGCAGCGGTCATCAATGCCGTGCGCGGTGGCTGGCCGGATCGTCGTCTGGTGATGGTGTACCAGCCGCACCGTTACAGCCGAACCCGCGATCTGTACGACGATTTCGTGCAAGTGCTCAACGACGCCAACGTGTTGCTGTTGATGGAGGTCTACCCGGCGGGCGAAGAGCCGATTCCGGGTGCGGACAGCCGTCAACTGGCCCACAGCATTCGTCAGCGTGGGCAACTGGACCCGATCTATATCGAACGTGGCGTCGAGTTGGCGCCGCTGGTCAAACCGTTGCTGCGTGCAGGCGACATCCTGCTGTGCCAGGGCGCCGGTGACATCGGCGGTCTCGCACCACAACTGCTCAGGAGCCCATTGTTCACGGGCGCCATCGTGGCTTCTACCGAAGGTAAGCTGAAATGACAGCCGTTGCGCCAGTCTCCCTGCTCTCGACCGCCGAGCCAAAAAGCTTCGGTCGCGTGGCCGTGCTCTTCGGTGGCAAGAGCGCGGAGCGGGAGGTGTCCCTGAAATCCGGCAATGCAGTGCTTGAAGCGCTGTTGAGCGGGGGCGTCGATGCCTTCGGGATCGACGTGGGCGATGACTTGCTGCATCGACTGGCCAGCGAAACCATCGACCGTGCGTTCATCGTTCTGCATGGCCGTGGCGGTGAAGACGGCACCATGCAGGGCCTGTTGGAGTGCCTGGGCATTCCTTACACCGGCAGTGGTGTACTGGCCTCTGCACTGGCGATGGACAAGCTGCGCACCAAGCAGGTCTGGCAGAGCCTGGGCTTGCCGACACCGCGTCATGCCGTGCTGAACAGCGAAGCCGACTGTATTTCTGCGGCGACGGAACTGGGCTTTCCTTTGATCGTCAAACCCGCCCATGAAGGCTCCAGTATCGGTATGGCCAAGGTGACCAGCGTCGACGAATTGATCGCCGCATGGAATGCCGCCAGTACCTACGATTCGCACGTGTTGGTCGAACAATGGATTCAAGGTCCGGAGTTCACGGTCGCGTCCCTGCGTGGGCAAATCCTGCCCCCCATCGGTCTGGGCACTCCTCACAGTTTTTACGACTACGACGCCAAGTACCTGGCTTCCGATACCCAGTACCGGATTCCATGTGGCCTCGATGCAAGCAAGGAACAGGAACTCAAGGCGCTGACCGCTCGCGCCTGCGAAGCCGTGGGGGTTGCCGGTTGGGCGCGCACGGATGTCATGCAGGACGCCGACGGCAAATTCTGGTTGCTGGAAGTCAACACCGTGCCCGGTATGACCGATCACAGTCTGGTGCCCATGGCGGCGAACGCGGCGGGGCTCGATTTCAAACAGTTGGTGTTGGCAATTCTGGCCGACAGTGTCCAGGTGCGGGGGTAAGTCATGCTCGGCGCAACGGTACGTCATCAACAACCCGTTTCCGGTGGTCGCAAGCCGGTGCCGCGGGGTGCCAGTCGCATGGTGGCCAAAGAGCCGCTGTCGGCGCGAATGCCTAAACCGAATTTCGGTTTCCTGCGCAGCCTGATGTGGCCCGTGTTGCTGGTGGTATTCGGTTTCGGCACTTACGAAGCGGCCCAGCGTCTGCTGCCTTATGCTGATCGGCCGATCTCGCGGATCAACGTTCAGGGCGACCTGAGCTACATCAGCCAGCAGGCCGTTCAGCAGCGTATCGCGCCTTACGTAGCGACCAGTTTCTTCAACATCGACCTGGCTGGCATGCGTACCGAGCTTGAGCAGATGCCGTGGATCGCCCACGCCGAAGTCCGCCGTGTCTGGCCGGATCAGGTAGTGATCCGTCTGGAAGAACAATTGCCGGTTGCGCGTTGGGGCGACGAAGCCCTGCTGAACAATCAGGGGCAGGCCTTCACCCCGCGTGAACTGTCCAACTACGAACACCTTCCGCAGTTGTTCGGGCCTCAACGGGCCCAACAGCAGGTGATGCAGCAGTACCAGGTGCTGAGCCAGATGTTGCGCCCGCTGGGCTTCTCCATCGCTCGTCTGGAATTGCGCGAGCGAGGCAGTTGGTTCCTCACCACCGGCGCAAACAGCGCAGGCCCCGGTCTGGAGTTGCTGCTGGGGCGTGATCATCTGGTGGAGAAGATGCGCCGCTTTATCGCCATCTACGAAAAAACGCTTAAAGAACAGATCACGAACATTGCGCGAGTAGACCTGCGCTACAACAACGGCTTGGCTGTTGGGTGGCGTGAGCAGGCAGTAGCGCCAACGACGGACAAACCCGCCGTCGCGAAGAATTGATAAGAGGCAGGACCCATGGCAAACGTGCAAAGCGGCAAAATGATCGTCGGATTGGATATCGGCACCTCCAAGGTGGTGGCGCTGGTAGGCGAAGTCGCGGCTGATGGCACGCTGGAAATCGTCGGTATCGGCACCCACCCGTCACGCGGTCTGAAGAAGGGCGTGGTGGTCAACATCGAGTCGACCGTGCAGTCGATTCAACGCGCTGTCGAAGAAGCGCAGTTGATGGCGGGTTGCCGCATCCACTCGGCGTTCGTCGGTGTGGCCGGTAATCACATTCGCAGCCTGAATTCCCACGGCATCGTGGCGATTCGTGACCGCGAAGTGAGCTCTGCGGACCTTGAGCGCGTACTGGACGCGGCTCAGGCGGTCGCGATCCCGGCTGACCAGCGCGTGCTGCACACCCTGCCGCAGGATTACGTGATCGATAACCAGGAAGGCGTTCGTGAACCACTGGGCATGTCGGGCGTGCGTCTTGAAGCCAAGGTTCACGTCGTGACCTGTGCGGTGAACGCTGCGCAGAACATCGAGAAGTGCGTACGCCGCTGTGGTCTGGAAGTCGACGACATCATCCTGGAGCAACTGGCCTCGGCCTATTCGGTCCTGACGGACGATGAGAAAGAACTGGGCGTGTGTCTGGTGGACATCGGTGGCGGCACCACTGACATCGCGATCTTCACCGAAGGCGCGATTCGTCACACCGCCGTGATCCCGATTGCCGGTGATCAAGTGACCAACGACATCGCCATGGCGCTGCGTACCCCGACCCAGTACGCCGAAGAAATCAAAATCCGTTACGCCTGTGCGCTGGCCAAGCTGGCCGGTGCCGGTGAAACCATCAAAGTGCCGAGCGTGGGCGACCGTCCACCTCGCGAACTGTCCCGTCAGGCGCTGGCCGAGGTGGTCGAGCCGCGCTATGACGAGCTGTTCACCCTGATTCAGGCCGAACTGCGTCGCAGCGGTTACGAAGACCTGATTCCGGCCGGCATCGTGCTGACCGGTGGCACGTCGAAAATGGAAGGCGCGGTGGAGCTGGCGGAAGAAATCTTCCACATGCCGGTTCGCCTGGGTACTCCGCACAACATCAAAGGGCTCGCGGACGTCGTTCGCAACCCGATCTACTCCACTGGTGTCGGCCTGTTGCTCTACGGACTGCAAAAGCAGTCTGACGGCATCTCGCTGTCCGGCCTGACCGGCTCCAGTAGCAGTTATAGCGATGAACCTAAGGCACCCGTGTTTGAGCGTCTCAAGCGCTGGGTCCAGGGGAATTTCTAAGTTTCAAAAAGTGGTAGGCGGCAGTAGGCGATAAAAAACTAGAGAAGTGAAGGAGAGGGAACATGTTCGAGCTCGTAGACAACATCCCACAAAGCCCGGTAATCAAAGTTATCGGTGTCGGTGGTGGCGGCGGCAACGCGGTCAATCACATGGTCAAGAGCAACATCGAAGGCGTTGAGTTCATCTGCGCCAACACCGATGCTCAAGCCCTGAAAAACATTGGCGCACGCACCATTCTGCAATTGGGCACTGGCGTGACCAAAGGTCTGGGTGCCGGTGCCAACCCTGAAGTGGGTCGTCAGGCTGCGCTGGAAGATCGTGAGCGCATTGCGGAAGTGCTGCAGGGCACCAACATGGTCTTCATCACCACCGGCATGGGTGGCGGTACCGGTACCGGTGCAGCGCCGATCATCGCCGAGGTGGCCAAGGAACTGGGCATTCTGACCGTTGCGGTCGTGACCCGTCCGTTCCCGTTCGAAGGCCGCAAGCGTATGCAGATCGCCGACGAAGGCATCCGCGCGCTGTCCGAAAGCGTCGACTCGTTGATCACCATCCCCAACGAGAAGCTGCTGACCATCCTGGGCAAAGACGCAAGCCTCTTGTCGGCTTTCGCCAAGGCTGACGATGTACTGGCCGGTGCCGTTCGCGGTATCTCCGACATCATCAAGCGTCCTGGCATGATCAACGTCGACTTCGCCGACGTACGCACCGTGATGTCCGAAATGGGCATGGCGATGATGGGCACCGGCGCGGCCAGCGGTCCGAACCGTGCGCGTGAGGCCACCGAAGCGGCCATTCGCAACCCGCTGCTGGAAGACGTGAACCTGCAAGGTGCTCGCGGCATTCTGGTCAACATCACTGCCGGTCCTGACCTTTCTCTGGGTGAGTACTCCGACGTGGGTAGCATCATCGAAGCGTTCGCCTCCGAGCACGCGATGGTCAAGGTCGGTACCGTTATCGATCCGGACATGCGCGACGAGTTGCACGTGACCGTGGTTGCCACCGGCCTGGGTGCAAAAATCGAGAAGCCTGTGAAGGTTATCGACAACACCATGCAAACCGCTCAAGCCGCTCCCGTGCAGCAACAAGCCGTTCGCCAGGAGCAGCCGTCGGTGAATTACCGCGATCTGGACCGTCCTACCGTGATGCGCAATCAGGCTCACGCAGGCGCCACGGCAGCGGCAAAAATGAATCCGCAAGACGATCTGGATTACCTGGACATTCCAGCTTTCCTGCGTCGTCAGGCTGATTGATGAGTTCTATCAGGGGTATAAGGGTGATTGGTGTTCAGCAAAGGCCAGGTCTGCTATCATCGCCAGCCTTTGTTGATACTAATTCGCGATATGCGCTGAAGCGGCCAATGCCATGATTAAACAACGCACCCTGAAGAATATTATCCGTGCCACAGGTATCGGCCTGCACTCGGGGGAAAAGGTTTACCTGACCCTCAAACCTGCACCTGTGAACGCTGGCATTGTGTTTTTCCGTACCGACCTTGAGCCGGTTGTCCAGATCAACGCACACGCGCTGAATGTGGGCGACACCACGCTTTCCACAACGCTGTTCAACGGCGATGTGAAGGTCGATACGGTTGAACACTTGCTGTCGGCCATGGCTGGCCTTGGCATCGATAACGCCTACGTTGAACTCTCTGCCTCCGAAGTTCCGATCATGGACGGCAGCGCAGGTCCCTTCGTATTCCTGATTCAGTCAGCTGGCCTGGAAGAACAGGACGCACCGAAGAAATTCATTCGCATTCTGAAAGAAGTCTGCGTGGAAGAAGACGGCAAATACGCCAAGTTCGTGCCGTTCGAAGGTTTCAAGGTGAGCTTCGAAATAGATTTCGATCACCCGTACCTGAAGAACCGCACACAAACCGCGAGCGTCGACTTCTCCAGCACTTCCTTCGTGAAAGAAGTGAGCCGTGCGCGTACTTTCGGTTTCATGAAAGACATCGAGTACCTGCGCAAGCACAACCTTGCTCTGGGCGGCAGCGTCGAAAACGCGATCGTCGTGGACAAGGACGGCGTATTGAACGAAGACGGTCTTCGCTATGAAGACGAATTCGTCAAACACAAGATCCTGGATGCCATCGGTGACCTGTATCTGCTGGGTAACAGCTTGATCGGCGAGTACCAGGGCTTCAAGTCTGGACACGGTCTGAACAACCGCCTGCTGCGTGCGTTGATCGCACAGCCAGATGCGTTTGAAGTCGTGACATTCGAAGATGCCAGTACTGCACCGATCTCATACATGCGCCCTGTAGCGGCGGTGTAACCACACCTCTTCTTCTTAGTTTGAATATTTCAGGCCACCTTCGGGTGGCCTTTTTTATTTGGATTGGCAATCAGGTAGCGGTGCCGCTGCAACTACGACTGCCGTTGATCTTGGGACGTTCTCTATTCAGACGCCGCAGAGCGTGACCTGGGCGCTGGCCGAAACGCAAGCCCCAAAGAAGTTGGAACAAGCCGGGAGTAAAGGCTTTTGCTTACTCGGGGTCACGCGTTCTTGACCTTCCCATGCGCCGCCAATCGCTCCAGCGCCGCCCGCAACTTCGGATCAGTGATCCCTTCAGCCGCTTCGTTCAACGCCTCAGCCGCCACAGGCGAAAGATCCCTTGGCTGACCCGGCACGGCGCCGCGCGTGATTGACGGTTGGACCTTCAACGACAGCCGAGTCAGGTTGGCAAATTCCCTGAACGCCACCAACTGCCGCTGCAACCGTTTCTGCTGATAGCGCAATCGCGTGGCCCAGTGCCCGTCGGTCACCACCAGCACCAGCGTACCTTCCCGCCACGAAGCCACATGGCAATGTTCCCGCGCAGCCGGTTGCAGCTGACTTTCCAGCAATCGCTGCAAGTGAGCCAGCCGTTGAGCGTGATTGAAAATGGCTTTGAGTGGTCTCGCATCACGCAGAAAAACAGAGGGGGCGCGAGCCGAGAGGGGCCGGAATGCCATGTCAGGTTGCCTTTCGATACAAGTTCACGATGTTACCAGAATACGTGTGTACCATTCTCGGCACCGGTGCGGTGTGCCGTGAGCCGGGCGATTATGAAGAAAACTTTATGTAATCTGATGCCTGTACGGGTTGAAGTCCGAAGAAATGCCCCTATTGTACTTCTGCCCCGTAACATTGCAGTGCCAGCATCGTGGAATAACGCCACTTTCCTCACCACCATTTCCGGGTAGAATGCTCGTTCGCATGCGGCCATGAGGGCTGCACGGGCGACTCACGGGGCCGCCCTCCATTCCTATGTGTGGAAGATCCTGTCGATATGTTTGCACCTTTGTTAAAAAAACTTTTCGGAAGCAAGAACGAGCGCGAAGTGAAGCGCATGCTCAAGACGGTCCAGATCGTCAATGGCTTCGAAGAGCAAATGGTGGCCCTTTCGGACGAGCAGCTGCGCGCCAAGACCGAAGAGTTCAAGGCCCGTATCGCCAAAGGTGAGACCCTCGATAAGCTCCTGCCTGAAGCCTTCGCGGTCTGCCGTGAAGCGGGTAAACGCATCATGGGAATGCGTCACTTCGACGTTCAACTGATCGGCGGCATGACGCTGCACGAAGGCATGATCGCCGAAATGCGTACCGGTGAAGGTAAAACCCTGGTAGCCACCCTGGCGGTGTACCTCAACGCGCTGTCTGGCAAGGGCGTGCATGTGGTGACCGTGAACGACTACCTGGCCCGTCGTGACGCCAACTGGATGCGTCCGTTGTATGAGTTCCTCGGCCTGACCGTCGGCGTCGTCACGCCGTTCCAGCCGCCTGAAGAAAAGCGTGCTGCGTATAACTCCGATATCACCTACGGCACCAACAACGAATTCGGCTTCGACTACCTGCGCGACAACATGGCGTTCAGCCTGGAAGACAAATTCCAACGCGAGCTGAACTTCGCCGTGATCGACGAAGTGGACTCCATCCTCATCGACGAAGCCCGTACCCCGCTGATCATTTCCGGCCAGGCCGAAGACAGCTCCAAGCTGTACACCGAAATCAACAAGCTGATCCCCAAACTCGAACAACACATCGAGGAAGTGGAAGGCCAGGTGACCAAACAGGGCCACTTCACCATCGACGAGAAATCCCGTCAGGTGGAACTGAACGAGGCCGGTCACCAGTTCATCGAAGAGATGCTGACCCAGGTCGGTCTGCTGGCCGAAGGCGAGAGCCTGTATTCGGCGCACAACCTGGGCCTGCTGACTCACGTTTACGCCGGTCTGCGTGCGCACAAGCTGTTCCATCGCAACGTTGAATACATCGTTCAGGATGGCGGCATCATGCTGGTCGACGAACACACCGGCCGCACCATGCCGGGTCGTCGTCTGTCGGAAGGTCTGCACCAGGCGATCGAAGCCAAAGAGCACCTGAACATTCAGGCCGAGAGCCAGACGCTGGCATCGACCACGTTCCAGAACTACTTCCGTCTGTACAACAAGCTGTCTGGCATGACTGGTACGGCGGACACCGAAGCGTTCGAATTCCACCAGATCTACGCACTGGCCGTGATGGTCATTCCGCCGAACAAGCCGTTGGCGCGTAAAGACTTCAACGACCTGGTGTACCTGACCGCTGACGAGAAATACGCAGCGATCATCACTGACATCAAGGCCTGCCTGGCCGAGCAGCGTCCGGTGCTGGTGGGTACCGCGACCATCGAAACCTCCGAGCACATGTCCAACCTGCTCAAAAAGGAAGGTATCGATCACAAGGTCCTGAACGCCAAGTTCCACGAAAAAGAAGCCGAGATCATCGCGCAGGCCGGTCGTCCGGGCGCCCTGACCATCGCCACCAACATGGCCGGTCGTGGTACCGACATCCTGTTGGGCGGTAACTGGGAAGTGGAAGTCGCGAGCCTCGAAGATCCGACGCCAGAGCAGATCGCCCAGATCAAGGCCGATTGGCAGAAGCGTCATCAGCAAGTGATCCAGGCCGGTGGTCTGCATGTGATCGCCTCCGAGCGCCACGAATCCCGTCGTATCGACAACCAGTTGCGTGGTCGCGCCGGTCGTCAGGGCGACACCGGTTCGAGCCGTTTCTACCTGTCGCTGGAAGACAGCCTGATGCGCATTTTCGCCTCTGACCGGGTGAAGAATTTCATGAAAGCGCTGGGCATGCAGTCCGGTGAGGCGATCGAGCACCGCATGGTGACCAATGCCATCGAGAAGGCCCAGCGCAAGGTTGAAGGCCGCAACTTCGACATTCGTAAGCAACTGCTGGAGTTCGACGACGTCTCCAACGAACAGCGTAAAGTGATCTACCACATGCGCAACAGCCTGCTGGCTGCGGCGAATATTGGTGACACCATTGCCGAATTCCGCGAAGAGGTCCTCGATGCCACCATCACCGCGCACATTCCGCCACAGTCGCTGCCAGAGCAGTGGGACGTGGCGGGTCTGGAAGCGGCGCTGAACAGCGACTTCGGCGTGAAACTGCCGATTCAGCAGTGGCTGGACGAAGACGACCATCTGCACGAAGAAAACCTGCGTCCGAAACTGCTGGAAGCCATCCTGTCGGCTTACAACGAGAAGGAAGATCAGGCGAGCGCCGAAGCGTTGCGCACCTTCGAGAAACAGATTCTGCTGCGCGTGCTGGACGACCTGTGGAAAGACCACCTGTCGACCATGGACCACTTGCGTCACGGTATTCACCTGCGCGGCTACGCTCAGAAGAACCCGAAACAGGAATACAAGCGCGAGTCCTTCACGCTGTTCCAGGAACTGCTGGATTCGATCAAGCGCGACACCATTCGTGTGCTGTCTCACGTTCAGGTGCGCCGCGAAGATCCGGCCGAAGAGGAAGCGCGTCTGCGTCGCGAAGCCGAAGAGCTGGCTCAGCGCATGCAGTTCCAGCACGCCGAAGCGCCAGGTCTGGATCAGCCGACCGCGCTGGCAGAAGAGGGCGATGACGTCGCCGTCGCGGCCGCCACCGCTATGTCGCCGGTTCGCAACGACCAGAAACTGGGTCGTAACGAATTGTGCTGGTGCGGTTCGGGCAAGAAATTCAAACACTGCCATGGCCAGATTTCCTGAGTAACAATCCGGCTGTAGCATCACTGTAATCCCACGCCGCGACTGGCCTAGCCGTCGCGGCGTTTTTCAATCATTCGCGCCGTAGTGGCACTGCCCGTCGGCCTGGCTATTCAAGGAGCGCATTTCATGGCTGTTGGTCTTGGTCCTCTGCCGACGCTGCACCCGGTTCCCGGTTTTGAACTCGGCATCGCCTCTGCCGGTATCAAGCGCCCAGGGCGTAAGGACGTTGTGGTCATGCGCTGCGCCGAAGGCTCCAGCGTTGCAGGCGTGTTCACCCTGAACGCGTTTTGCGCCGCTCCGGTGATCCTGTCCAAGCAGCGCGTGGGCGGCACTGTTCGCTACCTGTTGACCAACACCGGTAACGCCAACGCGGGCACCGGTGAGCCGGGCTTGCGTGCCGCCGAGCGCACCACTGCCAAGCTGGCTGAGCTGACTGGCGTCGACGCCAGCGCCATTCTGCCGTTCTCCACTGGGGTGATCGGTGAGCCGCTGCCTGTGGAAAAGATCGAAGGCGCCCTGCAAGCCGCGTTGGACGACCTGTCTGTGGATAACTGGGCGGCTGCGGCCACCGGCATCATGACCACCGACACCCTGCCAAAAGGCGCGAGCCGTCAGTTCCAGATCGATGGCGTGACTGTCACCGTGACCGGCATCAGCAAGGGCGCGGGCATGATTCGTCCGAACATGGCGACCATGCTCGGCTACATCGCCACCGACGCTAAAGTCTCCCAGAGCGTGTTGCAGGACCTGATCCGCGACGGTGCCAACAAGTCGTTCAACCGCATCACCATTGATGGCGACACCTCGACCAACGACTGCTGCATGCTCGTTGCGACCGGCCAGGCCAACCTGCCGGAAGTCACCGAAGCCAAAGGCCCGCTGTTCGATGCGCTGAAAAAGGCCGTGTTCGAAGTCTGCATGGACGTGGCACAAGCCATCGTGCGTGACGGCGAAGGCGCCACCAAGTTCGTGACTGTTGAAGTCAACGGCGGCGGCAATCACCAGGAGTGTCTGGACGTTGGCTACACCGTCGCCCATTCGCCACTGATCAAGACCGCACTGTTCGCTTCCGACCCGAACTGGGGCCGTATTCTGGCCGCTGTGGGCCGTGCTGGCGTGCCGGATCTGGACGTGAGCAAGATCGACGTGTTTCTGAGCGGCGTGTGCATCGCCAGCAAGGGCGCTCGCGCGACGACCTACACCGAAGAGCAAGGCTCGGCAGTGATGGCCAAGGAAGAAATCACCATTCGCATCGAACTGGGCCGTGGTGAGTGCAGCGAAACCATCTGGACCACCGACCTGTCCCACGAGTACGTGAAGATCAACGCGGAATACCGCACCTGATTGGATCGTGTGTCGAGTGTCTTTGGTTGGACACTGTTCTTGTGGGAGCCGGCTTGCTGGCGAATGCGGTGAGTCAGTGACGAATGAGTTGACTGACAGGTCGCTTTCGCCTGCAAGCCGGCTCCCACAGTGATACGCGTCGAACCATAGATGTGTATTCGATGCCGATTCTGAGGAATACCGAACGTGAAACGCATCCATGTAGCCGCCGCCGTCATCCGTGGCGCCGACGGCAAGATTCTCATTGCCCGGCGCGCTGACACGCAGCATCAGGGCGGCTTATGGGAGTTTCCCGGTGGCAAGGTCGAGCCCGACGAAACCGTCGAAGCGGGATTGTCCCGCGAGTTGAAGGAAGAACTGGGCATTGTGGTCACCAAGGCGCGGCCCCTGATCAAGATCAAACACGACTACCCCGACAAGCAGGTGTTACTGGATGTCTGGGAAGTTTCGTCTTTTACTGGCGAGCCCCATGGCGCCGAGGGGCAGCCACTGGCCTGGGTGTCCAACAAAGAGCTGGCCGGGTATGAATTCCCTGCGGCGAACAAGCCGATCGTGGCCGCCGCACGGCTGCCGGGTGAGTACCTGATCACTCCGGATGGCCTCGACACGCCGCAGTTGCTGCAAGGCATGCAGAAGGCCATTGCCGGTGGCATCAAGCTGATTCAGCTACGCGCCCCGAACGGGTACGACCCTAAATACCGCGACATCGCGGTGGATGCGGTAGGCTTGTGCGCAGGCAAGGCGCAGTTGATGCTCAAAGGCCCGCTGGAGTGGCTGGGCGACTTTCCGGCTGCGGGTTGGCACCTGACCAGCGAGCAACTGCGCAAGTACGCCAGCAAAGGCCGTCCTTTCCCGGAAGAACGCTGGTTGGCGGCGTCTTGCCATAGCGCTGAAGAACTGTCCTTGGCTGAGCAGATGGGTGTGGATTTCGTCACCCTGTCACCGGTTCAACCGACCCAGACGCACCCGGATGCCACGCCGTTGGGCTGGGAGCAGGCGCGGGCGTTGATAGACGGGTTCAGCAAGCCGGTTTATCTGTTGGGCGGAGTAGGGCCTGCGCAGCGGGAACAGGCGTGGGAAAACGGCGCGCAGGGCGTGGCCGGAATCCGCGCGTTCTGGCCACACGGGGTTTGATTGCAACGATGATCGCCTAGGAGCCGACTTGCTGGCGAATGCGTCGGGTCAGTTGCAGATAGGCAGCAGACACACCGCATTCGCCAGCAAGCCGGCTCCCACAGGTTAACCCCATCGAATTGTTATTTGTGGTCACTCCGGCTTCTTCGCTGCCTCCCACAAAATCTCCGCCACACCCTGCCTGCGTGCGATGATTCGTGCGGCAACAAACAGCAGATCCGACAGGCGATTGATGTACGCCAACCCCACGCCAGCCAGCGGCTCGATCGCATTGAGGTGCTGACAGCGGCGTTCTGCACTGCGCGCCAGGCTGCGGCAAACATGGGCTTGGGCAATCAACGTAGAACCACCGGGCAGGATGAAATTCTCCAGCGGTCCCACTTCTTCGTTCCACTCATCAATCGCCGCTTCCAGCCGCTCGAGTTCGGCCGCATTCAGCGCCTGATACTCGGGCATTGCCAACTCGCCACCCAAGTCGAACAACCGGTGCTGACACGGCGCCAGTACATCGATGACGTCCTGCATCGCAGGCACTGAATGGGCCAACCCTTCAAGCCCCGCCAGCAGCAAACCCAACTGGCTGTTCAGCGTATCGACTTCGCCAATGGCCTCGACTCGCGGATGGTCCTTGGGTACGCGGCGGCCATCGCCCAAGCCGGTTTCGCCCTTGTCGCCAGTGCGTGTGTAAATTTTCGACAAGCGAAATCCCATCGTTTTACTCCCGGTCGTTTTGACCAATGACTTGCGGGGCAGGCACGTTCATCGGATTGCCTGCCAGCGGCAGACGAAGCGTGAAACAGGTGCCCTGGCCGACGGTGGAATGCACTTCCATCTGGCCTTTGTGGTTGTTGGTGATGATGAAATACGAGACAGACAGGCCCAGCCCGGTGCCCTGACCGACTTCCTTGGTGGTGAAGAACGGCTCGAAGATGCGTTTGCGCACGTTCTCGGGCATGCCGATGCCGTTGTCCTCCACCTGAATTTCCGCCCACGGCGGGTTCAGCCGGGTGCGCAGAATGATGCGCCCCGGATCGGCGTCGTGGTCTCGCATGTGAATGGCTTGCGCGGCGTTTTTCAGCAGATTGAGCAGCACTTGTTCCAGTTCGTTGGCCGTGCCGGGGACGGGGCCGAGTTTCGCATCGAACTGGCGCAGGATGTTCTGGCCCTTGAAGTCGAAGCCGATGGTCAGATCGAAGTCGTTGCTGGCGATTTCTACTGCCTGATCGATCAGCGCGGGGAGATCGCACGGCGCCATCTGTCGGTTGCTGCGGCGGCTGAAACTGAGCATGTGGCTGACGATCTTCGCCGCCCGCCCACCGGCTTGTTGAATGCCGTCGAGCAATTGCGGCACTTCCCGCGCGCTGAGGTATTGATTCACCGCCGCCAGTTCGATGCCTTCCTGCTCGGCCTGTTCCAGGTTCTTCGGCAGTTCAGGGGACAAGCGGCGTCGTATGTTCTGCACGTTGTGCATGATCGCGCCAAGCGGGTTGTTGATTTCGTGGGCCATGCCTGCAGCCAGACCACCGACCGAGAGCATTTTTTCCGACTGCACCATCATGTCCTCCAGCGACAGGCGCTGGGTGATGTCGTCGATGCGGATCACCACACCACGCCCGGCGCCGCCGGTCAGCGGGTAGAAGGTCAGGGCGAAGTGGCGGGTGAGGTCGTCTTTGACCCACGTCACGCGCTCGATCTTGGTGACGGTGTGCTTCTCGACGGTCTGCTTGATCTGCGGCAGGAACGCCTTCATCGGCGGGAACGCGAGGAATATCGGCTGGTTCAACGCCTCGTCCAGTGGCGTGCCGGAGAGGGCGCCCGCTTCCTGGTTCCACTGGGTCACGTACAACTGTTCGTCCAGTGCGATCAGCGCCGAAGGCATGGAGTCGATGATGCTGTTCAGATAATTCTGAAAACCGGTGAGCTTTTTCTCGATCTTGCTGCGAACCTGCACTTCCAGTTCCAGCTTGCGGTTGGTGTGACGGGTTTCTTCCGCCAGCCCTTGAGCTTGATCATAAGCTTCCTGAGATTCATCGCGAGCGCGCTTGAGCTGCTGCTCGCGGGCTTCCATGCGCGACAGCATCGTGTTGAAGGCCTCGGCGAGGGAGCCGATTTCGTCCCGATTACCAGGGCCTGCGCGCAGGGCGTAGTTCTCTTCGCGCGTGACTCGGCGCGACAGTTCTTCCAGTTGATAGATCGGTTCGGTGATGAAGCGGCGAATCTGCCGGGCCACACCCGCCCACAGCAGGACGCTGAAAATCAGAATGCCCAGACTCGCCGTCAGCGTGCCGGTGTAGAACGCTGTGGGCAGTTCGCTGCTGGCCACCAGCAACAGATGGCCTGGCGCCTGGCCTGGCTTGGGAATCGAGATCACCTGGGTATTGCGAAACTCGGTGATGCGCCAGCTTTCCATGTTGCGGTAATGGTCCGGCAGACGCAGTTTGTCGCCTTGCTGCACTTGAGCCAGTCGCTCGCCGGTGCTGTCGTAAACGGCCGCAGCGCGCAGGGGGCCGTAGTTTTTCAGCTCTTTAAGCAAGGCTTGCGCGTTGTAGGGCGAGGACAGCGCCTGCTCGGAGAGGCCAGGGTTGCTGATCAGGCGGCCGATGGTCTGCAACGCCTGGGGGGCCATCGCTTCCTGAGAGATGTAATAGGCGGCACTGATGAAGGTCAGGTTAGCGACCAATAGAACGGTGGTCAGCAGAACCAGCAGGGCGGCCAACAGCTTTTGGCCGACCGGCAGGTTTTCAAGGCGCTGGCGCAATGGCATGGGGCAGGATCACTGGCGAATGGGAATTGGCAGGTTAGCGCTGTTCGCGGTCAGCGCAAACCCGTGATGTAAAGTCTGGAGGCATCTGTGGGGGGTATTGCCGCTCCCACAAAGAACTCAATCGTTAGGTAGACCTTTGACAGTCAGGTGCGACACCAACTGTTGTCGCAAATCATGCAATAACGGCGCATCAACATTGTGAAGTTCCGCAGCGTCGCACACATACCCCAGCAAATAGCTGATTTCCGTACGTCGCCCCTGCGCCACATCCTGATACATCGACGAGTAATTGGCCGCCGTGGCCTCGATGACCCGGCTCACTTCAGCGTGCAGCCCTTCTGCGGCGGCAGCTTGCCCACAGCCGGTCAGGACGGCGACCAGCTCATCACACAGTGCCGCGACCTCGTCGGCATGCGCGCGCAATTCGCCGTTACGGCACCCATGCAGCACGGTCAGCGGATTGATCGCGCAGTTCAGGGCCAGTTTGCGCCACAGGCGGTCGAGGATATCCGGCGTCCATTCGTGGGGAATGCCCGCCTGTTCGAGAGCGGTGAGCAGTTCAGATGGCGCCTTCTGCTGGCCGTCACCCAGCCAGTTGAAACCCTGCCCGGCAAACACCACGCTGAAATCGTCATCGCGAAAGGCCCCTTCGGTGCTGGACACAAACACGCAGTGAGCCTGAGGAATGGATTCGACGACCGCTTGCTGGCTGCCCAGACCATTTTGCAGCAATAGAACCTGCGCACCAGTCGCCAGCCGTGAAGCGATGCTCGCTACCGCCCGCTCAGCGTCATAGGCCTTGCAGGCCACCAGCAGGCGATGGATGGGCTCGGGGTCGTCGAGGGTTTGCGCGGATATTTGAAAAACGTGTCGCTGGCCTTGCTCGCTCAGCGTCAGGCCGCCTTTGGCGGTGTAAGTGTCCAAGCGTGTTTGATCACGCAGTAGCAAGCGCACAGGTAAACCGGCACGGGCCAGTCGGGTCGCCCACAGACTGCCCAGACTGCCAGCGCCGAGGATGTGCCACACAGAGGATTTCACGGGGAATTGCGCCATACCGGGAGGGGTCGCGATGAACAGAGGAAAAGTCTCGTTATAATGACCGGGTTTTCATCCCGTCAAGTCAGGCGCGCTCGTTGTGCATTGAGCCGCGCCGTATCAATTGGAGAATCTACATGCCCTCGTTCGACGTAGTGTCTGAACTGGATAAACACGAAGTCACGAATGCCGTCGACAACGCGATCAAAGAGCTGGACCGCCGCTACGATCTCAAAGGCAAAGGCAGCTTCGAGTTCAAGGAAAAGGAGCTGACCGTCAACCTGACCGCCGAAGCGGAATTCCAGCTTGAGGCGATGATCGAGATCCTGAAAATGGCGCTGATCAAACGCAAGATCGACGTGCAATGTCTGGAAGTGAAGGACGCCTACGCCTCCGGCAAGGTGATGAAGCAGGAAGCCACCCTCAAGGAAGGCATCGACAAGGAACTGGCGAAGAAGATCGTCGCTCACATCAAGGAAGCCAAGCTCAAGGTTCAGGCCGCCATTCAGGGCGAACAGGTTCGTGTGACCGGCAAGAAACGTGACGACCTGCAAGAAGCCATCGCCGCCCTGCGCGGTCACGAATTCGGCATGCCGCTGCAGTTCAACAACTTCCGCGACTGATCGTCTCCTCGATTTGCCCCGACGCGGGAACCTGCCGGGTTTGTGCACGTCGGAGTGCAGGTCATCTTGAAGCGGTGCACCCTGAGAGGCGCATCGCTTCAGTCTTTCGTTTCGCGACCACAAGGAGCACTCAATGGATCTGGATTTGAACGGCCAGGTGGATCATCTGGTCAAGGCTTCCCAAGCCTGGATTCCCATGGTCATGCAGTACGGCAGCCGCGTGCTGCTGGCGCTTGTCGTATTGCTCATCGGCTGGTGGCTGATCAACAAACTGACCGCCAAAGTCAGCGCGCTGTTGGCTTATCGTCATGTGGATCTGGCGCTGCAAGGCTTCATCGGCAGCCTGGCCAACATCATTCTGAAGATTTTGCTGATCGTCAGCGTTGCATCGATGATCGGCGTCGAAACCACCTCGTTCGTGGCCGCCATTGGTGCTGCGGGCCTGGCCATTGGTCTGGCGCTGCAAGGCAGTCTGGCCAACTTTGCCGGTGGGGTGCTGATTCTGCTGTTTCGTCCGTTTCGCATCGGTGACTGGATCGAAGCGCAGGGCGTGGCGGGGACTGTGGACAGCATTCAGATTTTCCACACCATCCTGCGCACTGGCGATAACAAGACCGTGATCCTGCCGAATGGCAATCTGTCCAACGGCATTATCACCAACACCAACCGCCAGCCGACCCGTAAAGTGGTGTTCGACGTGGGTGTGGACTACGACGCCGATCTGCAGAAGGCTCGCGAAGTCCTGCTGGAACTGGCCAAGGACCCGCGTGTACTGGCCGAGCCTGCGCCAGTGGCAGTGGTGTCGACGCTGGGCGACAGCTCGATCACCGTGTCGCTGCGTTTGTGGACCAAGACGTCGGATTACTGGGACGTGATGTTCATGCTCAACGCTGAAGCCCGCGATCGCCTGCGTGCCGAGAACATCGACATCCCGTTCCCGCAGCGCGTGATTCGTGTGGTGCAGGAGCAGCAGGAAGCGACGACTCAGCGTTAATTCGTCTGCCCTGCAACGCAAAAGCCCCGACTCGTGAGAGATCGGGGCTTTTTGTTGTCACGTTTCAGGCGCTGCTGCACCTGGAAGCCACGGATTCGCAATCATTGTGGGAGCCGCCTTGGTGGCGAATGCGTCGTGACAGTGAATGTATCTGTGACTTGACCCACCGCTTTCGCCAGCAAGCCGGCTCCCATAGGTTTTGCGGCAGCCATTCGATTTACGGCCTGTCGCTGGCGGGCGTCTCCACCGGCTTCTCCTTGCGCAACTCCTGCCCCCAATGTAACGCAATCATGAACAGGGTAGGCACGCCCATCAGGGCCGTGGCCAGGAAGAAGTTGTGGTAGCCCATCTTCTCGACCATGACCCCCGAATACCCGCCGATCAGGCGTGGTAACAGGAGCATGATCGAGCTGAGCAGGGCGTATTGGGTCGCCGAGAATTTGAGGTTGGTCAGGCTCGACAGGTACGCCACGAACGCCGACGTCGCCAGACCCGAGCTGAAGTTGTCCAGCGAGATCGTCAGGATCAGCATCTTCAGGTTCGGCCCCATGTCGGCCAGCATCAGGAACAGCAGGTTGGTCGCCGCGGAGGTCGCGCCGCCGATGAACAGGATCGGCAGGATGCCGAAACGCACGATGGCCAGGCCACCGAAGGCGGCGCCGAGCAGCGTCATCACCAGCCCGAAGATCTTGCTGACGCTGGCGATCTGGTCCTTGGTGAAGCCCTGATCGATGTAGAACACGTTGGCCATCACGCCCATGACTGTGTCGGACATGCGATAGGTCGCGATCAGCCCCAGCAGCAGAAAGGCCTGCCATCGGTAGCGCAGGATGAAGTCATTGATGGGGGTCAGCACTGGCGCCAGACCGCGTCGTCCCATGGAAGACAGACAGGCCGCGGTAAGCAGCGTGTAGAGGATCGCGCGCAGGAAGGCGCGGTCTTCCATCAGAAGGCTTTTCCAGGTCGCATCCTTGAACAGCACGCTGGCGAAATCGGTGTTGTAGAGCTGGGTGAACATCGCAGGCACGGACACCAGCAGAATGATCAGCACAAACACTGAGGCCAACTGGTGTGCGAAGCCATAACGCGCCGCCGAGAGCTGGGTGCGCAAGGCGACGGGCGGTTCGCGCATCACCAGCGTGGTGATCAGCGCCGGGACCATCAACAAGCCGAAGATGACGTAAGTGCCGGTCCAGGCCGAGTGCTTATACGCGAAGCCGGAGGAGCCGAAGCCTTCGGCGAAGTACAGCGCGCCTGCGGTGGCCAGCAGGGCTGCAACGCGGTAGCCTGCCATGTAGCTGGCGGCGAGCGTGGCTTGCTGACTGTCCGAGGCGATTTCAAGGCGGTAGGCGTCGATGGCGATATCTTGGGTCGCAGACGAGAAGGCCACGACCACCGCGATCGCGATCAACCACGACAAGTGCTGCTGGGGGTCACAGAAACCCATGCCGATCAGACCGAGGGTCACCAGCGTCTGCGAGAGCACCAGCCAGGAGCGACGGCGCCCCAGTTTGCCCAGCAGCGGCAGGCGCCATTGGTCGAGAAGAGGGGACCAGACCCATTTGAAGGCGTAGGCCAGGCCGATCAGGCTGGCGTAACCGATGGTCTCGCGGGCGACACCCGCTTCCCGGAGCCAGACCGACAGCGTGGAAAACACGAGCATATAAGGCATGCCCGCAGCGAATCCGAGGAGCAGCAGCACGAACGTCGATGGGCTGGCATAAGCGGCGAGCGCGGCGCGCCAGGTTTTGCGGGGCATGGGCTGAAATCTGCCTCAGATTACGTAAACAAAGCGCGCACTCTAACCGTTGTGCTCTGTCGGGCGCCAGCCATGACGCTCCATATCCACACGATTGTTACGGATGGTCACCCCTTCGGCGCGCAATCGAGCGCGCTGCTCTTCTCCGGAAACCGTTCCGGCGACCAGACTCAAGCGTCCGCCTGCGCCGATGACGCGATGCCAGGGCAGGCTGCTGCCGTCCGGTAACTGGCTCAAGGTGCGCCCGACGAAACGTGCCGCTCGTCCTAAACCGGCCAACTCGGCCAATTGGCCATAGCTGACGACTTTGCCTACGGGAATTTGATGCATTGTCAGGTAAAGCGCCGTGCGCCGTGCCTCTGCGGGAGATTGACCGCTGGGGTCATCCATCAATGAAGTCTGTTCGGTCACGCGTTCGTTCCTGTTCAAAGAGGCAGCAGGAAAATTCGATAGGGAACTGAGGAAATTTCCTACGGTCAGTGATTCCTGTGTCGGCGGTCCACGGATTGCCTCGATGTTGTCCCGAGGGATAATGCCCGATTTACCCGCCAGCCAGAGCCTTGTCTTCGCTTATGTTGTCCAGAACCCTGTTGTGCCTTGCCATTACCAGCGCCTCCACTCCTTTGCTTGCCGATACCGTCTGGTTGAAGAACGGCGACAAACTGACGGGGACCATCAAGGTCTTCGACGGCGGAAAGTTGCTGCTCAATACCAAGTATGCAGGCGATATTCCGCTGGACTGGAAAGAAGTCAAGACGCTGGAGAGTGAGCAGCACCTGCTGGTCAAACAGGACGCTTACACCGGCGAGATTTCCAAATCGTTGAAGGCAGCGGATGACGGCAAGGTCACCCTGGCCAACGGCGATGCGCCGAAGACCGTGGATCTGGCGAGCATTCAGCAAATCATGAAGCCCAAGCCGGTCGTCACCGATCTTGTCTGGAAGGGCAACATCGACGCGGCGCTGGACTTCCAGCGGGCAGACACCGACACCGACGACTACAACCTGGCCTTCAAAACCTCTGCGACCCATGGCCGCTGGCGCCATAACGCCAAGGGCGAATTCAACCGCGAGACGCAGGACGACACGACCACCACCAACAACTGGAGTGCCGAGTATTCCCTCGACCGCTTCATCACCGACAAGTTCTTCTGGGACGGCCGGATCACCTACAAGCATGACGGTATCGAAGATTTGCGCCGCCAGCGCACAGTCGGTACGGGACCGGGTTATCAGCTTTGGGATGACGAGTTGGGCGCATTCAAGATCGGCGCGTTGGTCAACCGGACGGACTTTGAATATTCCAATGGCTCGAAAGACAACTTTTACTCCGTTTCAGGTACGTGGGATTACAACCGTTACCTGATTGGCAAGAAGGTCGAATTCTTCACCAACGGCGAAGTGGGCAAACCGATCAGCGGTGTGGCGGATTACAGCCTCGATACGGAAGTGGGCCTGCGCTACAAGGTCACTGAATGGGCCTCGCTCAACGTCAAGGCCGAGAAAGACATCATCAGCGGCTCTGACGATGGTGATTTGAACAAGACCCGTTATACCGCAGGGTTTGGTGTGGCGTGGTAAGCCCTGTATCTAGACATAGCGGCTCCACGCTGTTGGTAGTCGCCGCTTAACCTGTGGGAGCCGGCTCCCACAGGTATTGCGCAAGGCTGGCCTTCTCTGAAATTTTTACGCAAATTTCCCGCAAAATCGTCACGTGCCTCCAATCTGGCACCCCTGAGCGATAACGATTATCGTGTGGGCCTCAGCCGCTGAGCGCTGTCCCACTCGTCGTTTTCATCTGTTCAGGAGCCTCATCATGAGCGCCAAAGCCAACCGGCAAGCCAGAGAGTTATTGCTCAAGGAATATCGCGGCGTGCTGTCGACTCATTCCAAGTCGATGCCCGGTTTCCCGTTTGGCTCGGTGGTGCCGTACTGCCTTGACGATCAGGGCCGTCCACTGATCCTGATCAGCCGCATCGCCCAGCACACCCACAACCTGCAGCGTGACCCCAAGTGTTCGATGCTGGTGGGTGAGCGTGAGGCAGAAGATGTTCAGGCCGTCGGTCGCGTAACGGTGATGGCCGAGGCGCAGAAGGTCACCGACCAGGCTGCGATCGAAGCTGCCGCCCAGCGCTACTACCGCTATTTCCCGGACTCCGAGAGCTATCACAGCGCCCACGATTTCGATTTCTGGGTGTTGGTGCCGGTGCGCTATCGCTACATCGGCGGTTTTGGCGCGATTCACTGGCTTGACGACGTCGCGCTGGCCAACCCGTTCGCCGGAGCTGCCGAAACGAGCATGGTCGAGCACATGAACGAGGATCACACCAAGGCCATCGCGCATTACGTCGAGTTGTCCGGGCTGCCCCAGACCGAACCGGCAGTATTGGTGGGTATCGACAGCGAAGGCATGCACTTGCGCATCGGCCAAAGCCTGTACTGGCTGGCGTTTGCGGAGTCTTGTAATACGCCGACACAAGTCCGCCAAGCCTTGGTGCAGCTGGCTCACGCGGAAAAATGGCCGACCGCTGAACCGACCGAAGCTTGAATTAACGACTTTGCGACTTCACCTAGTGTCTACTGGAAGCCTTACTTCCGTAGAGGAAACTATTTGATGCGCGCTTTTTTACTGCTTTTTTTGCTTTTTCCGGTGCTTGAGCTGTTCGTACTGGTGAAAGTCGGGATGTCGATCGGCTTTCTGCCGACCTTCCTACTGGTGGTCGCCGGGTCCATGCTCGGGTTCTTCGTCATGCGTGTCGCAGGCCTCGCGACGGCCATGAGCGCTCGCGAGAGCCTGGCGCGGGGCGAGTTGCCCGCGCAGCAGATGATGGATGGGCTGATGATGACGGTCGGCGGCGGCTTGCTGGTGTTACCTGGTTTCATCAGTGACGTGTTGGGGTTGATCTGTTTGATGCCGTTCACTCGTCGCTTGCTGGCCAACAAGGTGCGTCAGCGCGCCGAAGCGTCGGCCAATCGTCAGCGAGCTTTCGCCGATGATCTGCGTGCTGGTTCCATGCATCCGGGCGCTGGCCGTACGGGCGCTCGCCAGCCCGAGGTGATCGAAGGTGAAGTGATCGAAGGCGAATACGAGCCTGTCGACAAAAAGTGAATCCTGCCTGCGATTCGCGCGGCACCTTCGGGTGCCGTTTTCGTTTCAACGGCATGTGCCCGTTGAAAATTTTTTCTTCGCCCAGCCTTGTAATCATCTTGCCCGCCCCTATGTATGGGTCACCGTAAGGTTTCTGGCGCATTTCGCCAGACCGTATTCCGCGGTTCGCTCGCGAGCCGCAACCGGCAAGTCCGGAACGTTTTAGCCGCTCGGTGCCAACGCCGGACGTTCAAAAACCATAATTAGGAGATCGACAATGAAGCTTCGTCCTCTGCATGACCGCGTCGTAATCCGTCGCAGCGAAGAAGAAACCAAGACTGCTGGCGGTATCGTGCTGCCAGGTTCGGCTGCCGAGAAACCAAACCGTGGCGAAGTCATCGCCGTCGGCGCTGGTCGCATCCTGGACAACGGTGAAGTACGTGCGCTGGCCGTAAAAGTGGGTGACAAAGTGGTGTTCGGCCCTTACTCCGGCAGCAACACTGTGAAAGTAGACGGCGAAGACCTGCTGGTGATGAGCGAGAACGAAATCCTCGCCGTCGTTGAAGGCTGAGTCGATAAACCGCATTTCCCGCTACTACTAAGTATTTAAGGAATAACGATCATGGCTGCTAAAGAAGTTAAATTCGGCGACGCCGGCCGTAAGAAAATGCTGACTGGCGTAAACGTCCTGGCCGACGCTGTAAAAGCAACTCTGGGCCCGAAAGGCCGTAACGTTATCATCGAAAAAAGCTTCGGCGCTCCTCTGATCACCAAAGACGGTGTATCGGTAGCCAAAGAAATCGAGTTGAAAGACCGTTTCGAAAACATGGGCGCGCAGCTGGTCAAAGACGTTGCCTCCCGTGCCAACGACGACGCCGGTGACGGTACCACCACTGCAACCGTTCTGGCTCAAGCCATCGTCAACGAAGGCCTGAAAGCCGTCGCTGCCGGCATGAACCCAATGGACCTCAAGCGCGGCATCGACAAGGCCACCGTGGCCATCGTTGCTCAGCTCAAATCCCTGTCCAAGCCTTGCACCGACACCAAAGCCATCGCTCAGGTCGGCACCATCTCGGCCAACTCCGACAATTCCATCGGCGACATCATTGCCGAAGCCATGGAAAAAGTGACCAAAGACGGTGTGATCACCGTTGAAGAAGGTTCGGGTCTGGAAAACGAGCTGTCGGTCGTTGAAGGCATGCAGTTCGACCGTGGCTACCTGTCCCCGTACTTCATCAACAAGCCGGACACCATGGTGGCCGAGCTGGACAGCCCGCTGCTGCTGCTGGTCGACAAGAAGATCTCCAACATCCGCGAAATGCTGCCAGTCCTGGAAGCCGTTGCCAAAGCTGGCCGCCCTCTGCTGATCATCGCTGAAGACGTCGAAGGCGAAGCGCTGGCGACCCTGGTTGTGAACAACATGCGTGGCATCGTCAAAGTCGCTGCCGTCAAGGCACCAGGCTTCGGCGACCGTCGCAAGGCCATGCTGCAGGACATTGCTGTTCTGACCGGCGGTACCGTGATCTCCGAAGAAATCGGTCTGAGCCTGGAAAGCACCACCCTGGAGCACCTGGGTAACGCCAAGCGCGTTGTGCTGAACAAAGAAAATACCACCATCATCGACGGCGCTGGCAACAAGGCTGACATTGATGGTCGTATCGCTCAGATCCGTCAGCAAATCGGCGACACCTCGTCCGACTACGACAAAGAGAAGCTGCAAGAGCGTCTGGCCAAGCTGTCCGGCGGCGTTGCGGTGATCAAAGTCGGCGCCGGTTCCGAAGTCGAAATGAAAGAGAAGAAAGCCCGCGTTGAAGACGCCCTGCACGCAACCCGCGCAGCCGTCGAAGAAGGCGTGGTGCCTGGCGGTGGTGTAGCGCTGGTTCGCTCGCTGCAAGCCATCGCTGAGCTGAAAGGCGACAACGCCGATCAGAACGTCGGTATCGCCCTGCTGCGTCGTGCGGTTGAAGCGCCTCTGCGCCAGATCGTTGCCAACTCCGGCGACGAGCCAAGCGTCGTGGTCGACAAGGTCAAGCAGGGTTCGGGTAACTTCGGTTACAACGCTGCAACCGGCGAATACGGCGACATGATCGAAATGGGTATTCTGGACCCGGCCAAAGTGACTCGCTCTGCTCTGCAGGCGGCGTCCTCGATTGCCAGTCTGATGATCACCACCGAAGCGATGATCGCTGACGTGGCAGAAGACAAGCCAGCAGCTGGCGGCGGTATGCCAGACATGGGCGGCATGGGTGGCATGGGCGGCATGATGTAAGTCGGCCTTACCCGGATGCACAAAAAACCCCGCTTCGGCGGGGTTTTTTTATGGATGTCTGGCTTGGGGTTCTTACTCGGATGCCTTGGCGGGGGTTGCATCAGAGTTGCGATCTAACGCCAACTACCCAGAGACCGCCTCACCCGCCAAAGCCTTGTCTGATTTCCCCACCGGCCTATACAACACCGCGTAATACGCCCCCAGACAAATCAACCAGCAAAACACCGCCGTCCACACGTTGTGCGAAAAGAAGTGCGCGCCTTGCAGCATGCGGCCTACAGAGAACACCGTTCCCAAGCCAAACGCAAAGATCAGCCCCGCCTTGGCCAGACGTGGTTTGCGGTCTCTGAACACGAAGAACAGGGCGAACAGGGTAAAACCCGTCGCCGCATGCCCACCCGGCCAGCAGCGGCCCGGTTTGTCGGTCGGTGGACGAGGACTCAGCAGTTCGCTGTAGGTTTCCTCGCCACCAAACTGCGTAAGGCTCCACGGGCATTGAACGGACGTCACAGCCTTGACCGGTGTGACGAAGCTGGTCGACAGCGCCATCGACAGCACCATGCAACCCAACTCCCGTTTCCAAGGCTTTAGTGGCCCCACGAAAAACGATGCAACAAATCCTGCGAGCGACAACACGCCCAAGGTGATGACCACCTGTTTGGCGCGGTCGTGCAGGATGTTTTCCAGAAAGTAACTGTGTTTGCCGATGAACTCCCCTGCGGCCGGATCGTAGGCCATTTGGGCGAGGTTCATGTCCAGCGAGGTCAGTTCCAGCAACAACAGGGCGATGGCGGTCACCACCGGGATGCCCAGATACACCCACAAATTGATCGGGCGCGAAGCGGGCCGTTCGAGAACTTCAGACATGTTGGATTCCGTGTGATGGAGAGGAGCCCCTCGTTAGCATTTGGCAGTCTGAGCGGCAGGCTGTCGCGTCGCTGTGAATCACGGGTGAAAAAAACGTTATGTGCCTCGGCGCTGGCCCTCGGGCGAAGTTGGCCGTAAGCTGCCGCCAACTCTGACCTCATTGAGTGCGCGTTCCGACGCGGCCGGGTCATAGCGACAACTGCATACGGAGACATGCGCCCATGAGAATTCTGCTGGTTGAAGACAACCGCGACATCCTGGCAAACCTGGCTGACTACCTGGGGTTGAAGGGGTATACCGTCGATTGCGCGCAAGATGGCTTGTCCGGCCTGCACCTGGCCGCAACCGAGCATTACGACCTGATCGTGCTCGACATCATGCTGCCGGGCATCGACGGTTACACGCTGTGCAAACGCCTGCGCGAGGACGCCCGTCGCGACACGCCAGTGATCATGCTGACCGCTCGTGACCAGCTTGATGATCGTTTGCAGGGCTTCCGCTCCGGTGCGGACGACTATCTGCTCAAACCCTTCGCGTTGTCGGAACTGGCGGCGCGTATCGAAGCGGTGCTGCGTCGTGCGCAAGGCGGCGGGCGTCGCACGCTGCAAGTCGCCGACCTGGTCTACGACCTCGACACGCTGGAAGTGACCCGCGAGGGGCGCATGCTCAAGCTCAACCCGGTCGGCCTCAAGTTGCTGGCGGTCCTGATGCAGAAAAGCCCTCACGTCTTGCGTCGGGAAATTCTCGAAGAGGCGCTGTGGGGCGACGATTGCCCGGACAGCGACAGCCTGCGTAGCCATGTGCACCAGTTGCGTCAGGTGATCGACAAGCCGTTCGCCAAACCGCTGCTGCAAACGGTACATGGTGTCGGCTATCGCTTGGCTGAGGGCCGCGATGGAGTTTAAGCAGAGCCTTGCCCAGCGCATCATCATCGCGTTTGCCTTGATGAGTGCGCTGGTGGCCGGTTCGTTCGCGATGGGCATCGTGGCGACCGTCCATCTGGTCGAAGAAAAGCTGATTTCTGCGGGGCTGGGGGGGGATTTGACCCGTCTGCTGCTGATGGACAGCGTTGAAGACTGGAGTCATCGCCCCGAGCCGGATCAGTTGTTTTATTTCAGCGGCGGTCCGGGAGATTTCGAGCTACCCAAAGACCTGCGTCATCTGGAGCCTGGTTTTCACGAAGTATTTCGTGGGCCGCTGTCCTATCACGCGATGGTTGAGGTGGTCGATGGCCGCCATTACGTGCTGTTGCAAGACCAAAGCGATTTCGAGGAGCGCGAGCGTGTGCTCTTTGCTGTCGTGCTTGTCGGTTTCGTACTGGCGCTGGCGTTGGCCGTGGTCCTGGGCTGGATTCTCGCTCGTCGGGTCATGGCGCCTGTGGTGCGGCTGGCGCGACAAGTGCGTCATCGCGACCAATTGCTGGGGCTGGCGCCACCGCTGGCACCGGACTACGCGGCAGATGAGGTGGGCGAACTGGCCGTCGCGTTCGATGCCACGTTGGGACGCCTGCGCGATGCTCTGACCCGCGAGCGGATGTTCACCAGCGACGTGAGCCACGAATTGCGCACGCCGTTGATGGTGCTGGCCAGCTCTTGTGAACTGTTGCTGGAAAATCCCGCACTCGATCAGCGCGCCCGTGCGCAAGTCGAGCGAGTAGGGCGCGCCTGCGAGGAAATGCGCGACTTGGTGCAGACCTTCCTGATGCTGGCCCGCACACAACGCGACGATGCCGGATTGAATCCGCAGTTGTCTCTGCAAGGGGCCGCGCAACAGTTGCTGACGCTCTGGCGTGATCCGATCGAAACCAAGGGGCTGCGTCTGGATTACTTCCCGGACAACGCGTCTCAAGGCACCTACAACGCTACATTCCTGTATGCCGTGATGGGTAACCTGCTGCGCAACGCACTGCATTACACCGATCACGGGTTCATTCGCCTGACGCTGCTGCCCAATGGCTTCACGGTTGAGGATTCGGGTGTCGGTATCCCGGAAGAAAAGCGCGAGGCCATGTTTCAACCTTTTGTGCGCGGCAATGAAAAGCGCGGCGAAGGACTGGGGCTGGGACTTTCGCTGGTTCAGCGGATTTGCGAAAACCAGGGGTGGACCGTCAGCCTCGATACCATGGAGCCCAACGGGTGCTGTTTCACTGTCGAGTTTAAAAAGGCCGCTGCCTGACAGCCTTGTCAGTGAATGGCCTTTCAATGTATCGGCAGTGTAAATATTGCTGCGATCATTCAGGTTGTGGCCATATGCTAGCCCTATCTTCTGGAAAAACCTCGTAACATTTGTGCTTGTCAGGGGACGTTTTTTTCACATTCACGTGACCTGAGGATGACGTTAATCCACCTACTTTTGGCCGTATCACCTTCAGGAGAGGCGGCCATGAGCAAGCGGATTGAGTTAGATTTCTCGCGCAAATACGACGACGAACACGCAAAAAAATATTTACGCAAACACAGGGACGGATTGGCGCGGCGGTTGTCTGACCATCGCGACAAGCAGCTGGCCCGCCGCGCACTGGCGTTGGCAGGCGAACCTGGTCTGGTGCTGGACTTGCCGTGTGGGGCCGGGCGTTTCTGGCCATTGCTGGCGGAAAAGGCCAACCGGGTCATCATCGGCGCCGATAACTCGGCCTCCATGGTCAAGACCGCTTGCAATTCGCAACCGGCTGAAGTGGTGAAACGGGTACAACCCTTGCAGACCTCTGCATTCGCCATCGACATGCCAGACAATGCAGTGGACAGCATCTTTTGCATGCGCCTGTTGCACCACGTCGGCAAGGCCGAGGACAGAGCCGTGTTGCTCAGGGAGTTTCATCGGGTCACTCGCGACAGCGTGATCATTTCGCTCTGGGTGGATGGCAATTTCAAAGCCTGGAAACGCAAGCGCGCCGAGCGTAACCGTCATCAAGAGGGTTACCAGAACCGCTTCGTGTTACCGGTGAACACAGTAGAAGCCGAATTCGAACAGGCAGGATTTCGCATCCAGGATCGTCTGGACTTCCTGCCGTTGTACGCCATGTGGCGTGTGTATCTATTACGTAAGAGGTAACAGGATGGCCGTGGATTTCGCAGCAGAGTTGACCCTTCCCGCCAAGGACCGTTTTGCCTATTTCTGGAACACCAAAGGCGAGTGGGTGGAAGAGCCCAACGTGCGCCGTGGTGGTGAAAGTGGCGTGCAACGCGTCGTGTCGGAGAATGGCCGCTTGCTGTACGTGAAGCGGCAGGTCGGTCACATCTACCGCAGTTGGCTGCATCCATTCGGCCGCCCGACGGTCTTGCGTGAGCGCGATGCCCTCGAAGGCCTGCGTCAGCTCAACGTCAACGTACCGCGCATGGTGTTCTGTGGTGCTGAGCGCGATGAAAACAACGAGTGGCGCGCGCTGTTGGTCACCGCGTCGCTGGACGGTTTCGACGAATTTGAAAACTGGCTCAAGGCCGGTGGTCGTGAGCAATATGGCGAGGCCGTTTACGAGCAAATGCTCAAGGAACTGGCCGAGAACCTGGCGCGTATGCACAAGGGGCGCTGGCAGCACAGTTGCATCTACATCAAGCACGTTTTCGTCCGCGTGGTCGGTGAAGGCGCAAACGCCAAGCCTGAAGTGGCGCTTCTGGACCTGGAGAAATGCCGCCAGCGCCTGACCGCTTATGGCGCGGCCCAGCACGACATGAAACAACTGCGTCGCCACTCGTCGTTTGCGTCGGCGGACTGGAGCAAGCTCGTCTATTTTTACGAAACGGCGTTTGGCAGCCCCATCAAAGGTTTAGATCGATGAAGTTAGAAGTCGCTCGAGGTTTGTTTCTGGTTGGAGCGTTAGGCATCGCATCCATAGCCATGGCGGCGTGGGAAACCCCCAAACCGAAGATCCTGAGCGCAGTCCACGGCGAGGGCCAATGCGCCCTCCCGCGTGTGGCGAAGGCTGAATCGCCCGTACGTCCGGATCATGATTTGCTGTTGTTGATGTTTGGGTTGGCGCAGGGGACGAGGGGGCAGAACTGAGGTTGGGTGGGGTTTTTGAGAGTGGTTGGCTCTGGAATCTCACTCTGTTGCCCTGTCGGGCCTATTCGCCAGCAAGCTGGCGAATAGGCCCGACAGGGCAACAATGTGGCCACCTCACGCTAACCTCTTATCCCTCCCCGCCAACACCGTATAAACACACGGCAACACAATCAGCGTAAACAACGTCCCCACCGACATCCCCACCGCGATCACCAGTCCGATATCGAACCGGCTCACAGCCCCCGCGCCTGTCGCCAGGATCAACGGCACCATGCCGAACACCATCGCCGCCGTGGTCATCAACACCGGCCGCAGGCGAATCGCTGCTGCTTCTTCCACCGCCTCACGGGCGGTCAGTCCTTTGTCCTTGCGCAACTGGTTGGCGAATTCAACGATCAGAATCCCGTGCTTGCTGATCAACCCGATCAACGTCACCAGCCCGACCTGGGTGTAGATGTTCAGCGTCGACACCCCAAGGAACAGAGGAATCAGCGCGCCGCAGATCGACAACGGCACGGTCACCAGAATCACCAGCGGATCGCGGAAGCTTTCGAACTGCGCCGCGAGCACCAGAAAGATAATCGCCAGCGCCAGGCCAAAGGTGACCCACAGTGCATTGCCCTCCTGAACGAACTGGCGGGAGGTCCCCGCATAGTCGTAGGCGAAACCGGCGGGCGCTTCTTCGATAGCGATCTGCCGAACCGTTTCGATGGCCTCACCCATGCTCACCAGCGGGAACCCGGAAATAATCGCCGAGTTGAGCTGCTGGAACTGATTCAACTGACGTGGACGAGCCCGATCGCTGACCTTGATCAGCGTCGACAATGGCAGCATCGTGCCTTCGGCGTTTTTCACGTAATAATTGGACAGCCACTGCGGGTTGTCGCGATAGGCCCGCTCCACCTGCGCGATGACTTTATAACTGCGGCCATCGATGGTGAACCGGTTGATCTCCGCCTCACCGAGCAACGTGGCAAGGCTGCCGCCCAGGTCCTGCATCGACACGCCCATTTGTGCGGCCTTGGCGCGATCGATGTCGACCACCACTTCCGGTTTGTCGAACGCCAGATCGAGGTCGAGAAACGCGAACTTGCCGGATTCGGTCGCACGTTTCTTGATGCGGTTGACCACCTCCAGTAGCGCCGCATAGTCGTTAGGGGTGTTGATCACGAACTGGAAGGGCAGGCCCTCGCCCGTGCCCGGCAATGAAGGCAGGTTGAAACCGAAAATCTGCAGCCCGGTGATCTGTTCCAGCTTGGCCTGCACTTCGGGCAACAATTGCATCTGCGTGCGTTTGCGTTCATCCCACGGTTTGAGCAGGAAACCGCCCACGCCGGTCTGTACACCATTGAAACCGTTGATCTGGAACGACGAGTAATACTCCGGGAACGCCTTGAAGATGTCGATGAACTGCTGGGTGTACTTGTTCATGTAATCGAGGTTGGTCGGCTGCGGCGACGTGGCCATCATGAAAATGATGCCCTGATCCTCGTCCGGCGCCAGTTGCGACTGACTGAACTTGAGGAACACTGGAATCAGGCACAGCACCAGCACAGCGAACACGATAACCACCGGGCGGGTGTTCAGCGTGCCGTGCAACAGCCGCTGATAGCGCACTTTCAGGCCGTCGAAAATCTGATCGAGCTTGTGGGCCAGCCCGCTGGGGTTTCCATCGTGGCGCAGCAGCATGGCGCACATCATCGGTGACAGCGTCAGGGCGACGATCCCGGAAATCACCACCGCACCGGCCAGCGTCAGCGCGAACTCCTTGAACAGGGCGCCGGTCAGGCCTTCAAGAAAACCGATGGGCGCATAAACGGCCGCCAACGTGATGGTCATCGAGACCACCGGCATGGCGATTTCCCGCGCGCCTTCTAATGCTGCATTCAACGGCGTTTTGCCTTCCTCGATGTGGCGATGAATGTTCTCCACCACCACGATGGCATCGTCGACGACAAGGCCAATCGCGAGCACCATCGCCAACAGTGTCAGCAGGTTGATCGAGTAGCCCATCATTTGCATGAAGAACAACACCCCGATCATCGACAGCGGAATGGTGATCACCGGGATCAGCACCGAACGCAGTGCGCCCAGAAACAGGAACACCACGACGATCACGATCAGCACCGCTTCGATCAGGGTTTTCACCACCTCATGGATCGATGCCTGAATGAACAGCGTGGCGTCGTAAGCGATGGAGGCTTTCAGGCTAGGCGGCAACTGGCTTTCCAGTTCCGGCATGATCCGCCGCACTTCCTTGATCACGTCCAACGGGTTGGAACTGGGCGTGCCCTTGATGCCGATGTAGACCGACGGTGTGCCATCGAACGAACTGACGGTGTCGTAGTTTTCCGCACCCATCTCGACCCGCGCCACATCGCCGAGCAGCACGCGGCTGTTGCCCACCGTCTTCAACGGGATCGCGGCGAAGGTTTCCGGGGATTTGAGATCGGTGGTGGCGTTGACGCTGGTGACCACGTATTCGCCTTTCACCTCGCCTGCCGCCGAAAGGAAGTTGTACTTGCGCACGGCGTCAGTGACGTCATTGGCGGTCAGGCCAAAGCCTGCCAGTTTCACTGGGTCCAGCCACAGACGCATGGCGAACACCTGATTGCCAAGGATCTCGGCTTCGGCCATGCCCGGCAGCGTAGCGAGCTTGGGCTGGATGACCCGCGACAGGTAGTCGGTGATCTGGGGGTTGTTCAGCTCCGAGCTGTAGAAACTGATGTACATCAGCGCCGAGGCGTCAGCCGCTTCTTTGCTCAGCACCGGGTCTTCGGCGTCCTGAGGCAACTTGTTCTTCACCTCGTTGGCTTTGGCCAACAGTTCGGTGTAAAGGCGGTCGCTGTTGGAACCGATGCGCGCGTAGATCGAGATCACCGAGAAGTTCTGGCGACTGACCGAGGTCATGTAGTCGATGCCTTCGGCGCTGGCCAGACTTTGCTGTAACGGTTGCGTGATGTAGCCCTGAATGGTTTCGGCATTGGCGCCGGGGTAAGCCGTGGTGACGGTGATCAGCGCGTTTTCCATCTGCGGGTACTGGCGGATGGTCAGTTTGCTGAAAGCCTGAAAACCCAGCAGCACGATCAACAGGCTGATCACGCTGGCGAGCACAGGGCGTCGGATGAACGGGTCTGTAAATGCCATGAAAAAAGCTCCTTCGAACAGTCGCCAGGGTCAGTCAACCTTGGGCTGGTCGCGCTGTTCGACGGGGGCTGCCGAATCGGCACTGATGGCGACAGGGGTGCCGTTGTCCAGCTTCAACTGGCCACCGGTCACCACTTGTTCGCCCACTTTCAAGCCTTTGCGGATGATCACCTGCCCGCCACGGCGCTCGCCGGTTTCGACGAAACGGCGCTCCACGGCCAGCAGCGGCTCACCTTTGGCGTTCTTTTCAGGCTGGCCATTGGCGTCTTTTTTCGGGGTGATGACGAACACCGAATTGCCGTAAAGGGTGTAGGTGATGGTGCTTTCGGGGACGACCAGCTCTTGGGTGTCCTGCCCCAGAATGACCTGCAAGTTGGCGAACATGCCCGGCAGCAGTTTGCTGTCCGGGTTGGGCAGGGTTGCGCGTACCAGCACGTTACGCGTGGCGTCTTCGACCTTGGGGTTGATTGCACTGATGCTGGCGTTGAAGCTTTCATCGGGGAAGGCCGCGACGCTGACTTGAACCTGCTGGCCGATGCTCAGTTTCGGCAGCATTTGCTCGGGCACATAGAAGTCGGCGTAGAGGCTGCTCAAATCCTGCAACGTGGCGATGACTGTGCCGCTGGCGAGGTAGTCGCCCACATCCACCTGGCGAATGCCGATGGTGCCGCTGAAAGGCGCGAGGATGCGCTTCTTGGCCAGTGAGGCGTTGAGTTGCGCGACGGTGGCTGCGGCCTTTTTCTGCGTGGCGGCCAGTTTGTCGAACTCGCCTTTGGAAATGGCCGCGTCGCCCACCAGCTTGCTGCCCCGTGCGTAGTCGACCTGCGCCAGACCCAGATCCGCCTCGGCGGTGCCCAGCAGGCCTTTTTCCACATCGCTGTCGAGTTGCAGAAGTGGCTGGCCGAGTTTGACCTTTTGCCCTGATTCGAACTGAAGCGCTTTGACTGTCCCGGCGACCTCCAGACTCAGGTTCACGCCTTGCAATGCCTTGAGGCTGCCAATGGCAGGCAGGCGGTTTTGCCAGGCTCGGGATTCAACGACAGCCACCGCGACATTGATTGGCGGTTTTGGGGCAGAGAACTGCTGGATTTGCTGATAAATCGAGAATGCCTTGTACCCGCCCAGGGCCAGCACCACGATCAGGACAACTCCCAACATGATCAACATGCGGCGACGCAACATATTCCACTTCCTTGGAAAACAGATGAATCAGGCGAGCACGGTAGTCGCGTCGCGGGTTTGTTGCCAGTGCTCGTTGCGGTTTTGGTGGGCTCACTCCTACAGGGGGATAGGGGTTAAACCAAATGCAAATGGTTGTCCCACAACCCCGCAGGCAGCTCCAACGGCTGTGCCACCAATGCACTCTGGCGGCAATCATAAAACCTGCAACGACCCTGGCCTGAAGTCACCACGAAGCCATCCGCCACCGCGCCGACCCCGGCACAATCCGGCAACGGCGCATCGAGGCGCACGGCGCCGCTGTCCAGGTCCCAAATGAAGAAACGATTACCACGCGGCGCTGTTAATGCCACCAGCCGCAATTCGTTATGAATCGCCACGCTGGCGGTGTAATGGGCCATGGCCTGTAACTGCTGCTCGGCCACCGGAAATGCCTGAAACGGTTGCCCCGGACGTTTGATCGCCAACAGCTCGGCAGACTCATGAGATGGCCCCATGAACTGCTGCCCGGCGACGATGGTGCCGTCGCTGGCGATCGCCATGTGGCGCACGCTGTTCATCTGCTGTGACAGGGTTTCCTTGCTCAGCAGGGTGCCGTCACGCTGCATCAGCACCAGGCTCGGCTCCATCGCGTTGAGGTTCATCTCGACCCGGCTTTCCGCTTCGGTGCGAATGCCGCCATTGGCCACCACCAGGGTTTCGCCGTCCGGCAGCCAGGAGACCTGATGCGGGCCGATGCCGTGGGTGGAGATTTCGCCGTTGTGCTCCAGACGCTCACCAACGAACCGGTAAACGCCCAACACGCCACGCCCCGGATCAGTGGTGTCGTTCTCGGTGGCGTACAGCCATTCGCCGCCTTTGTGGATGACGGCGTGGCCGTAGAAATGCCGGTTCGGTTGCGAGGTGATGGTTTGCAGCAAGTGCCCATCGCGCAGGTCGATCAGGTAGCTTTCCGTTCCAGGGCGCCGGGCGACGAACAACGCAATCGGCAGTTCCGGGTGATTGATGATGTCGTGGCAACGCTGGGCGACCTGCGTGGCGAACACTTGAGTGCCGTCCACGCGATAGCCGACGGCATAGTGCTGGCCGTTGCCGTCATCGCGGGCGGACAGCAGCAACGGGCTTTCACCTTTTTTCCTGAACAGCGTCCAGCCCCCCAGCGTGCACGCGCTGAGGACCAGACTGCCAAGGGCCTGACGTCGCAACATATCAGTCACCATCGTTGGCATTGAAACCGAGCTGGATGCCCAACGCCTTGGCCAGTTCGCCTTCATGCAGGCGGTGGACGACGTTGAGGCTGTCGTAGAACGCGTTCAATTGTTGGCGACCCTGTTCGGTGGCCAGCAGTTCGACCAGCGGCGGCTTCAACGCGGCCAGTTGTTTGCGGCTTTCAGCGTAAGCGGCGTCGATCTTGTCGGCCAACGGTTTCTGCTCAGCGGGCAACAGGCCGCGCAGGCCCTTGTTGTCCACACCCGACCACACCGTTTCAGCGCTGTCCAGGCTGGCTTGCAGACTGCTCAACGAGGCCTTGCTGCGCCAGGCATCGGCCTGGAACGGCTGCGGTACGCCTTTGGATTGACGGCCCAGCGGCGTGCCGAGTTTCTTCTTCAGGGTGTCGAGGGCGGTCACTTGCACGCGCAGCAATTCGGCGATGGCTTCGTGAGAATCGGCGTAGCGCTGGTTCGGGAATTTGCTCAGTTGGGCGAGCATGCCGTCGGTGCTGTTCCAACTGTTGAGGATTTCCTCGGCCAGAGTCTTCTGACGTTCGCCGATGGCGGTCAGCAGCGGGCAGTACTGGGCTTTCTGTTCGGCGTTGGCCATGTCGATTTCAGCGTCGAACAGGATGTATTCATAAGCCGACAGCCCCTGCACCACGACGCTGGACTTGGCCAGTGCTTCTGCCGTGATGTGCGGCTGCGCGGTGACCAGTTGTTCGACCTGACGCCCGACGAGGTTCTTCTTGTCCGGCCAGAACTGGATCTGCCAGGAGCGATTGCCCTCGGCCAGCGGGCCAATCAGCAATGGCTGCAATTGGGCCCAGGCCTTTTGCGCATGAAGGAAATCGGCGCGGGCGGTGTCCAGATCGGTCTTGCCCTGACAAAACGCCAGCGCGCTGACCGCCAGTTGCCGGTCGGCGTCAACCCAGCGGCTGTATGTCGGCAGGATCACCTGCTTGGCGATGGCCGCAGACGTCACGGCCTGCGGGTCCGATGGCGCACAGGCACCCAGCGCAAGCGCAGCGAGGCTGGTGAACAACAGCTTGGGACGGAACATGTCCGGCTCCTTTTTGTAAAAGTACGATTAAAGAGAATTCAGAAACGCCAGCAACGCTGCCCGCTGCCCCGCGTCGAACGCCAACACCTGCCGCTGCGCAGGCAATGCCTCGCCGCCATGCCACAACACGGCTTCCATCAGATTGCGCGCACGCCCGTCGTGCAGGAATTGCGTATGGCCGCTGACGCTTTGGGTCAACCCAATGCCCCACAAGGGGGGCGTTCGCCACTGCTGGCCGCGGGCCTGGAATTCGCTGAGGTTGTCCGCCAGGCCTTCACCCATGTCGTGCAGCAACAGGTCGGTATAAGGGCGGATGACTTGATTGGCCAGCTCCGGCTCGGCAGCGTCGGCAGTTGTTGTGAACTGTGGTGTGTGGCACTGCTGGCAACCGGCCCTGAAGAACAGGTTTTTACCTTGCAGCACCTGTGGGTCGCCGACATCACGACGGGCTGGAACCCCAAGGTTACGGGTGTAAAAGGTGATCAGCCGAAGGATGTTGTCGCTGACTTCCGGCTCGCCATTGGGGCCGCCGCCGTGAGGCGCCTCTAGGCAATCCGTCTGAAACACCGTGCAGTCGTCAGCGAGTTTGAGGCGTGAAGTCAGGCCCATGTCTCCGGCGAGCGCATGAGCGTTCTGTTGATTCACGCTGGGTTGCGATGCTTTCCAGCCGAAGCGACCGAGCACGGTTTTCTGCTGCGCTTCATCCCAGACCCAATTTGGGGTGCCGGTGATGCCGGTGCCGTTTTTATTATCGGGGTTGGCGTTGGCCAGAATTGACGCCTCGGGGATCGCTTCGAGCAGACCCAGACCAATCATCGGCGGGGCGATTCGGGCCGAAGCGCGGGTTTGCGGGTGCATTGCGCCATAGCCGAGCTGGGTGATCTGCAGGGTCGGGCGGCGCAGTTGAACCGGCGTGCCATCGCGAAAGTGCACCGTCAGTGAGTCGTAGTCGACGCGCACCTTGCCTTCGGGAGGCACGCCGGGAACCGCCATGTCCTGCAGTTGCATGCCGTACACCGGTTCTGGCGTCAGGCCCCATCGTGTCAGGCGTTCGGTGCGCGCGGGGTCATCGGGAATCGACAGGCGTACCAGCATCGACACGGCGTTGTCCGCACCAGGTTCGGGTGGATGCCCGCGACCGTCCCGGATGTGGCAATTCTGGCAGGCGTTGGTATTGAACAGAGGGCCGAGGCCGTCTCGTGCGGTGGTCGTCGAAGGGGCGATCACCCAAGGGTTGCGAAAGAAGCTGTTGCCGACGCTGAAGTCCAGGCGTCGTTCGGGCGACAGGTTGCCCGAGGGCAGGGCGAAGGCGTTGCGATCGCTGCGGCTCACGGTGGCAGCACCACCGGATTGGGCTTCGCCAGGCTCGGCAGCGGTGAAACGCGGGGCGTCATCACACCCGCCGAGGGCCGAAGCCATCAGCAGGAACAGCGAAAGACGGAACCTCGCAGTCATACATACCTGCAAAAAAGGGGGGAATCGGGGCGGGCAAGCTTACCAGCCCCGTGTTGGCCTAATAAGAGGGATTTGCGTTTGTAAGCGCCTCTCGAAACGTGTTGTAACTAATTACCCAGCGCCCGGTATCGCGGTTTCGAGGTTTCCGAATCCGGTAATTTCCAGTGATGGATTCTCCACCATGAGTTGCATGAGGCGACGCTCGCCCTCGACCACCTTGAAACAGCGATACTCGCCGATGCTGTCGAGCTGACGCTCTCTCTCCCGGATGGCCAGCTCTTTCGCCCGCTCATAGCCGTAATATTCGACGCGGAAGGATTTGGTCACGCTGCTGCCGTTGCGTAACGTCGTGCGGGCTACCCAGTAGGCGATTCCGGTGTAGCAGCGGTAGTGCACGCCCGGATAGCCGCTGGTGTTGGTTGCAATGATGCGTTGGCGGATGTCTCGGCTGAGTTTGGGCAGGTGGGTCAGCATCAGTTCGTCACGACATGCATCAGCGGCTCTTCTTGCGGCCTCGCGCCCTCCGTATCGAGAGAATGAGAACAGGCGGTTGAGGGTTCGGCCGTCGCGGTAGATCGTCACTTTCCATGCTCGCGGCCCGTTGATTCCGACCAACAGGTGGATTCCGTAATCGTTGGCTTTGAGTGTGTTGACGCGACGCCTTTTCTTGTTTCCTTTCGGCACGGTCTGTCTCCTCCTGGATGGGATGGGGTCAAGGAAGTGACCATGATCAAGGGCGAGTAAAAGGCGTTCAATCCGACAGAGTGAGAACAGGAAATGCCCTACAGAACTTACGGATCGGTCTCTGGGAGGGACCTGTTTTGCGGGGCATTTGAGGGGTTTCAGAGGCCCAAAAAAGAAGGCCGACCCACGAATGGGTCGGCCTTTTTCTGGTGCTTTACCGAACGCGCCGATCAGAACTCGTGATCGGCGTTGTCCGGGTTCAGGTCGGTGATGCCCAGCTTGCCTGCCGCCTGCTCGATGGCGCCTGTCTGCTTGACCAGTGCCGCGATGGCGTCGCGAACGACTTGGTTGCCTGCCGTGTTGCCTGCGGCAATCAACTGGTCGAAGTGCTCGCCTTTATTGGCGTGATCAACGATGACTTGCAGCTTGGCCTGGGTGTCATCCAGATCGGTGCGCAGGGTAGTGTCGGTTGCCGCGTCGGCCTTGGCCACCAGCGACGACAGGCTCGGGCCGCTGACCTTGCTGCCATCTACACGGGTGTATTCGCCCAGGTAGACGTTGCGGATGCCCAGGCCGTTGTAGAAGTGCGAGTTGTGAGTGTTGTCGCTGAAGCAATCGTGTTCGTCTTCGCTGGAGTTGGCTTCCAGTGCCACCTTCATGCGTTCGCCCGCCAGTTCGCCCAGTGAGAGGCTGCCCATGCCGAACAGCATTTTGCGCAGGCCACTTTCCGCCGGTTCGGCTTCCAGGGTGGCGCGGTAGTTGTCGGCAACGCCCGGTTTCCAGTTATTGACCATCTCTTCGAGGTCGCTGACCAGCAGATCGGTAGCAGCCTTCAGGTAGGCGCGACGACGGTCGTTGTGGCCGCCAGTGCCGCCTTTGCCATCGATGTAGTCGCTGGCAGGGCGTTCACCCGCGCCGGGACCGGTGCCGTGCAAGTCCTGGCCCCAGAGCAGGAATTCAATGGCGTGGTAGCCGGTGGCAACGTTGGCCTCTGAACCGCCCAGCTCGTTCAGGCTGGCGAGTTTCTGCGGCGTGATTTCGGTGACGTCGACCTTGTCTTCGCCGACCTGGATCGATTTGTTGGCGATGATGTTGGCGGTGGCGCCCGGGTTGCCCAGCGCGTGTTGATAGTCCTTGGCGACGTAGTCGATCAGGCCTTCGTCCAGTGGCCAGGCGTTCACCTGACCTTCCCAGTCATCGATGATGGTGTTGCCGAAGCGGAAGACTTCGGTCTGCATGTACGGCACGCGAGCGGCGAGCCAGGCATCGCGAGCGGCTTTAAGGGTTTGATCGTTCGGCGTTGCAAGGAATGTGTCGACGGCGGTGCTGAGGGCTTTCGCAGTGGATTCGGCGTCGCTGAAGGCGGCGTACACCATGCTCGCGTAGTTGGCGACCACCGCCTTGGCGGCTGCATCGCTGGTCTGGGCGGGCGCGGCGGCCGGGGCAGCGGCTGGTGCTGGCGCGGAAGCGGCGGGGGCCGGCGTTGGTGCGGCGGCAGCGGGCTTGTCCTTGCCTTGGTCACAACCGGCCAGAGCGATAGCGAGGGCCAGCAGACTGGCAGTAGCCAGGGGCTTACGAATCATGACGGAATCCTGCGTCGAAAGGGGGAGGGGAACGGTGGCGAACGCCAAAAAAAGCTGCGACATAATGCGAAAGATTTGCATTCTGTGTAAAGGCAAAACGCCCTGATGCGGGCGATGAGATATTTCAAGCTGTTACAAGAACATTCGCGACAAAAAGTGCCCGCAACACCAAACGCTCTCGCTCTTCATAGACAAATAGTCGAGACACCGCTGAACGCGACATGGGCGTCGGCGTGAAGGGACCTCGGCAATGCCGAGGCCAAATCAGGAGCCAGCGGTTTTCCTCAAGGAGAGATCGGCTACAGAACGCCGACGTGGGTGCGATGGGATTGTTTCAGGTACGACAGCAACTCCCGGGCAGGCAGCGGCTTGCTGTAGAAATAGCCCTGACCCTCGTGGCAACCCTCGGAAATGATGTACGCCTCTTGCTCAGTGGTTTCCACACCTTCTGCAATGACCTGCATGCCAAGGCTTTTGCCCAACTGAATGATGGCGCGCACGATGGTGGCGTCGTCATCGTCGTCGATCAGGTCCTGAACGAAGCTCTTGTCGATCTTGATCTTGTCCAGCGGCAAGCTTTTGAGATAGCTCAGCGAGGAATACCCGGTTCCGAAGTCATCGATCGCAATCAACGCCCCGGAGCGACGCAGGCTGAGCAGGTGTTGAGCGGCGGTGCTGATGTCTTCCATCAGGCCGGTTTCCGTCACCTCCAGTTCAAGGCTGCGCGGCGGCAGACGGTAGATCTGCAACAGGTTGTTCACCACGCGGGGTAACTCAGAGTGGTGCAGTTGCACGGTGGACAGGTTCACAGCCATGCGCAGTTCGGTGAAGCCTTGATCGTGCCATTCGCGCAGTTGTTTACAGGCCTGATCCAACACCCATTCGCCAATCGCGATGATCGTGCCGTTCTGTTCGGCCAGTGGAATGAACTGATCCGGCGGCACGAAGCCGTGTTCGGGGTGAATCCAGCGAATCAGTGCCTCAACGCCCACTACACGCTGGTCCCGGTAGCTGATCTGTGGCTGGTAGACGAGATGGAACTGATTGCGCACCAAGGCTTCGCGCAGGTCTTTTTCCAGTTCTCGGCGGCGGCGCATTTCGCTGTCGACGCTGGCGATGTAGAACTGGTATCGATTGCGTGAGCGGGTCTTGGCCAGGGTCATGGTCTGTTCTGCTTTTTGCAGCAGCTTTTCGGTGCTGTCGCCATCTTCCGGGAACAGGGTGATGCCGATGGTGGCCCGCAGACGGATGTCTTCGCCTTCTACCGCGAAAGAGGCTTCCAGATCGTCGAGGATGCTTTGCGCCAGCTCGGCCGCTTCGTAGGGCTGTTCGATATCGGCCTGAACCAGCGCGAACTGGTCGCCGCCCAAGCGAGCCAGTGCGCCCAGACGTCCGCTATGAGCGCGCAGACGGTCGGCCAGCGCCAGCAATAACTGGTCGCCCGCTTGATAGCTGAACTGCTCGTTGATGCCTTTGAAGTCATCCAGACCAACGCACAGCACGGCTACTCGGTGTTGCACGCGACCGGCATCGACCAGAATCTTGTCCAGTTGGGTTTGCAGTTGTTGGCGATTGGGCAGGCCGGTCAGGAAGTCGTATTGGGCCATGCGCTGGAGGCTGGATTCGGCCTCATGACGCAAGTGGGTGTTGCGCTCGATGGAGGCCAATAGCTGGTTGGCGGTGGTGACCCAAATCCCCAGTTCGTTCTTTTCATGGCCTTTGAGCAGGGGGAGTTGATGCTCGCTGGGGCGGTCGGGGTTGATGCTGATCAGGTGTTCGATGATGCGCGACAGCGGTTTGGTGAGTAGCCAGTGATACACCAGATACAGCACCATCCCCATGGCCAGTGCACGCAACACGCCGGAAACGAAGATGATCATTGAATTGACCAGAAAGCCTTCACCGTAGGTGGCCGTGTCGAGGGTGATGCGCAGGTCGCCGTAGTATTCGCTGTAGGGGCTGCGACCGACCAGTTGCGTGGTGAAGCTGCGTTCCTGTCCGAGAATCGGATCGGTCAGCCAGCGGGTGGGGGACGATTTGAGATCGCGGGTCTTTTCGGCGAGAAGGGTTTCGTTAGGATGGCCAATGGATGCCATGCGCACGGCCTTGTCCTGGAACAGACCTTCGATGACCTGCATGCCCATTTCCCGATCCAGGCTATAGACAGCCTGAGTCGACGGGTCTCGGAACATGTCCAGAATCCGCTCGGCGTCTGTGGCGACGGCTTGCCGGGTTTTGTAGGCGTCATAGACGATTTGCGCGCAACTGAGCACAACGCCCACGACCAGCGCCGACAACAACACCACACGCAGCAGCTTCACCGACAAGCTGTTTTTGAGTTCCAGCTTCAAATGGCCATTCCTTCATCCATGCTGATAGCGGGTGACGTAACAAGCATTGGCAATACAGCGCCCGGGGTCAAGGTTTTGAAACACCCTCGACCTGTTTCATTCAGGTAACGATTTCACAGGGGCAATCTTGGCTATCAGTACTGTGTCGGTAAACAGAGGGCGGAACTTGAGCCTCGTTTCGTCGATTCTGACCGAACCTGATATTAGTCCGCTATCGTGGCCTGACAATACATAAAGGACGAATAGAAGGCGAAAAAAAACCCGGACAGGCCGGGCTTTTTTCATTGGGTGCGCAAATCAGGCAGTGAACGCCTTGCCTTCGAACTGCTCAGCGACGAACTTCCAGTTCACCAGGTTCCAGAACGCCTCGACGTATTTTGGACGCAGGTTACGGTAGTCGATGTAGTACGCGTGTTCCCAGACGTCGCAGGTCAGCAGCGGGGTGTCGCCGTTGGTCAGCGGGTTGCCTGCGCCGATGGTGCTGGCCAGCGCCAGGGAGCCGTCAGCTTTCTTCACCAGCCAGCCCCAGCCGGAGCCGAAGGTGCCGATGGAGGTTTTGCTGAACTCTTCCTTGAACTTGTCGAAGGAGCCGAATGCAGCGTTGATGGCGTCAGCCAGTGCACCGGTAGGCTGGCCGCCAGCGTTTGGCGCCAGGCAGTTCCAGTAGAAAGTGTGGTTCCAGACCTGGGCTGCGTTGTTGAAGATACCGCCCGAGGAAGACTTGACGATTTCTTCCAGTGTCTTGCCTTCGAACTCGGTGCCTGGGACCAGGTTGTTCAGGTTCACGACGTAGGTGTTGTGGTGTTTGTCGTGGTGGTATTCCAGCGTTTCCTTGGAGATGTGCGGTGCCAGAGCGTCATGAGCGTAAGGCAGCGGCGGCAATTCGAAAGCCATGGTAATTCTCCTAATCAGGTCAGGTTGCGGTTAGCGCAAGGCCGATCACGGACGGCCAGACAGAATACGCCGGCGAGTTTTTACTCTTTGCGGCGCAGGGGCTGGATCATAGCACCGGCCCCGGCCCATAACCACGCAACAACTGTGTGGGATAGAGGTTCCAGAGGTTTGCAGGGGAAATGATGAAAAGCGGTGGCACGCTGATCTCTGTGGGAGCCGGCTTGCTGGCGAAGGCGGAGTGTCAGGCGGCTCATTCGTCACAGATCCACCGCATTCGCCAGCAAGCCGGCTCTCACAGGGGCGTGTTGGGCGCCGTATTTAAGCCGTGCGAATCAACTGCACCGCCACACTGAACATCATCACCGCCACCATCAGATCCAGCAGACGCCAAGTGGCGGGGCGGGCGAGCCAGGGCGCCAGCCAGGCTGCGCCAATCGCCAGCGTCGAGAACCACAACAGCGATGCGCTGGCGGCGCCCGCGACATACGCGCCGGGCTCGGTCTGTTGAGCGCCCAGAGACCCGATCAGCAAAACGGTATCCAGATAAACGTGCGGGTTGAGTAGCGTCACCGCCAGTGCTGTCAGCAGGACCGCGCGACGCGAGCGCTGGCCGGTGACGTCCCCCTCTTGCAGACTTTGCGGGGCCAAAGCACGGCGCAGCGCCTTGGCGCCGTACCAGAGCAGAAACACCACACCGCCCCAGCGCGCCACGGCAAGCAATGTCGGGTTATGCGCCAGCACGTTGGCCAACCCGAACACTCCGGCAGCCACCAGCACCACGTCGCACAGAATGCACAGCACCGCGACGGACAGGTGATGCTCACGACGCAGGCTTTGCGCCAGCACATAGGCGTTTTGCGTGCCGATGGCCATGATCAGGCCGAACGCGACCAACAGTCCGTTGAGGTAGCTTTGCCACATGATGTCTTGCTCCGTGAGTCAGGTGTTGCGATGAAAAGAGTGTGGCGATTGTCGAGGGATCGGCGGTATAAGAAAAACCAATAATGCTGATCGCTCATTAGGAAAATTGATGTTCGATTACAAACTGCTCGCGGCCCTTGCGGCGGTCGTGGAACAAACGGGGTTCGAGCGTGCCGCTCAGGTGTTGGGGCTGTCGCAATCGGCGGTGTCCCAGCGCATCAAACTGCTGGAGGCGCGGGTCGGCCAGCCGGTGCTGGTCAGGGCCACGCCACCGACACCGACGGAAATCGGTCAGCGCCTGCTCAACCACGTGCAGCAGGTTCGGTTGCTGGAGCGTGACCTGCAAAGCGTCGTCCCTGCGCTTGACGAAGGCGGTGCGCCTGAACGATTGCGCATTGCGCTCAACGCCGACAGCCTCGCGACCTGGTGGGCACCGGCGGTAGGGGACTTCTGCGCCGAGCATCACTTACTGACCGATCTGGTGATTGAAGATCAGGATGTCGGCCTCAAGCGCATGCGCGCAGGAGAGGTCGCCGCTTGTCTGTGCGCCAGCGAACGGCCTGTCGCCGGGGCCAGAAGCCTGTCGCTGGGCGCCATGCGCTATCGTGGTTTGGCCAGCCCCGCATTCATCGCTCGGCATTTCCCGAACGGGGTGACGCCTCAGGCGCTGGCGCGCACGCCCGCGTTGGTGTTTGGCCCTGACGACTTTCTGCAACATCGCTACATGGCGTCGTTGGGGGTTGATGGCGGTTTCCAGCACCATTTGTGCCCGTCGTCCGAAGGCTTCATGCGCATGACCGAGGCGGGCATGGCCTGGGGGCTGGTGCCTGAGATGCAGGTTCGCGAGCAATTGGCGGCTGGCAAGCTGGTGGAGTTGTTCGCGGATCAGTGGGTGGATGTGCCTTTGTACTGGCATCATTGGCGCAACGGTGGGCAACTGTTGACGCAGTTGACCGAGCATTTGGCGAAAAAAGCCGGGCAATGGCTGGTGCCGCTGAGCGAGCAGTGAACGTCAACGTGTGATTCACGCAAATCCCTGTAGCAGTCCGGCTTGCCGACGGTAGCGATTTTGATGACGCCGCCGCCGGCAAGCCAGGCTGCTACAGACGTAAAACGGAGCGGTAAATGAAGATTCTGGTCACCGGCGCAAGCGGCTTCATCGGCGGACGCTTTGCGCGTTTTGCGTTGGAGCAGGGGTTGAGCGTCCGGGTCAACGGCCGTCGCCCGCAAGGCGTTGAACATCTGGTTCGACGGGGGGCCGAGTTCATTCAAGGCGATCTGAACGACGCCGAACTTGTGCAGGCTCTGTGCGACGACGTCGAAGCCGTGGTGCATTGCGCCGGTGCGGTCGGCACCTGGGGAAAGCATCAGGATTTCCTGCAAGGCAACGTTCAGGTCACCGAAAACGTCGTTGAGGCCTGCCTCAAGCGGCGAGTGCGACGGCTGGTGCACCTGTCGTCGCCTTCGATCTATTTCGACGGCAAGTCGCACCTCGATATTCGTGAAGAGCAGGTGCCCAAACGTTTCCACAACCACTACGCTGCTACCAAGTACCTGGCGGAGCAGAAGGTGTTCGGTGCCGAAGAGTTCGGTCTGGAAGTGATTGCCTTGCGCCCGCGCTTCGTCACCGGGGCCGGGGACAACAGCATCTTTCCACGGCTGATGCAGATGCAGAGCAAGAAGCGTCTTTCGATCATCGGCAACGGCTTGAACAAAGTCGACTTCACCAGCATTCAGAACCTCAACGAAGCATTGCTCAGCAGCCTGCTGGCGACCGGCTCGGCTTTGGGCAAGGCGTACAACATCAGTAATGGTGCGCCGGTTCCGATCTGGGACGTGGTCAATTACGTGATGCGCAAGATGGAGCTGCCGCCCGTCACGCGCTATCGCTCCTATGGCCTGGGCTACAGCGCCGCTGCGATCAACGAGGCTGCGTGCCTGCTCTGGCCCGGTCGACCTGAACCGACGCTGTCGAGAATCGGAATGCAGGTCATGAGCCGAGATTTCACGCTTGATATCAGCCGCGCCCAGTATTATCTGGATTACCAGCCCAAGGTCAGCGTCTGGACCGCGCTCGACGAGTTCTGCGGCTGGTGGAAAGCGACACACGGTACGGCGCTGTAAAACAGCCGACGATTCGGATGGTCCTAACGTTCGGTGGACAGCCTCCACCCTCAAGATTCAATGGATTTCAAAGGGAAACCCATGCGCAAAGACCCCTATGACGACGTCGATGACATTCCGAGCCTTAGCGCCAAAGACGATGACGACGATTTCATCCCCACCGCCGGTGCCCGTGAGCGTACGACGGTGTATTCGCGGACCACACCGGTCGTGAAAGTCAAAGCGCCAGGATCAGGTGCTTTGTGGGCGCTGATTGGCGCGCTGCTGATCGCGTTCTGCGGCTTGGCCTGGTGGAGCTTTCAGCAGATCTCGTTGATGGAACAGCAGTTGGTGGCCACTCAGGAAAGCTTCGCGCGGATCAGTGAAGAAGCTGCAGGCCGTCTGCAGGACATTTCCGGCAAGTTCAACGCCAGTGAGTCAGAAGCCAATAGCGGCGGCGCAGCGCTGAAAGCTCAGATCAAGCAGTTGCAGGACCAATTGGCCGATCAGAGCAAACAGCAACAAGGCGTGGCTGGATTGCAGGGCGGCCTGGACAAGCGGTTGGAGCAGATTGCCAGTCAGACGGCCCAGCAGCAGGCAACCAATCAGCAGTTGCAAGATCAGCTCAAGACCGTGGCCACTGAACTGGCCGCACTGAAAGCGGCGATGCCGGACGGAAAGTCAGCCAAGGCCGAGCAGGACTCGCTGGACGCGCAAATCAAGAGTTTGTCGGCAGACGTGGCGAACCTGAAGAAGAACAACAACAGCCAGGCGATCGAGCGACTGGAGCAGGACATGATCGTGCTCAAGAGCGAGCAGGACAATCGTCCGGCGCAGGCAGCTTCCTCGGGCGCGAGCACCCAGGAATTCGATGCATTCCGTGGGCAGATGACGCGTAACCTGAACACCTTGCAGAGCCAGATTCAGACGTTGTCGCAGCAGATTAATGCGCGGGGGCAGTGAGCGGGTTTTTTGATGTGGGAGATTCTAGGGGGGCTGGCCAGCCTTTTCGTCAGCAAGGCGGCTCCCACTTCGATTGCGTCGAATTCAGATTTTTTGTTCGACGCTGAAATTATGGGAGCCGGCTTGCTGGCGAATGCGGGGGTTCAGACAACATCGAGGTGCCTGACCTTCCTCGTTCGCCACCAAGGCGGCTCACAGGTTCCGCGTTGTCTGAATTACAACGTCGGATAATCCAGATACCCCACCGGACCCTTGCCGTAGAACGTTTCTGGGTGCGGCTGGTTCAGTGGTGCATCCTTGGCCAGACGCGCAGGCAGGTCAGGGTTGGCGATGAACGGCACGCCGAAGGCGACTGCGTCGGCTTTGCCGCTGGCCAGCCAGGCGTTGGCGCTTTCCTTGGTGAACTTCTCGTTGGCGATGAACACGCCGCCAAAGGCTTGCTTCAGGCGTGGCGCCAGGCTGTCGTCCAGTTCACGTTCGCGAGCGCAGATGAACGCGATGCCGCGTTTGCCCAACTCCGACGCCACGTAGGTGAAGGTTTCGGCCAGGTTGTCGTCGCCCATGTCGTGGGAGTCGGCACGAGGTGCCAGGTGCACACCAACGCGGCCAGCGCCCCAGACTTCTACCGCCGCATCGGTCACTTCCAGCAGCAGACGCGCACGGTTTTCCAGCGAGCCGCCGTAGGCGTCGGTGCGCTGGTTGGTGCTGCTTTGCAGGAACTGATCGAGCAGGTAACCGTTGGCGCCGTGGATTTCCACGCCGTCGAAACCAGCGGCTTTGGCGTTTTCCGCACCGACACGATAGGCCTCGACGATGTCGGCGATTTCAGCGGTTTCCAGTGCCCGTGGCGTTGGGTAATCCGACAGCGGACGCACCAGGCTGACGTGACCTTTTGGCCGGATGGCGCTTGGCGCGACCGGCGCTTCACCGTTCAGGTAGATGGGGTGAGACACACGGCCCACGTGCCACAGTTGCAGCACGATCTTGCCACCTGCCGCATGAACGGCCTTGGTGATGTTGCTCCAGCCGCGCACTTGGTCGTTGGACCAGATGCCGGGAGTATCCGGGTAGCCTACGCCCATTGGTGTCACCGAGGTGGCTTCGCTGATGATCAGGCCCGCCGAGGCGCGCTGTACGTAGTACTCGGCCATCATCGCATTGGGCACGCGCCCTTCGTCCGCGCGGCAGCGGGTCAACGGGGCCATGATGATTCGGTTGGCCAGGTCCAGTTCGCCGACCTTGATCGGGTCAAAAATCGTGGTCATCGGGAATATCCTCAATGCTGTCAGTAAAGGGTGAATCCGCAGTGGTTAACGCATGCGTTCAGCGCTGACTCTTGAGGCTCAGTTCGCTACCGCAGCCAGCTCGGCATCGCCGCGCTGACGGAAAATGATCAGGGTGACCAGCAGGGCCAGTACCGCCAAAGCGCCTGCGGCCAGTGGCACGCTGGTCAGACCGAAGCCGTGGGCGATGACGCTGCCGCCGACCCAGGCCCCCAAGGCGTTGCCGACGTTGAAGGCACCGATGTTCAGGGTCGACACCAGGTTCGGTGCGTCCTTGCCGAAGGTCACGACATTGATCTGCAAGGCCGGGACCGCCGCGAAGCAGGCGACAGCCCAAAGGAACAGCGTCACCTCGGCGGGGATCAGTGCAGCGCTGGTCCAGCTCAGAACCGTCGAAACAACGGCCATGGTGATGAACACGCCGATTAGCGTGGCGGCCAGACGCCGGTCTGCCAGCTTGCCGCCGATGATGTTGCCGACGGTCAATCCAAGGCCGATGAGCATCAGGGTCCAGGTCACACCGCGAGGCGAAACCCCGGTGACGTCGCCCAGCAGTGGCGCCACGTAAGTGAAGAGCGCGAACACCGACGCAGAAAACAGCGCCGTCATGCTGAGGGACAGCCAGATTCCGGCGCCCTTGAGCATCGCCAGCTCGGCGCGCATGTCGAGTTTCTCTTCGTCGTGTTTATTGGGCAGGAAGCGCACCAGACCGATGAAGGCGATCACGCCGATCACGGTCACAGCAAAGAACGTCGAACGCCAGCCCGCCTGTTGACCCAGCGCTGTGCCCAGTGGCACGCCTAGCACGTTGGCCAGGGTCAGACCGGTGAACATCAGGGCGACGGCCGAGGCTCGACGGTTGGCCGGAACCAGACCGGCGGCCACCACCGAGCCGATGCCGAAGAACGCGCCATGGCACAGGGCGGTGATGACGCGGGCGAGCATCAGCACGTTGTAATCGGAGGCCACGGCGCACATCAGATTACCGATGATGAAGATGCCCATCAGTGTGATCAGCGCAGCCTTGCGCGGCAGGCGGGAGGTGGCCATGGCCATGAACGGCGCGCCGATGGCAACGCCCAGCGCATAGCCGGTCACCAACCACCCGGCGCCAGGAATGCTCACGCCGAGGTCGGCGGCGACGTCGGGCAACAGGCCCATGATGACGAACTCGGTCGTGCCGATGGCGAAGGCGCTCAGGGCCAGAATAAGTAGCGAAAGAGGCACGGTGCGTCTCCTGAATCTGTAGGGGAACGGTCAGCTCAGAGCTGCTTGTTCAGTTCCTGCAAAAACGCCTGAATGACGTCTTCGTTGCGTTTGAAGAAGTGCCACTGCCCGTGCTTTTTGCTGGTGATCAGCCCGGCACGTTGCAGTTGCGACAGATGGGCAGAAACCGTCGATTGCGAAAGCCCGGCGCGTTGGTCGATCTGACCGGCGCAGACGCCGCCTTCGAAACTGTGCGTTTGGTCCGGGAAGCAGGTCGCAGGGTCTTTGAGCCAGTCCAGAATCTGACGGCGAACCGGGTGCGCCAGGGCTTTTATTATTTCGTCGAGGTCGATAGGCATGTCGTTCTCAAGGGTGTGTAGCGGTATATCGCGATAGGGCGAACCATATATCTGTAAATCGCGATATACAAATATGAATGCGTGATAAGGAAGTCGAAAATCGGTATATCGGGTTATAACGATATTCGTACTGCCTTCATTTGCAGTCCATTGAAACGCGATCCTCGTAGCAGCACGGCCGGGCGGCTACAGGGATTGCGCTGCACTCTGATACATTCCTCTCCATGAACTACCTCGCACACCTCCACCTTGGCGGTCAAACGCCTGCGCAATTGCTCGGCAGCCTGTACGGCGATTTCGTCAAAGGGCTGCTGCCGGGGCGTTTTCCTGCGGACATCGAGGACGCCATTCGTCTGCACCGACGCATCGACGCCTTTACTGACTCCCATCCCGTCATCAAACAGGCCATGGCGCGCTTTCCGGCAGAGCGCAGGCGTTACGCGGGGATCGTACTGGACGTGTTTTTCGATCACTGCCTGGCACGAGACTGGGCGCACTATGCCGACGAACCGCTGGAGATTTTCACCGGCAAGGTCTACCGCGTGCTGGCGGACGAACCGCAATTACCCGAACGTCTGGCGCTGATCGCCCCGCGCATGGCTGCGCAGGACTGGCTGGGTTCGTACGTGGAGTTCGAGGTGGTGGGCAACGCGTTGGCGGGGATTTCCAGACGCCTGTCGCGCCCCGAAGGGTTGGTCGGCGCCATGCAGGAATTGCAGGCGCTTTATCGACCATTGAGTGAGGATTTCAGCGTGTTCTATCCCGAACTTCAGGCATTCGCTCAGGCGGCTTTGGCCGCCGGGCGGGCGCCATCAGGCTGAGCCGTCTCGCTTGGCTGATCCGCTTCGCCAAACAGCGCCACCTGAACCGCCTGCTGGGCTTCGAACGCCAGGGCTGCGCGTTCTTTGTCATGCGGCTGAATCGGGGTCAGCAACTGAATGTGCACCTCGCTCACCTCGTTGGCGAACAGGCGGCACAAGTGGGAGAGCAGATCGTCATCGCCAATGAACGGCGCGATCTGATCCGGCCTGCCGTCTCGCAGGTACTGGATCGCCACCGGTTGCAGTGGGGTGCTCGTTTCAATCGCGCTCGACAGTAAGCGGCCATGGAAGGTGCGCAGGCTGCGACCGTCGGTGGTGGTGCCTTCGGGGAAGATCACCAGCGAGTGCTTGCTCAGCAAATGCTGCCCCATCTGTTTCTGGATCAATTTGCTGTCGCCCGAACCGCGACGGATGAACAGTGTGCCAGCCTTTAGTGCCAGCCAACCGGCGACAGGCCAGGTGCGCACTTCGGCCTTGGACAGAAACGACAGTGGGGCGAGCATGCCCAGCAGCGGGATGTCGGTCCACGAAACATGGTTGGAGACCCACAACATTGGCTGATCGGGCAGTTTGCCGCTGACCTTCACGCGGAAGGGCAGAGCGGCGGTCAGGCGCGCCATGAACCAACTGGTCCAGCGCTGACGACGAGCCATGGACGCGCCGATGCTCATACGTTCCATCAGGGCGAAGGTGCCCGCAATGGTCAGGCCCAGACCGATGACCCACAACACGCGAATGACGCGCGCATGACTGCGCAGGGCGCCCATCACACGGCTGCCTTGAAGTGGCGGGCGTAGCGCGGGCAGAGTTCGTCGCGCTTGAGCAGGATGAACACGTCGGCGACCTGAAAGTCTTCGTCCCAGCACGGCTCGCCGCAGATCTTCGCGCCCAGACGCATGTAGGCCTTGAGCAGCGGCGGCATTTCGCAGATGACGTTGTTCGGCAGGTCCAGATTCGGCAACGGGTTCTTCGGCTCGGCGCGCAGGTGCTCTGTGCTCAGGTAACGTTCGCGCAGACGCTGCATGATTGCCTGGGCCTGAATGCCGCCGTCCTGCATCGGAATGCTGGCGCAGCCCATCAGGTAGCTGTAGCCGCCTTCGTTGAGGACTTCAGCCAGTTCGCTCCACAGCACTGCGATGGTGCCGCCGTTGCGGTAGGCCGGGTCGACGCAGGTGCGGCCCAGTTCCAGGATTGGGCCTTGCAGATGGCCGAGGCCATGCAGGCTGAATTCTTCTTCGCTGTAGAACCGGCCCAACGTGTTGGCGGCCTTGTGGTCCAGCAGGCGAGTGGTGGCGACCAGGCGACCGCTGTTCAGGTCACGTACGCCGATGTGCATGCAATGGATGTCGTAATCGTCGATGTCCAGGCCCAGCTCGGCGCCTTTGAGTTTTGCGTTGAATTCGCCACTGAACACGCTGAAGCGCAAAGCCTGTGCTTCCTGCAGGGCTTGGGTGCCGATCAGGCGTTCAGCCTGCAGACGGCGGTCGGAGCTGGAGTCTCGAATACTGGCGATCTGAGTCATGTGGCGTCTCCGTGGGCCAGCCCTGGTCCAGGCCGGTCGACTGATTATTCGAAGCATTGCTGTACGAATGCAGGCTAGGGAGGGCCGATGTCATGACCATTAAGCTTTGGTGATGGTTGCGTGACAGGGCGGACGGAGGGTGTGTGCCTACGTTTATGAACCGACGTAGATCATCTTGTGGGAGCGAATTCATTCTGGGCGGCTTCCGACGATGGCGTCGGCACACGCGACATTGATTTCGCCTGACACGCCGCATCGCGAATGACTTCGCTCCCACAAGGTGAACAGCGTTTGTCGAAGAAGATGTGTTGGCCTCCACGCGTTGTCATCATCCCCTGCTAGGGTTCTGGGCAACCTGCGTTCGAGACCCCTTCATGAGCCGTCTGTTGTTCGTTTTCTTGCTGTTCGCCAATGTGGCGTTTGCCGAGAGCTGGCCTGACCCCGAGTGGCCCGTTCACCCTCTTGCACAGAGCGCTGCCCTAAAGGATCTGGAAACCTACGCCTTCCCACCTCGCGACGAACAGGAGCGCAAAGGCATCCGCACCGACGCGCTGTTGATCATCCGCAACGGTGAAGTGGTCTACGAACGCTACGCAGGCGTGACGACCGCCCAGACGCCGCACCTCACCTGGTCCATCAGCAAAAGCATTCTGGCGACCGTGCTCGGCGTGGCCTTCGGCGAGGGGCATTTCAAGCTCGATGATCCAGTGGCGAAGTTCTATTCGCCGTTCAGCGCCCACCCCGATATTCGCCTTCAAGACCTGCTGCACTGGGCCTCGGGCCTGGACTGGCAGGAAGACTACGAATACGCACCGCTCAATTCCTCGGTGGTCGCGATGCTCTACACCCGTGGGCGCGGCGACATGGCGCGCTACACCGCTGAGCACAAGGTAACCAGCGCTCCCGGCACCTCGTATCGCTATTCCAGCGGCGACAGCACGGTGTTGGCCGCCGCGTTGAAAGGCATGGTGGGCGACACGGCCTATGCCGATTACCCGTGGACGGCCTTGTTCGACCCGCTGGGCATCACAAGTGCGGTATGGGAGACGGATGCCACCGGCACGTTCGTGGGTTCGTCCTACGCCTACATGACCGCTCGCGACCTGGCGCGCATTGGCCTGCTGATGCAACGCGGTGGCGCCTGGCAAGGTCGCCAGTTGTTGCCCAAAGCGTGGATCGATTTCAACGTCACGCCGTTCGCATTCCCGAATGCCACGGGTGAAGCCCCCGGTGGCCAGTGGTGGCTGAACCGTAAAGCAGGCAGTCAGCCCGGACCTTGGCCAGACGCGCCGCCCGATACGTTTGCCGGGCTTGGGCATTGGGGCCAGGCGCTGTACGTGGTTCCGAGCAAGGGATTGGTCATCGTGCGCTACGCCGATGACCGGGACGGCACCTACGACCACAATCAGTTGCTGAAACGAGCGTTGCATGCCGTGCTCGGGGAGGGTGCCCAATGAACGCGGGCAAAGGCTTCATTCGACGTCGCCCATTCAGCAGCCTCGCGATCCTGCTGCTGTTTTTCCTGTGCGCCGTGCTCTGGGTCTGGCGAGTGCCATTGCAGGTGTTCCCAAGCATCATCAGCGCCTACACCGCCAAGGAATATTGTTCCTGCCGTTATGTGATGAACAACCCGGTGGACTATTGTCAGCGGTACGTGAAGCAGTGGCTGCCCAGCACGTTGTCGGAAAGTGCCAGCGACAAGCGCATCACTGCCACCGGCATGGGCCGGGAGAGCACAGCGCAATGGCAAGGTGCGCGTCAGGGCTGCCAATTGTTGCCCCCGGTGCCGTAACGGCGAACATCCCCATTTGCCTGCGGTCTGACAGCCGGATAAGGTTTGTCCCATCGCGCATCTGGAGTTCCCATGCCCTTACGTTCTCGCCTGCTGCTGGCCTCGCTTGCCGCCTTGGCGTTGCCTGCTCAGGCGAACTGGTATCTGGATAACGAGTCGTCGCGGCTCTCGTTCATCTCTACCAAGAACGCTGACATTTCCGAGGTGCATCGCTTCCTCAATCTGCACGGCAAGGTCGACCCGAAAGGCGTGGCGGAGCTGGAAGTGGAAATGGACTCGGTGGCCACCGGCATCCCTTTGCGCGACGAGCGCTTGCGCAGGCAGTTGTTCGACGTCAAGCAATTCCCCGAAGCGAAAATCACCGCACAACTGGACATGCGTCCTATCAACGCGCTGGCCCCCGGCGCGCAATTGGAACTGCGCCTGCCGCTGAAGGTGCAAATGCATGGGCAGTCGCAAAGCTACAGCGCTGAACTGTTGGCCACGCGGCTGGATGACCGCCGCTTTCAAGTGGTGACGCTGGAGCCGCTGGTGCTGCACGTCGAGGATTTCGGTTTGCTGCCGGGCCTCGACAGTCTGCGCAAAGTGGCTGATCTGTCGGCCATCGGCTTTTCGGTGCCCGTCGGTGCCGTGTTGATCTTCACGGCGCGCTGACCATGAGAGGCGCGATCTTTCCGTGGCGTGACGACAACCAGTTCAACCTGATGATCGACGGGCCTGCGTTCTTCCCACGCATGCTCGCGGCCATCGATGCCGCGCAGCAGCAGGTGGAACTGGAGTTGTATCTGGTAGAGGCGGGGGCGTGCGCCGAGGCGGTCGTGCAAGCGCTGGTCAATGCCGCTCGGCGTGGCGTCATCGTGCGTTGCCTGTTCGATGATTTCGGGTCGCTGGCCTTCACCTTGAGTTTGCGCACACGCCTGACCGACGCCGGGGTGATTCTGCGTTTCTACAATCGCGTGCATTGGCGTCGCGGCATCCGTAATTTCTACCGAGATCATCGCAAGCTGCTCTTGGTCGACAAGGAACTGGCGGTGGTGGGCGGTACCGGGGTGACAGACGAGTTCTGGCGCCCCGATCATGACGTCAGCGAGTGGCACGAAGTGATGGTGGAGATTCGTGGCCCCTTGGTACTCGACTGGCAAGCCCTCTTCGACCGCCAGTTCCACGCCAACCCCCGACGTCGCGCCTGGCGTCCGGCGGAAAATTTCGGCCTGCCGCGCTTGCCGAAAGCCCCGGTCAGTGGCCAGGGTCTTGGGCGCGTGGCTTATGCCGATTCGCGCCAGCATCGAGACATTCTGCAATCACTGATTCGCGCGCTGAGCACCAGCAAAAAACGCATCTGGCTGGCGACTCCCTATTTCTTGCCCACCTGGAAAGTCCGCCGCGCATTGCGTCGCGCTGCGGCCCGAGGCGTCGACGTGCGCCTGCTGCTCACCGGCCCGCGCACCGACCATCCCTCGGTGCGCTACGCCGGGCATCGCTACTACCCCCGCTTGCTCAAGGCCGGGGTGAAAATCTTCGAATACCAACCGTGCTTCCTGCATTTGAAAATGGTGTTGGTGGACGACTGGGTCAGTATCGGCTCGTGCAACTTCGATCATTGGAATTTGCGCTTCAACCTTGAGGCGAATCTGGAGGCGATTGACCCGGGATTGACTCAAGCGGTGGCTGAGAGCTTTGAGCGCGATTTTCTGGTCAGCCACCAGGTCAGTCTGGAGGCGTGGCAGGCTCGTCCGCTGTGGAGTCGCGTCAAGCAGCGGGTGTGGGGTTGGGTGGATCGGTTGGTGGTCAATGCGTTGGATCGGCGGGGATAAACGTCGCGCAGCTCCTTTTCCTGCTACAGATGCCAACGTGCATTTCTCTGTGTAGTACTACGCTGTTACCTGCGGGGGAAATATCCCACCGATACTTTCGGCTAAAGGACTCTCTCACTGGAGGACATCGCACATGGCAGCCAAGAAAATCCTCATGCTGGTCGGCGATTACGTCGAAGACTACGAAGTGATGGTGCCGTTTCAGGCGCTACAGATGGTCGGCCACACCGTTCATGCCGTTTGCCCCGGCAAGAAGAAAGGCGAGGTCATTCGCACAGCCATTCACGACTTCGAAGGCGATCAGACCTACAGCGAAAAGCGCGGCCATAACTTCGGGCTGAATTTCGATTTCGACAGCGTCAAATCCGCCGACTACGACGCGCTGCTGGTGCCCGGCGGCCGTTCGCCTGAGTACCTGCGGCTCAATGCCCGTGTGTTGGAACTGGTGCGCGAGTTTGGTCGCGACAACAAGCCCATTGCTGCTGTTTGCCATGGCCCACAATTGTTGGCTGAAACCGGGGTGCTCAAGGGCAAGTCGTTGAGTGCCTACCCCGCATGCGCGCCCGAGGTCAGGCTGGCGGGGGGCGAATACGTCGAGATCGGCATGGAAGAGGCGCACACAGACGGCAATCTGGTGACCGGCCCGGCGTGGCCTGCCCACCCGGCGTGGTTAGCGGCGTTTTTGAAGCTGCTGGGCACTCAGATCATTCTTTGACAGAAGGCAATCTCACAGGGGAAAACCATGTGCGAACTCTACGTAAAGGCCGACCCGATTCTCTATGAATCCCGCTCTCGTTCGTTGCGCATCTGCGGCGTGGTGACGACATTGCGGCTGGAAAACCAGTTCTGGGACATCCTCGCGGAAATCGCCCGCCACGACGGCATGACGACCAATCAATTGATTACCAAACTGTACGAAGAGGTGATGGGATTCAATGGCGAGGTGGTTAATTTCGCCTCGTTTCTGCGGGTGAGTTGTACGCGGTATTTGAGTCAGAAACGACCCTCTGTGGCGCCCGAGCCCAGCCTTTTGCGAGCGGTGGGCAAGTAAGGCCAGGGGCGAAGCGCACATGAAAAAGCCCGGCACTGAGGCCGGGCTTTTCGTTGCTGCCAGAGCAGCGCTTACTGCACTTCCACCGCCAGACTCTCACTGATCTTCTTCTGCCAGATGGCAGGACCTGTGATGTGTACCGACTCGCCTTTGCTATCGACCGCGACAGTGACCGGCATGTCTTTGACTTCGAACTCGTAGATCGCTTCCATGCCCAGTTCAGGGAATGCCAGCACTTGCGATTTCTTGATCGCCTGAGCGACGAGGTACGCTGCGCCACCCACGGCCATCAGATAGACAGCTTTGTTGTCCTTGATCGCATCGATGGCGGTCGGGCCGCGCTCGGATTTGCCGATCATGCCCAGCAGGCCGGTTTGTTCCAGGATCTGGCGAGTGAACTTGTCCATACGGGTAGCGGTGGTCGGACCGGCTGGGCCTACCACTTCGTCACCGACCGGATCGACCGGGCCGACGTAATAGATGAAACGACCTTTCAGGTCCACCGGCAGGGTTTCGCCCTTGTTCAGCATCTCGACCATGCGTTTGTGCGCAGCGTCGCGACCGGTGAGCATCTTGCCGTTGAGCAGGACGGTTTCACCCGGCTTCCAGCTCTGCACTTCTTCTGGTGTCAGGGTGTCGAGGTTGACGCGGCGAGCCGAAGGACCAGCTTCCCAGACGATTTCCGGGTAGGCGTCCAGCGGTGGCGCTTCCAGCGAAGCGGGGCCGGAACCGTCGAGCACGAAGTGGGCGTGACGGGTGGCGGCGCAGTTCGGGATCATGCAGACCGGCAGGGAGGCTGCGTGGGTCGGGTAGTCCATGATCTTGACGTCGAGCACGGTGGTCAGACCGCCCAGGCCCTGAGCGCCGATGCCCAGTTGGTTGACCTTCTCGAACAGCTCCAGACGCATTTCTTCCAGACGGTTCGACGGGCCGCGCGCTTTGAGCTCGTGGATGTCGATGGACTCCATCAGGACTTCCTTGGCCATGACCGCAGCCTTCTCGGCGGTGCCGCCGATGCCGATGCCGAGCATGCCAGGCGGGCACCAGCCAGCGCCCATGGTGGGAACGGTTTTCAGCACCCAGTCAACGATCGAGTCGGACGGGTTGAGCATCGCCATCTTCGATTTGTTTTCCGAACCGCCGCCTTTGGCTGCCACGTCCACTTCAACGGTGTTACCCGGAACGATGGAGTAGTGAATGACCGCCGGGGTGTTGTCCTTGGTGTTCTTGCGAGCGCCTGCCGGGTCGGCGAGGATCGAGGCACGCAGGACGTTTTCCGGCAGGTTGTAAGCGCGACGCACGCCTTCGTTGATCATGTCGTCCAGGCTCATGGTGGCGCCATCCCAGCGCACGTCCATGCCCACGCGTACGAATACGGTGACGATACCGGTGTCCTGGCAGATCGGACGGTGGCCGGTGGCGCACATGCGCGAGTTGATGAGGATCTGAGCCATGGAGTCGCGCGCGGCGGGCGATTCTTCGCGCAGGTAGGCCTCGTGCATGGCCTGGATGAAGTCGACGGGGTGGTAATAGGAGATGAACTGCAGCGCGTCGGCGACGCTCTGAATCAGGTCATCCTGCTTGATCACGGTCATGGGCGTTCTCCTCTGTCAGGCGGGAACATTATATGGGCGGTTGGCGCACGATGCGCTTGGCATCTGCGCGAACGGCCTCTGGCTCTGCTACCGCTCAGGCGCAGCGGCAGGAAAAAGGCGCGGCAGTATACCGCGTGGAGACCGGCGCGACACCCTGCCGCAGGGTAAACGTTGGTCTTAAAGGGCACGGTGTCGGTGTCTCCGCTTAGCCGGGATGCCGGGAGTCCAGCGGTTTACTGAGGGTAATAGAATTTGTAGGTCGCCAGTTCGTAGTTCCTTCCCATGTCATAGGGCAACTGTCTGCTTATCTTGAATTGTTTCCAGAACGACACTCGCTGTAGCGGAAAATTGGTTTCGATGACTTTACCGACGGCCCCATATCCGAATCGGGTCATCAAATGGGGCGCGTGGAGGTGGATCACTTTATCGAAGCCAATCACAGGTCTGCGTACGACATCGGCAACCTGTTGCGCGGCGCCGCTTCTTCCACCTTCACAAGCCAGCAACACAAGGGGTCGATCTGATGCATAGCCTGCCAGCCGGGGGGCAATTTCCTGTCGGGCAATATTGGCCGCGTCTTCGAAGACCCCGTTTGCATTCATCAGATGACCGTTTTTCAGCCCGTGGGTCTCAAAAGCCCTGAGTTCCCCCGGCCCCCAAGGCTTGGGTACGTCGCCCCACAGGTTGTGGTGGAATGCGACGTCGGGTCTTGGTGAACCGAACAGAACATCGGCATGACCCATTTTTCGGATAGGCGCGCTTGGTGAGCCTGACTTGGTGTATCGGCCCATATTCAAGGCTGAGCGGCTGGTTTTGAATCCGATTGTCAGCGCTCCAGCGGCGGCCAATCCGGTGCCGAGCGAAACCCAGCCCAGCACGTCGGAGGCGTTGGAGTCTGCGCCCGCCAACTCCATGCCCATTGCCGCAATGCCCGTGGCTGTCGAGGTAATGTCCAGAGCGACGGCACCGATGGTTATCGCTGCACTGGGCGTGAGCGCCGACCATCCCGCAGCGGCGATTCCTCCAATGACGGCCGACGCCGTGCCGAAACTCGCGATAGCAGTCGCTATGCCGATCGCTAGCCCAATACCGGCCAACGCATAGCTTACCCAGCTATGACCGTCCGGATCGATGCGATTGACCGGATCACCCGCGCAATAGGCATAAGGATTAAGCCCTCCTTTGCCGAACGGACTCAGGCTGTCCGGGCTGAGAAAGCACATCAACACTGGGTCATACGGGCGGTAGTCGCCCAGAATCTGCCAGCCAGTCAGTGGCTCCTGGCGTTGCCCGGCAAACCCGAAGGGCACATGCTCGGTGCTTTCTGGCTCGGCGCCATGGGCGCTGTAGCGACGGGTGCGGATGTCGCTGTCGGCTTCCAGTTTGATACTGCCCTGTGCGTCGGCGCCCAGCAGAATCGTTTGATGGACACCTCCGGCGATTTTGTTGATGGCAAACATGCCCTGAGCACCTGAGCAAAACTGCATGCTGTTTTCGCCGGTCCGTTCATGGGTCAGCTCTTCACCACTGAAAAAACTGCGGCTCAGGGTGCCATCCAGCGTGCGGTCTGCCAGACGGCCATGGGCGGTGTAGCCGTATTGGCAGGTTCGGTCATCAAGATGCACTTCAGTCAGACGGTCTTGCGCATTCCAGACCATGCGACGTCCCAGGCTATCGCTCACTACACGGCCACAGGCATCGTAGGTCAGTGTCACTTCCTGGGGCCAGGACGGGTGGGTGTGAGTGATCTTGACCACCTGAACGGGGTTGCCCTTTGCGTAAGTGAACAGCGCCTCGTCGGTACTTTCGTCTGTGAAGGTAGTCACCACTTTCTCGTGGCCGTTGAGGGCGTTGAATGAAAATTCCTGTCGCACGATGCGGTTGCCGAATGGATCCTCCGGCGCTGCGAGGGCATTGGCGACGTAGGTCACCAGACGACCCCGCGTGTCGTATCCGAAAGCCTCTTCGGCGAGCTGATCATCTTCAGTCCAGATGCGAGAAATGATCTGATCCAGCGCGGAGTAGGCGAGGGTCTGGGTGAACGTGTTGATGACCGGCTGCTCAGGGTCGCCAATAGCGGTGGTCGAGAAGGTTCGCGTCGACTCACGCCCCAAAGCGTCGTAGGTCATTGCCGTGGTCAGTGTACGTGAGTTGTCCGGATCCTTGATGATGATGCTCACTGGACGCGACAACCCGTCGTAGCTGTAGCGGGTTGTCAGGTTGCCGACCTGAGTTTGTTGCACGCGCCCCTGAGCGTCGAAATGGCGTCGATGGTTCTCGCCGTTGGCATCCCTGAAGCCTTGCAGCAAACCGTTTATCGAGTACAGCCACAGGGTGTTGTACGGCGTGCCGTCAACGGTCCAGGTGTCCTGTTGAGGCTGGCCTGCCATCGTGAAGTCGAATGCCTCTGTGCCCAGCGCGCCACTGGCTGAGGCGGGCATGCCCAACGGGTGGTATGACAGTTGTTGCGCGGCTTCGTCCTGCGGTTTGACGCTGAGCAATTTGTTGCTCAGCGCCGGTTCGTAGGTAAAGTCCACGCGCTTGCCATTGGCCAGGACGTTGGCCGTGGGCGGGAGTTGCCCTTGAGTGTATTCAAACTGGGTGATGTAGCCTGCGGCCTCTACCGACAGCTGTCGACCCAGGCCGTCGAAGGTCTGCCGACCAATGATCAGGGGTGTGTTCATGATTTTCCAATCCTTGGAAGTTGAGTCCAGATGGTTCGTTGCACGCCGTCGGAAGCATGTCACGCTGCCGAGGCTGCTGCTGGTGGATAAAAGATCTTCGAAGCGGCCTCCCGGTAGGTTGTCTTCCAGGCTTTCACGGGGTTGCGGGTTGCCAATAGACGCTCGAAGTAAGGGTTGGCTTCTTTGGCAATGGTGTTTTTGTTGGCAGGCTGAGCCAAGTTGACGAACTTAATGTAGGCCTTATGAGTGAATGCCTGTACCGGCCGGTTCAGCTCCCTGGCGATTTCCAAAGCCGCACCATTCTTCGCCCCCCAACATGACACCAACACAATGGTGGCATCCGCGTCAGGGAGGTTTGCAAGCCGTGGGGAGATAACCGTTCTGGCAAATTCGGCTGCGGACATGGGTTTGCCGTCCGGGCCCATCAGGATCGGGCGCAGGGGATCGCCATGAGTGACGAACGCAGCACGTTTGGTGCGGTGATAGTTAGGAATGAAACCCACGTCAACACTGTTTGACGCAGCCTCGTAAATGACTTCGTAATCCGCTTGTTTTCTGGGAGTTGATTTGAAACCATGCGTGCCCGCGCGTCGGAAACCCAATTTCAAGCCCAGTCCTGCCCCCGCCAGGCCGGTCACCAGCGAAATGGCCCCGAGAATCGATGATGCTTTTCCATCGTTGCCTGAGGCTTCGAGGAGTGTGCTTGCAGCTCCGGTGGCTAGCGCAACGATATCCAGTGTCGTGGCGACCAGTGCGGTGATATTTGAAGTCGTGAGTAAACTCGTCCCGGTGCTGAACAAAACTCCAAAGGCAGGTAATGCCTGCAAGCCAGGTATCAAACCGATAAAACCCAGGACGATGCCAGTGACTGCCAAGGCGTAGCTCACCCAACTATGGCCGTCCGGGTCGACGCGATTGACCGGGTCCCCGTCGCACCACGCGTAAGGGTTGATTCCCCCCTGACCGAACGGGCTATCGGTGTCAGGGGCCAGAAAACACATGAGCACGGGGTCATAAGGCCGGTAACCGCCTGGAATGTACCAGCCTGATACCGGCTCGCACTGCTCGCCGGTATAGCCGAACGGCTCGTTGTCTGCAGTGGCTACGTCTGCCCCATGCGCACTGTAACGGCGGGCTCGCACCGTGTTGCCTGCCTCCATGCGCACGCTGCCCTGGGCATCGGTGCCCAGCAGAATGGTCTGTCGAACGCCGTCCGTCACTTTGTTCACGGCGAACAGGGCATCCATGTCACCTATTAACTGAATACTGTCTTCGTCGGTCTGTTTGTGGGTCAGTTGGTCTGCGCTGAAGAAGTCTCGGGTAAGGATACCGTTCACTTCGCGGTCGGTGAGTTGGCCACTGGGGTCGTAGCGGTAGGTGCACGTGCCTGTAGGCGTTTGCACTTCGGTCAGTCGACCTTGGGTGTTCCAGCTTAAATTTCGCCCCAGGCTGTCGCTGACGACCCGGCCGCAGGCATCGTAGGTCAGCGTGACTTGCGAAGGCCACGAAGGGTGAGTGTGGGTAATCTCGACGACGCGGGTGGGGTCGTTTTTGGCATAGCTGAAGACAGCCTCGTCGTGCGTTCCATCGATGAAGGTGCTGACGACCTTTTTATAGCCATTGAACGCGTTGAAGGTGAACACCTGCTCGACGATCCGGTTGCCGTAAGGATCTTCTGCCGCCGCCCAGGCATTGGCCGTGCAGCGCACCAAGCGATTGCGCACGTCGTATTCGAATGTTTCCTCGCCTTGCGCCTCTCCATCGGTCCAGGTGCGAGAAGTGATCTGGTCGAGCCCTGAGTAGCTCAGTGTCTGGGTCAATGTGCGAGTGGTGGCCTCGGGTGCCTCGCCCGCTTCGGCATCCGTTGTCTGCACGACCGTAAAGGTGCGGGTGTGTTCTCGCCCCAGCGCGTCGTAGGTCAGCGACGTGGTGAGGGCCTGCTGGCTTTGCGGGTCGATGACGCTCACGGTGAGTGGGCGAGACAGGGCGTCATAGGTGTAGGTCGTCTCGACGTCTGCCACGCGGGTCTTTTCCACGCGTCCGACTGCATCCAGATGGCGCTCATGAACCACGCCTTGCGCGTCATTGAAGCCTTGCAGCAAGCCGCTGAGCGAATGCCGCCAACGGGTGGTATGAGTCTTGCCGTCCACTGTCCAGTTATCGTTGTCCGGTTGACCAGCGGCTGTGAATTCGAAGGCTTGGGTGCCCAATTCCGCTTCGATGAAGGAGGGCTGGCCAAGCATGGGATGGCGACTGATCAGGGTCGTCGTTTCGCCCTCCGCAGCTATGCTGAGCAATTGATTATTCAACGCCTTTTCGTAGGTGAACGTGATCTTCTTGCCATCGGCAAGGGTGTTGGCTGCTGGAGGAAGCTGGCCGTCGATGTAGTCAAACCGGGTAGTGTTCCCTCCCACTTCGACGCTGAGTTGACGGCCCAGGCCGTCGAAGGTCTGCCGACCGATAATCGTTGGTGTGCTCATGTTTCCGATCCTTGGAAATGATGTAAGTCGTGGGATGCTCTTTCCGCTCTCAGGCTTCCCGACACTCGCTCGGTCATTCGGATGGCGCGGCTTGCGATTGTTCAGCGCTCGAGGGTGTCACAGCGATGGTTTCCGGGTGGTTGGCATCGCTGTGCAAGGCGTATGTCCAATTCACGACCGTATCGTCGGCCAGACGCTGTTCGAGGACTCGGCCATAAACATCCAGTCTTAACGACGTTACGCGGTCCTGTTGGCCGGGCACCTTGATGGTGGTCTGGGTGACACGATCCAGCCCGTCGCGTACCCATTCCTTGGTGCGGATGAGCGTGCCTTCGCTGTCATACAACTGCTCCTTTATCGGGCTGCCTGCAGCGTTGTGCCGGGTCATCGTCTGCGGCCCCTGAAGGGAGCCGTTCTGCTGCCAGGCTTTGAGGGTCAAGGCCACCGGGTCGTGTTCATTGCAACTCTGCACACCATCCGGAGAAGTGGTTTGACGCACTTGACCCCAGTCGTCGTATTCGAAGGTTGTGGTAAGCGTGAGCGCTGTGACCGTGGCCGGGTTTTCCGGGGCACGCAGCCAGTCCTGCTGTGTTTCGCTGATTGTTCTGCCCTCAGCGTCGAACACGGTACGGGCGATCTCGCGAAACTCATCGGGAGCGTGGTCTATATCCTGCAGTTCGATGCGAACTGCGCGGCCTTCTCCGTCGAGCCATTGCCGACGTCGCTGGCCCGTGGCAAGCACCTGCTCGATCATCACCGGGTTTTCGCCCTCAGCGGCGGTTTCGATCGCCACCTTGTCTTTCACGTGATAGGACGACGTCATCTGGGTCTGATAAGGGCTGTCGTCGGCGTTGACCGCTTTGGTCACACGACCAAGGGCGTCGTATTCGTAACGCGACAATACACCCGCCTGATTGCGCTCGCGGGTGAGTTGGCCGGTGATCAGCGAGCGCGAGCTGCTTTGAGTCGCACGAACCAGATCGGTGTCCTCGAAACCTGTGACGGTCGTGTGGGTGCTCAACTCATCGTTGGTCAATTCATAGCGATAGCTGGTAGTGGTGGCCTTGCCATTGAGGGTGATGACTTTTTCGCTCACGCGAGCATAGTGGGGGCCTTTCTCGGTGATGTAGGTCTGGGTCGTGGTTTCCAGATCACGGGAGTGAGTTTCATCCCGCACCCTCTCGCTCTGCACCACTACGAACGGAAGGCCACCTTCGATAGTGGAATCCAGCGCTTTATAGGCATACGTGGTGGATGTCTCGGATGCGCCGCCGTAGGTGCCGTCTTCCACGAGGGCCGGCTTGACGGTTTTTTTCTTCAAGAACCTGACCAGGCCCAGAGGGCTGGCCGGGCAACCGTCGCTCTCTTCGGTCGCTTCCACGCCTTCGGCAGGGTAATACTCGCTGTGCTCCTCGATCCCGTCGGGTGTGCGTGTGAAGAGCACATTGCCGAACGTGTCGTAGCGGTATTCGGTCTCTTCGCTACGTTGCAGGTTTGCAGCGCTGTGATCGATAAACGTCGTTTTCCGTAGGTGGGGAAGCTGGCACCACGCGGGTTGGTCTTCCCAATGCTTGCCAGTCTCGATGCCGTAGGTGGTGGTGTTCCGGATCTCGCACTGTCCTCGGCGAGTCACTTCACTGGTCAGCAGATGAAAGCGGTTCCAGGTGCGCGTAGTGGTCGAAAGCGTGCGCTCTTGTTCATCTGTCAGCGTTTCAATGACTTCGTAGTTGTAATCTTCCTGGACCGCATAAAGGTTGTCGCGTCCTGTCTGCCAGTCGAAGGGGTGCTCGCTGCCGAACCCCAGAAAGTTGAGTGCTCCGACCCATTCGTAAGAGCGGGTCAGTTCAACGTCTCCTGTGCCGGATGAGTGCTTCCATTCAATCACCCTTGGTAGTTCAGGGAGGGGAGCACTTGGTGGAAGCTGGTGGCCAAACTCACCCGTCCCCCATCTGACGCTATCGGATGCCCCCAGTGGGCTAGTGAGCTCGGTAGGCAGCAGTATTTCCAACTGGTCGCTCACCGGATGAGCCTCATAAGTCACCGTGAAGGGTTGATCGATGCCAGGCAGGTACACAGAGCCCAGCATATCGTTCGTCAGCTGCAGGGACAGGGTACGAGCCTCATGGCCTGGCACCTGAAATACCACTTCTGCGCCGTCACTTTGAACCGCCAACAGGGTGCGAGTCTCGTCGCGGATTTTGTCGAGCCTGAAATCGTCATTGGCGAACGCGGACCAATCCACGAACATCCGACGCCCCTCTGGACTGCGTAGCTCCGTCAGGAGGTATTTGGCACTGTTGTGTTGTTTCGTCAGAATCTCGGTCTGCCCGGATTTATGATCGATTCGGACCTCCGTGTCACTTTGGCACGTGATCACCACGGATTTAAGTTTGTTGTCCAACAACAGCAGCTCGTTGCCAGGCGAGAAGTCGGTATTTTTGATATCAATGGCAAAACTTTCGCCTGACGAAAGTTGTAGGGAGGCTGAGGTTTGCTGAAGGTTGATTTCGCTGAAACCCAGTGCCCAACCGTAACCAAAGCCTCGGTCGACGGTCGAGGCCAATACGTTGAATGACAAGGTGGGCGAAAGAGAGGGACCCGCCAGACCGTTAGCGGGAAGAAGTGGCAATTGGAATGCAATCGTAAACTGACCCGTCCGTGCATCTACGCCAGTCTTGATAAAATCCATGAAATTTGTAGCTTGGGTATGAATACCGCTGATAGACATATCATCGTTCCCTGTAGGTATGCCTGATAGAGGACGCACCCTTTTGAACTTGCGCTCAAAAGGGACGTCGTTACCGCTGTGCTATCAAGCGGTCGTAATAGTGCGACTCAATGACTTTGAAGTTTGGAATGTTGCCATTGGATTCCGTAAACATCTCGATTTTATGTGTGTTCCCGTTCTGATCCCGCAACAGCCATACACTGCGCTCATTGACGGTTTTTACCGATACAGGAAATGAAGAATGCTTCTCATAAATCTTGACGCGTACAAACTTCATGACGTTGCGTCCGGAGACGTTGATGGTGATGTGCTCGTTACTGAAACTCAGCTTTGTACCGACCGTATAGGCGATGTGCGTGTGTGTACGGCTTTCGTGGCTGCTGAAGAACCAGGATGCGTCGGCTCCGAACTTTTTGTGGAACCACGGTTCTCCCTCACCCACGGTCCCTTCTTCAGCTTTTACGGACTCCACCAGTCGGTTTCGTGGGTCTTTGAAGGATAGATGGTAGACGTCGACGTCCAGCTCTCTCGTGGTTTTCTGCCCTCCGTGCCAGTAGCTCAGGTCCTCCTCGTGAACATCTTCGCCCCAGAATGTGAAATCCTGGCGAGAAAGTATCAGGTCCGGATTGGCTGTCGTTATGATGCACGATGAATTGAAGTATTTGGTTCCCGTGATTGCCACAAGGTCATCATCTTTGTTCATGGCGGCGTGGAGATTGATGGGGACCTCCGCTTCATGAGTGGAGGAAATGTAGAAGGTTTTGATGTTCTGGCCTGCGATAACCTCCGGCGCTCTTACGTTAGACGGACCCCGCGGGTCTTGAAAATATTTGAATCGTGGGTCGCGGGTGGTCGAGACGGTGAACTCATCCGACAGCTCTTGGAACTCACCCCCTTTGGAGGTCACGAGCCTGAGGCTATTTAATTGCTCTTCAGACAGCTCCACATTTTTTGCCGGTTGATAGGTGACCGTTATTTCGATCTGCTGATGCCCGTTGTTGTAGATTCGAGGCTGGCCAGAGGTTATCTGAATTTTAAATGTGCTGAGAAAGTTGGTGTTTTCAATAATCTTCATTTTTATTCCATCCATGGATTGACGAGTCGCCCGATCTAGGCGTGCTTGAAAGAGGCTCTGGGCGTCTCGTCTAGATTAAACAGACTGAAATCGCTTGCGCCTCAGATGTATTCGAGCAACTCGAAATCCATACCTGCGCCATCGTTGAACTGTTTCATCTCGATCGTGTGTGCATTTCCATATTGATCCAGCAACTCCCAACGGCTAGCGTCGTGATGGAACTCCACCTCAGGACTGTCGCTGATCGTCTTCAGTCGCACGAAGTTCATGACGCCAGGTGTCTGGTTCAGCGGGATGGCGGTGCCCTGAAAGACGAACTCCTTGGGTTCGCCCACCTTATAGGCGTGGTGGTAGAAGTTCTGGAAGCGTGTCGGGACGTACTCTTCTTCATTAGCGTCGTCCCATGGAGAAATATCGAGGTGGTTCTGGTAGTAGGCGACGCCTTCTCCAGCCCCGCGAGGAACAGATGCCACAATTCTGCGTTCTGCGTCCTTGAAGGCCAGGGAATAGATTTCGCAGCCTGCCCGCGAGGTAGCAAGCTCCCGGTTTGATACGTTGTCTGCCCAGAACAAGAAATCGTCTGCACCCACCTGTGTGGGTACTACCGACTCCACAGTGACCGAAGCGCCAAATTCGCTGCTGTGAGTGACGTAGCGTTTCTCCTCGTTTTTGCTGATCACCGCATAGAGCGTATCTTGAGAGCCGTCAGGGCGGGTCGACGAAACATAGAAGGTGCGGCGCTGAGTCGTGGATTCGAGGTCTGTGGTGTCGGAGGCAGAACCTGCGTCCGGGTGATAGTCGAAGCGTTCGTCCCGCTCGGTGCCGAGCTGCAGTTCGCCAGACAGCTCCTGATAATTGCCGTCATCATCCAGAGTGACGAGCTGGATGCTCGCCATCTGCTCCTCGGTGACTTCTTCACCTTCCTGTGGGGTAACTCCGACCGTGATTTCCACCTGGTGGCGGCCGTTGGAGAACACTTTGTTGGAGCTGGAAGTGACCGCGAGGGTGAAGGCGCTGATCCATTGGGTATCGTTGTTGTAACTCATGGTTTTTCACCGTCCATGGTGTTAGTGGGAGACTCTAGCCTAGAGGCTGCTTCTCTGCGGGTTGGTATATATATGTATTGCACTCCCGTGGAAGGTTTGCAGAGTGTTTCCCTGTGGGCAGGCATCGAGGGAGGATGGCAGCACGTGTGTCGTTCAGATGTGTGGCCGAGACTGATCGTTCAGCACGCGTTGGCGAATCGCCACGTTTGCTCTACATTGGCATTTTTCCGGATGACCGTAGCGCCTCTGCCTTTTCCGACAGCAAGACTCGATCAGAAGGCTGTTTGAGGCAGGCACATCTGGTCGGACTGCAAGAGCCTCAATGATGAATCACCCCCATGTAGATGGAACTATTCAGCGCTTGCGGTTGAAGCGCTTCGCCATGGCGGCGGGCACCTACATGCTGCTGATCGTGCTCGTTTGGCTGGCGTATTGCGCGGGGTATTACCACGCTGATTTCTTCGACGTCTGGCTGGTCAGCGTCTCGGTAATGATGTCTCAGGCGGTGCTGAGCCTGGTTTTTTTCAGCGGTTACAACCAACGCTTCAAGGATTCGAGCCTGACGGAGTTTCAGGTGTTGATGGGCCTGGGATGGGAAACCTTTCTGCTCTATCACCTGGATTCGGCGCGGGGCACCTTTTTGCTGTTGTATGTGCTGGTGCTGCTGTTCGGTCTGTTCCATCTGCCGCCCAGAGTCTTCACCCGTTGTGCGGTGTTTGCGTTGCTGGGATTCACGGCGCTCAATCTTTGGGACGGGTATGAGGGTCGCCTCGATGATCCTGGTCTGGCTATTTTGCAAACGGGAGCGCTGTTTATCGCGCTGAGCTGGTTGTGCCTTTATGCGCGCTTTGTGCAGGATTCAAGGCAACGCATGCACCAACACCGCATCACCTTGCAAGCCCACCAGGAAACGCTGCGCGGCATGATGTTTCAGCTTGAGGAACTGGCGTCCACCGACGAGTTGACCCATCTGTGTAACCGGCGCCATTTCCTGCGTCTGGCCAGCCGTGAGCTGGAGTCCATGGAGGGCAGTTACACGCAAGGACTGGCGCTCATCGATCTGGACCATTTCAAGCGGGTCAATGACGTGTTCGGTCACGCCGCAGGCGACCGCGTGCTTCAGGTATTCGCCAAGACGGCCGCCAATTGCCTGCGTTCGGATGACATCCTGGCGCGGTATGGCGGGGAGGAATTTGTGTTGTTGATTCCGCGTTGTACCCGCGAGCAATTGATCGATTGCTGCGAGCGGGTTCGCCATGCTTTCGAGCACGTCACCCTTGTTGATTTGCCGGGGCTGGAACTGAGCCTGTCGGTCGGTATGACGTTGATCGAACGCAGCGACACACTGGACTACGCATTGCACCGTGCCGACCAGGCCTTGTATCGCGCCAAACACCAGGGTCGCAATTGCTGCCACGGCGCATGGGACCACGTCGATGCCTGAATTGCGCGCCGGTGATTGGCAATGGTCGGTCGCCGCCGGAAGCAACCTGTTGGACGCACTCAACGGCGCGGGGCTTTGCGTGCCTTACAGTTGCCGTGCAGGCAGTTGCCATGCCTGCCTTGTGCGTTGCACTCAGGGTGAGCCACTGGATGCGCAACCCGAGGCACTGGATGCGGGCCAGCGCGAAAAGGGCTGGCGCCTCGCATGCCAGTGCCGGGTCGTCGATGACTTGAGCGTCGAGCTCTTCGACCCATTACGCGATGGTTCGCTCGCGACTGTCAGCGGTCATGACTGGCTGAGTCCTTCAGTGTTGCGTCTGCGGCTTGAACCCGAGCGTCCATTGCGCTATCGCGCCGGGCAACATCTGCTGCTCTGGACCGCCAGCGGCGTCGCGCGGCCCTATTCGCTGGCAAGCGTTCCGGGGGAGGATATCTTTCTTGAATTTCATATCGATTGTGCCCGGCCCGGGGCGTTCGTCGATGTGGCGCGCTTCTTGAAAATCGGCGACGAACTTCGAATGGGCGAACTGCGTGGCGGCGTACTGCACTACGACCCTGACTGGCAGGAGCGGCCTTTGTGGTTGCTGGCGGCGGGAACCGGTCTGGGGCCTTTATGGGGCATTCTGCGCGAAGCGTTGCGGCAGGGGCATCAGGGGCCTATTCGGGTGATGCACATTGCGCGGGAACATTACCTGGCTGCGAGCCTTCAAGGCTTGGCGACCGAGCATGATCAACTGCAGGTCGAGCTGATCGATGCCGAGCAGTTTCAGACTGCGCTGTCTGGCTTGCGGGTCGCTTCTCGACAAACCATCGCCCTCGTTTGTGGTTCGCCAGGTAGCGTTGAAGCGTTTTCGAAGCGCTTGTTCATCGCCGGGTTGCCACGGGGGCAATTGCTGGCGGATACCTTTCTGGAGAAGGGTTAGTCGACACAAAAAAGCCCCGAACGCTCACGCGCCGGGGCTTTTTGATCGCTGCGAAGTGCCTTAAACCATTGGGTCGCCGACGTGCAGAATCTTCATGCCGTTGGTGCCACCGATGGTGTGGTAGCTGTCACCCTTGGTCAGGATGACCCAGTCGCCTTGCTCGACCAGACCGCGTTTCACCAGCTCGTCCGCAGCCGATTGGCTGACCTGGCCCGCTGGCAGCGAAGCCGGGTCGAATGGAATGGTGTAGACGCCACGGAACAGGGCCGCACGGGCCTGGGTTTCGCGGTGCGGGGAGAACGCGTAGATCGGCACCGAGGAACGGATGCGCGACATGATCAGCGGGGTGTAGCCGCTCTCGGTCAGTGCGATGATCGCCTTCACGCCAGGGAAGTGGTTGGCGGTGTACATGGCCGCCAGGGCGATGCTTTCGTCGCAACGGGTGAACGAGTGGCCGATACGGTGGCTGGAAGTCTTGCCGGTCGGGTGACGTTCGGCGCCGACGCAAATACGCGCCATGGCTTCAACGGCTTCGACAGGGTAGGAACCCGCGGCACTTTCAGCGGACAGCATCACGGCGTCGGTGTAGTCGAGCACGGCGTTGGCCACGTCGGACACTTCAGCGCGGGTCGGCATGGGGCTGGAGATCATCGACTCCATCATCTGCGTGGCCACGATCACCGCTTTGTTGTTGCGTCGAGCCAACATGATAATTTTCTTCTGGATGCCCACCAGCTCGGCGTCACCGATTTCTACGCCCAGGTCGCCACGGGCAACCATGACGGCGTCACTGGCGCGGATCAGATTGCCCAGGGTTTCGTCGTCGGCAACCGCTTCGGCGCGCTCGATCTTCGCCACGAGCCACGCCGTACCGCCAGCTTCGTCACGCAGTTTGCGGGCGTATTCCATGTCGGCTGCGTCACGCGGGAACGAAACGGCCAGGTAGTCCAGGTCCATTTCAGCGGCGAGCTTGATGTCTTGCTTGTCTTTGTCGGTCAGCGCTGGTGCGGTCAGGCCACCACCGCGGCGGTTGATGCCTTTGTGGTCCGACAGCGGGCCGCCAATGGTCACGGTGCAGTGCAGGGCTTCAGCGGTTTGCGTGTCCACACGCATGACCACGCGTCCGTCGTCGAGCAGCAGTTCGTCGCCTACGCCGCAATCCTTGACCAGATCGGGGTAATCGATACCGACAACTTCCTGCGTGCCTTCGGTCAGAGGATGGCTGGTGGAGAAGGTGAACTTGTCACCGACTTTCAGCTCAATCTTCTTGTTGGCGAATTTGGCGATGCGGATTTTCGGGCCTTGCAGGTCGCCCAGCAGCGCGACGAAGCGGCCATTCTTGGCAGCGATGTCACGGATCAGCTTCGCGCGAGCCTTGTGCTCGTCAGGCGTGCCGTGGGAAAAGTTCAGGCGGGCAACGTCCAGGCCAGCAAGAATCAGCTTCTCGATGACTTCAGGCGAATTACTGGCAGGGCCAAGTGTGGCTACGATTTTGGTGCGACGAACGGACATGCACAAACTCCTTAAATGAAGCGCAGCGGAAGGCTACTACTGTATTGGCCTGTAGTCATTGTTCCTTTGCACTACTTGTTGCGCATTGAATGGGCAATCGGCCCAGTGTAGGCAGACTGGCAATGTGCAAAACGGGCTTGAAGAAATCTCGCCAGGCGCCGATATGCTGGAGAGCACAGGAGACTCTCATGCGAATCGTGATGATATTAGTGGCGCTGGCGGCTTTGAGCGGCTGCACGCGCTGGGCAATGAACAGCCATCTGGACAATGCCAACCGTGCGTACGCCCAGGGCGACTGCGATGCGGTGATGTACAACCTGTCCAAAGTGGATCGCGAAAGTCGCGCGCGTCGCTATGTTCAGCCTGAAGTATCGATGTTGCGCGGTCAGTGCCTAGAGCGCCAGAAGCTGTACGTCGATGCCGTGCAGACGTACCAGTTCATCATTACCCAGTACCCGTACAGTGAATACGCGTTCAGAGCCCGCGCGCGTCTCGATACGCTGCACCAGTTGGGCCATGACAACCTCGCGCCCCCGGCAGTCCCGCGACCTGCTTCACTCTAGTTACACCCGTTTGGATACAGCGTCACGTTTTTCGAGTGGCCTTTCCAGAATGTTGAGCTAGGCTGCAATCGGTAGGGACCTAAAGATTTCATCACAGGAGTGGCGAAGAGCACTCCGGTTATTTCAACGCGGGCTAGCGGGATCAATCGCTATCGCGAAATCGAATAATCGGATGAGTGACTTCGGTTATGGCTGGTGAGTCAGATGACGTCCCTGTTGTAATGAACAGGTGGGTTCGGTCGTTTCGTCGTCTGTGGTTCACGCGCGACCGGATCTCTTCGCATTAGCAAGGCCATGCTCAATGGTCATTCGAGGACCCATGTCCAATGCTTAACGAAAGACGAATCGAGCGTCACCAACTCCCTTACTACCTCCAGGTGTTCAATCGGTACACCGACAAGCCATTGGGTTGCCTGGGGAACGTGTCCGAACAAGGTCTGATGTTGATCAGCGACCTGCCGATTCTCGTCGGCGCGGACTTTCAGTTGCGTCTGAAAGTCCCTGACGAGAAGAACGGTCTCTATCACATCGACATCAACGCCAGTTGCCTGTGGTGCCAGGAAGACGAGACCCCCAGGGTCTACGATTCAGGGTTCAAGCTGCAGGCGGCACCTGCCGAGTACTACCATCTGATTCAGGCGCTGCAGCGCTATTTCAGCTTCTATCCGCTGGAGGCTTCTGCCTGAGAACGGCACCTGTCACAGGGTGCCGGCTTTCTTCCAGCTCAGGTAGCGACTCACCAATTGCGGCCCCAGTTCGCCGGGGCGCACGTCCAGTACCGGAATGCCATGAGCGGTCAGCCTTTCATGCAGGCTTGCCCGGGCATTGAGAAAGTCCACTGTGCCGCAATAGTCCAGTGCCTGCTGCCAGCCCTGGACAGGTGTACTGCGCCGTTCATCCAGCACTTCCTCACGCAAGCTGGCGATCAGTACGCGGTGCTGGCGTGCCAGGTGTTTGACCGCTCCCAGCAATTCCTCGTCGTCCTCATCGCGCAGGTTGGTCACCAGCACGACGAGGGCGCGGCGTTTCTGTCGGATCAACAGTTGGCCGATCGCGGCGCCGTAGTCGGCAGACTTTTGTGTGCTGTCCAGGTCATATACGTGATTGAGCAGCAGGTTCAACTGAGCCGGGCCTTTGACCGGCGTCAGGTGTCGATCCTGTTCGGCTGCGAACGTCGACAGGCCTACCGCATCCCCTTGCCTGAGCGCGGCGTAGCCCAGAAGCAGGCAGGCGTTGAGCGCATGGTCGAAGTGCGTCAGCTCTCCGTCCTGACTGCGCATCCGACGTCCGCAGTCGAGCAGAAACACGATTTGTTGATCCCGTTCGTCCTGGTACTCGCGCGCTATGGGGGTGCGCTGCCGGGCTGTCGCCTTCCAGTCGATCTGCTTGAGGCTGTCGCCCTCGCGAAATTCGCGCAATTGATTGAACTCCAGACCCAGCCCTCGGCGAGGGTGCTGACGTATGCCAATCTGGCTGAGCCAATTGTCCACCGCGAGTAACTGGCCATTGTGCAGCCGTGCAAAGTCGGGATAGACCCGCGCCGAGCTGATCAACGGCACATAGCGTCGGGAAAACCACAGACGCAGCGGGCTGCGCAGTTGGAGTTCGGCTTTTTCGAAGGTGAACAGCCCACGGCTAGTAGGGCGCAGGCGCCAGGTCAGCTGCGCGCCGCGCTGGGCGCGGAGTACGACTGCTTGGGGCAGGTATTCGGCGTCGAAACGGTTGGTGCCGCCTTCCGGGCCGTGATCGAACACGCTCAGGGCGACGCTTCGTCGATAGGTGTGTTCGATCGCGATACGCACCTCGGCCCAACGCCCCAATGGGAGGCTGCCGGGGAGATGGCGTTGCAGACGGGGAGACGGCAAGCGCCAAAGCCAGCAGGCATCAAGCGCAATCAGCACGCCCATCACGCCGGCCAGCGTCCAGAACAGCCCGTCGAGGCGGCCCAGCGGCCCTCGTCCCAACGCCTGCAATGCTCCCAGCAGTACGCCGTAACCTGCCAGAACGGCCAGCCACCAGAGCAGTCGAGTAGAGGGTCTCAACAGTTGCTTCATTGACGCGGCGCCGGAACCTGGTCGAGCATTTGTTTGAGCACCTGATCCACCGACAGGCCTTCGATGTCCAGGTCAGGCGACAGCCTGACGCGATGACGAAGCACGGCCAGTGCGCAGCTTTTAATGTCATCGGGGATCACGAAGTCTCCCCCGCGCAACAGCGCACGGGCACGACCGCCGCGCACGAGTGCGATGGACGCGCGAGGGCCTGCGCCCAGTGTCAGGCCAGGCCATGTACGCGTGGTGCGGGCAAGGCGCACCGCATAGTCCAGCACCTGATCGTCCACCGGTAATTCGCTGGCGATGCGTTGCAATACCTGCACATCCTTGGCCGTCATCAGCGTGCGTAATGGCTGGACCTCCAGCATGTCAGAGCGCGTCGATCGGGTGACCTGTCGCACCATTTCCAGTTCCTGGTCCGCCTGTGGATAGTCCATGCGCAACTTGAGCATGAAACGGTCCAGCTCGGCTTCAGGCAGAGGGTAGGTGCCTTCCTGTTCGATCGGGTTCTGGGTCGCCAGCACCATGAACGGTTGAGGCACCGGCAGTGCGCGGCCCTCCAGCGTCACTTGTCGTTCCTGCATGGCTTCGAGCAGCGCGGCTTGCGTCTTGGCAGGGGCGCGGTTGATTTCATCGGCGAGCAGCAGGTGGGTGAACAGCGGGCCTTTGCGCAGCTTGAACTGTTCACTCTGCATGTCGTACACGGCATGCCCCGTTACATCGCTCGGCATCAGGTCGGGGGTGAACTGAATACGGGCGAACTCACCGCCGAAGCAGCGGGCGAGGGCACGGACCAGCAGGGTCTTGCCCAGCCCGGGAACGCCTTCGAGCAAAACGTGGCCCCCGCCGATCAGCGCGGTCAGTACATCGTCGATGACGAGGTTCTGGCCGATCACGGCCTTTTGCAATTCATGGCGCACGGCCTGCGCCAGATGAATCGCCCGTTGACGTTGCTGAGTCATGTGGCTGGCGGACCCGGCTTGAGATGCGCTGTCTTCGGGTTCGCCAGGTGCATGGGTGACGGGCTGTTCAATGTCCGTCTGGCTGTCTGTCGCGCTCGACTGCGGCGTGGGGTGATCGCTCATGCTAAGGCATTCCTGAGGCTTTGCAGGTAGGCAACCTGACGGGTGAATTCAATGTTGGAGAGATGTTCGTCCGGACGTGGTCGCAATGCCTGTCCGATATCGCGGGTGGATTGACCTGTCATGCGGGCCAGTATCTGCCACTGCTCGGCAACGGGCAGGCCCTCGAAGCCGGGATGTCGTTGACGGGCTCGGCGCAGGATGTCGTGCTGCAATGGACGTAGCAGCGCCTGATGCCCCTCGCGTCGCAGTATGAAATCGGCGCTGGCTCGCAGGTGTTCGCTCAATTGCCGTCTGGCGCGGGAAGGCTCCGGTTGCAGGGGGCCATGGCGCATGCCGCTGTGCCAGAGTCCTGCGCCAATGAACAGCGCCAGCGCGAACAGTGCCTGTGGGAAATACCGCCACAGCAGCGCCGACAGATTATCGTGGTCAGTGCGCAGCAACATCGTCACGTCGCTGTCCTGGCTCAGATACCACAGCAGCCAGGCATTGTCGTATTTGCCGATGGCCCGGGTTTTCCAGAGGTCGGCGTCGGTCAACACCGTGATCAAGCCCTTGCCATAGGCCATCTGTAGCAGGTGTGTCGCATCCGCGCTGTTGGCCCAGGACTGTGCAAGATTGTCCGGGTCGTCCAGATGGAAGGCCGGATCGAAGCTCATGTAGGCCGGATCGTTTTCGTTCTGCACGTAAAGCCGGGTGAGCTCGGGCCAGAGTGTTTTGGGGGCTTCGACATCCGGGACGCTCAGCGGAATGACAGGGGTGTTCAACGCTCGCTCGCGCTGTTTGTCCTGTTCGCGCAGGTCGCGGGTGAGGAATTGGTGAATGTGCAGTTGATCGAGCAACAGATCGCCACTGCGGCCCTTCGTTTCATCCCACAACTGCTCGGCAACGAAGAGCAGCCGTCCGCCTGCTCGCGCCCACCTCAGTAGACGCTGGACTTCGCTCGGCGTCATCTTTTCGCGGGTGTCCAGTAGCATCAGGGTCTGAGGCTGCTGACCGATATCAGGCAGCACGTTGAGGGCCTGTGTCGTGTTGACGGTGATGCCGCGCTCGCGCAGAAACGTCTCAGCCGCCAGATAGGGATTCGCTCTCACCTCTGGGGCAGGGCCTTGATCGACCACTTCCTGATAGTGTTCGAGGCGCTTGAGCAGAGGCACGCTGGCGCCCGCAATGCTGAGCAGGACCAGCGCAATGATCACGAACCCGATACGGCGGCTCATGCTGTCGTTTCTCCGGTAAACAGACGTCGCCAGTCATCGCACAGCGATTTCAGCACCTCTGCGGCGGGGAGTTGGTGGCCGTAGGCGAGGGTTTGCCAGTGATGGGTGAGGGTCTGGCTGAAGGCATGCAAGGGGGGCAGGTTCAATCGCTCGGTATGCGCCAGCACTTGCCCTTCGGTGTCCGAGTTTTTCAAGGGCAGTTGGTAGTCGGTCAGCAGGCGATTGAGCAGTGCGCGATACAACAGGCTGAGCGCTTCGCGAGGTGATTGCTGCCAGAGTCGTTCGGCGGCAGCGGCAACGTCGTCCGGCAGGCTCTCTGTATTCACCTGCAAGCCGAACAATTGCTGGGGAACGTTGTGGCGAGTTACAGGTGTCGCCTTGTTGCGGCTGACGAATGTGCCGAACCAGGCCCGATAGCGCCAGATGACCCAGCCCAAGGTCAGTGCGAGAAGCGTCCAGAGCAGGGCTTCGAATACGGTTGAAAGCGTTTTGCCAAGGTTGAGCATGCCCAGAATCAGCTTTGCCAGCCACTGAGGGGTGTCGCTGGCCTTTGTTTTCGCGTTGTGCTTTTGTTCGGGCAGCCGCCAGCCTGAAACGTTTTTCGGGTTCTTGAAGGGCGGGCTGTCGAGCACGCCTTTGATCGCCTCTCGGGACGCTGCACTGGTCAGTGGCTGATTGAGCAGCCTTGCCGTGTTGGGGGCTGCGACCTGATCCTCTGTTTGCGGCAGATCCAGTGGTGGCAGCGGGCAGCTGTAATTCGGCTCGTCAGCGCTTTCGTCTGCCATGACACTGGACGGCGAAACGCTCAGCGCCAGTGCGACGCCGAGCAACAAGGCATAGGCACTGCCGACCACTCGCTGACGCAGGCGGCGGAACGTCAATTCGATGTCCCAGGCTTCGAGTGTGGTGCGGCGATTGATGTACAGCGCAAATCCGGATGCCACGTAAATCGGTCCCCACATCACCAGTACCAGCGCATAGAACGCGTTGGTCAGGTGTTCCAGCCAGTTCCAGCTGCTATCAACGGCGAGCAGGCTGCGCCATGACCAGTCCAGCTCGACCTGTTGAGGGATCAGCGTATAGAACAACACCATCAGGCCTATCCAGAGGCACATTTCCAGTGTGCTGCCCATCGAGGTGAGACAGCGAGCCACCCAAAGGTTTTTCTGGCCAAGCAGCGCGATGCGTTGCGCGCGGGGCAAGCCATCCAGCCCCTCCAGTTGCAGGACCGGCAGATTGAAGCTGCGGCTGAGGCTGAAGCGGCGCCAGGTCAGGCTGGCCAACAGTTGTGGTTTGAGCGCTCGAACCCAGGCGCCAAGGGCATTTTTGAGTGTGGGAGGCTGGCCGAACAGGGCTTGCGACAGGATCAGCAGGGGCAGACGCTCGAAGGCGGGCTTCAGCCACCAGAACAGCAGCACCGCGAGGGTCGGATAGTCCCACAGCACCACGCTGAGCAGCAGGAACGTCGGCAGCGTCACCAACGCCCAACTGGTTATCAACAAATATTGGTGCTGGCGCGCGAACAGGACACCCAGGTCGACGGCTTCCCAAGGGTTGCGCGGGCGGATGGCCACGTGGGCTTCAGTCAGGCGCATGGGCGGTGCGTCCGGCGAAAATCAGATAGGCGCCGACCAGCAACCACAACGTGGCACCGACCAGGTACTTGGTGACGGGCTGCGGCCAGGTCATCGATGACCAATAGGCCTCGATGAAGGCGGCGATCATCAGAAACAGGATAACGCCACCCATCAGGCGAACGCTGGTTTGCGCGGCCACTCTCAAGGCTTCGCCACGCCGCAGCGGACCGGGCGCCAGCAACGCCCAACCCAGTTTCAAACCTGCCGCGCCTGCCAGGGCAATGGCGGTTAACTCGAATGAACCGTGGCCCACCACGAACGGCCAGAAGGTTTCACCAAACCCGACGTTCGTGAGATGCCCCGCTACTGCGCCAATCATCAAACCGTTGAACAGCAGGAAGAACAGACTGCCCAGGCCGAACAGCAATCCGCTGGCGAAGGTCTGAAACGCGATGCCGATGTTGTGCATGATGTAGTAGCCGAACATCAGCCAGTCTGTACTCGACGCCCGCTCGGCAGACTGTCCAAGGCGTCTGGCCGCCGGGTCGTACATGCCCTCCATTTCACTGACCTCTGCGGGGCTGACAACGCTGTAGATCAGGTCCGGGTAGCCGTGAACGAGCACTCCCATGATGAACAGGCTGCCGAAGAACAGCACTCCCGAGAAGGCGACCAGCCGCCATTCGGCACGTACCAGCCGAGGAAAGTCAGCCAGAACGAAACTCAGAAGCCGGGCCACGAGTTGGCTGCGATGACGATAGAGCTGTTGATGACCTCGCATCGCCAGCTGCTGCAAGGGATCGACCAGGTGACTGCTGTACCCACGCTCCTGTGCCAGAGCCAGGTGCCGGCAAATCTGGCGATAGTCTTCGGTGAAGCCCTTGCCCGCTTCGTTGAGGCGACGACTGCTCTCCAGGATCACCAGGCGCTCGGCGAAGCGCGTCCAGTCTGCCTGATGGCGTTGTTCGAACTCGCGTTGTTTCATGGTGACCCCGCCAGCCCACGCGCGATACCGTTCAACTGGTCAACCGCATGTTGAGGGGGCGTCTGCGTCGGCATTTGCAGGGGCGTCACCAGCAGCGCAGCCAGTTCCTGCGCTCTGGCGGGTGTGAAGTGCTGTTGTCGTTCGGCAAAGGACAGTATCGCCCGCTGCTCGTCCAGTGTCAGACGCAGGGGGGGCATCAGCAAGGGAGCATCCGGTACGGCAGGACGCGTGACCGGAACGTCGCGGTAGATTACCAGTGTGCCGGCGGCCAGATCCCCCAGTCGCTTGAACAATGGATGTTGCAGGCAAGCGAAGGCGCCGACGCTGTACCCAAACGGGAGCATGTCGACGAAGCGCAGCAAATTGCGCAGCAGCGAGGCCGACCACCCCACCGGCGTGCCGTCGTCATGAACCACACGCAGGCCCATGATCTGTTTGCCGGGTGTGCGCCCTTGATGCAGCACTTCGAACAGCACCATGTACCACCAGTTGATGAGAAACAGTGTGAGCACGAACACCCCACTGCCGAATTCGCCGAAGGCATCGAGCAGGAAGAACAACGCGATCAGTAACACGCCGCGAATGGCCAGATCGATCGTGAACGCCAGTGAACGGGACAACAGCCCCGCCGGGCGCAGCAGCAAATCGATGCCTTCCGGAGTTTCCATGCGGATGCGGGTGTCCAGCGGGGCAGGCTGTGCAGCGTTCCTTGGCCAGGCTTGCGAGGAGGACATTGTCGGGAGGGGTATGCCTGAAAATAAAAGTTGATGCTAGCCACGGTATGAACGCTAAGCAACCGGACGATTCTGAACCGTGTTGTGGGAAACGTCTTTAAACACTTCACGACGCCTTTTGGACGGTCTGGGTGCCTGATCGCATCTGTTAGACTGCGCGGGACTTTTGCTCAGGATCTACCCGTGACTTCCAGCATCTTCTGGTACGACTACGAAACCACCGGGATCAATCCGCGTAACGACCGGCCGCTTCAGGTGGCGGGGATCCGCACGGACGACCAGCTCAACGAAATCGACGAACCCGTGAACCTCTATTGTCAACCCAGCGATGACATCCTGCCTCATCCGGCGGCGTGTCTGGTCACCGGTATCACACCTGCGCGGCTGGCTGAAAAGGGCCTGTGCGAAGCAGATTTCATGACTCGGGTCCATGCCCAGCTGGCGTTGCCCGGTACATGTGGTGCGGGCTACAACACGTTGCGCTTCGATGACGAGATGACCCGCTACAGCCTTTATCGCAACTTCTACGACCCCTATGCACGCGAGTGGCAAGGTGGCAACAGCCGCTGGGACCTTATCGATGTCGTGCGTACGGCCTATGCCTTGCGCCCCGAAGGGATCGTCTGGCCGGAGGAAGAGGGGCGGGTCACGCTCAAGCTGGAGCGATTGACCGTCGCCAACGGTATAGACCATGGACAGGCTCACGACGCGCTGTCCGATGTGCGAGCGACGATTGCACTGGCGCGCCTGATCCGGGACAAGCAGCCCAAGCTGTACGACTATCTTTTTCAGCTACGCAGTAAACATAAGGTTCAGGATCAGATCCGTTTGCTACAGCCGCTTGTTCATATATCCGGACGCTTTTCCGCCGCGCGAAGTTATTTGAGCGTTGTTCTGCCGCTGGCCTGGCACCCGACCAATCGCAATGCCCTGATTGTCTGCGACCTTTTTCATGACCCCCGTCCATTACTGGATGAAGCGGCGCAAACGTTGCGTCAGCGCTTATATACCCGTCGCGAAGATCTGCTCGACGGCCAGTTGCCGGTGCCGCTTAAACTACTGCATATAAACAAGTGCCCGGTCGTGGCCCCGTTAAGCGTGTTGCGAGAGGAGGACCGTGAGCGTCTGCAACTGGATATGGACGTTTACAAGGCACGTGCCCGGGACCTGAGTGAAGGGCAGGGGATCTGGCTGGATAAGTTGAAAACGGTTTACGGCGCTGACGAATTCGCTGTCAGCGATGACCCGGAACAACAATTATATGATGGATTCATTAACGATCGGGACCGTCGTCTCTGTGAGCAGGTGCGTCTGGCCGAACCGCAACAGTTGGCCAGCGATCCGTGGCTTTTTGATGATCCACGGTTGCCTGAGTTGCTGTTTCGTTACCGGGCACGAAACTTTGCTGAAACCTTGAACGATGTTGAACGGCAGCGCTGGTTGAGTTTTTGTCAGCAACGCTTGACCGATCCTGAAGCAGGCGCCCCGAATACCTTGAAGGCCTTTACCAAGGCGCTGCTAGAGCTGTCGCTGAAGGCGACACCGGATCAATTGAAGGTGCTGGCCCAGTGGCAGGATTACTCGCTGCAACTGCAGCAACGAGTCGGACTTTGACGCAGGTGCATGATGAATCCGGGGCAATAAAAAACGCCAGCAATCGCTGGCGTTTTTCAGGTCGCACATCACTGTACAACGACGGTTACAACACGCGGGCTAATTAGCCCAGCAGCGTTGCCCAGCTTTCAACCTCGTCACCGCCCCACTTGGCTTTCCACTCTTTCAGCGTTTTGTGGTTGCCGCCTTTGGTTTCGATGATTTCGCCGTTGTGCGGGTTCTTGTATTGCTTGACCTTGCGTGCGCGCTTGGTGCCGGTAGTTTTGACAGCGGCGCCACGTGGGGCCTTCAGTTTGGATTCTGGATCCAGCAGCGCAATGATGTCGCGCAGCGATTTTTGGTACTCACCCATCAGCGACCGCAGCTTGCCTTCAAACTCAAGTTCTTTTTGCAGCTTGTCGTCTTGTTGCAGGTTTTGCAGACGGGCCTGCAATTCTTTGATGGCTTCTTCTGTTGCGCGGTATTCGTTGATCAGGGACATGAGGGCTACCTGTGTTGTGATGAGCGGGGTGCAATGACGCAATAATAGTCACAGTATTTGCGCAAGTAAACATTTAAGAAAAGTTTTATTCGTAGCATTTTGAAATAGCGTATGAACATACGCGGGCCATCAAACAACACTGTCGGCGGTAAGAAGTGAGGGTTAATAAGTTTTTAGCGACGCCATGTTCGGCGCGGGCGGACCTCGGGTGAAAACACCGGTCCATTACCATTGATCGGATCCTTTTTTCTGCCCGGGGAAAATCTGCGTGATCAGCATACTGCACTGGCGCCGGGTTATCGCTAGAATAGCCGCCTTTGCGAAGTTCTGGAGTTTTCCCCCATGCGCACTTTTCGTCTGGTGATCGCCTGCCCGGACCGTGTCGGCATCGTTGCCAAAGTCAGTAACTTTCTGGCGTCGTACAACGGCTGGATCACGGAAGCGAGCCATCACTCTGACAACCTCAGCGGCTGGTTTTTCATGCGGCATGAAATCCGCGCCGACACCCTGCCTTTTGACCTGGAAGGCTTTCGCGCGGCATTTGCCCCGATCGCGGAAGAGTTTTCGATGGACTGGCGCATCACCGACTCCGATCAGAAAAAGCGCGTCGTACTCATGGCCAGCCGCGAATCGCACTGCCTGGCGGATCTGTTGCACCGCTGGCACAGCGATGAACTGGACTGCGAAATCGCCTGCGTGATTTCCAACCATCAGGATCTGCGCAGCATGGTCGAGTGGCACGACATTCCTTATTACCACGTCCCGGTAGACCCAAAGGACAAGGAGCCTGCGTTCGCCGAAGTGTCGCGTCTGGTCAAGCAGCATGAGGCCGATGTGGTGGTACTGGCGCGCTACATGCAGATCCTGCCGCCCCAACTGTGCCGCGAGTACGCGCATCAAGTCATCAACATTCACCACAGCTTCCTGCCGTCGTTCGTGGGCGCCAAGCCTTACCATCAGGCGTCGCTGCGCGGCGTGAAGCTGATCGGTGCGACGTGCCATTACGTGACCGAAGAGCTGGATGCCGGTCCGATCATCGAACAGGACGTGGTGCGTGTCAGCCACCGCGACAGCATCGAAAACATGGTACGTTTCGGTCGTGACGTCGAGAAAATGGTGCTGGCTCGCGGCTTGCGCGCGCATCTGGAAGACCGCGTTCTGGTGCACGACAACAAGACGGTGGTGTTCGACTAAGCTCGAAGCACGCCCAGCCCTGCGGGGGTGAATTCATTCTGGGCGGTACTTCGCGAGAGCGCGGTACATCCTATGCGTAACTGCCGGATGTACCCTTGCATCGCGAATGAATTCGCTCCCACAGGACACGTGTCCCCATCTTCGGAGGCATTCTGTAATGACCCATCCACTCGACAAAGCCACGTCCAAAGCCCCGCCGACGCTGGGTGAAGGCTGTCTGACGCGTTACGACCCGGATGCGCTGTCTCCCGAAGACGGCACCGAGTTCGAGGGCGCTGCGCAGTTGTGGGAACAGGTGAAGCCTGATGAGGACGAGTCAGCCGGTCCTGACTCGCAATAGCTTCATCAGCAGCGGCTTGCCGACCATCAGCAGAAAGACCGGCCCGCCTGCGATCAGGTAGAAGTAGTAGGTCACGATCCGCCAGATCAGAATCGCCGCCGCAGCGGTCGATTTACCCACCATCGGCGCCAACAGGGCGGCTGATGTCAATTCCGCAGCCCCGGCACCGCCCGGTGACAGGCTGAACTGTCCCGCACTCAGCGACAGCATTTGCACCAGAAACGTCCAGGCCCAGTCGATGTCGACTCCCAGGCCTCTGAGGGCCAGATACATCACGCTGTAGCGCAGGCCCCAGTGCACGCAGGTCAGGGCGAATACCTTGAGCAGAATGCGATGGGGCATTTTCCAGGTGTCAGCCAGTGCGTCGCGAAAATGCAGAAGTTTGCGTGCCCAGCGAATGCGTGTGGTGTTCTTGCGTCTCAGACGTGTCAGCAACTTGCCATTAAACAGAATGATGCGCCGGTGAAAGCGTGCGAAACCTGCACACACGCATAAACCCGCGCCGATCAGCAGCGCGCTGGCGATGAGCATCCATTCCAGATTTTCACTGAGCTTGTGAAAGACCGCGTAAATCAGAATCCCGATCAGTGCCAGCAGGAAAAACACCAGATCATTGAGTTGGTCGGTGGCGAACGCGGCCGTGCTTCTGGCAGGGCCGATGCCGCAACGTGACAACAACGCCACCAAGGTCAATGGCGCGCCGCTGCCTCCAGGTGTCGCGCTATAGGCAAATTCCGTGGCCATGACGATGCCCAAGCTTTTACGCATGCCGACTCCGGCAGCGCTCTCACCCAGCAATAGCCGCAGTCGCATGGTGTTGGCGCACCATCCCACCAGCACCATGCCAAACATGGCGAGCAGCAGTGTCAGGGGAAAATTGCGCAAGCGGTGAAACATCTCTGCGCCGCCCATGAAGAACGGAATCAGCAAGGCGATCAGCAGAATGACGACAAGCCAGACGAGTCGTTTCACGCGCAGGACCTGTTGGACGATTTGAACGCGGGTAAGAAAAAGGCAATGGGCACGATGACAAATGCTCTTCGTTTTGGGTGCTGAGTGGACAGCGTTCACAATCAGGTGTTCGTCAGCAGGTGGTGGGTGGCCGGTGCCCGGGCTGCATTGAACTAGAGTGAAGGGGCTGACTTCAGTTGGCAATCGTCGATGCAGGCAAGGGTGTGTCGTTTCGCCGTGGTCTTGCTGCAACTCCCATTTGATTTGTAGGTGAAGACATGCCGGATTCTCAACAGATGCTGATTGGTGCGGGGCCGGATGGCCAGCCGGTCGGGCAGACGCTCAGGCTTGGTAATCGCCACGGTCTGGTAGCAGGCGCTACGGGCACCGGAAAGACGGTCACCTTGCAGCGCTTGGCTGAAGTGTTCAGCGATGCCGGAGTGGCCGTGTTCGCTGCCGACATCAAAGGTGATTTGTGCGGTCTGGGGGCGGCGGGCAGCCCCCAGGGCAAGGTCGCCGAGCGCATTGCGGGGATGCCTTGGCTCAATCACACGCCCCAGGCGTATCCGGTGACATTGTGGGATGTTTACGGCCAATCGGGTCATCCTTTGCGAACGACACTATCGGAAATGGGGCCTTTGCTACTCGGCAGTTTGCTCGAACTTACGGACAGTCAGCAGTCGGCCCTGTACGCGGCGTTCAAGGTGGCGGATCGCGAGGGCCTGTTGTTGCTGGATATCAAAGACCTCAAGGCTTTGCTCAATTACTTGCACGACAACCCGCAGGCATTGGGCGAGGACAGTGCCCTGATGACGACGGGTTCGAGCCAGGCGCTGCTGCGGCGGCTGGCTGTTCTGGAACAGCAGGGGGCCGAGGCGCTGTTTGGCGAGCCTGCGTTGCAACTGGAAGACATTCTGCAACCGGCAAGTGACGGGCGAGGGCGCATTCATTTACTCGACGCCAGTCGGTTGGTGCATGAAGCGCCGAAAGTGTACGCGACCTTTCTGCTCTGGCTGCTGGCGGAATTGTTCGAGCAATTGCCGGAGCGCGGCGATGCGGACAAACCCCTGCTGGCATTGTTTTTTGATGAGGCCCATTTGTTGTTCGCCGATACCCCCAAAGCCTTGCAAGACCGCCTCGAACAGGTGGTTCGTCTGATTCGCTCAAAGGGTGTCGGCGTGTATTTCGTGACCCAGTCGCCGGGTGATCTGCCAGACACCGTTCTGGCGCAGTTGGGTCTGCGCATTCAGCACGGCCTGCGAGCATTTACCAGTAAGGAACAGAAATCGCTGAAAGCCGTGGCGGAGGGTTTCAGGCCCAACCCTGCTTTCGACGCGCTGACGGTGCTGACCGAATTGGGTATCGGCGAGGCGTTAGTGGGCACCTTGCAGGAAAAGGGTACGCCGGAAGTGGTCAGGCGTGTGCTGGTGGCGCCTCCACAATCGCGGATCGGGCCGCTGAGTGAGGCGGAGCGAGCAGTGCTGATTGCTCATTCGCCGCTTGCCGGTCGGTATGACAAGGCGGTGGACCGCGAATCAGCCTACGAGATGCTATTGGCGCGCAAAGGCGCTGCACCTGATGCTGCCTCGAAACCCGCCGCTGAAGAAAAGTCCGAAGGCGGTCTGGCCGATCTCGCAGGCGGCTTTTTGGGTAGCCTGGCGGGGCAGGCGGTCAAGAGTGCAGTGCGCCAGGCCGCCAACCAGATCGGTCGGGAATTGGTGCGCGGTCTCATGGGATCTTTGTTGGGCGGCAGTAAGAAGCGACGTTAAAGTGGACTGTAGAAGCGAAAATGCCCACTCAATTGTGGGCATTTTCATGTCACGAGGGCTGTTGAATCACGCCAGCGCCTTGGACGACAGCCAGAACAGCGCAGCGGACAGCGCAACAGTGGCAGGCAGCGTCAGCACCCAAGCGAGCAGGATGTTGCGGACGGTGCCGCCTTGCAGACCGCTCCTGTTGGCAACCATGGTGCCAGCGACGCCAGACGACAGGATGTGGGTGGTCGAGACCGGCAGGCTGAACACGTTGGCCAAGGCGATCGCGCTGGCAGTGGTGATCTGAGCCGACATGCCTTGTGCGTAGGTCATGCCCTGTTTACCGATTTTCTCGCCGATGGTCAGTACCACGCGTTTCCAGCCGACCATGGTGCCGATACCCAGCGCCAGTGCGACAGCCAGAATCACCCAGAACGGCGCGTATTCGGTCGTGGCGGTCAGGTCCTTGCGCAGCTTTTCCAGATCGGATTTTTCGCGGGCGTCGAGCGCAGGCAGTTTCCCGACCTTGCGCGCCGTATCGTCCAGGCACAGCAGATAACGGCGGGTTTCGATGCGGTGCTCGGCAGACAGGCTGTGGTAGTCCGTTACGCCTTTGAGGTTATTGAGCAACGCGTCGATAGTCGGCTCGGTTTGCTCCGGGTTGCAGCTGAAGTGCTCCGGCAGGTCGCCGTTCGTCGATTTGCCCAGTGCCAGGTATTCGCCCAGCGTCGCGTTGTTGCGCTGGTAGAACTGGCTCAAGTGCAGCGTGGCGTCGCGAGTACGTTCGATCTGGTACGTGGTGGTGCTCAGGTCCAGCACGAATTGGGCAGGAACGATACCGATCAGCACCAGCATGATCAGGCCAATGCCTTTTTGGCCGTCGTTGGAACCGTGGACGAAGCTGACCGCCATCGCTGAAATCACCAGCACCAGACGGTTCCAGAAGGGTGGATGCTTCTTGTCCTTGGTATTGCGACGCTGTTCCGGCGTGTTGTGCATCTTCGACAGCGGACGCCACGCCTTCAGCGCGATCAACGCCAGTGCGGCGACGATGAAGCCCATCAGAGGCGAGAACACCAGCGAGGCGCCAATGTCGATTGCCTTCTGCCAGTTCACGCCTTCCGCCAGCGGAATGTGGTTGATCAGCGCGTTGGCCAGGCCCACGCCCAGAATCGAACCGATCAGCGTATGGGAGCTGGACGCCGGAATCCCGAAGTACCAGGTGCCCAGGTTCCAGGTGATCGCCGCAGCCAGAAGCGAAAACACCATGGCTAGGCCGTGACCGGTGTTGACGTTGATCAGCAGTTCGACTGGCAGCAGATGGACGATGGCATACGCAACGCCGACGCCGCCAAGCAGCACCCCGAGAAAGTTGAACACACCCGAGAAGAACACCGCCAGGTGGGGTGGCATCGCCTTGGTGTAAATGACTGTCGCCACCGCGTTGGCGGTGTCATGAAAGCCGTTGATGAACTCGAAGGTGAGGACGAAGGCCAGGGCGAGCAACAAGCTCACAATCACCCAAGCATCCAGTCCGCTGAATAAATCGATCATGGAAGGTTTTCTGACCCGGTATTAAGGGGGCGGGATTATGACAGAAAAAAAACTAATCGATAGGCAAGCCGCCAATTGGTAGCAACCTGCAACGAAAATTCTGCCCGTTCACCCCCGTTGACTTTCTGTGGGAAAGCCTTGCGGGTCACCTTGCCTATCTCGGTACATCGAGCCTGAGCCGATCAAGGATCAACGTTCTTCCTTGAGCTCTTCTTCCATCTTCTGAAGTTCTTGCTTGAACGCCTGATCGAGCAGGCTGGCACGTTTGCGCCATGGCTTGCGTTCGGGCTCCGGCTGGGCGGCGTAGGTGGTCACTTCACCGCCGTAGACTTCCTTGTAACGTTGTTCCTGGCGCTCTAGTTCTGCGCGCAGTTCATCTTTGGTCACATTATTACCTGATCGTGTCGAGTGTGATTCTGGTGATAACGCAGGTGGCAGAAGTGTCGAGCGCTGGCGACGGATGGCAAACGTGTGCGATGAGTCTTCAACGAATGTATTAAACACTTCTTGTCACATGCGGCTACGCACACCAGAACGACAAAACTGTCGTAGCCCCAATTCATGTGTTCGGTTTGCCAGGAGGCTGGCAGATTGACCAGGCTTCTGGCCTGTCTATCGCCGGGCATGGCACTCGGGTAGTGCATGCGGCGCGTTGATTGGATCCATTACCTTCAGGGTTTCGGATGGCACACGCGCCTTGGCGTTATAGCTCGTCAATGAGTGGGCACTATCTCCAAGAAGATCGCGGTAGTCAACTGTGCAGCGCACTTCAATTCAATAACTGCGAACAGATACTGTTTTCTTGTACGACGCTTCCGAAGTTCATGAAGGAGAAATCATGACAAAACTTTAATATTCAAAACTCGGCATGCAGAGACAAAAAACTGGCGACGTAATTCCATGGCGCTCTTCATGGGGCGATAAGCGTGAGTGTATTGGATTGCTTACAATTTATTGCGAGGCGAGGAGGCGTGGAGACAAAAACGGCCTTGCAGTGAGCAAGGCCGTTGCCTGGGACTTCTCAGTGGGTACCTGACCAGTATTTCCAAGAAGCCACATGGTGGCGTGTGAAAGGTATAAGCAACTGAGCGGCGGGTCAATTGCGATTATCGGCCAGTGGTTCGATAATCGCACGGATCGCTCTTGCCGTTCTCTGCAAAAGAAGCGAGAGTGGCGCTACAGAAGGCCTGCAAGGCCGCGACGAACGGTGTGAAGATGAACGATCAACTGCGTAATTCCTTTTCTTCGCTGGCCCCGCCCATTGTGGCGTCTCCTGCCAAGCGGATTCAGGCCTTTACGGGTGATCCGGATTTCATGACCTCTCTGGCCCGTGGGCTGGCAGTGATTCATGCCTTTCAGGAGCGTAAACGGCACCTGACCATCGCCCAGATCAGCCATCGCACCGAAATCCCGCGCGCTGCAGTTCGGCGTTGTCTGCATACATTGATCAAGCTCGGTTATGCCACCACCGACGGTCGCACGTATTCGCTACTGCCCAAAGTGCTCACTCTGGGCCATGCGTATCTGTCGTCGACCCCGTTGGCAGTGTCGTCTCAGCCTTATCTGGATCGCATGAGCAATCAGTTGCATGAAGCCTGCAATATGGCCACCCTCGAAGGCGATGACATCCTTTATATAGCCCGTTCGGCGACGACGCAGCGGCTGATTTCGGTGGATCTGGCCGTCGGCGGTCGTCTACCGGCCTATTGCACGTCGATGGGGCGAATTCTGCTGGCGGCGCTGGATGATGTGTCGTTGCAGGAGTATCTCGATCACGTCGATCTGCAGCCCAAAACCAGCCGCACCCTGCGCACACCCGACGCCTTGCTCGAATGTCTGCAACAGGTTCGCCAGCAGGGGTGGTGCATTGTTGATCAGGAGCTGGAACAGGGTCTGCGTTCCATTGCAGTTCCGGTTTACGACGCATCCGGCCAGGTGCTTGCCGCGCTTAATGTCAGCACCAGCGCGGGCCGGGTGACGCGCAATGAGCTTGAGCAGAAATTTCTGCCGATCATGCTCGACGCCAGTCGAGACCTGAGCACTCAGTTGTTCACGTGATTTCTGCTGATGCACTCTCTGTTCGATTATCGAACAGATAGTCGATTATCGGATTGTTACGCCCCACGCTCAGGCATAACCTGAATCTCATCCCGGCGCTGATCGACAACGCGCCGCTCACCGATAGAGATTCGAACCTGGAGCGCCCCATGGCTGAAATTCTTTCCCTGCACGATGCCGTGAAGCAATTCGTCAACGATGGCGACACCGTTGCGCTGGAAGGCTTCACCCATCTGATTCCTACCGCAGCCGGGCATGAAATCATTCGTCAGAAGAAGAAAGACCTGACGCTGGTTCGCATGACCCCTGACTTGATCTACGACCAACTGATTGGCGCCGGCTGTGCGAAGAAGCTGATTTTTTCGTGGGGCGGTAACCCGGGTGTAGGTTCGCTGCATCGTTTGCGTGACGCCGTTGAAAAGCAATGGCCGCAACCGATGGAAATCGAAGAGCACAGCCATGCTGATCTGGCCAACGCCTATGTAGCGGGTGCATCGGGTCTGCCGTTCGCTGTCTTGCGCGCTTACGCCGGGTCCGACTTGCCCAAGGTCAACCCGCTGATCAAGTCCGTGACCTGCCCGTTCACCGGCGAAGTGTTGGCTGCCGTGCCGTCCGTGCGCCCGGATGTGACCGTGATTCACGCCCAGAAAGCCGACCGCAAAGGCAACGTGCTGCTGTGGGGCATTCTTGGCGTGCAGAAAGAAGCCGCACTGTCTGCCAAGCGCTGCATTGTCACCGTCGAAGAAATCGTCGACGACCTGAACGCGCCGATGAACGCCTGTGTACTGCCGACTTGGGCGCTGAGTGCCGTGTGCGTCGTGCCCGGTGGTGCGCACCCTTCCTACGCTCATGGCTACTACGAGCGTGACAACCGTTTCTATCAGGCGTGGGACCCGATCGGTCGCGACCGTGAGGCATTTACTGCGTGGATCGAGGAATACATCCACGGCACCCGTGATTTCAGTGAGTTCCAGAGCAAGCTGGCCCGCGCTTCGGAGGCAAAATAATGACGTACACCACCAGTGAAATGATGACCGTGGCTGCGGCTCGCCGCCTGAAGAACGGTTCGGTCTGCTTTGTCGGCATCGGTTTGCCTTCCAAGGCCGCTAACCTCGCACGTCTGACCTCGTCGCCTGATGTCGTGTTGATCTACGAGTCCGGCCCGATTGGTGCCAAACCCAACGTGCTGCCGCTATCCATTGGCGATGGCGAGCTGGCTGAAACCGCCGACACTGTGGTCTCCACCAGTGAAATCTTCCGTTACTGGCTGCAAGGCGACCGGGTGGATGTCGGTTTCCTCGGTGCGGCGCAGGTCGACCGCTTTGGCAACATCAACACCACCGTGGTGGGCGACTATCACAACCCGAAAGTGCGCCTGCCGGGTGCCGGTGGCGCGCCGGAAATTGCCGGGTCAGCCAAGGAAGTGCTGATCATCCTGAAGCAGTCTTCCCGCGCGTTCGTCAACAAGCTGGATTTCGTGACCTCCGTGGGGCATGGCGAGGGCGGCGATTCCCGCAAGCGCCTCGGCCTGCCGGGCGCCGGCCCGGTCGGCATCATCACCGACTTGTGCATCATGGAGCCGGAAGCGGGCACCAACGAATTCGTCGTAACTACGCTGCATCCGGGCGTCACCCGCGAACAAGTCATCGCGGCCACAGGCTGGGAGCTTCGTTTCGCGGACAACGTTGTGGTGTCTGAAGAGCCGAGCGAATACGAATTGTCTGCCCTGCGTGATCTGGAAGCGCGTACCGCTGCCGCTCACGGTCAGGCACCGGGAGAAGCATGATGCGTGAGGTCTTTATCTGCGACGCGATTCGCACCCCGATTGGCCGCTTCGGTGGCGCACTGGCCACGGTTCGTGCTGACGATCTGGCTGCATTGCCGATCAAGGCGCTGATGGAGCGCAATCCGTCGGTGAACTGGGAGGAAGTCGACGAAGTCTTCCTCGGCTGCGCCAACCAGGCCGGTGAAGACAATCGCAACGTGGCGCGTATGGCGCTGTTGCTGGCGGGCCTGCCGGAAACCGTACCGGGTGTGACCCTGAACCGCCTGTGCGCTTCGGGGCTGGATGCGGTCGGTACGGCATTCCGCGCCATTGCCTGTGGCGAAATGGACCTGGCGATTGCTGGGGGCGTCGAGTCGATGTCCCGCGCGCCGTTCGTGATGGGCAAGGCCGACACTGCTTTCGGTCGCGGCCAGAAGCTGGAAGACACGACCTTGGGCTGGCGCTTCGTCAACCCGTTGATGAAAGATCAGTACGGCGTAGAGACCATGCCGCAAACCGGTGACAACGTCGCCGAAGACTTCAAGGTGTCCCGCGAAGACCAGGACGCATTCGCGCTGCGCAGTCAGCAGCGTACGGCGGCGGCTCAGGCCAGCGGCTTTTTTGCAGAAGAAATCGTGCCAGTGCGTATCGCGCACAAGAAGGGCGAAACCCTCGTCGACAAAGACGAGCACCCACGGGCCGACACCAGCCTCGAAGCCCTGAGCAAGCTCAAACCCGTCAACGGTGCCGGTAAAACGGTCACCGCAGGCAACGCGGCGGGCCTGAATGATGGCGCGGTGGCGCTGATTCTGGCCTCGGCTGAAGCGGTCAAGAAACATGGCCTGACCCCCCGTGCGCGCGTGTTGGGCATGGCCAGCGCGGGCGTCGAACCTCGTGTGATGGGCATTGGCCCTGTCCCGGCGGTGCGCAAACTGGTCGAGCGTCTGGGGTTGGCGGTGTCGGATTTCGATGTCATCGAACTCAACGAGGCGTTCGCCAGTCAGGGCTTGGCGGTCATGCGTGAACTGGGCATCGCGGACGATTCGCCCAGGGTCAACCCCAATGGCGGCGCCATTTCCCTCGGCCATCCGTTGGGGATGAGCGGGGCGCGTCTGGTGCTGACAGCGTTGCACCAATTGGAGAAAACCGGCGGCAGCAAAGGATTGGCGACCATGTGCGTCGGCGTAGGACAGGGCCTGGCCCTGGCAATAGAACGATAAGCGACACACGCCTGAAATCATTGAGTTTCAATCACCCGAGCCATGGACTGCCTCCACGAACAGGCAACTTCCAGGCTCGGGCGGTTGTCCTTGTGATGTCGAAGTGTTACTGCTTAAGTCTAAGTGTTTCAGGTTATGTCGTAGACTGGGCCTTCACGGCAGGTCTTTATAAAAACTGGGGAAAAATAATGACAACGACTCACTACACCGGAGAAGAAAGGAGCAAACGGATTTTTGCGATTGTAGGTGCCTCATCCGGCAACCTCGTGGAATGGTTCGACTTCTATGTCTACGCCTTCTGCGCGATCTACTTCGCACCGGCCTTCTTCCCCTCCGATGACCCAACCGTGCAATTGCTCAACACCGCAGGCGTATTTGCTGCGGGCTTCCTGATGCGTCCCATCGGTGGCTGGCTGTTTGGCCGCGTCGCCGACAAACACGGCCGCAAGAATTCCATGATGATTTCGGTCTTGATGATGTGCGGTGGCTCGCTGGTCATCGCCTGTCTGCCAACCTACGCCGCCATCGGCGCTTGGGCGCCGTTCCTGTTGCTCGTCGCGCGCCTGTTTCAAGGCCTGTCGGTTGGGGGAGAATACGGGACCACGGCCACGTACATGAGTGAAGTCGCGTTGCGGGGGCAGCGTGGTTTCTTCGCCTCGTTCCAGTACGTGACGCTGATTGGCGGTCAGTTGCTGGCCGTGCTGACCGTGGTCATCCTGCAACAATTTCTCAATGCCGATGAGCTGAAAGCCTACGGCTGGCGGATTCCGTTCGTGGTCGGAGCGATTGCGGCCGTCATTTCGCTGCTGCTGCGCCGCTCGCTGAAAGAAACCACCACCGCCGAAGTGCGTCAGGACAAGGACGCGGGCAGCATGGCTGCGCTGTTCCGCAACCACTCCGGCGCCTTCATCACTGTGTTGGGTTACACCGCCGGTGGCTCGCTGATTTTCTACACCTTCACCACGTACATGCAGAAATACCTGGTGAACACTGTGCACATGGATGCCAAGACCGCCAGTTACATCATGACCGGCGCGCTGTTCCTTTATATGTGTATGCAACCGGTGTTCGGTGCGCTGGCGGACAAGATCGGTCGTCGGGCGTCGATGTTATGGTTCGCGGGTCTGGGGACCGTGTGCACCTTCCCGATTCTGATGACCCTGAAAACCACCACCAGCCCGGTGCTGGCGTTCATCCTGATCACGTTGGCACTGGCCATCGTCAGTTTTTACACTTCGATCAGCGGTCTGGTAAAAGCCGAGATGTTCCCGGTCCACGTTCGTGCGCTGGGCGTGGGTCTGGCGTATGCGGTGGCCAACGCCATCTTTGGTGGTTCGGCAGAATTCGTGGCGCTGAGCTTCAAGAACATGGGTTCGGAAAACACGTTCTACTGGTACGTGACCGCCATGATGGCGATTGCATTCCTCTTCAGCCTGCGCCTGCCGAAGAAGCCGGAATACCTGCACGAAGATCACTGATTCAATTGCGCGCGCCTGCGATCGGGCGCGCGTCATCCATACTCTTCAATGACTTTCTAGCAAAGTGCTCAACACAAGGGAGCTGCTATGGCATTCGTACAACTTGAAGACGGCGAACTGCATTATCAGGTCGAGGGCCCTGCGGGGGCGCCGGTACTGGTTTTGTCCAATTCTCTCGGGACCGATCTGCACATGTGGGACGCGCAAATCGCCGCGCTCAGCAAGTCGTTCCGGGTCGTGCGTTACGACACTCGGGGCCATGGCAAGTCCCTCGTCACCCAAGGGCCGTACACCATTGAGCAGTTGGGGCGCGACGTGCTGGCGCTGCTCGACGTGCTGAAGATCAAGCAGGCGCATTTCTGTGGGCTGTCGATGGGCGGACTGATTGGCCAATGGCTGGCTATTCACGCCAACGACCGTCTGCACAAATTGATCCTGTGCAACACCGCCGCGAAGATTGGTGGGCCTGAAATGTGGAACCCGCGCATCGAGATGGTGGAGCAGGGGGGTGAGCAGGCGATGAAGGAATTGGGCGCAGGTGCCGTAGCGCGCTGGTTCACGCCTGATTTCGCTCGCGATCATGCCGATAAGGTCAAGCCGGTGACTGACTCGTTGGCGGCTACATCGTCTCTGGGTTATGCCGCTTGCTGTGCGGCGGTGCGTGATGCGGATTTCCGTAAACAAGTGAGTTCGATCAGCGCGCCGACGCTGATCATCTGTGGCAGTCATGACGCGGTGACGACGGTTGCCGATGGACACTATTTGCAGAATCACATCGAGGGGGCGCAGTTGTCGGATTTCTATGCGGCGCATCTTTCCAATGTTGAGTTGGGCGAAGTGTTCACCCTGCGCGTGACGGAGTTTCTGCTGAGCTGATCAACCCCGTGCTTGCTGTCTGAAGGCGAATCTCGTGTGCCGGGGATTCGCCTTTTTCATAGGGGCCTCGTCAACACTGGCGGCCGATCCGGCTCGACGCTTGATCCAGGGTGGGCTGAGTTCGATGCTTAAGCGTTTTTGAAGCAGTTCGTCGGTGCTGACGGCGAGCGGCCTTTTCGCACCAGCGGTCCGCAACTGACCGCATTGCAGCAGGTCATGGCCCGTCTCAAAGAAGAAGGGAACGAGGGTGAGCCCGCTTACGCCGTTGCCAGAGCGGCGTTCAGCAAGGCCTTCAGCATGAGCTTCATGGTGCAGGCGTTCATGAACACTGCTCTGAGTGCGTCGGATGACGAAGACAGTCGGGAGAATGTGGAGTGGTAACGCGCGTCGCCCGAGGGGGCGAAATCCTAAATATCTGTGCACTCAACAATGGATCTGCCCCGGATTTCAGCGTCGCCAATCGCTTTAAAAGCGCGGTCCAGATATCCGGGACCATAGAATCTCTCACGTCATCCAACAAATGATTGTCCACCACGGTTTTCAGTCGTGGATGAAGGAGGAATGAACTGTCCCCGGCGCGTTGGTTGGGGGCGGTGGGCAGTGACTGAGTGGAGAGGGATATCCGGCGGGTGCACGGATATGTCTGGCCAGGCATTGTTCGATACTCCAGTTCAACAACCGGGCGGAGTATGAGCGGGATATTTGTGGCGGGCTTTCAACTATCAATCATGGGACGGTCAGCGGACATAAAAAGTCCGATGCCAGGGATCCGGCATCGGATTATGTGCGCCGCTTCAGGTCCGCCACCCCGATGAGCGGCCTTGCACCGCTCAGCAGGTTGTCTGCGGGTCTGAGTCAGAACATGCGCATTTCTGGCACGTCGCCCGAGGTCGGCTTTTTCTCACCGGTCGGGGTCTGTTCGTACCAGCCGCCACCCAGGGCGCGATACAGGTTCACTTCGCTGCTCAGTTGCGACAGACGATCGGTGATCAACGACTGTTGCGCGCTGAACAACTGACGCTGGGCGTCGAGGAAGGTCAGGTTGCTGTCGACGCCGATGCGATAGCGACGCTCTGCCAGGCGGTAGTAATCCTGGTTGGCGTTGACGAAGTCGTTTTGCGCCTTGAGCTGCTCGGTGAAGGTTTTGCGTGCCGCCAGACCGTCGGAGACTTCCTGGAAGCCCGTCTGAATCGCCTTCTCGTAGTTGGCGACGCTAATGTCTTTCTGGATCTTCGAGTAGTCCAGACTGGCGCGCAGACTGCCTGCGTTGAAGATCGGCAGGTTGATTTTCGGCGTGAACAGCCAGGTGCCCGATCCGCCTTTGAACAGGCCGCTCAGATCACTGCTTGCCGTCCCGGCACTGGCCGTCAGGCTGATGCTTGGGAAGAACGCAGCGCGAGCCGCGCCGATGTTGGCGTTGGCCGCTTTCAGGCTGTGTTCGGCCTGAAGGATGTCCGGACGACGCTGCAACAGTTCGGACGGCAGACCTGCTGGCATTTCGTTGAGCATGTCAGCGCTCAACGGTTGTGCGGCTGGCAGGTTGGCTGGCAGACCGGTGCCCAGCAGCAGGACGAGGTTGTTCTCGTCCTGAGCGACCAGACGCTGGTACTGGGCCAGCTTGACGCGAGCACTTTCAACCGAGGTACGCGACTGCGCCAGATCCAGCGCCGAGGCGACCCCGACTTCGTTGCTGCGCGAGGTCAGGCGCAAGCTTTCTTCAAAGGCACCGAGGGTATCCTGCGTCAGCTTCAGCAGTTCCTTGTCCGCCTGCCAGGTCAGATAGGCGTTGGCGACGTTCGCCACCAGGCTGATCTGAGTGCTGCGACGGGCCTCTTCGCTGGCGAAGTAGGTTTCCAGTGCTTGCTCGCTGAGACTACGGACGCGACCGAACAAATCCAGCTCATAGGAGCTGACGCCCAGGCCTACCGAGTACTGACTGGTGATGCCCGCTTGACCGCTTGACGACAAGTCAGCCGGTACTCGTTGGCGGGTGCTGGTGGCATCGGCGGCTACCGCCGGGAACAGGTCTGCACGCTGGATGCGGTACTGCGCCCGGTAGGCATCGATGTTCAGGGCCGCGACACGCAGGTCGCGATTGTTACTCAGGGCCGTTTGAATCAGTTGTTGCAGGGCCGGGTCATGGAAGAACTGACGCCAGCCTTGTTCGGCAGCAGCCTGATTCGCCGCGTTGTCCGGCGAGTACGCCGGACCTTGCGGGTATTGCGCAGCCACGGGTGCAGCAGGCTGTTTGTAATCAGGGATCAACGAGCAGCCGCTAAGTACGATCGCGGTCACTGCCAGAGAGATCAGGGACTTGCTCATTGGCCAGCCTCATCGTGTGGGATGTGTTTCGGTTTGCTCTTGAACAACCCGGATACCGATACGAAGAACAGCGGTACCCAGAAGATCGCCAGGATGGTCGCGGTAATCATACCGCCGATCACGCCTGTACCGATCGAATGCTGGCTGCCCGAGCCTGCGCCGCTGGAAATGGTCAGCGGCACCACGCCGAGGATGAACGCCATGGACGTCATCACGATCGGACGCAGACGCATGCGACAGGCTTCGACAGCCGCGTCGAGCAGCGATTTGCCCTGTTCATGCAATTCCTTGGCGAACTCGACGATCAGAATGGCGTTTTTCGCTGCCAGGCCCACCGTCACCAACAGACCTACCTGGAAGAACACGTCGTTGGACAGGCCGCGCAGGCTGGTCGCCATCAGTGCACCGATGACACCCAGCGGTACGACCAGCAGAACGGCAATCGGAATCGACCAGCTTTCGTACAGCGCAGCCAGGCAAAGGAACACCACCAGAACCGAAATGGCGTACAGCGCAGGTGCCTGCGAACCGGACAGACGTTCTTCGAACGACAGGCCCGTCCACGAGTAACCGATGCCAGGCGGCAGTTGTTTGGCCAGTTGCTCGATCTCGGCCATGGCCTGACCTGTACTGTAGCCCGGCGCTGGCGTACCGAGGATTTCCTCAGCCGGAACACCGTTGTAACGCGACAGTTTTGGCGAGCCGTAGACCCACTCACCACTGGCGAAGGCATCGAACGGAACCATGGTGCCTGCGGTGTTGCGCACGTACCACTTCTTCAGGTCTTCAGGGCTCATCCGGGACTTGGGAGTACCCATGATGTACACCTTCTTCACACGACCGCGGTCGATGAAGTCGTTGACGTAGTTACCGCCCATCGCCACCGAGAGGGTGGTGTTGATGTCCGATTGCGTCACGCCGAGGGCGCGGGCTTTTTCGTCATCGATCACGAGTTGGTATTGCGGTTCGTCCGTCAGGCCGTTCGGGCGAACGCCTGTCAGAATCTTGCTCTGCGAGGCCAGACCCAGCAGTTGGTTACGCGCTTGCATCAGTTTTTCGTGGCCGACACCGCCCTGATCCTGCAGATACAGGTCGAAACCGGTGGCGTTACCCAGTTCCAGTACCGCTGGCGGAACCACGGCGAACGACATGGCGTCACGGAACCCGAAGAAGTGCGCCTGTGCACGCTTGGCGACTTCGAACACGCTGTTGGACGAGTCGCGCTGTTCCCACGACTTGAGCATGACGAAGCCCAAGCCCGAGCTCTGGCCCCGACCGGCGAAGTTGAAGCCGTTGACGGTAAACACCGAGTTCACGCCCGGGTCGGTCAGCAGGTATTCACGCATCTTGTCCAGCGTCTGCTGGGTTCGCTCGGCGGTAGAGCCAGGAGGCGTCTGAACCTGAGCGAAGATTACGCCCTGGTCTTCTTCCGGCAGAAACGCAGTCGGGATGCGGGTGAACATCCAGATCATGCCCGCGAAGATCAGCAGGTAGGCGAGGAACGCCGGAAACTTGTGACGGATCACGTTGCCGACGCCACGCTCATAGCTTTGAACGCTGCGGTCAAAGGTGCGGTTGAACCAGCCGAAGAAGCCTTTGCGCGGCTGGCCGTGCTTTTCAGGGTCGATCGGTTTGAGCATCGTGGCGCAGAGGGCAGGGGTGAAGACCAGCGCAACCAATACCGAAAGTGCCATGGCCGAGACCACGGTGATCGAGAACTGTCGATAAATCACACCGGTCGATCCGCCGAAGAAGGCCATAGGCAGCAGTACCGCCGACAGCACCATGGCGATACCCACCAGTGCGCCCTGGATCTGCTCCATCGATTTGCGTGTCGCTTCCCGAGGCGACAAATGCTCCTCGGCCATGACCCGCTCGACGTTTTCCACCACGACGATGGCGTCGTCCACCAACAGGCCGATGGCCAGCACCATACCGAACATGGTCAGGGTGTTGATGGTGAAGCCAGCAGCCGCGAGGATGCCGAACGTACCCAGCAATACCACCGGTACAGTCATCGTGGTGATGACGGTGGCGCGGAAGTTCTGCAGGAACAGGTACATCACCAGGAACACCAGAACGATCGCTTCGCCCAGGGTGTGCACAACGCCGTTGATCGACTCTTTCACCACCGGGGTGGTGTCATACGGATAGACGACTTTCATCCCTGGCGGGAAGAACGGCTCCAGACGGCTCATGGTGTCGCGAATCGCCTTGGAGGTGTCCAGCGCGTTCGCACCGGTCGCCAGCTTGATTGCCAGACCCGATGCCGGTTTGCCGTTGAACTGCGCGTCGACGCTGTAGTTCTCGCCGCCCAGGCCGATGGTGGCGACGTCTTTCAGGCGCACTTGCGAGCCGTCCTGGTTGACTTTCAGCAGGATGTTGCCGAACTGCTCGGCGCTTTGCAGACGGGTCTTGCCGATGATCGTGGCGTTGAGTTGCTGGCCCTTGACCGCAGGAAGGCCGCCAATCTGACCGGAAGACACCTGAACGTTTTGCGCGGTGATCGCCGACTTCACGTCAACCGGGGTCAACTGGAAGTTGTTCAGCTTGTCCGGGTCGAGCCAGATGCGCATCGCGTACTGCGAACCAAACACCTGAAAGTCACCCACGCCAGGCGTACGAGCGATCTGGTCCTGGATGTTGGACACGATGTAGTTGGACAAGTCTTCCTTGGCCATGCTGCCGTCTTCGGACACCAGACCGATGACCAGCAGGAAGTTCTTCACCGCCTTGGTCACACGCAGACCCTGTTGCTGCACTTCTTGCGGCAGCAGCGGGGTGGCGAGGTTGAGCTTGTTCTGTACCTGAACTTGCGCGATGTCAGGGTTTGTACCCTGGTTGAAGGTTACAGTGATGGTCATGCTGCCATCAGAGTTACTTTCAGACGAGATGTAGCGCAGGTTGTCGATACCGTTCATCTGCTGCTCGATCACCTGAACCACGGTGTCCTGCACGGTCTGTGCGGACGCACCTGGGTAGGTCACCTGAATCGCGATGGCCGGTGGCGCAATGGCCGGGTACTGGTTGATCGGCAAATTGAGGATCGATAGAGCCCCGACCAGCATGATCACGAGGGCGATCACCCACGCGAAAATCGGTCGGTCGATGAAAAACTTCGACATGAATCAGTTACTCCCTTGCGCCGGTGCCGGGGCAGCTGCCTTGACGTTGGTTGCCTCGGACACCTTCACTTCTGCGCCTGGTTTGACGTACTGCAGACCTTCGGTAATCACGCGATCACCCGCACTCAGGCCCTTCTCGATGACCCAGTCGGTGCCGCTGGTGCGGTTGGCGACCAAGGTGCGCAGCTCGACTTTATTGTCCTTGTTCACGACCAGTGCAGTCGGGGTGCCTTTCAGGTCACGAGTCACGCCCTGTTGCGGAACCAGAATCGCTTGCTCGTTGACACCCGCTTGCAGCTTGGCGTGCACGAACATGCCTGGCAGCAGGGTGTGGTTCGGGTTCGGGAACACGGCGCGCAGGGTGACGGAACCAGTGGTCTGGTCAACCGAGACTTCGGAGAACTCCAGCTTGCCGTCAACCGGGTACTGGCTGTTGTCTTCCAGCGTCAGTTTGACCTTGGCGGCGTTGTCGCCCGCCTTTTGCAGCTTGCCGCTTTCCAGCTCGCGGCGCAGACGCAGCATCTCGGTCGACGACTGAATGACGTCTACGTAGATCGGGTCCAGTTGTTGAATGGTGGCCATCGCATCGGCCTGACCATTGCTGACCAGCGCACCTTCCGTCACTTGCGAGCGGCCGATGCGACCGGAAATCGGTGCGTACACTTTGGTGTAGCGCAGGTTGATTTCGGCGGTCTGCACGGCGGCCTGCGCTTCACGCGCGTTGCCCACAGCGGTGTCGTATTCCTGACGGCTCACGGCTTGCTCGTTGATCAACTGCTTGTAGCGACCGGCCAGCGAACTGGTGGCATCGTAGGTCGCCTTGGCGCTGTTCAGGTTGGCTTCATAGACGGCCGGGTCGATCTGATACAGCTGCTGACCGGCTTTGACGTCGGTGCCTTCAGTGAACAGGCGTTTGAGGATGATGCCGTTGACCTGGGGACGCACTTCGGCCACGCGATACGCAGTAGTGCGACCCGGCAAATCGGAGATCAGGGTGTAAGGCTGGGGCTGGATGGTCACGACGCCGACCTGAGGGGGCGGTGGAGCAGCCGCCGCCGCTTCTTCCTTTTTACTGCATCCGCTGAGCAGCGATGCCAGGGCGGCGGCAGTGACCAGTACGGTAACAGCTGGCTTGAATTGCATGAAGATCCTCGGGTCAGGAGCAGGGCTCATGAAAAGTGGAAAGGGTGTTAATGCTTTTCCGGCTGGATAAGTAGCAAGCTAATGAATATACTTACGTTCACGGTTGTTTGTAAACACCTGTAACTGCGACAGTCCGGCGCATTGCGGGGATCGATTGCTCGCGCGGGACAAGGCATTACAAAGGCCGCCCGCTATGCTTTTCAGGCCGCTCGACCGCAGAGCCTGAAGCATTTTCATTGAGGTTTTACTGCCATGGTTCGTCGCACGAAAGAAGAAGCTCAGGAAACGCGCAGGCAGATTCTGGAAGCGGCCGAGCAGGCGTTTTTCGAGCGAGGCGTTGCGCGCACGACGTTGGCGGACATCGCGACGCTGGCAGGCGTGACCCGAGGCGCGATCTATTGGCATTTCAGCAACAAGGCCGATCTGGTGCAGGCGATGCTCGACAGCCTGCACGAGCCGCTGGAGGAAATGGCCCGCGCGAGTGAGAGCGCGGACGAAGTGGACCCTCTGGGCTGGACGCGAAAGCTTTTGGTTCATTTGTTTCAGCAAGTTGCCACGGACCCAAAAACCCGCCGCATCAATGAAATTCTTTTTCATAAATTCGAATTCACCGATGAAATGTGTGACATGCGGCGCCAGCGACAATTCGTCTGGCTAGACGCTAACGAACGCATTGCCTTGGCCTTGAGCAACGCCGCGCGTAAGGGGCAATTACCTGCCGACCTGAATCCGCAGCGGGCGGCCGTTTGCCTGCATGCCTATATACACGGCATTTTGGGCCAGTGGTTACTGGTGCCAGAGAGCTTCCCCTTGCACGAGGACGCTGAACGCCTGGTCGATACCGTGCTGGATATGCTTCGTTACAGCCCCGCTTTGCGAGATACCGCAGCGCATCGTTGAGCGCTGCTGTCTTGTCAAACGGCATTTCCCACGCCCACGCCGAGCCTGCGTGAGGATGAAGCCGACTATAACCGTGTGGCGCTTAGCCTGCACCTATACAGAGGTGCATCGTCATTGAACAGACGATTTACTCATCTTTTACCCAAATCCATCACCGCGTTCAGCAACACGACAGCTTGATTGCCATCGCGCGTCTACGCTTGCTCCCAAACCAATAAAAACGGGGTAGGTGCGATGGCGGTCTTTTCGCGATTCAAAAGCTGGAGAACAGTCGTTTTCACAGCCGTTGCCTGCGTGTTTGCAACGCAGGCCCTGGCAACCGGAGATGAAGAGCAGGAAGCAGCGGCAGCCAGAACGCTATTGGAAAAGGCCGTCGCTCATTACCGTCAGGTGGGCGACAAGGCATTGGCCGAATTTAGCCGACAGGGCGAGTTCGTCGATGGAGACCGTTATGTGTTCGTCACGGATACCAGCGGTGTGATGCTGGCCAGCGGCGGGCCGTCGGTGGTGCTGATTGGACGCGATATCTCCTCGGTGCTCGATCCCGATCTGCAAAAAGGCTTCAAACAGGTCCTACAAACCCCGGAAAGTGCGGGTGTCCAGCAGGCTGAATATCGCTGGCAGAACTGGCGCGACGGCAAGGTTGAACGCAAGCGCGTGTATTTCCAGCGGGTGGGCAACCGTATTCTGGCCGTGGGTTATTACCTGCCCCGCGCCGCGCCGGAACAGGCCAGAGCCTTGCTCGACAAGGCCTCCAAAGCGCTGGAGCAAGATGAGGATGGCACCCTCGAATCCATCAACAATCTCAAGGGCGGTTTCTTGCAGGATGACCTTTATGTGTTCGTCGTCAACGTAAACACCAAACGCTACGTTGCCCACGGCACCAACCTGCGGTTGGTGAATACCGACTTCAGCAAGGTCAAGGACCCGGAAGGCAAACCGGTGGGGCTGCCGATGCTGGAGATGATCAAGAAACAGCCCGAAGGCGAATACGAATACCGCTGGCGCAATCCGGTGACCGGCAAGGTCGAGCACAAGCATGCGTACATGCGCAAAGTGGGGGATTTTCTGGTAACGGTGGGGTATTACAGCGGTTGATTCGGGACAGCCTAAACACAGCCCCGTAGCAGTCCGACTTGCCGGACTGCTACGGGTGTTTGGCGGACGTAAAATCTGCCTTCACCGATCCTTATCCGCCCGCCCTCTGAGCAGGTTGTTCGGCATTGCCAGCGCTGCGGCCAACCCGAGCAACGAAACCCCGGCACTGATGATCAGCAGGTGCTGAAACGTCATCGCCAATTGCCCGCGCAACAGCTCCAGCGCAGGGCCGCTGACGGCATGCAGGCTGTCCATCAGCAGGTTGCCGGAGCTGCCTTCGCCGATCACGCTGCCACTGATTTGCCCAAGCCCTGTGCCCGCGAGCATGGCCAGCAACAGCGCCGACATGCTCGCCACACCGACCGCGCCACCCAGTGAGCGAAACAGGTTGGTGGTGCTGGTGGCCACGCCCATGTCTTTCATCTCTACCGAATTTTGAGTGCCGACCAGTGATGTAGGGAATTGCAAGCCACTGGCGATGCCGGTAAGCACCATGAACAAGCCGGTCAGGATCACGGACTGGGGCGGCGTGAAGGCGATGCCGAGGATGGCGAAGGGCATCAACAGCGCGCCAGTCAGAATGATGGGTTTGTAACGCCCGGACAGTGAGGTACGACGGCCTCCAAAGTAGGCGCCCATGGGCATGCCGATGGCCAGTGGCATCAAGTGCAGCGCCGCGATGTCAGCGCCGCCCCCCGTGACGGTCTGAAAGCGCAGCGGCAACAGCACGATGAGCGAAATGGCCTGAAAGCTGGTGAAGAAGATCGTGCACCAGCACAGCACGGCGCTGCGGTTGGCGAACAGGTGCATCGGCAGCAGCGGCTCGCGGGTGCGACGCTCGTACAGGACGAAAATCACCAGGGCCAGCAGCGCTACGCCCAATTGAAGTTGGACGCGGGGATCGCGCCAGCTGTGACCTTGGCCAATTTCCGTGATGCCGAGCAGCAAGGCCGTCAGGCCGATGATCATCAGGACCGTGCCGAGATAATCGATGATCGGTTTGCGTTGCGGAATCGGCAGCCCGATGAGCGTCTGACGCGCCACCCACCAGGCCACCAGGCCCAGCGGCAGATTGATGATGAACACCCAGCGCCACGACAGGTATTCGGTCATGAATCCGCCGAGTACCGGCCCGGCGACACTGGCCGCTGCGTACATGCTGCTGAAATAGCCTTGATAGCGACCCCGTTCGCGAGGGGGAACGATGTCGCCGATGATCGCCTGGCTGACCGACACCATGCCGCCCGCGCCGATGCCTTGCAGCACTCGCGCCAGCACCAGTTGTTCCATGCTCTGGGCCATGGCGCAGAACAGTGATGCAACGGTGAAGGTGCCCAGCCCGAACAGCATCAATCGTCGACGGCCATACAGATCGCCGAGTTTGCCGTAGATGGGCACGGCCACCGTCAGGGCCACCATATAGGCTGAAATGACCCAGGCGAGCAGGTCGAAGTCTTTGAATTGGGCGGAGATGGCGGGCATCGAGACCGCGACGATGGTCTGGTCGAGCGCGCTGAGGAAAACGGCCATCATCAGCGCGAAGAGGATGCTGCGGATGTCCGGGCGGGTTTGATTGAGGCTGGTCACGAACAGGGACTCGAACTGGCAGGTTGACCCGCCGCAACACGGCGGGAAAAGTGTGACCAGTCTAGTCCGTTAGCTAGCTAATCGATAGCGGCCTCCGGGTGAAACCTGGCGACGCGATCAGCGTAATGCACTGAAGCTGGCGTCCGTCGGTACGCAGTGGCCGAACGTGCACACCACCGCTCCTCGCGGGATTTGCCGCATCTGCTCAATTCGGTAAGCACCGGCTGCATAGATGCTGAGCACCGCAGCGACAGCGACCACATACACCATTTGTCTTTTTATTGTGGTTCTCATGACGTGTACCTCGATCCGCGTACAAAAATGACTTTTTTGTCGGACAAGGTCAGTGTAGGCCCGTCTGGGCCATGATGGCGTAACGCTGGGCATTGAATGTTTTTATCGGAACGGGACAGTCGTCGACGTTATGACGATGGAACTTTAACGCGCACGCGCTTGCGCCAGCAGCCAGTTGAGCAACTCTTGCATCAGCGGCGTCGCTTCAGTGCGGTTCGGGTAAACGAAATAGTATGCGGCGCCGGTCTTGAGTCTCAGCTCGAACGGCGTGACCAGCCGCCCGGCGCTCAGGTCCTCGCCGATCAGCGCCCAGTCGCCTATCGCAACGCCCGAGCCCTGCGACGCCACGGTCATGGCCAGATCCATGGTGTCGAAGTGCTGCCCTTTGCTGACGTTGTTCAGGCGCGCACCTGCGGCCTTGAGCCATTGCGCCCAGTCCTGTTCGTCCAGTGTGGGGTGCAGCAGCATGTGCCCCTCCAGATCGTCAATCTGTTGGAGTGGCTGCGGGCCTTCGAGTAGAGAGGGCGCGCACACCGGAGTGAGTTCTTCGTCCAGCAGGCGATGAACATGCATCGAATCGTCGGGATATCCGCCGTACACCACGGCCGCATCGAAGCGCTCGCGGCGGAAGTCGACGCCATGGGCAATGGTCGTGGTCAGTTCGACCGGCACATCGGGCCGCTCTTTTTGCCACTGCATCAAGCGGGGCAGCAGCCAGCGGGTGATGCAGGTCGGTGCCTTGAGTTGCAGGGCCTGCTGATGAGTACTGACTTGATCGACGGCGTCTTCGATCAGCCCGAAGACCTGCTCGATGCGCGGAAAAAACTCACGCCCCTGCGCGGTCAGGGTCAAGCCTCTGGCCTGACGATGAAACAATTGATAGCCCAGATGACTTTCAAGCCCCGCGATCTGTCTGCTCACCGCCCCTTGCGTGATGTGCAGCAACTCCGCCGCCCGTGTGAAATTGCAGCAGCGGGCAACCACCAGAAAGGTGTGCAGGGCGGGGAGTGGGGGCAGGCGTTTCATGCGTGGCTGAAGCCATGAGCTGAGAACATGGCTAAGCATGACATTTTTTGCGTTGTCACTGATACGGCCCCGCGGTTCCAATGGCGCGCAGATGCGTAGTTTCCCAGACACGCAGTTTCGAAGACGATTTCAAGAACGAACAAGGGTCCAGACACATGGCGACGTGCGGCGAAGTATTGGTCAAGCTCCTCGAAGGGTATGGGGTCGAACAAGTGTTCGGTATCCCGGGCGTACATACCGTGGAGTTGTATCGCGGATTGGCTCGGTCGTCGATCAATCACATCACGCCGCGCCATGAGCAGGGTGCAGGGTTCATGGCCGATGGCTACGCGCGCACCCGTGGCAAACCGGGTGTTTGCTTCATCATCACCGGCCCTGGTATGACCAACATCACAACAGCGATGGGCCAGGCTTACGCGGACTCGATTCCGATGCTGGTGATTTCCAGTGTTCAATCTCGCGGCCAATTGGGTGGCGGTCGCGGCAAGCTGCACGAGCTCCCCGCTCAAGGCGCGATGATCGCGGGCGTGGCGGCGTTTTCTCACACCCTGATGTCGGCTGACGAATTGCCCGCCGTTCTGGCGCGCGCCTTTGCTGTTTTTCAGGCCGGTCGCCCACGGCCGGTGCACATCGAAATCCCGCTGGACGTGATGGTCGAAAACGCCGACCACCTGCTCGACAGTCAGCCGGTGTCGATCACCCGCGCAGGCCCGGCGCCTGCCGCCATCAAACAAATGGCCGGTTTGCTCGCGCAGGCCAAGCGCCCGCTGATCCTTGCCGGTGGCGGTGCCATCGATGCCGCGCCTGCGCTGACACAACTGGCCGAAGCCCTTGAGGCGCCGGTCGCGCTGACCATCAACGCCAAAGGCATGCTGCCGTCGAATCACCCACTGTTGATCGGCTCCACCCAAGCCCTCGATCCGACTCGCGAAATCATCAAGGGCGCCGACGTGGTGCTGGCCATCGGCACCGAATTGGCCGAGACCGATTACGACATCACGTTCCAAGGCCATTTCAAGATCCCCGGTACGCTGCTGCGCATCGACATCGACCCCGATCAGACCGTGCGCAATTTCCCGCCGACGGTTGCGCTGGTGTCTGATGCGCAGACCGCCGCCGAGGCGTTGGTCACGGCGTTGGCGGATGAAACATTGAGTGAGCGCAGCGGGGACTGGGGCCGGGCACGCGCCGCGCAATTGAAATCGACGCTGGACGCGATTTGGGACGAAGCTACGCGCGGCCAGACCCTGTTCCTGCAAACCGTGCTCGACGTGCTGCCGGATGTGGTGATCGTCGGCGACTCCACCCAGCCGGTCTACACCGGCAACCTGACGCTGGACCTGGACAAGCCGCGTCGCTGGTTCAACTCGTCCACGGGCTACGGCACCCTCGGCTACGCCCTGCCTGCCGCCGTGGGCGCCTGGCTGGGCAGTCAGGATTCAGGCGAACGCAATCCGGTGGCCTGCCTGATCGGCGATGGCGGTCTGCAATTCACCCTCTCGGAACTGGCCAGTGCCGTTGAGGCGCGCACGCCCATCATCGTCCTGCTGTGGAATAACCAGGGTTACGAAGAGATCAAGAAATACATGGTCAACCGCGCCATCGAGCCAGTGGGCGTGGACATATACACCCCTGATTTCATTGGCGTCGCCAAGGCATTGGGCTGCGCAGCCGAGGCGGTCAGCGGCGTCGAGCAACTGAAAGCCGCATTGAGTGCGGCGAGCGATCGGCAAGCTCCGAGCGTGATCGAAATCGACCAGCGCGGCTGGATGAGCGGGTTGAAAGCATGAGTGAGGCAGCAGTGGTGAATCCGGTTTTGCAGGGGCTGTACATCGACGGACTGTGGCGCGCGGGCGGTGAGCAACTGACCGTGATCAATCCCTCGACGGAGGAGCGTCTGGCCATCGTGACGGGCGGTGATGCGGGGGCGGTGGACGACGCCGTGCAAGCAGCACGCTTGGCGTTTGGCGCCTGGTCGAAAACCACGGGTGCCGCGCGGGCGATGATCCTGCGCAAGATCGCTTCAGGCGTCGCCGCCAAGCGCGAACATTTGATGACGTTGCAGTCGACCAACAACGGCAAGCCCGGTTTCGAGGCGGTCATCGATGTTGATGATGTGATCGCGACGTTCAACTATTACGCCGATTTGGCGGAAGCGGCTGATGGCCAACAAAACCGTGCAGTGGAACTGCCGAGCGAGGACTTCACCGCGCGCTTGCGCCGCGAGCCGTGTGGCATCGTCGGGCTGATCGTGCCGTGGAATTTTCCGATGGTGACCACCGCGTGGAAACTGGCTCCAGCATTGGCGGCGGGTTGCTGCGTGGTGCTCAAACCGTCTGAAGTCACGCCACTGGCCGAGTTGGAATTGGCCCGGATCATTGCCGAGAGCGGCCTGCCCAACGGTGTGTTCAATGTGGTGTGTGGCACCGGTCTGGCGGTCGGCGCGCCGATGTCCGAACACCCTGACATCGCCAAAGTCTCGTTCACCGGCAGTAACGCCGTGGGTGTGCAAGTGATGCAGCGCGCGGCGGAAACCGTGAAAGGCGTGAGCCTGGAGTTGGGTGGCAAATCGTCGCTCTTGGTCATGGCCGATGCCGATCTGGAGCTGGCTGTGGAGTTGGCCAGTGGTGGCGGCTATTTCAACGCGGGGCAGATGTGCTCGGCCACCAGTCGCGTGCTGGTCGCGCAGGAACTGCTGGAGCCTTTCTTGCAGCGCCTCGTCGCCAAGGCGCAGTCGATCAAGGTGGCCGGCCCGCTGGAAAAAGGCACGGAGATGGGGCCTTTGGTCAATCAGGCGCAATACCAGCGCGTGATCAACCACATCGAAGCCGGAAAGAACGCAGGCGCGCGACTGCTGTGTGGTGGCAAGCGCCCGGCTGGTCAGACTCGGGGTTACTTCCTGGAGCCAGCGGTGTTCAGCCAGGTGCCGCTGGACAGTGCCTTGTGGTGTGAAGAAATCTTCGGGCCGGTGCTGTGTGTCCGGGGCTTCAACTCGGAGGCCGAAGCCATCGCGCTGGCCAACGACAGCCAGTTTGGATTGGTGGCCAGTGTGGTCAGCGGCGACAGCGCGACGGCGGATCGCGTCGCCAATGCCCTGCAGGCAGGCATGGTATGGATAAACTCGCCGCAGGTGATTTTCCCGCAGACCTCATGGGGCGGCTTCAAACAGAGCAGTCTGGGCCGCGAGTTGGGGCCTTGGGGCATGCAAGCGTTTCAGGAGATCAAGCACGTGGTGCGTGCGGTCTGATCACAGCGTCTTGCGCAGGCGCGCCAGATCCCGCAACGGGGGCGCGCCGAACAGACGGCTGTACTCGCGGCTGAACTGGGACGGGCTTTCATAGCCCACCCGGTAGCCAGCCGCCGACGCCTCAAGCCCGTCCGCCAACATCAGGCGGCGGGCCTCCTGTAAACGCAGCTGCTTCTGATACTGCAACGGACTCATGGCCGTGACGGCCTTGAAACGATGGTGCAGCGTCGAAACGCTCAGGTTCACTTCACGCGCCAGCTCTTCGATGCGCAGCGGTTGCTGGAAGTTGTCGTTCAGCCACTTGATTGCTTGGGTGACACGATGGGTCTGGCAATTGGAGATCGCTATTTCGTACAGCCGATAGCCTTCGCTCCCACGCAAGAGGCGGTAAAGGATTTCACGGGTGATCAACGGCGCCAGCATGGGAATGTCTTTCGGACTGTCCAGCAAGCGAATCAGGCGGATGACCGCATCGAGCAGTTGTGAGTCGATGCGTTCGACGTACATCCCGCGACCGCTGGGTCGGGTCGGCACACTCATCGGACCTGCTTCGGCAATCAAGGCATTGATGTCTGCCGGGTCAATGTCCATGCGCATCGCCAGATGCGGCTCTTCGGGGGTGGCATAAATAACCTTGCCGCTGATGGGCAGGGCAACGGAGAGCACCAGATAATTCAGCGGGTCGTAGGTAAACAATTCCCCGCCCAGGGTCACGTCCTTGCGCCCTTGGGCCATGATGCACAGCGCCGGTTGCACCAAACCGGGCACCGATTGCTGTGGGTGATCATGGCGGACCATGAACAGTGATTTGATCACGGTCTGAAAGCTGCCGTCGGTCGGCGCATGGCGGCGAATCAGGTCAGCCAGTTCGATACGCTGTTGCTCCATTTGCGCGCTCAGTTCCGGCGCGGGAGGGGCGTCTGGCAAGGCAGGCGCGATGGCGGTCGGCAGCATGGGAAAGTCCTCTGGTGGAGCATTGATGCAGCACAGCTTATTTTTGTGCAATCGCGAGCGTTAGGCGGATCCTGTCGGATGATTGCCTGATTCTGCCCCGGCTTCACGTCTGTTACGACGAAGTGCCCTGTTCAACGGGGTCGATTGCTTGAAAGTCCCGTTGTGAGCGCCTCGAAAACCGCACGCTCGTACAAGCCCTTGACTATTGTCCGCGCAGAATCAGGCAATAACCGGGCAGTATTTGGCTATCGGGAGTGGCTCCTCGGCCCCTAATCTTCACTTCCAGCCGCAAAGCCAATTCTCCGTTGCGGCGTCAACGCAGGAGCACACCATGCACAGCACTTCCGTCGTGAGCCACATCGTCTGCGTGCGCGCCAGTGCCGGAAACAGCGCGCAATTGGGCGCGCGTTTGAGCGCGTTAATTGGCCCGTCCTCCAAAACCGCAGGCTGCCTGCACTTCGCGCTGCAAAAGTCCATGACCCAAGATGACGTGTGGGTCATCAATGGGTGGTGGGCGGATCAGTCCGCGATGAACGACTGGTTCGCTTCCCCGGATTTGAAAGTGTTTGCCGAGTTGATGAACGAGCGCCTGGTCAGGAGTCTGGATTTTCAGACCTTTGCCAGTGTGACGGCGGCTCAGGCAAAAAGCGCTTATGAGTACCCAGATAGGCGGATGGCGGGCTAACGAGGCCTGGCCGCGCCCCTAGCAATCCGGCAAGCCGGACTGCTACAAGGGGGGCTGTAAACCCAGCCTGCTACGCCAGCGGTCTCGTCACCGAGGAGTGAGCAGATCGGGGGACGAACGTTTAAAATCCTCGCCTTATTTCTTCAGGGCAGGAGCTCCACCCATGGCACGCAAAGAATTCCAACATTACGAAGCCGTCTCCGCCGCCATTCCCGGCGACGGTGGCTATAGCGCTGCGATCGCGATCAAGGGCTTGGGCGCTGGCGGTGCTCCGGCGTTTCATCGTGTACTGGCCGATCAAACCTTCAAAACCGCGATGGCCGCCGATCTGGCAGCCGTCGAGGAATTGGAGCGTCTGATCGATGTCACCTCCGAAGGCGAGTTGATATTCGCCCAGGATTGATCAGGCTTTTGGCCGGTACATCTTGAACAGCGACTCAGGGCCCAACTGGAAGTAATCGGCCGGTCCACCCCCGCGCAAGATCGGCTCACCGGCAGCCGTGTCGTAAATGCCGTCCTTGAGCAGCCGCTTGGCGATGTGAATTGCCACCACCTCTCCCAGTATCAACCAGCTCGGCACGACTTCTTTGTCGGCGCGTTGTAGTTGGATGATCTGCGTCACCTTGCACTCGAATGCCACGGGCGTTTCCTTCACTCGTGGCACCGACACGATGCGCGACGGTTCGGCAGTGAGACCGGCCAGTTCGAATTCATTCACCTCTGATCCGACTGGCGCGCAACTGAGGTTCATCTGCTCGGCCAGCGGGCGCGTGGCCAGATTCCAGACGAACTCGCCGGTTTGCTCGATGTTGTTCAGGCTGTCTTTGCGACCAATGCTGCAGAAACCAATGATCGGTGGTACGTAGTTGAAGGCGTTGAAGAAGCTGTACGGCGCCAGATTGAGCGTGCCTTGTGCGTCGTGAGACGAAATCCAGCCGATGGGACGAGGACCGACGATAGCGTTGAACGGATCGTGAGGCAGACCGTGCCCCTTGGAGGGTTCGTAGAAATGAATATCGTCTGACATGGTTCAGTTCCTGATAGCGGGCGTAAACGGCAGGGTGGGCAATGGCGGCAGCCTGCGGAAAATGAAGGCGACCATAGTGCTCGGCATCGTCGCGGGATGCCAGCTATTCGACAGGCAAAAAAAGCCCGACATCAGTCGGGCTACAAAGGGAGTTTCGGGAGGTGGAACAATGAAACGGTGTATCAGCTAACGCGGTTTGCACCAACGTGGTCAGCACCGTCAGCAGCCAAACGGTTGGCACCGACGTGATCAGCGCCATCAGCGGCCTGGCGGTTTGCACCGACGTGGTCGGCACCATCAGCGGCCAAGCGGTTGGCACCGACGTGATCAGCGCCATCAGCGGCCTGGCGGTTTGCGCCGACGTGGTCAGCACCGTCAGCAGCCAAGCGGTTGGCACCGACGTGATCCGAACCATCGGAAGCCTGACGATAAGAACCGGTGTGCGAAGCATTGGTGTGAGAAGAACCACCTTCAGCAACAACAGTGCTGTTAATAACGGAGTGACTATCGGAAACAGGCAGAGCGAATGCGCTCGACGCCAGAATCGAAAGACCAAGACCAAAAACAAGATTTGAAGTTTTCATGATGTTTGCTCCAGCAAAGTTCAATAATTTTTTCAACTTGGGTATGGAGCTAATGTTACGCGCGCACGGATTAAGTAGAAGTTAACAAGATTGCTAACGACCATCGCCAAAAATGATAGTTGGCTGAAACGCCCGGTTTTAAAGCGCCCCAGAGGGTTTTGATCTGAAATGGGGCAATTTCTGTCAAAATCGACAGATTCGCCGCTTGACAAAATTGTTGCTTCGTGAGCTTTGTTTTTTTTTCGACTAGTGTTGCGTGATCGCGCAAGATTCACGGTATCGATGCTTCGATAGCGAAAAAATTGGGATCGAGTGAGCCGATTTGAGAGGGAAGTCAGTAGATACGCGGGGTGTAACGTTTTGTTTCGCCAGAAAAAATCAAGCCCGGCGAAAGCCGGGCCAGGGAAGGAACCGATGACACGTTAGCTGATACGGTTCGCACCCACATGGTCAGCACCATCAGCAGCCAGACGATTTGCACCAACATGGTCAGCACCGTCAGCAGCAACGCGGTTAGCACCAACATGGTCGGCACCGTCAGCAGCAACGCGGTTAGCACCTACGTGGTCAGCACCGTCAGCAGCAACGCGGTTAGCACCTACGTGGTCAGCGCCGTCAGCAGCAACACGATTAGCACCTACGTGGTCAGCGCCGTCAGCAGCAACACGATTAGCACCTACGTGGTCAGCGCCGTCAGCAGCAACGCGGTTGGCACCCACGTGGTCAGCGCCGTCAGCAGCAACGCGGTTGGCACCTACGTGATCGGCACCGTCAGCAGCGACACGACCGATGTTAGTGTGGGAAGAACCGTTTTCAGCAACAACAGGGGCATTGATTTGTTTGTTGGCTTCTATGGCTGGAAGTGCAAAAGCGCTGCTAGCCAGAATCGAGAAAGCCAGGCCAAAGATCAGTTTGTTAGTTTTCATGGTAGTTGCTCCAGATCGATTTAGTGAGTGGGTAACTCGGTATGGAGTTAACTTTACTCGGCTCTGGATCATTAAGAAGTCAATCGCATTGGTAGCGATCATCGCTGAAATTGATATTAGGAAAAGCCGTTGATGATTCAGCCACTTAGCTGCCATGGCAGCGAAAAAAAGGGCAGCTCACTGGCGTGGGCTGCCCTCGTTGCGGTGACGAATATGCGCTGATTCGCTGCGGACGCCGTTCATGTGGGAGCCGGCTTGCTGGCGAAGGCGGCGTACCGGTTAAAGATCAGTTGATTGACCTATCGCTTTCGTCGGAACGCCGCCCGCACCAAGCCGGCTCCCACCGGAAAAGCTCGACCGGCAGCAGAGTATCTGCAAGCCATCATCTCAGTCAGTCTCGATGCGCGAATGCTTGCGGGTGTCTTTCATGAACACGTACACCAGCAGCGAGACGGCGATACAGGCGGTGACGTACCAGTAGTAGCCCGTTTCCATGCCGATGCTCTTGAACCACAGCGCAATGTATTCCGCGGTGCCGCCAAAGATCGACACGGTCAGAGCGTACGGCAGACCAACGCCCAATGCGCGAATCTCGGTTGGAAACAGCTCGGCCTTCACCACGGCGTTGATCGAGGTGTAGCCGCTGACGATGATCAGCGCCGCCATGATGAGGAAGAACGCCCCCCACCAGGTCTGGATGGTGTGCAATGTGCTGAGGATCGGCACCGTGCACAACGTGCCGAGTACACCGAAGGCGATCAGGATCGGACGACGGCCGATTTTGTCCGACAGCGCGCCAATCACCGGTTGCAAACACATGAACAGAAACAGCGTGGCCGCAGAAATGGTGGTGGAGTCGGAGATGCTCATGCCGACGGTGTTCACCAGGTATTTCTGCATGTAGGTGGTGTAGGTGTAGAAGGCCAGCGTGCCGCCCATGGTCAGGCCGACGACGGTCGCCAGTTCCTTGGGATGGCGCATCAGGGTACGCATCAGGCTTTCTTTCGGTGCTTCTTTCTTCTGAGTGAACGACTCGGTTTCTTCCATGCCGCGACGCAGGAACAGCGCGACCACCGCACACAGGGCGCCGATGGCGAACGGAATGCGCCAGCCCCATGCGTTCAGCTCTTCGGTGGTGAGGGTTTGTTGCAGGACGATCAGCACACCCAATGCGATGAGTTGGCCGGAAATCAGGGTCACGTATTGGAAGCTTGAGTAGAACCCGCGGCTTTCCTTGGTGGCCATTTCACTGAGGTAGGTGGCAGAGGTGCCGTATTCGCCGCCCACCGACAGGCCTTGCATCAGACGGGCGAGCACCAGCAGGATCGGCGCGCCGACGCCGATGGTTTCATAGCCTGGGGTCAGGGCGATGATCAGCGAGCCGAAGCACATCAGCAGCACCGAGGCCATCAGCGCAGCCTTGCGCCCCTTGCGGTCGGCGTACAGGCCCATCAACCAGCCACCGATCGGGCGCATCAGAAAGCCCACAGCGAAGATCGCGGCAGTGTTCAGCAGTTGTGCAGTGGTGTCGCCTTTCGGGAAGAAGACTTTGGCGAAATAGAGGGAAAAGGCGGCGTAGACGTACCAGTCGTACCACTCGACCATGTTGCCGACCGAACCGGAGAAAATGGATTTCAGACGGCTGCTGGTGGTCTTTTCGGCGACAGGCGCCGTAGCCGATCCAGATGATGCAGAGTTGGGGATAGCCATGAGGTTTACCTGCAAGTCATTGTTTTTAGAGGGAACGCGGCGAGGCGGTCTGACGACTGTGATAGCAGGACCTGTGCCAAGGCGTGAGAGGCCCGGTTTAGAAGGGTTTGTGAAGTTCTAGTGAGCGGAAATCCGCTTATGGGCGTTATTGGGGTGAGCGAAAAACTGCCGACGCATGGGGCGCCGTAGCAGTCCGGCAAGCCGAGCTGCTACACAAGCATCGTTGGCAGGCCGGACTGCTACAAAGGGCTGGCGCTAGGGGCCAAGAAAATCTTCGCGCACCAACCCATGGCGCTGCATTTTTTCGTTCAAGGTACGGCGCGGCAGTTGTAACTCTTCGAGCACCGCCTTGATGTCCCCACGATGCCGACTCAACGCCGAGCGCAGGCAATGAGCTTCGAACGCTTCCTGCTGAGCGACGAGGGATTGCCCTGCTGGCAGATCGACCGAGGCCGGGTTGTCCAGCCCCAGCACCTGACGCTCGGCCGCATTGGCCAGTTCGCGTACGTTGCCGGGCCAGTCGTGGCTCAGCAGATGACCCAATTGGCCGCCACTGAGCGTTGGAGCGCTGCGACTCAGACGTTGCGCCGCTTGACGCGAGAAGTGGTTGAACAGAAGCGGGATGTCTTCACGTCGCTCGCGTAATGGAGGAAGTCGCAATTCGGCGATGTTGAGGCGATACGCCAGATCCTCTCGGAAGCGCCCGGCACGGGCTTCTTCGAGCAGATCGGGTTTGGTGGCCGCGACGATGCGTAAGTCGACCTCAATGCTCTGATTCGACCCCAGTCGTTCCAGGCGCCGCTCTTGGATCACCCGCAGGAGTTTTACCTGTTGAGCCAGCGGCATGCTCTCGATCTCGTCCAGAAACAGCGTGCCGCCATCCGCGTATTCCAGCTTGCCAATGCGTTTACCCTGGGCGCCGGTGAACGCGCCGCTTTCATGGCCGAACAGTTCGGCTTCGAACAGTTGCTCGGGAATGGCGGCGCAGTTGACGGCCACGAATGGCTTGTTCGCGCGCGGACCGAAGTCGTGCAAGCAACGTGCGACCATTTCCTTGCCGCTGCCGGTTTCGCCACGAATCAGCACGTTGACCGGAAGCGAAGCCAGATCCATCACTTGACGGCGCAGGGTCTGCATGGCGGGCGACAGCCCCAGCAATGTCGCGTCCAGGCGGTTCTGCGTGTCAACGTGTGCGTGGAGGCGGCGGTTCTCCAGCACCAGTTCCCGTTTCTCCAGCGCCCTATGAAGGCGGGTCAGCAGGGTTTCCGGGGTGAAGGGTTTTTCCAGAAAGTCATAGGCCCCGTCGCGCATGGCCTCGACCGCCATGGGGACATCGCCGTGGCCGGTGAGCAGGATGACAGGCAGGTCCGTGTCGCGGGTTTGCAGTTCAGCCAGCAATTGCAGCCCGCTCATGTCTGGCATGCGTACGTCGCTGAGCACCACGCCCGGAAAGTCCGCAGGCAGATGTTTCAGGCAGTCTTGCGCGCGGCTGAACACCTTGACCTCGAATCCGGACAGGGAGAGCCATTGTTCGATCGCCTCTCGAATCGGCGCTTCGTCATCGACCACAATTACCGAGTTCATCATGGCTTTTCGGCCTCCGGCGCCTTGGGCAGAGAGAAAGAGAACTGTGCACCCGTATTCAGGTTTTCGGCGATCAGGCGTGCCCCTGATTCATGCACGATGGCGTAGGACACCGCCAGGCCCAATCCCAGACCGTCCCCCACCGGCTTGGTGGTGAAAAACGGATCGAAAATATTGGCCAGATGCTCATCGGCAATTCCGCCGCCACTGTCCGCGACGCAGAGCCGCCAATGATCACTGTCTTCACTGATTCGAATTTCCAGACGTTTGAGCGGTTTATCGCTCATGGCATCCAGCGCGTTGCGCAGCAGGTTGATCAGCACCTGTTCCAGTCGAATCGCATCGCCCAAGACCCAGGCGGGACGCGTCAGATCCAGTACACAACTCACGCGCTCAGTGCGAATCCGGGCCTCGAGCAGCAACAGGGCCTGATCAACCACGCAGGCCAGATCCAGTCGTTCACGCAAGCCGCTGGGGCTTTTGCGGGCGAAGGTCTTGAGGTGGCCGGTGAGGGCGGCCATACGGGTCAATTGCTGGTCGAGCAAGGTCAGCGCCCTGGCGGCATCCTCGATGCGGCCGTGGTCGAGCAGCAGGCGCAGCGTTGCCAACTGCATGCGTTGCGCAGTCAGGGGCTGATTGATCTCGTGGGCCAGCGCGGCGGACATCTGGCCCAACGCCGCCAGTTTGGTCGATTGCACCAGGCCCTCCTGCGCGGTTTGCAGGTCTCGGGTGCGCGCTTGCACCAGTTGTTCCAGTTCTTCACGGCTGCGTTGACGGATACGGGCCAGCCGCCAGCGCTGGTAAAGGAACAGCCCCAGAAACACCAGCGTCAACCAGACCCCAGCTGCGGCCAGAGCAGCGTTGCGCAGGTCCTCGGTGGCGGGTTGGGGTTTGCGCAACAGGTGTAAGGTCCAGCCTTCGGGTTGGAGGAGCCGGGATTGCCATAGGTAATCGGCAGTGCCTTCAGGGGCGATGATCCGGGTCAGTTCACTGCGCTCGCCGAAAGTACGCAGCGACTGTCGGTTCAGCGCGGTCAACGGCTGTTTATCGTACTGGCGGGTGCTGCGCAGTTCGGCCACGTCCTGGTCGGACAGTGAATGCAGCATGCGATAGCGCCAGCCGGGCTGGTTGGCAATGAACACGATGCCTTTGGCGTCGCTGACCAGCAGTATGTCATCACCTTGTGCCCACGTGTGTTCCAGATCGGGAAATTCGAGCTTCACCACCATCGCGCCGATGAACTGCCCTGCATCATCGTGTACGGCGTTGGACAGGAAATAGCCGGGTATACCGCTGGTCACACCCACGGCGTAGAAACGCCCGACGCCTGTGGATTTGGTTTGAGTGAAGTAGGGGCGAAAGCCGTAGTTGTGGCCGACATAACTGCTGGGCAGCTTCCAGTTGCTGGCGCCGATGGCCAGACCGTTACGGTCAAGCAGCTCCAGCGTCGACGATTTTGCGGCGCCGTTGATCTGTTCCAGCTTCAGGTTGAGCGCCTGTGTGGTTTCGGGGCTGACCGGGCCGTTCAAGGCGGCGCGCAATTGCGGGTCCAGCGCCAGTACCGCGGGCAGAGCGCGGTAACGTTCGATCAGGGTTTGCAGGGTGTTGGCATATAGCGAGAGTTGCTGCTGAGCGCGTGCGGCGTCGTCTTCCAGCGCGTGACGTTGTGCCTGGTGCATCGCTAATGTCGCGACGATCACTGCACCCGCGATGATAAGCAGAGCATAGACAATGAGGCGGGCAGAGCGTGGCATGGTAACGGCCCACAAATATCGCGCCGAATCCAAATCTCGTTTTCGACGCAGAACCTGTGGAGCCGGCTTGTTGGCGAAAGCGTCGTATCAGACAACACCATGTTGAATGACCCACCGCTTTCGCCAGCAAGCCGGCTCCCACAAGAGGGATGTGTTATTGGCAAGATTTTGCACCTTGCCAACAGGCTTCTTACTGCAAAGTGAAACTGGCTTCTTTCACATTTTCGGAATCCAGCCCGATCATCAGCTTGAAGTCACCGGCTTCAGCCGCGTACTTGAGCGACGGGTTGAAGAACTTCAGGTCTTCCTCGGTCAGGGTGAAGGTCACGGCCTTTTCTTCGCCCGGCTTCAACATGATCTTCTGGAAGTTTTTCAGTTCTTTCACCGGGCGGCTCAGTGATGCTGCAACATCACGCAGGTAAAGCTGAACCGTCGTTTCACCCGCCACTTTGCCGATGTTCTTTACCTGAACGGTGGCCGTCAGCTTGTCCTTGCGGGTCATCTTGTTGATCGACAACACGATGTCCGACACGCTGAACTGGGTATAGCTCAGGCCGTAACCGAACGGGAACAGTGGGCTGGTCGGCTCTTCGAAGTAGTTGGAGGTGTAGTTCGAATCGTTGACGCGATACGGACGACCGGTGTTCAGGTGGTTGTAGTACGCAGGCACCTGACCGACCGAGCGCGGGAAGGTCATCGGCAGTTTGCCCGATGGGTTGTAGTCGCCGAACAGTACGTCAGCCAGGGCGTTGCCGCCTTCGGTTCCGAGGAACCAGGTCTCCAGCATCGCGTCGGCCTGTTTGTTTTCCTCGACCAGTGCCAGCGGGCGGCCGTTCATCAAGACGATGACCAGTGGTTTACCCGTGGCTTTCAGCGCTTTGAGCAGGTCACGCTGACGGCCCGGAATCACCAGGTCGACGCGACTCGCGGCTTCGTGAGACATGTTGCGAGACTCGCCGACAACAGCAACGATCACGTCCGATTGCTGCGCAACCTTGACCGCTTCGTCGATCATCTCCTGCTCAGGGCGACCGTCGATCGGGATCTGGTCATCCATGTTGTCCAGGTACCGGATGGCTTCCTGGTTGTCGGTGACGTTGGCGCCTTTGGCGTAGAGGATTTTTGCCTTGTCACCCACTGCGTTCGCCACGCCGTCATACGCGCTGACCGTTTGACGAGCAAGGCCTGCCGCCGACCAACTGCCCATCATGTCCAGCGAGCTTTTTGCCAGAGGACCGATAACGGCGATGGTGCCTTGTTTCTTCAGTGGCAGGGTGTTGTTGTCGTTTTTCAGCAGCACCATGCTGCGACGCGCGACGTCACGGGCCTCGGCGCGGTGCAGGCGGTTTTCGGCGTTACGGTCGGCAGGGTCATCAACGGCTGCGCCAATGCGCAGATACGGGTTGGCGAACAGGCCCATTTCCCACTTGGCGCCGAGCACTTCACGTACGGCGTTGTCGACTTCCTTGACCGAGACTTCACCGCTCTTGACCAGCGCAGGCAGCTCTTCGCCATAGGCCTTGTCGTTCATGCTCAGGTCAACACCGGCCTTGATCGCCAGCTTTGCGGCTTCGCGGAAGTCCTTGGCGACACCGTGGTCGATCAGCTCTTTGATCGCGCCGTGGTCGCTGACGGTCACGCCCTTGAAGCCCCAGTCCTTGCGCAGCACGTCTTGCAACAGCCAGGTGTTGGCGGTGGAAGGCACGCCGTTGATCGAGTTGAGGGCGACCATCACACCCCCCGCGCCTGCATCGATGGCGGCGCGATAAGGTGGCAGGTAGTCCTGTTGCATGCGCACGGGGCTCATGTCGACGGTGTTGTAGTCACGACCGCCTTCGACCGCGCCATACAAGGCGAAGTGTTTGACCGCCGCCATGATGCTGTTCGGCGCCTGAGTGCTGGTGCCTTGAAAGGCGCGGGTCATGGTCGCGGACAGGCGCGACACCAGATAAGTGTCTTCACCGAAGCCTTCGGAGCTGCGGCCCCAACGGGCATCGCGGGTAATGTCGACCATCGGCGCGAAGGTCATGTCCACGCCGTCGGCGGCAGCTTCGATCGCCGAGACGCGACCGGCGCGGGTAACGGCGTCCATGTCCCAGGTCGATGCCAGGCCCAGGCTGATCGGGAAAATGGTGCGTTGGCCGTGGACCACGTCGTAGGCGAAGAACATCGGGATCTTCATGCGGCTGTGGGCGACAGCGGCGTCCTGCATGGCGCGGTTGTCGGGCAGCACGACGGAGTTGAAAGTGCCGCCGATCTTGCCTGCCGCGATTTCCTTGGCAATTTCAGGCTTGGGCATTTCCGGCCCGATGCTGATGAGGCGCAGTTGACCGATCTTCTCTTCAAGGGTCATTTGCTTCATCAGATTGGCAATGAAGGCGTTCTTGGCTTGCAACGTGGAGAGATTACTGGCGGGCTTGGCGGCCGTTTCAGCCCAGACGGACTGACTGGCCAGGCCGATGACGAGACTCAGTAAACACAGCTTATTCATGTATGAGGTTCTCAAGGCGTCGACCGGCAACTCGCGCGAAATACCGGGTGGCCTTTGTTCTTGGTGTGAAACCTTTGGTTTTTGTTGTCGTCAGGACGCAGTCGTCGCTGAACTCCCGGCCCGTTAGAGCATCAGTAGCGCAGCGAGTTTTATCCGATAGCACAGCGGCAATCCAGAGCCTGGCGACGTAATGGGCCAAGATTATGCCGGGGATCGTCCGATTTGGCTAAAGTCATGTCTGACGGGACGACAAACGCAGGACATAAAGAGGCACGCAGGCCATGCAAATCGAGCGTTACGGGCATATTCGGGGCAGTCGTTACAATTTGTCACTAACACTGCTGATGCTGTTGAGCACCTTGTTAGCCGGTTGCGGTATTAACAACATCCCGACCTACGACGAACAGGTCAAGGCTGCGTGGGCGCAAGTGCAGAATCAGTACCAGCGCCGGGCTGATCTGATCCCCAATCTGGTAGAAACAGTAAAGGGCTACGCCAAACAGGAGCAGGAAACGTTGACCGCGGTGATCGAGGCGCGGGCCAAGGCAACGTCGATCCAGATCGACGCCAATACCCTGAACGATGCAGCCAAACTCAAACAGTTCCAGGATGCCCAGGGCCAACTGACAGGAGCCTTGAGCCGTTTGATGGTGGTGTCCGAGCGTTACCCCGATCTGAAATCGAATCAGAACTTCCTCTCGCTGCAGTCGCAACTGGAAGGTACCGAAAATCGGATTGCGGTGGCCCGGCGTGATTTCATTGCGGCGGTGGAAAAGTACAACACCGAAATTCGTACCTTTCCGGGGCGGCTCTGGCATTCGGTGATGTACAGCGATTTGCCGATACGTCCCAACTTTGAAGCCACCAGCGCCGGGGCCGACAAGGCGCCGGAAGTGAAATTCTGATGCGGGCGGCGCGGCGGGGTGTAGCAGTCGCGTTGCTGGCCATGTTGGTGGGCGTCTTCGCTCCCCAGGTGTTGGCTGAAATCAGATTCCCGGCATTGAGCGGGCGGGTGGTCGATACCGCTGACATGATCGACAACGCAAGCAGGGAGCGTTTGTCGCAGATGCTGCGGGCACACGAAGAACTGACCACCGAACAGGTCGTGGTGGTTACGGTGCCGAACCTGCAGGGGAGCACCATCGAAGATTACGGCTATCAGTTGGGGCGTTACTGGGGTATTGGCCAGCAGGGCAAGGACAACGGTGCGCTGCTGATCGTCGCCAAGGAAGAGCGTAGGGTGCGCATCGAGGTGGGCTACGGCCTTGAGGATCGTCTGACCGATGCGCAATCGTCGGTCATCATCAATCAGATCATCACGCCTGCCTTTAAACAGGGCGATTTTGTCGGCGGTATCAATCGCGGTGCCGATGCCATCGTGCAGGTGCTGGGTGGCGATCCGTTGGCCGAGCCTGCGATGGGGGCGACGGGGGGCGACGATGTCACGGACTGGCGCATGACCCTGTTGCTGTTCGTGCTGTTTGTGATCGCCTGCTATATCAGTGCGCGCTACGGCGGTGTGGGCATCATCGGCCCGGGTAGCTCCCGTGGTGGCGGGGGCTTTGGCTCGGGCGGGTCCAGCTCCGGCGGCATGCGCGGCGGTGGTGGCAGTTTTGGTGGGGGCGGTGCCTCCGGGGGCTGGTAGTCGATGGTTCAACAAGGTCGCAAAGCATGACGTTACTCACCGAAGACGAACAGCGGCAGGTCGCCAAGGCCATTGAAGCGGTGGAACGCACGACGGACGCTGAACTGGTCACGGTGCTGGCGGCCAGCGCCGATGATTACGCCTACGCACCGCTGATCTGGGCGGGGCTGATCGGCTTGCTATTACCGGGGCTGATCAACTTCTATCCCGGTTGGCTCAACGCTAACGAATTGCTGTTGACCCAGATTGCTACTTTTATTGTGGTGGCGTTGTTTTGCCGTTTACCGGCGATCGTCACGCGGCTGGTGCCCGGTTCGGTGCGGCATTGGAGGGCGGGCAGCCTGGCGCGACGGCAGTTTCTTGAGCAGAACCTGCATGCCACGGCGAACGGCACCGGTGTGTTGATTTTTGTCAGTGAGGCCGAGCGCTACGTAGAAATCATCGTCGATGATGGAATTGCGCGGCAGGTGGATGACATGGTCTGGCGCTCGATGGTCGATGTCTTCACCCGGCAAGTGGGGGAGGGCAAGATTCTGGAAGGGTTTCTGGGGTGCATTCGTTCTTGCGGCGAGGTGCTGAGTGCTCAGGTGCCGGTGACCCAGCCGCGCAATGAATTGCCCAATCGGCTGATCGTTCTGGAATAAGGCTCTGTAGCAGTCCGGCAAGCCGGACTGCGGTAGCCGCAAATAAATTGCCCATCACCACCCCATCCCCGCCTAAAATACCGCCCTCGCATTATTCGCTTCCCGAGGCTGCACCCGATGTCCGTCACCGCCCCCAACACCACCCCTGCGCAGGATCACCGCGCGGACTTTCTGAGCCTGCTTGAGACTTGTCTGACACAGAACTCGCTGATCAAGCTGGTGCTGGCCAGATATGTGGGTGAGGAGGCGGAGTTGCAACGGATCATCATCAAACCGACCACGATCAAGCAGCAGCCTTGCCTGTCCTTCGTCTATCGCTACAAGACCCGGGACATCACCAAGAATCATTCCTTGCCAGAAGCCCAGGCGCTGATTGCCAGCCTGTTGCCCGAGTCGTTCAAGAACGCTCACTTACTCTCGTTGACGGACGAAGTGCAACTTGAGTTTGGCAAGAAGGGCAAGAGCACGTTGCATCGCAATACCCCCCAACAGCAGCGCGAAGCGCCGTCTGCCGGGCATGATCGTGAGAAGAAACGCTATCTGGAGTTGAGCCGTCCGTTCCTCACCGATCTGGGCGTGACCGATAAACAGCATGCGCTGATCCCTTCCATGTCGCGCAAATGGAAGCAGATCAACAAGTTCATCGAGGTGTTTTCCCATGCCCTGGCCACCTCGCCGATCAACCTCGACAAGCCGGTGACGGTCGCGGATTTCGGCTCGGGCAAAGGCTACCTGACCTTTGCGATCCACGATTATCTGCGCAACACCTTGCAGGCCGAAGGTAACGTCACGGGGGTTGAGCTGCGTGAAGACATGGTCACACTGTGCAACGACGCGGCCAGTCGACTGGAGCATCCGGGGCTGGCGTTTAAATGCGGCGATGTGCGTTCAGTGGCCCCGAGTGAACTGGACGTGATGATCGCGCTGCACGCCTGTGATATCGCGACCGACTATGCGATTCACACCGGCATCCGTTCCGGCGCGTCGATCATCATGTGCTCGCCGTGCTGTCACAAACAGATTCGTCTGCAGATTCAAAGCCCGACGTTGCTCAAGCCGATGCTGCAATACGGCCTGCACATGGGCCAGCAGGCCGAGATGGTGACCGATGCCTTGCGCGCGCTGTTGCTGGAAGCCTGCGGTTACGAGACCAAGGTCTTTGAGTTCATCTCGCTGGAGCACACCAACAAAAACAAGATGATTCTGGCGGTCAAGCGTGCCACTGCGACCGATCCGGCCGAGTTGCTGGCGAAGATTCAGGAGCTGAAAACCTTCTACAACATCAGCGAGCAGTGCCTGGAGACGCTGCTCCAGGCGGATGGCTTGCTGGGTTAAAAGCGGGCGGCAGCGACCGGCTTGGGCGCGATGACTGCGGTCTTGCGTCCAATGGCCAGCGTCACGACCACGCCTGCGGCGAAAATCCAGGTGATCGGGTCGATGTGCTCACCGAAGAACAGCGCCGAAAAGGCCATGGTGAAAAACAGCTGCACCAACTGGATCTGACTGACCCGCGCAATTCCGCCCATGGCCAGGCCTGCGTACCAGGCGAAGAAGCCAGTGAACTGGGAGAACAGCGATACGTAGCCGAAGGCCCACCACGCCCCCATCGAAATGGGTCCCTGATGCTGTGAAGCCAGATAGCCGACGGGGATGACCAGCACTGGCATCGAAATCACCAGCGCCCAACAGATCACCTGCCAGCCGCCCATCTGTTTCGCCAGTCGCCCACCTTCTGCGTAGCCCAGGCCGCCAATCGCCACCGCCCCGACCATCAGCAAATCGCCCGCCTGCAAATTGCCCGCGCCGCTGATCAGCGCGTACCCCAGCACCAACACACTACCCATCGCAGCGCAGGCCCAGAAGGCGCGAGACGGACGCTCATGAGACAACCACGCGGCATAGATCGCCACCAACAAGGGCTGTAGGCCGTTGACCAGTGCGCCGTGGGACGCCGGAAGGGTTTTCATGGCCCAGGCCGACAATACCGGGAAGCCAATGATCACGCCCAAGGCCACCACCATCAGCGCTTTGAACTGAGCGAGCGTGGGCAGCTTCTCTCGGCGCCACAGCAGCAACGCGGCGGCCGGAATCGCAGCCACAAGTGCTCGCCCAAGGCCATTGAGCAGTGGATGGATTTCCTGAACGACGATACGGGTCATGGGCAGGGTCAGGCTGAAGATGACCACTCCGAGCAGCCCCAGGAGCATGCCGGTGTTTTCGCGAGAAGACATGTTGAATCGTGCCTTGTTGTTATAGATGAACGAAGACATTCATTCAGCCACAGAACGGGCACTTAGCCCCTTAACAGCTAGCGACAGAATCAGCCGTACACTTTGGGGGACAGGGTGGAAATGCCGTTTTCGAGGATTTTTCCGTGAGCGCCGCTCAGGGGCAAATGTTGGTGCAGAACTTGAATGCCATCTTCCTGCAACAGTTTGAAGGTCAAATTGCTGCCATTGAACTTAGTCAGGAGAACCATCGTGTCGGTCATCGGAAAGTGGGCGTTGCAAGGTGTCGTAGTGTTCGTGTTCGCATGGATGGCGACCGTGGCGGCTCAGTGGTCATCGAGCGTCGTCAGATCGACGAGCAGCGACCGTCTGGCGGCCTTGAGCAGTGTCCGGCTCTCGACCGAAACGATGGCCGCCAGCGTCGGCAGACAAGCACAGGGCGGTGCGGTGTTGGCGGGCGCGTTGTCGGAAAGTAACGAGTAAACGCTTCAGGGTGGGAAGAATCGGAGCGTTGTGATTGTCGGGATGAATGACCGGACCTTTTGAGGTCCGGTTTCTGTTTTGGCTGGGGAAGATGCAGTGATCGTAGGGCGGTGATCAGCCGTTCTTCACTTCCAACCCCTCCTTCAACCGCGCCACCGGCACTGCCAGATCCGGATTCCCCAGTGGATGAGTTCTGGCATCGAAGAACTGCAGCTCGATATTCTGCCCCCCGAACAGGGTGCTGTAATGCCGTTTCTGGTGCTGCACAAATGCGTCGCTGCGAGGCAGGACCGAAATGGCCACCGTTTTCGGACGGGCCTGAAGAACGGCATTGAGAATGTGCCGGTCCTGCCGACCCAGTGCATGACCGAAGATGCACAGCGCACCCTGGTGCTGCGCCAGTTGAGCGTGACAATAAGCGAGGTAATCCGAGCCACGGATGATCTTCATCTTGTCGTCACTGCGTCCTTCACAGACGAACAGTGGCACGTCCTCCAGCGCGTTGACGGCAAAACTGCCCAGTAGGGTGCTTTCCGAAGATTGCAGCTTGCGCGTGGTGCCGTCGAAGTTCTTCACCAGGTGCATGCCGCCGTGTAGATACAAAATTCGGGTAGCGTGGCTGGCGGTGCGGTGCAGGTTGAAGGTGGCGTCTTCGTCGAACAGATCATCGAACGGGTGTGCACCATGCATCACTGCCCAGTAGGCAAGCAGGTCGTAATTGGTCGAGTACACCGTGTCGTATTGACCCAGCGCATGGCCGATATGGGCGATGGTCGAAGGCGCCATCAGACGCCACGGAATGTGCGCAGAGCGAATGCCATGGATCAATGCTTCCTTGATAGCGAAGTAGCGATTACGTGGGGATGACGAACTGATCGTCAGTGCGGCGTTGACTCGCATCGCCACCTTCAGGCCGCTGAGCACGGGCTCGAAGTTCTCCGTTTCCATCGATTTGAACAGCGCCAGTTCGGTCGGGCTCAACGGCTTGTTACGGGTCGTCTGGGCCAGTTCGAACAGCGAGTCGTAAGCGAAGTTCTTCCACACGGCCAGGCTCGCGCCGTTACCCAGCAACAGGCCCGAGCAGGGATGAATGGTCTGCAACTGGGTCCAGTCGGACAATTTGGCATCAAAATCGGTGGAATCCATCGTCTCGCTTCGCTTTCGGGTGAACAGGCACTGACCAGAGCCAGAACGGAGTGGACTTATAGGAACACAGGTCTGGCTTGTCAATGTGGCTGCCTGTGGTCGGTCAAACTGAAAAACCTTCGAACTGCTGAACCCTGCGCTTTTCTAACCTCTGAACGTTCAAATCCCGCGATCCAGACGCCGTCGGTCCGCTGGTGAGTCAACAGGCTGATACCGGGTGTAAGGTTTTTCGGGTCAGAGTCCACAACACTCTCTGAATGAGAGGGAGGTACCCATGCACAGTGCGATGCTTAGCAAAACGCATTTCAACGGTTACGACGTGATTAACGTGAACAACGGTCCATGGCGCGTCTGCACCGACCATGACCGATTGGGATCGTTCGGGACAAGGGAGGAGGCGATGGCGTTTGCGGCGTCGCTACCGGCTTATAAAGAGCGGGCGGCGATGAAGGCTCAAGTTAATGAGGATAAGCCTGAGAAAAAAGCGCACAGGGCGAAGGATGAGACGAGGCATTAAGTGCCGGAGCGGCTTAAAGCCCCTGTGATTGAGCAGGGGCTTTTTAATATGTTTTTAAATGGATAGGAGTAACCAGCCTGATGGACGGAGAGGCGGCAAGCCTGGAAGGTAGGTTTCTGGATATTGCTCTACGACGGGTCACCCGAAAATGCTTCCGGGCATGACGTACACCTGACCGGCTGAAATGTAATGAAATATGTCAGCCCCGCATCCCACGCATCTCCATTACAAATCCCTGTAAAGCTGGCAAAAGGCCGTTGATAGAATTTCGCTGTTGTGAATGCGAATTATTCTCCTTGACGAAGGCCGACTGATGTCCTCCCCAACCCAACTCAACCTCCAGCGCGGCGCCAGCCTTTCGCTTGCCGCTTCTCGTACACACACGCTCGCGCCGTTGATGGGGCTGGCGACGTTCATGGCGTTACCGATGTCGACTTGGGCGGCCGGACAGGACGCCTCGACCGGTCAAGCGGCGGCGGAGGACTTGACCCTCCCGGCCACCAGCATCGACAGCCAGAGCGATGCGCCGTACACCACCGAGAAGCTCAGCTCGTCCAAGTCCACCGAGCCACTGCTGGACACGCCACAAAGCGTCACGGTGGTGTCGTCGCAACTGCTCAAGGAGCAAAACGCTCAGAGCTTGAAAGACGCGCTGCGCAACGTGCCGGGCATCACCTTCAACTCCGGCGAGGGCGGCGGTGGGGTGGGTGACAGCCTGACCATTCGTGGCTTCAACGCCGACGGCAACATCTATCGCGATGGCGTGCGTGACCCCGCGAAATATTCGCGCAATGACTTTTTCAATACTGAATCGGTGGAAGTGCTCAAAGGCTCCAGTTCCGCAGGTTGGGGCGTGGGTGCGACTGGCGGCGCCGTCAATCTGGTGACCAAAGCGCCGGTGCTTGACGACTTCAATCACGTCAGCGCGGGCGTTGGCACGGCGGATTATCGTCGCGGCACGCTGGACGTAAACCACACCCTTGACGGTCTGGGCGAAGGCGCCGCGTTCCGTCTGAATATCATGGGTAACAACTCTGGGGTCGATGGTCGTGACTGGGTCGGTGACGAGCGCTATGGCTTCGCGCCTTCGCTGGCACTGGGTCTGGGCACCGACACCCGCTTCACCGTCGCGTACGAATACATTCACGACAACAGCAACCCGGATTACGGTATCCCGACGGTCAACGGCACCAACGGCAGCCGCCCGAGCCGGGCCGGTGGCGCGAGCTGGAACAGCTACTGGGGTTGGCGCAACCTGAACTACGAAGACAACGAATCCCATCGTCTGAACATGAAGTTCGCCCATGACTTCAACGATTCGCTGAGCGTCGACACCCAGTTCACCTATTTTCATCTGGATCACGATTACTTCATCACCACACCCGGCGGTGACGCCACGGCGGGTGCGCCAGGGATTCAGGCCGGCAGCGGAATCTACCGCCGTAACGTCAACACTCCGGAGCGGACGCAGACCAACGAAACCTTCAGCAACCAGACCAACCTGACCTGGAAAGTCGACACCTTCGGCATTGGTCATACGCTGGTCGGCGGCTTCGACCTGAGCAAGCAAACGCTGGATTCGAAAACCGGGGCACTCACCGCCGCCGACCGTGCGCGCATGGGCAGCCTGCCGACGTCCAGCAACGACTGGTCGAAGTACCCATTCAGCGCCAACACCTACTACTCTGCCAAGCAATCGGTGGAGCAGACGGACAAGGCGTTTTACGTGCTCGATACGCTGAAGTTCAATGACAATTGGCAGTTGCATCTGGCTGCGCGTCAGGACCATTTCGATACTCGCGTGACCGACAACGAAAGCCGCGCCAGCCAGACGGCTGCGTGGACCGATCTGGGTAATTCCGATCAATCGGAAAAACTCACCAGTGTTCACACCGCGCTGGTCTATAAACCGGTGCGCAACGGCAGCTTCTACATCAGCTACGCCAACGCCAAGCAGCCGTCCGGCGTACTGGCCGTGGCGCAGACGGGCAGCATTGCATCGACCAAGGGCGATCGGGGCAAGACCTACGAACTGGGCACCAAGTGGGAGTTGTACGACGGTGCGTTGGAGTTGACCGGCGATGTGTTCGAAACCAAGCGCCAACTGACCTTCATCGACGATGACGAAGGCACCGCATTCACGGGCGGCGAAGAGCGCGTGCGCGGTCTGGAGCTTTCCGGCACCGGCAACATCACTCGCAACTGGTCGGTCTACGGCGGCTACATCCACGAGAACAGCAAGCTGGTCAAAGGCTACAACGGTTCGGAAGAAGGGTTGGAGCTGGCCAACACGCCGCAGAATGCCCTCAACCTGTGGACCACTTACAAGCTGCCGCTGGACCTTTCGGTCAGCTACGGTGTGCGTTACGTCGACGAGGTGAAAATCTACCGTGGTCAAGGCGCTGTCCTGACTCGCGCAGGCGAAACCACTGTCCCGGATTACGTGGTGCATGACGCCATGGTCAGTTGGCAAGCCACTCGCGATCTGGATGTGCGGATGAACGTCAACAACCTGTTCGACAAGCACTACTGGTCGCAATACAACGGCCGTGGTTACGGCGTGCCAGGTGCAGGTCGTGGCCTGATGCTGAGCGCTGACTACTCGTTCTGAATGCTGCAGAGCACAGGCGCGGGCGTCGGGTCGATATTCCCCAATCGACCTGACGTGCGCGCCGACTTGTTCCTGATCACCATGCGGCTTAATCTCGAAAGCGTTATAAACCCTTTAAGGGTTATTGGTTTTTGAGATAGCAGGTAAGCCCCATGGATGTGATCGATCTGAAAGTCGTGGACGCTGTGGCCAGGCACGGCAGCATGAACAAGGCCGCTGTCGAGCTGAACACCGTGCAATCCAACGTTTCTTCACGCATTCGTTCGCTGGAAGACGAACTCGGTGTTTCGTTATTTCAGCGCAGTGCCAAAGGCGTGCAGATCACGCCTGCCGGACGGCGCGTTTTACCCTACGCCGCAAAACTCGCCAAACTGCTTTCCGATGCCGCCGCTGCTGCCCGTGACGACGGCACGCCATCAGGCGTGCTGGAAATCGGCACGCTGGAAACCACTCTCGCACTGCGTCTGCCACTGTTGATCGCGCGTTTCGCCAAGACGTATCCCGACGTCCGCCCGGTGGTCAGGACGGGCACGACCAGTAGCCTGATTCAGGCGGTTGTCGATTGTCAGCTTGAAGGTGCGTTTGTGGCCGGACCCGTCAGTCATCCCGAGTTGCTCGCCGAAACGGTGTTTCACGAAGAGCTGGTGTTGGTCACCTCCCGCGCCATCCGTTCACTGGACGCGGTCGCGACCATCGCTCATTTGAAAAACATCGTGTTCCGGGTCGGATGCTCCTACCGTCAGCGCCTCGATGCGCTGCTCGCAAGCCTTGGCGTTCAGGCGCCCGAGCCGCTGGATTTCGGTTCCATCGAGGCGATCATCGCCTGCGTGTCAGCGGGCGTTGGCGTCACACTGCTGCCCCGAGGCGTCGTGGCGGATGCGTGGCAGGAAGGGCGCGTTGCCGTGCACGAAATACCGCCCGCTTTTGCTCAAGTCGAGACGGTTTTCATACGGCGTGTCGACAGCCATTTCTCCAGTGCATTGGCGACGTTTCTCAAGAGCGTGCATCTGGAGAGCCAGGCGCGCTCGCTGAATGTTCGTCAGTTGGCCTGAGGCGCTATCGCGTGATGCGGCTGGGAACTCGCGCCGCGACAAGGTCGATCAGAAGTGCCAGCGCGATGGCTCCGGTCCCCAGCATGAACAGCAGCGCGTACTGGCCGCCACTGAGTGTAAACAGATACGAAAACCCATAGGCCGCGACTGCTTGAAACAGGGCGAAACCCACGGTGGCCGTGCGCCAGGCAGGGCCTTGCTGAGCAGGATGGTGGGCCAACAGTTCCTGAACACGACCGAGCACCAAAGGCACCGTTCCGGTTACGAACGCGCCGACCACCATGCTCGACGCTATCAGCCACGGCGCGCTCGCACTGAGGGCGGGAATACACACGCACCCCCCCTCAAGGATGAACGACAGCCGAAGTGCCAGAGCAAAGCCCACCCTGTCCGCCAAAACCCCTGCCAGTAGCGGCCCCCATGTCGCGCCGATACCAAACAGCACCCAATAATGAGCCCCGACCTCCAGCCCCTCGTTCAATCCATGGGCAATGAACGCCACCAGAAAAATCATGTGCGGCACCCAGCCTGCGGCGTTTAACGCGTACTCGATGTACAGGGCCTTGAGCGTGGTGTTTTTCGTCTGGCGTGGGGGTTGACCCGATTTCGTCGGCTCAACTTCCTGCAATGGCCATCCCTTCCACGCCAGTGCTGTGAACAGCAGCGAGATCACGCCAAGCCCCAGCCACGTCTGTGTAAGCCCCTGTTGCAGCAACAACGGCACCAATGTTCCCGAGGCTGCAATCCCGACGCCGACCCCCATGAAAATCACCCCGCCCGCCAGCCCTTTCTTCGACGGCGCGACGTGCGCCAACACCGCAGGAGCGGCCAGTACCATCAACGCACCACCGGAAATCCCCGACAGCAGCCGCCACACGAAAAACCACAGATAGGAAACCGGAAAGGCGCAGGCCAGAAACGCGACACTCGCCAGCAGCATCATTGCTCGCAGCGTGAAAGCGGTGGACGACTTCTCTGCCATCACTCGGCCCGTCAACGCGCCCATCAAATACCCCGCCAGATTCGCAGCCCCCAGATACGCCGCCTTCGACGAGTCGAACCACCCCGCATCGATGATCGCGGGCAGCAGCGGGGTATACGCGAAACGTGCAAGGCCAATGCCGACGAGGCTTGCGGAAAAGCCTGACGCAATGGCCCATTTGCTGTTGTGGGGGCTGGCGTGAGTGGTTGTGGAGCGAGAAGAGAGGTGAGCGTTTTCCATCGTCATCGCCTGGGTGATTTCGGATGGGTTACGTTAGGCAGAACTGGGTATCTGGAGAAGCGAATAAATTAGATTGCAGATATCTGTGTATGAGATATGAAATCTCTAGATTGTCATCCATAAAAAAACCGGCCAATCGGGCCGGTTTCGTATAACGATTCCCTCATCAAGTCATGTTGACCTAACGTCAGGAGTAAATTTCTGGAGCGGGTAGAGGGAATCGAACCCTCAACTAAAGCTTGGGAAGCTTTCGTTTTACCACTAAACTATACCCGCATTTGACACACTTTTTTACATGCCAAAGCAGGCGTTTCCGAGAGCGCTCTCGTGAATGGCCTTGACGCGTTCAGCGGGTGACTTTGTACCAGATGCCGCTGACGAATTGAAGCTTTAAATACCTCGTCGAGCATTCAGCGTTGCTGACAGAAGGTTCGGGATTCATCCGCCGAGAACTGTTGGACGGGCGCTGGCGAATGAATCCGTACCTTTGGACCTTCACGGTCAGATTGCAAATGCATGGTGCGTCTGTACCTGTCTGTAGCGGTTTCGGCTCGGTTCCGGGGCCGGGGTGAGGAAGCTCAGCAGAGCGTTCTGAGAGTCCAGGCAGGCTGCCTTGTGCTCCATATCCAGAAAGTGCCCGGCGTCCTTGATGGTGGTGAAATGGCAGTCGCGCACATGGTTCTGGAACAGCCTGGCGTCATCCACCGACGTGTATTCGTCCCATTCCCCATTCATGAACAGCACCGGCACGTTGATGCGTTTGGCGGCCTTGAGCTGTTTCTGCGTCGTCGCTTCCAGCACATGGTTGATGTGGTGGTGCATCTGCGCGTATTCGTGCAGGTCCAGTGAGCTGACGTGTTTGTAATTGAAGCGCTTGAACAACGAGGGCAAGTGCTTGCCAATCGTGCTGTTGATCAAGGTGCCGACTTCGAAGCGGTCGAACGCGCCCAAGTGTTGCTGGCCTCGGGTGAGGTAATCGCGCATCGGTTCGTTGATCACGGGTGAGAACGAGCTGATGACGGCCTTTTCGATGCGTTTGGGGCGATGGGCCAGGGCAACCAGTGTCGGAGCGCCACCCCACGAGAACGACATGATGTGCTCGGCGTTGAAGTGGTCGATCAGCTCCAGCAGGATCTGCCCTTCGATTTCCTTGGTCAGCGGTGTTTCGTTGAGGTTGTGGGGTTTGGATTTGCCCGCATACGGCTGGTCATAGAGCACCACGTTGAATTGCGGGTGCAGGTTGCGGACGGTCTGGGCGAAAGATGCTGTAGTGGCCAGTGAGCCGTTCACCATGATGATGGTCTTTTCTGCGGCATCTGCGCGATAGAACTCCGTGTAAACCCGAAACTGGCCCTGTATATCAAGCACAGCGATTTCTGGCCTCATATCCATGTCTCCTGACGTTAAAACAGGTGTGCGCGCAGCGACGTTAACAGTGACGTTGCACGAGTTTCGTGACAGGTAGGCAATGCCTTGAAGTGGCCCCGTGTCGGTCCGTTTACGGGCTGGCCGACAGGTATTGTTATTGGCGGGCGATTTGTCAGATGTCGCGCTTGGCCGCGTGGTACCGACAAAAGGTTTCTTAGAATGCGTAAGTGACTCTCCGGTCACATGTGGACCGACGATTGGATTCAAGCAGGCGACCCGGGATGTCGCAAGTGCCGTTCGCGAATTGTCCTACACGACCTGCCGAGCGGTCGAAAGACGTCAGATGTGCTGAATCTCTTCAGCAGAAAGTGCCCGGTAGTGCCCGGGCTGCAAGGCGGGATCGAGAACCAGCGGCCCTATGCTTTCCCGGTGCAGATTCACAACCTTGTTGTCGAAAAAACCGAACATCCTTTTGACCTGATGATAACGGCCTTCGACGATGCTCAGCTGTGCGTGATGGCTGTCAAGTATCGTCAAGTGCGCGGGGAGTGTGGTCAGGTCTTCGAAGGCAAAGTAGAAGCCTTCTGCGAATTTTTCGATGTAGTGCTCACCGATCTCTTGCTCGGTTTCGACGTGATACACCTTAGGCAGTTTGGTGCTCGGTTGGGTTAGACGGCGGGACCACTGGCCGTCATTGGTGATCAGCATCAGGCCCGACGTGTTGAAGTCCAGGCGTCCGGCGATGTGCAGATCCTGTTTGTCCGGCTCGTCCAACAGGTCGAGGACGGTGGGGTGTTGCGGATCGCGGGTAGCGCTGACGCAGCCGGGTGGTTTGTGCAGCATGAAGTAGCGGGCGGGTTTACCCATTTGCAGGATTTCGCCATCGACGGTCACTTGGCTGAATTCACGCACTTCGTGCAGCGGTTCTCTGATCGTTACGCCATCCACCGTCACTCGACCTGCGAGCAATGCCAGGCGCACGTCCTTGCGGCTGAAGCGGGGGAGGTTGCTGAGGAAGCGGTCGAGGCGCATGGGCGTTTGAGGGTAGAGAGAAGGATGCGGATATTAAGGTATGTGACGACTTTGTAGGAGCGTGGCTTGGTCTGCTTCGACAAGGCCGGCGCAACGTGGGCACAGGCAGGCTTTGTTTCGGACGTCTTCGGGTAATGCCGCCAACACCGCAGGATCGATGGTCTCTGTAAAACACCAGCACGCCCGATCCACCGTGCGCGGATCGGCCAGCGTGCAACGGTTGCTTTGGCCACACACCGGACAGGTATCAGGGTTGATGTCAGTGCTCGTCATGCCGGTTCTGCCATCTCGGTACACACCTGATTGCGCCCGCTTTGCTTCGCGCTATAGAGCGCCTGGTCCGCGCGTGCGATCAGGCTTTGCAGGGTGTCGTCGGGGTGAAGTTCGGTCACGCCCAGACTGACCGTGACTTGCAGGGCAGTGCCTGTGAACACGTAGGTGTGTTGCTCGGCGAGCAGACGAATTTTCTCGGCGACGCGTCGGGCACCGCTGCTGTTGGTGTCCTTGAGCAGGATGATGAACTCTTCGCCACCCCAACGGCAAATGATGTCGCTCTCACGCAGGCAGCGGCGCACGTCGTCGGCAAAACCGGTCAGCACTTCGTCACCCGCCAGATGGCCGTGGGTGTCGTTCAGGCGTTTGAAGTGGTCCAGGTCCAGCAGCATGGCTGAGAGCGCCTTGTGATCGCGTCGTGCGTCGTCGATGGCGTTCATCGCGATGCGGTCGAAGCCGCGGCGATTCGGCAAGCCGGTCAGGCTGTCGACCATCGCCTGAGTTTCGATGCGCACCTGAAAACGACGAATGACCCGATGCAGCAAGTACAGCACCAGCAACATGACCGCCAGGCAAATCGACAGGTTCAGATACAGCGAGCGGCGAATGTCCGTCAACGCGCCGTCTTCACGCTTGTCGACGAACAGGTACCAGTTCAGCTCGGGGATGTAGCGCACGTTGAGAAAGTGCTCATCGCCCAGCGACTCATATTGATAACTTCCGCTCTGGGGCTTGGGCATTTGCACCTGCAAGTCCTTGAGGTTCGGCAACTCGCGCAACACCTGGCCGATCTTCGCCCCTTGCGGGCCGCCTTCGGCGCCGGTCAGCACCAGACGTCCGAACGCGTCGACGAAGTACACGCTGCGCTGGTAGCGCTGTTGATAGCGGTCGATCAGCTTGATCACGGCGTCGACGGTCAGCCCCACGCCCGTGGCACCGATGAAGTTGTCGTTGTAGTCGAACACTTTGTAGTTGATGAAGAAGGTCAGGTTGTCCTTGTTCGCCAGGTCAGGGTCGACGTTGATCTCGTAAGGTTCGGCCATGTCCCGCACGCGGTAGTACCAGACGTCGCGAGGCTCGTCGGGCCGGATCTTCTTCAGTACGCCCTTGGCCTGGTAATAGGTCAGGCTTTGGTTGGACACGAAGAACGAGGTGTAGGCACCGTAGTGATCCATCACCTCTTTCAGATAGCGCGTCATTTGCTGCGAGTCTTTCTCCCCTGCCACGACCCAGTCGCGTACGAAGGTGTCGCGGGCCATCATTGACGAGATCAGCACCGGGCGGACCAGATCTTTCTGGATCTCGGAGTAGACCGTGTCCGACGTCAACGGCAATTCGGTGTTGACGATGCTGTCGCGAATGGCGTCCCGCGAGGCGAAATAGCTGAGCAAGGAGGTTGCCAGAAAGCCGCTCCCCAACAGGATCACCAACGTCAACAGCAGGGAGCGTTGTGAATGGAGCGTGGAACGAAGGGGCATGACCAGTCCGCTTGAAGAAGTAATCCATTGAGCGACACATGCTAGCCTGCTGCCACCCTTTGGCGCCATGGGCTTGTGCAGTTTCCGGCCGGTTTGCTCAGGGCGAAATGGGGATTGCGGCCGTGTCAGGCACGAATCTGGGCGCCAGTCCCAGGCTTGCGCTGATCACCGAACAACGGCAATGCACGAGCAGAATCTTGTCGTAGTGAATACCGTGTCGATGCAATTGCTCGAACAGATCCTCCAGTGTTGCGCCTGCCATGCCGAAGCGGTTGCGTACAGTGAGCACGTCCATGGGCGTTGCCGGTATCTCGGCGGGCAGCGGTGAGCGATAGCTGTTGGAAACGATTTGGGAAATGTCCCGATAGCTCTCATAGGTGTCGCTTTGGTATTTGGCCAGCGAGTAGTTCTTGATATGGCCGGACAAGGTCGTACCCGCCATCAAGGTGTCACCTTCGACAAGACTGGAAAACGACATTGTTGCCGGTCCCGCCTGTGGCTGTGTGCTATCGATTTTTGCGTAGGGCAGCACGGATTGACTGACCACTTTGTGCAGGCCGGGATCAATCAGCACATGGCCATGAGGGGCGTAGGTTCTGAGTTCCGTGCCATTGGGGACGGCGGTGGTGCGAGTCCAGGGGAAATAGTAGCCGTGGCTACTGACCACCAGGGTTCTGGCTTGCGAACGGTCGGACGTCCAGAGCAGGAATTTGCGCCCCAGTTTCCAGACCCTGACTGGCTCGCTATCGAAGGTGCGGCTTGCGGCCACCCGCCAATTTTTTAGCGGCCCCGATCCGTTAAAAAAGCGGCTTAGCACGGTTTTACGCGATTGCGTGGCATGTTGCAGCCACAGGCCGAAATTGCGCAGGGGCGGGGTAGCTGCGGTGAGTCCGACCAGCTTCGTGGGCGTGGCAAGGCGACTGAACGACCGGAGCAGGCTGGGGGTGGCGGGAGCAAGTTGCAGCAGGCCCAGTGACAGAATGATGGCCAGCACCTGCCGTTTTTCCTCTGTCCGGTCGCCCGGAAGATTCGCTGCCTGAACACGCAACGCAAGGCTGGCTGCGCTTGCCGTCAGTGACGCAATCGCGGCAGCAGGTAATAGCAGCGCCAGTGGTGCAAGCAGGACCTGCAAGCGGTTGAGTCGTCGGGTCAAATCATCGAGCAGCAATTCGCGGTCGGTCACGATGCTGCTTTGCGCGTCGGAGAGGCTGTTGCTGCGCAGTTGTTCCAGGATAAAGCTGACGGGACATCCTTCAAGAAGCTGTTCGCCCCATTCATGATTCACGGCTTTGTACACCGCTTCGCGATACAGCCGATCAGTCCAGGGACGCAGGCGCGATACGGGCTCTGGAGGGCGCCTCAGGTCTGCCCACAGTTCCAGAATGTAGTTGCACGATGAGTGAAGGTGCAGGGGCATGTAGTTGAGGACAGTGGCACGCCATGAAGGATCGGCAGCGGCACGACGAAGGTGCTCGCTCAGTTGCCCGGAGGTTGTGAATTCAACGAAGGCCCGAGGCTGACCCGCCTGGTACAGGACGCCTCCCGGTTGACCAGCATGACGCAGTACAAGCAACCCTCCGCAAGGTGGGCACAGCGTGCCCCCCACAGGGCCACCGTCCAGATAGAAGCCAATGGCGCTCCACTGAGTATGGCGCCGGGAAATGCTGCGTTTCTGCTCCTGCAGGGCAGACACCAGAAGATTGAACCCCTTGGTCGACAGGTCACCGTGTTTGAGGTTGAACAGGGCCTGACCGATCAGCGTCGACCACAGGCCGCGCTCGACGGCAGGCGACTGATCTTGCCAGAACCGCCGCAGTTTGCCGCTCATGTTGGTGAGGAACTTGATGTTTCTGATATGGCGCTCGACAGCCGCCGCAGTGAGTGGAACTTCATTCTCCACGCGCCACTGGCCTGCACCGTCATGGTCCTCGTACACGACCCAGCGCCCGCCTTCGTCGTCATAGCCGATCGGGCGGCGCTCGCGAAAGTTCTGTACCAGCGCCTGATCGAGTGCGACCGGGGTTTCATCAGGGGACACGATCTCGGGATTCACGGCCAGTTGCGCATGCCCCCAGGGTCTGATGGATGTGCCTCGAAGGTAGCGAACGAACACATGGGCTGGATCGACTTTGCGCCCGAGCGTCTGTGTGAGCCATTTACCCATGATCCGGTTGGCCACCCCCAGTGGTGTTGGAATGCGTTTCTTGAGGTGCGCCGCGCTGTGCCAGTGGTCGAGCGCACTGATCAGTGTCAACGCCGGGTTGATCAGTAGCAGCAACGAAGGGACAGCAAGGTGATCGAGCGAGAATTGCTCTTGCGCCGAGCGCAGGTAAGTGAACAGATCGCCACGAATCTCCCTGCCGAGTGTGAGATGGCCCGGCGCATCGCCCAAGTCCAGATGCGCCCGGTGCCAGGGTGACCGGTTGAGTATTTCCAGCACTTTCTCGGAGTGCCAGGGGGCGTTGTCGCTGATGTACTCCAGGCAATCGGGCTGCTCGCCCTGCAGATGAACGAAGCAGTGCCCGGTGCGTCGGGACTTCACATGAAACAGACCGGGAATGGGTTCGTCGTTCAGCAGCACACCGTTGACGGTCGAGTGTTGGGGCGAAACGCTCGCCTCCAGAGGATCGAGCGTTGTTGGGAGGCGATGGATGCCCATCGTGTTGAGGCCCAGCCAATAGCTGTCGCGGCTGATCTTTCCGGTTTTGTACTGTCGGTGCAGGCCATGCAGAAATGAACATTTGGCGAGCAGTTGCCATGTGTCAACGTAGCGCTGCCAGAACTGGCGCAATAGAGTTTCGTAGGCGCCAGGCCAGTTGGCCTTGATCAGCATTCTGAACAGATGCTGGATCGTAAACCCAGGGGCATGGTCGAGCAGCGGGCGTTCAGGCTCGACAGCGCAGCGGGTCAGGGCAAGAAAGGCTTCTGGTTCCAGCAGGGTTCGGCCCAGCTCGCGCAAGGACAGCCTCAGCTCATAGCGCTCCTGCCCGTCCACATCCACCGCGGGATGCTCCTCGGTGGTGAAGTCGATGTGCACGGCATCCAGATCGACGGTTTCGTTAAAGGGCGTTCTCAGGGCTTCGCTGAACTGGTGGTCGATCCAGGTTTCTACAGGGGGCGGCATTGCCATGTCGAGCTGCCAGGCTTTCAGGACCCAGATCGATCCCGAAAGCAGGCGAGCGACAGGGCTGTTGCGCAGCCTGGCGATGTGGTTGTGATTCAGGATGGCGGGGGAGGCGGGTAGAGCGTCGGTCATGGCGAAACACATATGAAGGAATAAGCCCTTCACTATCTCGCGTTCGAGCGTCCAAAGAGCCGTATCTATATACCGCCATTGACGATGCGATTTGTGTCTGGGTGTTGAAAGGGCGGCACCATGAGCGCCGCCCTCCGCAGGGCTCAGCTTTCGCTGGCCAGCACCACAACGCGTTGTCCGGCGCGCACGGCAGAACCGGGCTGAACACGGACTTCCCGAACCAGGCCCGCTACGGGGGCGATCACCGGGATCTCCATTTTCATCGACTCCAGAATCACCAGCGTTTCCCCCGCCTCGACGCGTTGTCCGACTTCGACCTGCACTTGCCAGAGATTACCGGCGATGTGGCTGTCGATACTGGTTTCACCTGGCTGCAAGGCCCCTTCTTCGGCCGCATCGGCAACGGTTTCGTCACTTTCGAAGGTGGCCTGACCGTTGGCGATCCAGCGTTCGCGCTCGGCGTTGAAGGCGCTTTGCTGTTGCGCGCGGAACGCCGCGATGCTATCGGCCTCCTTTGCCAGAAACCCTTGGTAGTTCGCCAGATTCAGCGTGCTCTGTTCGATGTGCAGCGGGTAGCGGCCCAACGGAAAGTCGCGACGGATCTTCAACAGTTCGTCGGCGCTGACCGGGTAGAAGCGAATCTGATCGAAGAACCGCAATAGCCACGGTTTGCCATCGAACGCTTCGACGGCGCGATAGCGGTTCCACATCTGCAATGTGCGGCCGACGAACTGATAACCGCCGGGGCCTTCCATGCCGTAGACGCACATGTAGGCGCCGCCGATGCCCACCGAGTTCTCGGCAGTCCACGTACGCGCCGGGTTGTATTTGGTGGTCACCAGACGATGGCGTGGATCGAGCGGCGTGGCCACTGGCGCGCCGAGGTACACGTCGCCCAGGCCCATCACCAGATAGCTGGCGTCGAACACCGTGCGTTGCACTTCGTCCAGATTCGGCAGGTCGTTGATGCGGCGGATGAACTCCAGATTGCTCGGGCACCATGGCGCATCCTTGCGCACGGTGGTCATGTATTTCTCGATGGCCAACTGACAGGCCGGGTCGTCCCAGGACAGCGGCAAATGCACGATGCGCGAGGGCACTTCCAGATTCTTGCTGGCGCACACCGCGTCCCATTCACCGGCGACGAGGGTCAGCAGATCGGCCAGCGGCAGTTGCTCGGGCTGGTAATGCACTTGCAGCGAACGGATGCCGGGGGTGAGATCGATCACGCCCTTGAGGGCTTTATTTTCCAGGGCCTGCATCAGCGCATGGCCACGGAAGCGCAGAACCAGATCGAGTTCCGGCGCGCCGATTTCCAGCAGCAGGTGGGTGTCGCCGGAGAGGCGGGCGACGAGGCGGGTGTTGTCGGTGCCGATGTCCAGCACAATCGGAGAAGCAACAGAGATCCCTTGTGGGAGCGAATTTATTCGCGAGAGGGACTGACTGGCGACCGAGGTTCCTGCATCACGAATGAATTCGCTCCGAGACGACATCAGTGCTCTTGCTGCCTCAACCGTCACGGGATGAAACCTGACTTTGTCCCCCGCCTTCAACTGCCCCAACTGCCAAAGATCCGCCTCGATAATCGTCACCGGGCACACGAACCCACCCAGGCTCGGCCCATCCGGCCCGAGGATCACCGGCATGTCGCCGGTAAAGTCCACCGCGCCAATCGCATAAGGGTTGTCGTGAATGTTCGAAGGGTGCAGCCCGGCCTCACCCCCATCGGCACGTACCCATTCCGGCTTCGGCCCGATCAGGCGCACGCCCGTGCGGCTGGAGTTGAAATGCACTTCCCAGTCGGTGGCGAAGAACGTCTCGATGTAGGCTTCGGTGAAATATTCCGGCGCGCCATGGGGGCCGTAAATCACCCGAATGTTGCGCACAGCAGGCAACTCGGCGAGCTGTTCAGCGGCCAATGACTGACCAGCGCTGCGCTCGGCCAGCGGCGCGACATGCAGCACATCACCCGCGCGCAAGGCACGACCGCCATGCCCGCCGAACTGACCTAAAGTGAAGGTACTTTTGCTGCCCAGATAATCCGGCACATCCAGCCCGCCACGCAGGCACAAATAGCTGCGTGCACCGGCCCCAGCGATGGTGCCCAAGGTCAGGGTCGAGCCTGCTTTGACCAGCAGCGATTGATTCATGGGCTGCGCCTGGCCATCGATATTCAGCGGAATCACAGCGCCCGTCACGGCCACCACGGCGTCAGTGTTGAAGCGCAAGGTCGGCCCGGTCATGGTGATTTCCAAGGCGGCGCAACCTTCCGGATTACCGAGCAACTGATTGCCCAGACGCAGCGAGCGACTGTCCATCGGCCCCGACGGCGGCACGCCAACGGCCCAATAGCCGAGGCGCCCCGGATAATCCTGCACGCTGGTCTGCGTGCCACCGCTCAACACTTCGAAGGTGTCAGCGTGATACACCAGCCCCTCAAGGCAACGGGTCCACGGCTGGCCGCTGGCGAACGGCGCGTCGACGATGATCTGCCGCAGGTAATCGCGATTGGTCTCAACGCCGTACAAACGGGTCTCGCCCAACGCTTGCTCCAGCGCTTGCGCCGCAGAGGCTCGATCCGGCGCCCATGTGATCACCTTGGCAATCATCGGATCGAAGAACGGCGGAATCTCGCAACCGGCCTCGACCCACGTGTCGATGCGCAGGCGTTTGCCATCGGCAGCAGGGAAGTTCACAGATGTCAGCAAGCCCGGACTCGGCTGGAAATCCCGCCCCGGATCTTCGGCATACAGGCGCGCCTGAATCGAATGGCCTTCAGGCTTCAAACCGGCGTACAGCTCGGCCAGCGGCGGAAGATCACCGGCGGCCAATTGCACCATCCAGCTCACCAGATCCACGCCCCAGACCTGCTCGGTCACGCCGTGCTCGACCTGCAGGCGGGTGTTCACTTCAAGGAAATAGAACCGCTGATCGTCACTGTCGAACACGAACTCCACGGTCCCGGCGCTGCGATAACTGACTGCTTTCGCCAGCTTGATCGCCGCTGCGCACAGCTCATCGGCCATGCCGTCAGGCAGGTTCGGCGCCGGGGTTTCTTCAAGGACTTTCTGGTTGCGGCGCTGCACCGAGCAGTCCCGCACGCCAAGGGCGATCACTTCGCCGCGACCATCGCCGAACACCTGCACTTCAAGGTGACGAGCGCGCTGAATGTACTTCTCGATGAACACGCCCGCGTCGCTGAAATTGTTCTGCCCCAAGCGCTTCACGGCTTCGAACGATTCACTCAGTTCGCTGGCGCTGCGACACACGCGCATGCCGATGCCGCCGCCGCCCGCCGTGCTTTTCAGCATCACCGGGTAGCCGATGGATTCGGCTGCGCTCAAGGCGGCTTCGACGCTGTCCAGCAACTCGGTGCCTTCCAGCATCGGCACGCCGTGCTGTTTGGCCAGTGCGCGGGCCGTGTGCTTGAGGCCGAACACCCGCAGTTGCTCGGGTGTCGGGCCAACGAACGCAATGCCCGCGTCCTCGCATGCTTGAGCGAACGCGGCGTTTTCCGACAGAAAGCCGTAGCCCGGGTGGATCGCCTTGGCGCCGCTGGCTTGAGCGATGGCGAGGATCTTGTCCACCGCGAGATAAGTCCCCGCCGCGCCGCCTTCACCGAGGCTGTGGGCCTGATCCGCTTCGAGAATGTGCAGGCTGGCGGCATCGGCTTCGGAATAGACCGCCACGCCCTCGACATTCAAGGCACGCAGGGTACGCAGGATGCGGCAGGCAATGGCGCCGCGGTTGGCGATCAGCAGTTTATCGAACATGGTTTTTACCCCAGGGATCGTATGCTTCGATCCCGCATCGGGTAGCGGGCCGTCCCGCTGTTGTACGCGTTGCGCGAAGGCCGTCCCTCGCGCCAAAACTTCAATTCAGGCAGCGCGAGGCGATTAATCCCACACCAGCAACTCTGCCGGCGTCGGGTTGTAGCCGTTGCACGGGTTGTTCAGTTGCGGACAGTTGGAGATCAGCACGATCACGTCCATTTCTGCGCGCAGTTCGACGTATTTTCCGGCACCGGAAATCCCGTCTTCAAAGGTCAGGCCGCCTTCGGCAGTCACCGGCACGTTCATGAAGAAGTTGATGTTCGGGCTGATGTCGCGTTTGCCTAGTCGACCGTCGTGGGCGCAGGCGCGCAGGTAGTTGTCGCGGCAACTGTGCATGTGGCGTTTTTCCAGTGCGTAACGCACGGTGTTGCTCTCCTGCGCGCAGGCGCCGCCCAGCGTGTCGTGACGCCCGCAGGTGTCTTCGACGATGGTCAGCATCGGCTTGCCAAGGTTGGAATACAGCACGCTGCCTTTGCTCAGGTAGACGTTGTTCTGCTTGCGTAAGGTGCGTTGTACGTCATAACGCTCGCGTGGGTTGGCCAGGCTGTAGAACAGCGTGTCGACCGCCTGATTGCCTTCCAGATCCAGCAGGCGCAGGGTTTGCCCGGCCTTGAGTTCGGTCAGCGAAGGCTCGCCCGCAGGAATGTGGGTGATGGAAACAGGTGCTGTTGTGTGTACGGCGCTCATGGCAGGCCTCCTCAGGCGAACAGACGGTCGGTGTTGATGAAACCGCGCACGTTTTCTTCGCGGGACGTACGGCAGTGCTCGGCGACGCTGGCGTCGGCCTTCATCCAGCTCAGCTTGACCGGCTGTGGCGCGTACTCAGGGTTCGGGTCCATGGGGTGTTGCAGGGCCGTGAGCACCACCAGCGTGTCCATCGGCGCGTACAGCTCGATGTAATCACCGGCTTTCGAGTTGCCGGGCACAAAGGCCAGCGCACCGTGATCGTCGACGTTGACCCGGCTGAACAGGTTCAGGGTCATCAACAGGTCGGACAGACCCAGTCCCCATTTGCCCATTTCCACCAGCAGGTTGTCGGCGCCATTGCGGAAGAAGCCGTTTCGCAGTTCCTGATAACGACCCTGGCCGTATTTTTCTGTGACCTCTTCGGCACACAACACGCCGCCAATGCTGTCGCTCCAGCCACAGGTGTCGGCCGTGATTGCCGCCAGCACGCGGCCCATGTCCGAGTACAGGCAATGGCCGCTGGTGAGCTTGGCGGTGTGTTGGCATTTGAGGCTGTCGGGCAGGTTCAGACGCTCGGTTTTTTCATGAGCGTTGAACATCGTCAGGCTGACGTTGGCGTTGCCGTTCAGATCGGTCAGGCGCAGCAGTTCGCCGCGTTTGAGCACGAACGACAGGTGACCGCCACCGGGCAGCAGGTCTTCGGCGAACACCGGGAATACAGCAGTTGAATCAGTCATGTCGAAATCCTTCAAGCCGATTGCAGCGATTCAATAGCCGCGCGGGCGGCGCGACGATCGCTGTTCAGGGGAATGTCGTAAGTGATACGGGCGCCATAGGCACCGGGGGCGTGTGGGTCGTGGCGGACCTTGTCGAAGACCATCAGGCGCGTACCAAGGTTGAAGCCTTCGGACAGGTCGTGCGTGACCATGAACACCGTCAGTTGGGTTTCGCGCCACAGCTCCAGCAGCAGGGCGTGCATGTCTTTGCGGATGCCGGGATCGAGTGCGCCGAATGGCTCGTCCAGCAGCAACACGCGAGGCTTCATGATCAGCGCCTGTGCGATGGCCAGACGTTGTTGCATGCCGCCGGAAAGCTGCGTCGGGTACTTGTCCCGCGCGTGACCCAGACCGACCTTGTGCAGCAGCGCGGCCGCTTGCTCCCGCGCTTCACGCTTGGCTTTGCCGAACAGCCGACCGAACAACGCCGAGCGCGGCAGTTCAAGGCCCAGCGCGACGTTGTCCAGCACCGACAGGTGCGGGAACACCGAATAACGCTGAAACACCACACCACGGCTGGCGTCCGGTTCTTTGGCCAGCGGCTGACCGTCGAGCAGGATCGCCCCCTTGCTCGGCGTTTCCTGGCCCAGCAAAAGGCGCAGAAAGGTCGACTTGCCGCAGCCCGATGCGCCGACCAGCGTGCAGAACTCGCCCTCGGCAATGCTCAGATTGAGGCCTTCCAGCACCACCTGATCGCCATACTGTTGCCAGACGTTATTGACCGAAATGAAGCTCATGGGCGCGCCCCTTCATACCAAGGGAATGCCTTGCGGGTCAGCGCTTTCAGGCCCCAGTCCATCAGCCAGGCGAGGAGGGTGATCCAGACCACGTAGGGCAGGATCATGTCCATCGCCAGATAACGGCGCACCAGGAAGATCCGGTAACCCAGACCGTCCGTGGACGCGATGGCCTCGGCGGCGATCAGAAACAACCACGCCGAACCCAGCACCAGCCGCAGCGAAATCAGCAGGCGTGGCAACAGTTGTGGCAGCGCCACCCGCAGAATCAGCGTCCAGGTCGAAGCCCCCAGTGTCTGCGCCTTGATCAGCAATTCGACCGGAATTTCCCGAGCACGTTGTTCCAGATCGCGGGCCAGCACCGGGGTGATGCCGATCACGATCAGCATCACCTTCGACAACTCGCCCAGCCCGAAGACGATGAACAGGATCGGCAGAATCGCCAGCGGCGGCACCATCGACAGCACAGTCAGCAAGGGCGACAGCGGCGCACCGAACAGCGGCAGCACACCCGACGCGATGCCCAGACACAGCCCCACCACAGCACTGATCGCCAGACCAATGGCCAGGCGTTGCAGGCTGGAGCCGGTGTCTTGCCAGAGCAGGTATTCGCCGGTGCGTTGATCGGGAATGATCGCCACACGTTTGATCGCGTCGATCATCTGCACGGCGCTGGGCAGCAGCTTGTCGTTGGGATTCTCCGTCAGCCGCGTGGCCGAGCCTGTGAAGTAGGCAAACAGCAACAGGGCGAACGGCAGGATCACCAGAATCAGGCGGCTGGCTCCATCCGGACGGCGGTTTATTAAGCGCATCTCAAATAACCTGTATGAAGCGGATGTTTACAACTTGCCGTCAGCAGCCATCTGCACGTAGCTCGGGTCGAAGTGCAGCTTGAGGTTGCCTTTGTCGCCTTCGGTCACGCCGCCCGCGAAGGTCATGCCCACGGCGCTGGAATCCTTGGCGCCCTCGCCGAGCAGGCCATGCTCAAAGGAGAAGTCCGCGACTTTGCGCATGGTGGTCGGCAGTTGTTTGCTGGTGGCGAAGTCCAGCGCTTCTTTAGGCGTGGCGAACAGCTTGGTGGTGTCCAGTTGCGACTGGAAACCGGCGAGGTCGGTGCCCGAGGCTTTGGCCATGTGCTCCAGTGCTTCCCTGGATTGGGCGTTCTTGGCGTTCATCAGCGCGACCACTTCGAACCAGGCGCCGGTCAGGGCTTTGCCCAAGGCTGGGTTGTCTTTGAGGGTCTGGGTGTTGACCACCATCATGTCCATGATTTCACCAGGGATCTTGCTGGAGTCGAACACCTCGGTGACGCCAGGCTTGGCCTTGATTTCCGAGAGCATGGGGTTCCAGGTGGTCACGGCCTTGACCTGATCGGTATTGAAAGCGGCGGCGATGTCGGCGTCGGAGGTGTTGACGACTTTCAGGTCTTTCTCGGTCAGGTCCACCGAGTCCAGCGCTCGGGCCAGCAGGTAGTGGGACACCGACAGCTCCACCAGATTGACGTCCATACCCTTGAGGTCGGCGACTTTCTTGCCTTCTCCCTTGAGCACGATGCCGTCGTTGCCGTTGGAGAAATCGCTGACCACCAGCGCAGTGCTTTCCACGCCGCCTGCGGCCGGAATGGTCAGGGCGTCCATGTTGGTCATGGTGCAGCCGTCGAACTGGCCAGCGGTGTACTGGTTGATCGATTCGACGTAGTCGTTGAGCTGAGTGACCTTGATGTTGATGCCGTACTTCTTGGCCCACTTGTCGACGATGCCTTGAGTGCCTGCGTATTCCCACGGCATCCAGCCGGCGTAAATGGTCCAGCAGACATCGAAGTCTTTTTTCGGGGCGGCGTTGGCTGAGAGGCTGAGGGCGGCGAAGAGACCTGCGGCGAGCAGGGCGGATAGACGGGACTTCTGCATTGATGAACCTCCAGTAGCGAAAAAGGGGCGGTCAGGAGCACGGCGACACCACTGGTGTCCTGTCTCCCGGGCTTTTATCCCGCCGTGTAACCTCTACTGGAGGTCGCCGACTCTCGGACCAGCCACCCGCTCGTTCAAGCGGGCCGGAACCCTAGTCGGCTATTGCAAATTGTGGTGCCGCGAACCTGAGTTGACTCCTGCACATTGCTTTCCAAAGCGAGAGGCGTGCCAAGTTGTTGCAAACCTTGTGGGCTGAGGGCTGCCGCGTAATCGCCGGTTTTTTCAGGCCATCAACGTGCACCGTTGCGGGGCGCCGTCCGGCAGTTGGGGTTTGGATCAGGGCACTCGGACGGGATTTTGCAGTCTGAAAAGGTGTTCTCGGCAGTTGTGAGAACGCCGACCAGCGCCGCTGGTTTGAGCTCTATCGCGGTCCAGGAGGCCGCCATGTATCGACGAAGCTTGCGTACCGTTTTGATGACTGTTTTGGTGACATCTACTCTTGCCGGGTGTTACGGAGGCTATTACGAATCAGAGAGCTACACGCAGCCGGTCTATAGCAGTGGCTACAGCAGCGGGTACGTGTATGACGGCTATCGCCCTTATGGGCCGACCGGCTACTACGGGTCATCGGTTTACTACTCATCGCCGCGTTATTACTCGGCGCCGCGCTACTATTCACCGCCCCGGTATTACGCGCCGCCCCCACGTTATTACGGCCCTGGACCCGGCTACGGCGGTCCACGTCCTGGCTATGGCGGCGGTCACTGGAACGGCGGCTCGGGTTACAGACCGCCACCTCCCGGTCCCGGTCCGAGACCCGGCGGTCCGGGGCCGGGCTGGAATGGCAACCACGGCGGTCCGGGCGGAGGCGGTCCTCCACCCGGAAGGCCGTCTGGCAATTTCCGTCAGGACGGTAATTTTGGCCGCGGCGGGCATGGCGGACCGGGTGGCGGCAATCGCTAAGGCAAACGACAGCGGCGCTCCTCGGAGCGCCGTTTTGTATGATCCTGCCGCAGTTCTTTGTAGGCGGGTGGCGGATCAATAAGCAGAAAGATCCGCCAGCGGATGCCGTCCCTCCCACGCCTTCTCAAAATGCGCATCCACTACTGCGAGGGGAATCTTCGCCACATCCTGCCAGTGCCAGCGGGGTGCGTGGTCCTTGTCGATCAGCCTCGCCCTGACCCCTTCATTGAAATCCGGATGGCGACAGCAATTAAGGCTCATGGTGTATTCCATCTGGAAGACTTCAGCGAGTGACAAATGCCGCGCCCGCTCGATCTGCTCCCACACCAGTCTGGCTGTCATCGGGCAGCCCTCAGTGAGAGTCTTGGCCGCTTTGGCGATCAAGGCGTCCTGCGCGTGCAACTGGTGTTTGAGCGCGTTCCAGGCACAGGGAATGTCGGCGACGTCCAGTAACTCGTCGATCAACTGACGACGCGGCAACCATTGCGCAGGAGGCAATTGCCCAATGGCCTCCTGTTGCAACGCTTTGAACAGGCTGTTGAGTTGCACCGCGGTCTGCTCTTGCCAGTTCAACTGCAGCAGCCGGTCGATCATTTCATCTTGCTGATCATCGAGCAGGAAGCGATCCGCCAAGTCCAGATCCAGTGCATCGCGACCGTTGATGTGCGAGCCGGTCAGGCCAAGGAACAGCCCCAACTTGCCGGGCAACCGAGACAGAAACCAACTGGCGCCGACGTCGGGGTAAAGGCCGATGTTAATTTCGGGCATCGCCAACCGACTGCTAGGCGTGACCACACGAATACTGGCGCCTTGCAGCAACCCCATCCCACCGCCCAGCACATAGCCGTGGCCCCAGCAAATCAGCGGTTTTGGATAGGTGTGCAGCTTGTAATCCAGCCGATATTCCGCTGCGAAAAATTGTGCCGCCAACGGTGGGGCTTTTCCGGGGGTATTGCGACCCGCTTCCACCAACGCCCGCACATCGCCCCCTGCGCAAAAGGCTTTTTCGCCGTTGCCTCGCAGCAAAACGCAGACGATCTGTGGATCGCTGGCCCAGGCATCCAGGCGATCCTGTAACGCCAGAATCATCGGCAGTGACAGCGCATTCAGTGATTTTTCCGCATCCAGCGTGGCGATGCCCAAGCGGGCGCCGTCGGCTCCGGTCAACTCTTCGAAGTGCAGATTCATCGTGACCTCGTGTGTGTGAGACAGGCATCCAACACGGCTGTGAGTCGAGCCGTTGCCGGGAAGTTGCAATCAGTCGATGCACTGGAGTGTAGGAAAGTCGGGGCGTGCTGCGCTGGAAATAATTGGCTTGACCCCCTAAAGTCCGCGCATTGTTTTTCCGGATATGACCATGACTGACGACGACCGCATCAAACTTGAGCCCAGTTGGAAACAGGCGCTTCGCGAGGAGTTTGAAAAGCCCTACATGGGCGAGTTGCGCGAGTTTCTGCGCCAGGAACACGCGGCTGGCAAAGAGATTTATCCGCCGGGGCCGTTGATTTTCAACGCCATGAATTCGACGCCGCTGGACAACGTAAAAGTGGTCATCCTCGGCCAAGACCCGTATCACGGCCCCGGACAGGCTCACGGTTTGTGCTTCTCTGTCCAGCCGGGCGTGCCTGCGCCGCCATCGCTGGTCAACATCTATAAAGAGCTCAAGCGCGACCTGAACATCGACATCCCCAACCACGGCTACCTGCAATCGTGGGCCGATCAGGGTGTGCTGATGCTCAACACCACCCTGACCGTCGAGCGCGCCAACGCGGCTTCGCACGCGGGCAAGGGCTGGCAGCATTTCACCGACAGGATCATCGAGACCGTCAGCGCCCAACGACCACATCTGGTGTTCCTGCTATGGGGATCGCACGCGCAGAGCAAGAAAAAGCTGATTGATGCTTCGAAACACCTGATCCTCACCTCCGTGCACCCATCGCCGTTATCGGCCTATAAAGGCTTCTTGGGCTGTGGACACTTCGGAATGGCGAACAAGTTTTTGCAACAGAATGGCCTGACGCCGATTGAGTGGCGGTTGCCGATGAGTGTTTGACCTCTCTCGAGGCGGGGCGATTTTCGCCCCTATTCCGCCCGCTCCTTGAGCAGCGCCTCAGCAAGCAAGTTTTGGATCTGCTGCGCCTTCACGAAGTTTCTTGAAAAAAGTGTTCGAAAAGCACACAAGCATGCGCTGAACTCGTTTTCAGGGCTGCACAGCATATTGATCATGCTATTGGCGAATTCCTCCTGACCAGGTTGCTTGGCCAACATCAGGGCAGTCCAAAGTCCCAAAATCGCTTTTCCGCGCCTTGTTGTCAGATCTTGGTGATTGAGTTGAAAGAACTCGATGTTGGTGACCGCACGTTCATACTTTGAACCTCTGTCATGCGCCGGGACGGCCAGCACTCCGTCGAAGCTGATGATGTCTTCCGGAGCATCAATATCAACCGATGAAATGGGGTAAAGCAGCAATTGAGACTCTGACTGCATGTTTACAGGGTGAGCACTCAGCAGGTCTCTTTTCCCTTTAATCGGGAAATAGTTGGATTTCAGCGTCGAGTTGCAACGTGTACAGGCGATTGCATAGTTAAGCGGATGGTAGGTAAGCCGAAAATAGCCGGTCTTGCTTGCTGCGCCTGTAACCCAGCTGGGTTTGAACAACTTCCACCGTTTGCTTTTGGGATTCGGCCAGACCTTAATACTACTTTTAGGGCGAAAATGTTCGACCTCATGCACTTTGCTCGCCAGCGATTTGCCTTGTAGCTTCGTTTCGCAATAAGCGCACTTCTCGTACTGCAAATCGATATAGACTTCTTTGATTTCCCCCCAGAAGTCGCTTCCCTCCAGGTAGTCTTTAGCATCGATAAATCGCTGCGTTTCCAATGCAGCGCGGGTTCGCCAGTCCGGCTTTATCTTGTCGATCAGCTTGATCAGTTCGCTTTCCGAGATCGGGTAGCGAATCATTTTGTCGGCCCCTTGGAGGACGCTTTTCGGGAGGCTGCGATCGTCTTATCGGCAGTCGCTGACGCTGGGGTATTTCGCGCGGTTCTTGAGGGGCTCCTGCGCTTCGCGACGGGAGTGATGCCTTGCGCGAGGATTTTCAGATAGGCAATCGAGGCATCGACATCGCCGGAAACTGCGCTGGCTGCCAAACCATTGAGTTCGATTGATGTTTCCTCGCTACGCGTACTGTCCAGACCAAAATAGGGTGACAGCAGGATCTGTTCGGAGCTTTTGCCGTGAACCTTTTCGGGCAGGCGTTTGATGATGGTTGCATGGTCTTGCTGATCCAGCACGAACAGATTTTCTGAAGTCAACGATCCCACCACCAGAGGGCTGTGGGTGGTGAAGATAAACTGGATGTTGGGCAGTGCGGCGGCAAGTGTAGGGACGACGGTACGTTGCCACTCGGGGTGCAGGTGAAGATCAACTTCATCCACCATCACGATACCGCGTGTTTGCCGCAATTTCTGCCCTGATGCAACGCCTTGGCAGATGTGAAAGAGCATGTCACCAATCCAGCCGATGTACGCTTTGAATCCATCGGAAAGCGCGCGGAATGGAAGGATGGTTTCATTCATTTCAAATAGGTGTTCACGGCCTTGCTGCGTTTGGCTGGCCAAGTCTTGAATCCGACACGATGGTGGCAGCAGGTCGTTAATGAGGTGGATGACTTGTTTATACCGTCCTGGATTTTCCTCAGCAAAGGCAGGCAGCCAATAGGAAAGCGGCATCAGTGACAAATGATCTTCGAACAAACCTGCAACGCGCTCATATCGACGCAGTCGTGATTTCTGTCGCGCACTTTCATCGACCCGGCTTGAGGCTTCAACCCTTCGTGTCGCGCCATAGCCGACGATAAAAAAGGCCGGACTTTGCTCGTCAAACTGCATATGTTCTGCTGAATCGTTTGCTTCTGATGGCGATATCGACCACTTGAGCTGTTCGATGGTGTTGAGCAGGCGCACATCGGTGGTCATCGAGAAACGATCTGGCATCGACCAGGATGAGTTTTTTTTGCTCTTCTCGCCTGGGGTGGCTATCAAGTCGGCAGTGACGGAGGTGGCGCCAGTTTTTTGCAGATTGATTTTCCCGTTGCGCCTGGCGGGCTGTTTACGAACCAGGCCGTCAGGTACGTAGCCGGAGGAGCCGCTGAGCAGCGGCCCCAAGATCGCAAGGGCCACAGCACGCAGGACCGTTGTCTTTCCAAGACCATTATCACCGAGCAATACGTTCACATTCGGAAACTGCAAGCCTTTGCTGTCCGGCAGATTGAACTCAATGTCAGTCTTTTTGAACGATCGCAGGTTTTCGATCTGAAGTTTCTGAATGTGCATGCGTCACCTCTGGCGTAGGCATCGATGGTAGCAAACTCTTTCGACACCAGCATGGCGGCCTTGGGGCAGATCTACCTGTTCCAATACCTGAACAACGGCTCCGCCAAAAACAACACGAACAACAGCCGCATCACCTGCATCGCCGTCACCAGCGGCACCGACAACTGCAACACCTCCGCTGTCAGGCTCATTTCGGCAATTCCGCCCGGCATCATTCCCAGCGTCAGCGAACGAAGATCCAGATGCGTCGCCGTGCTAAGGATCCACGCGCACAGCGCCGCGATGCTCATGGTCAGCGCCGTGCCAATCAGCGTGCGCCCCATGAATGACGGCGCGCGCCGGAAGAACGCCCGGTTGAAGTGACAGCCCAGACCACTGCCGATCAGCCATTGGCCGATCTGGCTGCCGCCGTTGGGCAAGCCGGTGTGCAGATCGAAACTGACGCTGACGATCGCGCTCACCAGCAACGGCCCGAACAACCACGGGTTGGGTTGCTTCAAGCGCTGCCAGCCCCAGGCGACCAGCGCCCCAAGCGGAAACAGCAGCGCCAGCCACGACCAGTCCACCACGGTCGCGTGAGCGGGTGGGCTGCCATTGCCCATCAGGTATTTGAAGATCGCCGGAACACACAACACCACCGCCAGCACCCGCAGGCTCTGGCCCGCTGCGACGTTGCTGAGAATTGCGCCATTGCGAGCGCCGAGGTTGACCATCTCCCCCGAGCCGCCGGGCATGCTGGAAAAGAACGCTGTGGCCCGGTCTTCGCCAGTGCGCAGCATCAACCAGACACCGACCACGCTGGATACGCTGGTGACCAGCGCGCCGATGAAGATCAGGCCGAAATGCGAGGCGACTTGTTCGATGACGACAGGGGTGAAATGCAGGCCGATGCCAATCCCGACGACCCATTGGCCGCATTTGCGGCCGCCGGGGATTTCAGCAAGCTGCCACGGGGTGAGGCAGCGTACCAGGATGATCGCCAGCAACGAGCCGACCATCCAGGGCAAAGGCCAGCCGACCTGGCTGGCGAGGTAACCTCCCAGCAGGCCGACCAGCGGTGTGCCCCACCACGTCTTGAAGGGCCGATCAGACATTGGCCATTGCGCGACGCTGAACACTGCGTTTGCGCCAGATGCGCAGCAATGGCAGCACCAGCATGAACAGGGTCACGACCCACACGCCGAGGGTGATCGGGCTGGACCACAGGATGTCCATCGAACCATTGGAGATCGACAGCGCGCGACGCAGGTTCTGCTCCATCAAACCGCCGAGGATGAAGCCCAGCAGAATCGGCGAGAGCGGGAAATCCAGCTTGCGCAGGATGTACCCGAAGATGCCGATGCCGACCATCAGGAACAGGTCGAAGGTGGTCGCGTGCACGGCGTAGACGCCGATCCCGGTGATGATCGCGATCACCGGCACCAACGCCCAGTTCGGCACGGCCAGGATACGTGTGAAGACGCGGATCATCGGGATGTTCAGGATCACCAGCATGATGTTGGCGATGAACAGCGAGGCGATCAGGCCCCAGACGATGTCCGGTTGCTGTTGGAACAGCAGCGGGCCAGGGGTGATGTTGTACAGCGACAGCGCGCCGATCATCACTGCGGTGGTGCCCGAGCCCGGAACACCCAGCGTCAGCATCGGCACCAGCGCGCCGCAGGCGGTTGCGCCAATCGCGGTTTCAGGCGCTGCCAGACCGCGCATGTCGCCCTGTCCGAATTTGCCGCTCGCGCCTGCGATGCGTTTCTCGGTCATGTAGGTCACGGCGCTGGCTAGGGTCGCGCCTGCACCCGGCAACACACCCATGATGAAGCCCATGAGGCCGCAGCGAATATTGACGATGAAAACCGAACTGGCTTCCTTGAAGTTGAACAGCATGCGCCCGGTGGCCTTGACCGCTTCCTGGCCGCGATGGGTCTTCTCCAGCAACAGCAGGATTTCGCTGATCGAGAACAGGCCCAGCACCAGCACCACGAACTGAATGCCGTCGGCCAAATGGATGTTGTCGCCGGTAAAACGATACACGCCGCTGTTGGCGTCGATGCCGATGCTCGACAGGAACAGACCGATCAATGCTGCAATGAACGTCTTCAGTGGTCGGTCACCGGCCATGCCGCCGAGGCAGACAATGGCGAACACCATCAACACGAAATACTCCGCCGGTCCGAAGGCAATCGCCCATTTGGCCAGCAACGGGGCGAACATCACCATGCCGCAGGTGGCGATGAGTGCACCGATGAATGAACTCCACGCCGACAGCGACAAAGCGACACCGGCCAGACCCTGACGAGCCATCGGGTAGCCGTCCAGTGCGGTCATCACCGTGGAGGCCTCACCCGGAATGTTGAGCAGGATCGAGCTGATGCGCCCGCCGTACTCGCAGCCCAGGTAAACAGCGGCCAACAGAATCAACGCCGACTCCGGCGGCAGGCCCAGGGCGAAGGCAATCGGGATCAACAGCGCCACGCCATTGATCGGGCCCAGGCCCGGCAGCAGGCCGACGATGGTGCCGATCAGGGTGCCGGAAAGGGCAGTGACCAGGTTGTACGGGGTCAATGCGACGCCGAAGCCTTGGCCGAGATAACCAAGCGTATCCATATCAGTTCTCCAGAACGTCGAGCAGGCCGAGGGGCAGGGGCACATCCATCACTTTGTCGAAGAGCACGTACAGCAAAATGCTCATCAACGTGGTGATGACGATGCTCGGCAGCCAGCGACCGCCGTACAGCCGCGCCATGGGAATGCCGATCAGGATGCTGCTGAGCACGAAGCCCAGCGGCTCGAACAACCCGGCGAACACCAGCAACAGCGCAGTGCAGGTGCTGATTTTGATCAGGGTCGGACGGTCCAGCGGCGGCTCGTCTTCGGAATGCTTGATCGGGGTCGGACGAAACAGCATGTACAACAGCGAAATGCCCATCAGCGCCAGCATCAGCAGCGGAAACGCGCGCGGGCCAACGGGTTCATAGGAAAACGGGGCCTGATAAGGCCAGGCCATCAGTGCCAGGCCGATACAGGCCAACAGCAGCACGAAGGCGAACAGTCGTTGCAAGACCATGGAAAACTCCCGGGTCGCGCCACCGCGCAGGCGGCGCAACCTCTTAGTCAGTCAAAAGAGAACCAGCCGAGGGGTTCAATTACTGAATCAGGCCGAATTCCTTGGCCAGCGTCTTGTATTGGGCGACTTGCTGCTTCACGTAGGTGTCCAGCTCCGGACCGGTCATGGCGAACGGGAACAACTCACGCTGGTCGCGCAGCTTGGCGAAGTCGTCCGAGGCCAGCAGCTTGTCGAACGAGGCTTTCCACCAGTTGTATTCCTCGTCGGTCACTTTCGGGCCAAGGTAGAAGCCACGCACCACTGGCCAGACGATGTCATAGCCTTGTTCTTTGGCGGTGGGAATGTTCTTCATTTCCGGCTCGTCCAGACGCTGCTCGGAGAACACCGCGAGCAGGCGCATGTCGCCGCTGAGGATGTGCGGCATGGAGTCGGAGATGTCGGTGGAGCCCACCTGAATGTGGCCGCCGAGCAGGGCCGTGGCGATTTCGCCGCCGCCTTCCAGCGCCACATAACGCAGGTCGCGTGGGTTGATGCCTGCGGCTTTGGCGATCAGCGCGGTCTGCATCCAGTCCTGACTGCCGACGGTGCCGCCGGAGCCGATGACCACTTTGCTCGGGTCGGCTTTCAGCGCTTTGACCAGATCGTCGAGGGATTTGTAAGGCGAATCGGCTTTGACTGCGATGGCGCCGTAGCTGGTGCCGACGGCAGCGAGCCAGCGCACCGCGTTTTCATCGAAACGACCGAACTTGCCTTGCGCCAGATTCAGCAGCGAACCGCTGGACCAGGCTACCAACGTACCCGCGTCCGCAGGGCGCTGGGCGACGACCGCGTTGTAGGCCACGGCACCCACGCCGCCTGGCATGTAGGTCACACGCATCGGTTTGGTCAGAATTTTCTCGTTGACCAGTGCGCTTTGCGCCAGCTTGCAGGTCAGGTCAAAACCACCGCCGGGCGAGGCGGGGGCGATGCATTCAGGACGGTTAGGCTCGGCGGCCCACAATTGAGTGGCCACCAGCATGCAACTGGCAGCGACGCTGAAACGGCGCAACGATAGGTTCATGGTCAGTCTCCGACGGAGTTGTTGTTTTTAAGGCGTTCGGTTGTCGATCAGGCAGAGGTTCAGCAGCGTGAAAAGCCTGCCGGGATCAAGAACGGGGACGTGACGATGCACTGCGCTACAACGTGGCGAAGTGTACTCAAAACAGAATGGGATTCAGACGGCGCGGTGGCCGAAGATTGCAGTGATTGCATCACCGATGACTCCGATATTGTTTTTATTGTTGAAAACGCATCGAGGCGTTTTTCGTCACGACCCTGACGTCACGTTGGCTGTAAAACGCGCAATCGTAACGAGTCGTAAACGGATCCTAATCAGCGAAGCTTTCATCAACCTTTCAACTACCTTTCATGAAGCTTTCGTTGGCAGGGTTTTGTTGTTCACTGGCCGCTTTCGGCGTATTTCGGGCCTTCACAGACCGCCTTGCGCCTGTAAACTCCGCCCCACAAAAAGCCTCAATCGGGAGAAACCGATGCGTGTCCTGCTCGTCGAAGACCATCTGCAACTGGCTGAAAGTGTCGCGCTGGCCCTCAAGGGGAGCGGCCTGACCGTGGACGTTCTGCACGATGGCGTGGCGGCTGATCTGGCCTTGAGCAGCGAAGAGTACGCTGTGGCGATTCTTGATGTCGGCCTGCCGCGCATGGACGGTTTCGAGGTGCTGGCCAAACTGCGCGCACGGGGCAAAAACACCCCGGTGTTGATGCTTACGGCCCGCAGCGATGTGAAGGATCGGGTGCATGGCCTGAACTTGGGGGCCGACGATTATTTGGCCAAACCCTTTGAGTTGTCGGAGCTGGAGGCGCGGGTGAAAGCGTTGCTGCGTCGCAGCGTGCTGGGGGGCGAACGCCAGCAGCGTTGCGGTGTGCTGGCCTACGATCTGGACACGCGACGCTTCACATTGGGTGATGAGGCCATGACTTTGACCTCCCGCGAGCAGTCGGTGCTCGAAGCGTTGATCGCACGTCCGGGCCGGGTGATGAGCAAAGAGCAACTGGCCTCGCAAGTGTTCGGGTTGGACGAAGAGGCCAGTGCAGACGCCATCGAAATCTACGTGCACCGCCTGCGCAAGAAGCTCGACGGTCATCCCATCGCGATCGTGACGTTTCGTGGCTTGGGCTATCTGCTGGAAAGCCGCGATGCTTAACCCGTTCCCCTCAGCGGAAAACAGCCTGCGCTGGCGCCTGCTGTGGAACCTGGGGTTATTGCTGGTAATGCTGATGATCGCCAGCGGCATGAGTGCGTACTGGAATGGGCGAGAAGCGGCGGATACGGCTTACGACCGCACCCTGCTGGCCTCGGCGCGGACCATCGCTGCGGGGCTGTCCGAGCGGGACGGAACACTGAGCGCCGATGTGCCCTACGTTGCCCTCGACACCTTCGCCTACGACAGTGCCGGGCGGATTTACTACCAAGTCAACGACATCAACCACAAGCTGATTTCCGGCTACGAGGGCATTCCGCCGCCGCCTCCGGGCACGCCGCGCACCGACGATTATCCAGCACTGGCCAAGTTCTACAGCGCCCGCTATCAGGGCCAGGATGTGCGGGTGGTCAGTCTGCTCAAGGCGGTCAGCGAGCCGAACATGAACGGCATCGCTGAAATTCGTGTGGCGGAAACCGAAGAACAGCGAGTCAACATGGCCCGTGGTCTGATGGCCGACACACTGCTGCGCCTGGGCATGCTCGGCAGTGGCGCGTTGTTGCTGGTGTGGTTCACGGTCAGTGCGGCGTTGCGCCCGCTGGATCGCCTGCGCACGGCCGTGGAAGAGCGCCAGCCCGACGATTTGCGTTCTCTGCCCATGGTGCAGGTGCAGCACGAATTGCGCCCGTTGGTGAGTTCGCTCAACCACTTCACCGAACGGCTTCGCATGCAGTTCGAGCGTCAGGCCCAGTTCATCGCCGATGCGGCCCACGAACTTCGTACCCCACTGGCTGCACTCAAGGCGCGGCTCGAACTGGGTTTGCGCGACCAGGACCCGCTCATGTGGCGCGCCACCCTGGAAAGTGCGGCAACGGGCACTGACAAACTGACCCATCTGGCCAATCAGTTGCTTTCTCTGGCGCGCATCGAAAACGGTGCGAGGGCGATTGCCGAGGGCGGCGCGCAGTTGCTGGATCTCAGCCAGTTGGCGCGGGAGCTGGGGATGGCCATGGCGCCGTTGGCCTACAAGCGAGGCGTCGCACTGGCCCTTGAAGCGGAGGAACCCGTGTGGGTGAAAGGCGAGCCGACATTGCTCAACGAACTGTTGAGCAATCTGGTCGATAACGCACTGGCCCATACGCCGCCCGGAGGCAATGTGGTACTGCGGGTTCATTCGCCCTGCGTGCTGGAAGTCGAGGACGATGGCCCCGGCATCCCGCTGCATGAGCGCGACCGGGTGTTCGAGCGCTTTTACCGGCGTAATCAGCAGACTTCGGGGTCAGGATTGGGGCTGGCCATTGTTGGGGAAATCTGCCGTGCGCATCTGGCGCAGATCACCCTGCACGATGGGGCTGAGCGTGGGTTGAAGGTGCGCGTAACGTTTCCTGGATGTGAGGGCGCGTCGTAGTAAGAGGATTGTCATGTGCAAGAGCATTTGCGGTTGAATGCGACTTTTGTGGGAGCCGGCTTGCTGGCGAAGGTGGTGTGTCAGGCGACAACGCTATGACTGACCCAGCGCTTTCGCCATCAAGGCGGCTCCCACACATGACATATGGCGGACAACTATCACTAGAACGCGATTCAATAAAGCAGCGTCATCGCCTCATTCATCTGACCAATCAACTCGCCATCGGCCATGTTCAGCCCCAATTGCCTGACCGCAGTCATTGCCATCACCTCAAGATTGGCGTAAGGCCTGCCTGTCGCTTCGTGCACATGAACGGTCGCGACCTGCACCAGATCCACATAATCAGCCTGTTCGGAAACCCGGCCGAAGTTCTGGAATTGCCTCGGCACGATGGCCAGCGCTTCCGGGAAGTCCCAAGATCGCAGCAACCGTTCACCGATGATGGGATGAATACGCTCGATCACATGATTGAGGCTGATCGGATCGGCCAGCAGTTCGAAGTTATCCTCGGCGTAGGTCAGGATCGGCAATACGCCAATCAGATGAATCAGGCCTGCCAAGGTCGCCTTGTCGGCCTTCAGATGAGCGCGCCGCAAGCTCAACAGGCTCGCCACCCCTGCCACTTGCAGGCTCAGTTTCCAGATGTCGCGCATCTTGGCTTCGATGACGTTCGATTTGGCGTGAAACATTTGCTCCACCACCAGGCCGATCGCCAGGTTGCAGCTGTAATTGACGCCCAGACGACGCACCGCCGTCAGCACGTCGCTGACTTCGAAGTTGGGCCGCAACAAGGGGCTGTTCACCACTTTGATCAAGCGAGCGGACAACGCGGTATCACTGCCGATGACCTTACTCAATTCGGCGATAGTGATCTCCGAGTCTTCCGCCGCCAGACGGATTCTCATTGCCACTTCAGGCAGCGTCGGCAGAAACAGGGCGTCCTTCTCGATCGCCCTGATCAGATCCTTCTGCACCTTGTCAGCCATGCTACTCATATAGGGTCTCTGAAAAGTGCGTTCCAGCCACCCCGACGCCGCGCGACGACGCCGGGTGGACAGCGACGGTTAACGCTGTGTTTCAAGCTTGGCGTCCAACGTGTAAGGCAATTCGCTCAGTTGCAACGCCGGGCCGTCCGGCGCGCCGAGGTGGATGTTGCCGTCTTCTACCGCATCTGCCTGCAATACTGCCAGCAGTTCGATGTTCGAACCGGCACTCGCGGCCAGCACCACATTGCCGACCGAGCTGGCATGTACCGGCGAGAACAGTTCGACACCCGGCTCCGGTACGTCGTTGCCTTGCAGTGAAAGGCGATACTGACGACGCTTGAGTTTGCCCAGATACTGCATGCGCGCGACGATTTCCTGACCGGTGTAGCAGCCTTTTCTGAAGCTGACGCCGCCAACGGCCTGCAAGTTGATCATCTGCGGAATGAATTCTTCGCGGGTTTGCGCGAACACCTGGCCGATACCGGCGCGAATCTGCCCCAGCAACCAGTCGTTCAACGAGCCTTCTGGCACAACGGCAGCCAGACGTGAGTTGATCTCGTCAGCCTGATCGGCGCGCACCCAGAGTTCGGCGCGGGCAGGTGAGACGCGGATGGCGATCAGATCCTGAGTTCGTGCGACCGCGTCGGTGTCGGCTGGCAATTCCAGGCCCAGGCTCGTCAGCGCGGCGTCCGCATGATTCAGACCAAAGCGCGCCCAGGAGGCACTTTCGTCCGTCAGCTTGGATTTGGAGAACACGGCGTACTTTCTCAAGTCCAGCAATTGCAGATCGATCAGCTCGCTGGCCATCGCCAGTACAACGCCATCACCTTCCAGCAGGATACGGAAACTGGACTGCATGCGGCCTTTTTGCGTGCAACGGGCGCCGAGCGTGGCTTTGGCGTCGCTCAGGTAGTCCATGTTGCAGGTCAGTTGGCCTTGAAGAAACTTGCTGGCATCCACGCCGCGAACGGCTAGCACACCTTCGTGAGAGAGCGGGCAGAAAAAAGCTGAATCGGCCATGAGTCATCGCAGGGGTAGAAGTCTGAGGCGCCATGATAGTGCTCAGTGGGTGTAATGGGTATATCCGAATCCTGATAATGACTATGTGCAAAAACCTGCGACTAACTGTGGGTACGCCGAACAGCGCTGCGCCTGTATACTCGCCCGCAAATTCGAGGAGCCCTCCATGGTCGAACAAATTGAACTCAATCGCCTGTTCTGGCACAGCCGACGCGGCATGCTTGAACTGGACGTCCTGCTGGTGCCGTTCGTCCAGGAAGTCTATCCGTCGCTCAACGACGTCGACCGCGCGCTCTATGTCCGCCTGTTGACCTGTGAAGATCAGGACATGTTCGGGTGGTTCATGGAGCGCACCGAGTCCGAAGACCCCGAGTTGCAGCGCATGGTTCGCATGATTCTGGACCGTGTCCAGCCGAAATGACCGTTTCGAATGCCGTTGGCAGCGTTCCCGTGCGTTGCTGATGGCGTACCTCGGCGCGCAAACGCTGGCGCTGTTCTCGGTTTCCCTGCTTGAAATCCCGTTCTGGGCCAGGGTGGTCGGTGTATTGCTGTGTCTGCTGCATGGCCTGCGCGTCTGGCCGACGCTGAGCAACAGCGATATTGGATTTACCGCTTTGCGTCGTGACAGCGCTGGTTGGCATCTCTGGAACGAGCGTGACGGCTGGCAACCGGTACAACTGCGGCCTGACAGCATCGCCTTGCCGAACCTGATCCTGCTCCGGTTTCGCTTGATGGGCGGCCATTGGTTGTCGCGGTATTGGGTCAGGAGCGTCTGCATTCCTGGCGACGCAATGGCGCCGGACAATCACCGGCGCCTGCGTCTGCGGCTGAAATTCAGTCGCCGAAGGTGGGCGGCACCAGAATAGTGTCTACGGCTTCGGGCAGCATGTCCGGGTAGTCCAGCGTGTAATGCAGGCCCCGGCTTTCCTTGCGCGCCATGGCCGAGGCAATCATCAACTCGGCGACTTGCGCCAGATTGCGCAGCTCGATCAGGTCGCGGCTCACCTTGTAGTTGCTGTAAAACTCATCGATTTCATCCAGCAGCAATTGCACGCGGTGTTGCGCGCGCTGCAAACGCTTGGTCGTGCGCACGATCCCGACGTAGTCCCACATGAATCGCCGCAGTTCGTCCCAGTTATGCGCGATGATCACGTCTTCGTCTGAATCGGTCACTTGGCTGGCATCCCAGAACGGCAGGTTTTGCGGCTGAGTGATCGTGGGCAGTTGCGCGATAATGTCGGCCGCCGCCGAACGGGCGTACACGAAGCATTCCAGCAACGAGTTGCTGGCCATGCGGTTGGCGCCATGCAAGCCGGTGAAACTGGTTTCGCCAATCGCATACAAGCCCGGTACATCGGTGCGACCGTGCTGATCGACAACGACCCCGCCACAGGTGTAATGCGCCGCCGGTACGACTGGAATCGATTGGCGGGTAATGTCGATCCCAAATTCCAGGCAGCGCTCGTAAACGGTCGGAAAATGCGTTTTGACGAAGTCTTCGGGTTTGTGGCTGATGTCCAGATAAACGCAATCGACGCCCAGTCGTTTCATTTCATGGTCGATGGCGCGGGCCACGATGTCGCGGGGGGCCAGCTCGGCGCGCTCGTCGAAGCGCTGCATGAAGCGTTCGCCGTTGGGCAGCTTCAGATAGGCGCCTTCGCCGCGCAGCGCTTCGGTGACCAGAAAACTCTTGGCCTGCGGATGGTAGAGGCACGTGGGGTGAAACTGGTTGAATTCCAGGTTGCCGACCCGGCAGCCCGAACGCCAGGCCATGGCGATACCGTCGCCGCAGGCACCGTCCGGATTGCTGGTATAAAGGTAGACCTTGGCGGCACCGCCCGACGCCAGAATCGTGAAGCGCGCGCTGTGGGTGTCGACCTCGCCGGTCGAACGGTCCAGCACGTAGGCGCCGAGGCAGCGGGCGCCGTCCCGACCCAGTCGACGCTCGGTGATCAGGTCGACGGCCACACGCTGTTCCAGCAGTTCAATGTTGGGCCGGGCTTTGGCAGCCGCCAGCAGGGTGCGGAAAATCGCAGCACCCGTTGCATCAGCCGCGTGAATGATGCGGCGGTGACTGTGCCCGCCCTCGCGAGTGAGGTGAAATTCAAACCCGCCGTCGACCACTGCCGATTGATCGTCGCGAGTGAAGGGTACACCCATGTCGATCAGCCATTGAATGGCCTCGCGGCTGTGCTCGACCGTGAATCTCACCGCGTCTTCATTACACAAACCGCCCCCGGCATTGAGGGTGTCTTCGACGTGGGACTGCACGGTGTCTGCATTATCCAATACCGCTGCCACGCCCCCCTGTGCCCAGAAGGTCGAGCCGTTGGCCAGGTCGCCTTTGCTCAAGACGGCAACGCGCAAATGATCGGGCAGGGTCAAGGCAAGGCTCAATCCGGCCGCGCCACTGCCGATTACCAAAACGTCGTGCTGAAAATGTCGACTCATTGTGATTTCCGGCTTCTAAATGGCCACTAGTATGTAAAGGGTGAGAACGGCACAATGGCTGGGATTTTATGGCAATTGTGAATCACAGCGGGGGGCGGATTGTGCGCTACTCCGCAGCATCGTGCATACCGTTTGGCGGGCAAATTCAATGTCGGTCACTGCGTCGAATTGGATCCCGCAAACACCTTGATGCGTGTCTTACGTTCTGAATTGAAATGTGGGAACTTTTCATAAAGCCCCACGTTCAATAGAGGGTTGCCGATAAAGGGACAGCGTCGGCGCTGTGCCGTGGCCGTTTTGACTTGCCGAGGCACGCGCATTCGACGACAAGATTATTCACGCAGCCGACCATGTTCGAGCTGCGTTTTTCGTGCGGGCTACCAACGCCCGCCGGAAACTTGCTTGAAGGGGGGAGAACTTTTGCGAAAAGCCCGAGTCTATGGTTGCAAGTCTGTGAAGCAGCCTCTGCAACACTCCTTTGAGCTCTATGAGGAGTGTTCATGCTAACCCAGGAAGAGGATCAGCAACTGGTCGAACGCGTACAACGCGGCGACAAGCGAGCCTTTGATCTGCTAGTGGTGAAATATCAGCACAAAATTCTTGGGTTGATCGTGAGATTCGTCCACGACACCCATGAAGCCCAGGATGTCGCGCAAGAGGCTTTTATCAAGGCTTACCGTGCACTGGGGAATTTCCGCGGCGACAGTGCGTTTTATACGTGGCTGTACCGGATCGCCATTAACACGGCGAAAAACTATCTGGTGTCGCGAGGTCGGCGGCCGCCGGACAGCGATGTCAGATCTGAAGACGCGGAGTTCTACGACGGCGATCATGGCCTCAAGGACATCGAGTCGCCGGAACGTGCATTGTTGAGGGATGAGATCGAAGGCACCGTCCATCGGACCATCCAGCTACTGCCAGAAGATTTACGTACAGCTCTAACTTTGCGTGAGTTTGACGGTCTGAGTTACGAAGACATTGCGAGCGTGATGCAATGTCCGGTTGGTACCGTGCGCTCTCGCATCTTCCGCGCTCGGGAAGCCATTGATAAAGCCCTGCAGCCTTTGTTGCAGGAAACCTGAGACAGCGGCGATAGCCAAAGAGAGGAACCGCCATGAGTCGTGAAGCCCTGCAGGAATCGCTGTCCGCGGTGATGGATAACGAAGCGGACGAATTGGAATTACGTCGGGTGCTCAATGCAATCGACGATGCGGATACACGGGCCACGTGGTCGCGTTATCAAATTGCTCGCGCAGCCATGCATAAAGAGCTGCTGATGCCTCATCTGGACATCTCGGCCGCCGTGTCTGCCGCGATCGCCGATGAAGTCAGTCCGCTCAAGGCCGGTCGTGGCCCTTGGCGTACGCTGGGTCGTCTGGCTGTTGCAGCGTCGGTCACTGTCGCTGTGCTGGCGGGCGTGCGTCTGTATAACCAGGATGAAATCGCTGGCGCCCAACTGGCTCAGCAATCGGCACAGCCTGCCAGCATCGCCATGCCTCAAGTCAAAGGTCCGGCGGTATTGGCCGGTTACACCGAGAGCGAGCCGGCCCCGGGTCCGATGGCCAGCGGCGTATTGCAGAATCAGGCCGGTTGGCACGATCAGCGTCTGCCAGGTTATCTGCGTCAACATGCTCAGCAAGCTGCGTTGAAGGGCACTGAAAGCGCGTTGCCATACGCCCGCGCCGCCAGCCTGGAAAACCGTTAAGGAGGATCATGCGCGCCATCCCTCTAGTGCCGCTTCTGCTTGGTGGATGGCTGGTCCTTCCAGCTCATGCCGATGATGCGCAAGGCCAGCTCAAGCGTCTTGCGCAGGCTGAGCAAAAGCAAAGCTTCCAAGGCACTTTCGTCTATGAACGCAATGGAAGCTTCTCCACTCATCGAATCTGGCATCGCGTCGTCGATGGCAAGGTTCGTGAGCATCTTCTTCAACTCGATGGTTCCGCTCAGGAAGTGCTGCGCGTCGACGGGGTGACCCAGTGCGTCAGCGGTACGCTGGTGGCCGGTGTCTCGAATATCCCTGATTCGCCCGCTCACGCATTCGATGCGGCCAAGCTGTCAGCCTGGTACGACATGAAGGTGGCGGGCAGTTCGCGTGTTGCCGGGCGATCGGCGACCGTAGTGACGCTGACGCCCAAGGATCAGCACCGTTACGGCATCGAATTGCATCTGGACAGCGAAACCGGATTGCCGCTCAAGTCGTTGTTGCTCAGTGACAAGGGGCAACTGCTTGAACGCTTCCAGTTCACCGAGCTGGACACTGCCAACCTGCCGACTGATCAAATGCTGCAACCCAGCGCTGATTGCAAGGCGGTCGAGGTCGCCAAGACCAAGTCTGACACGCAGAAACAGCAGGTGGCCTGGCATTCGGACTGGTTGCCACCAGGTTTTGAGTTGAGCAGTGCAGCGGCACGCAATGATCCAGACTCCAAGGCGCTGGTCACCAGTCTGATGTATGACGATGGTCTGGCACGATTCTCTGTGTTCATTGAGCCGGTCAGCGGGGCGGAGGTCACGGATATCCGTACTCAATTAGGCCCGACCGTTGCGGTGTCGCGCCGCCTGACCACGCCCAAGGGCGATGCGATGGTGACGGTGGTCGGTGAAATTCCGATTGGGACCGCAGAGCGTATTGCGCTTTCGATGCGCAGCGACGCCGCTGCGTCGGTCACCAAAAAGTAAGCTGACAAAAACGGTAAGTGCCCACTATGAAAAAGGTTTCATATTGGGCATTTCCAGCTTTCGGCCCAGAGAATGCGGGCTTAAAACGAGATGCTGAAATGTTTGGTGAGCTTTGCAGGTTGCAATCACATCCTTTTTTTTCTATAGGTCACAGCTTCGCGGCTCTGGCCTTTGTTGTTTTCAGCGTTTAGAAAGCTGACTGAGAGTAAAACTGGGCCAGAGCAGTACACCGCGCAAAGCTGCGTTCTGTAGATGCTCCTCGAACCTTGAGGTTCGTACCGCTTAACCATGCTCGTTGTGAACGGGAGCCGTATGTCGATACCACGTTTGAAAACTTATCTGTCCTGGATGGCCGCCGTGCTGATGCTGGGCCAGGTCCTCACTGCGCAGGCTGAAGCCCTGCCGGACTTCACGACTTTGGTGGAACAGGCGTCTCCTGCCGTCGTGAACATCAGCACCCGCCAGAAACTGCCGGACCGTTCGGTTGCTCAAGGACAGATGCCGGACCTCGAAGGCCTGCCGCCGATGTTGCGCGAATTCCTTGAGCGCAGCATGCCGCCAGGCTCACGTTCGCCCGGCAAGGGCGATCGTCAGCGTGAAGCGCAATCCCTGGGGTCGGGCTTCATCATCTCGGCCGATGGCTTCATTCTGACCAACAACCATGTGATCGATGGCGCGGACGAGATTCTCGTGCGTCTGTCCGATCGCAGTGAAATGAAAGCCAAACTGATCGGCACCGATCCACGCACTGACGTTGCGGTGTTGAAAATCGATGGCAAAGACCTGCCAACCGTCAAGCTGGGCAACTCCGACAAGTTGAAAGTCGGTGAGTGGGTACTGGCAATCGGTTCGCCATTCGGCTTCGACCACTCGGTGACCAAAGGTATCGTCAGCGCCAAAGGCCGTAGCCTGCCGAACGACACCTACGTACCGTTCATTCAGACCGACGTGGCCATCAACCCGGGTAACTCGGGTGGTCCGCTGTTCAACATGGCCGGTGAAGTCGTGGGTATCAACTCGCAGATTTTCACCCGCTCCGGCGGTTTCATGGGCCTGTCGTTCGCGATCCCGATCGATGTGGCGATGGACGTTGCCAACCAGCTCAAGGCCAACGGCAAGGTTAACCGTGGCTGGCTGGGGGTCGTGATTCAGGAAGTGAACAAGGATCTGGCCGAGTCGTTCGGTCTGGACAAGCCAGCGGGCGCACTGGTGGCGCAGGTGCTGGAAGACGGTCCTGCGGCCAAGGGCGGCCTGCAGGTGGGTGACGTGATTCTCAGCGCCAACGGCACGCCGATCGTCATGTCCGCTGACTTGCCGCACTTGATCGGCAATCTGAAAGACGGCAGCAAGGCTGAGCTGGAAGTGATTCGCGATGGCAAGCGTCAGAAACTGACCGTGACCGTGGGCGCATTGCCAGCTGAGGGCGAAGAAATGGGTGCCACCGATTCCGGCGTCGAGCGCAGCAGCAATCGTCTGGGCGTGTCGGTCACCGATCTCACTGCCGAGCAGATGAAATCGCTGGATCTCAAGGGCGGCGTGGTCATCAAGGATGTTCAGGACGGTCCTGCTTCGTTGATCGGTCTGCAAAACGGTGATGTGATTACCCACCTGAACAACCAGGCCATCACTTCGGCCAAGCAGTTCACCGAAGTGGCCAAGGGCTTGCCGAAGAACCGTTCGGTCTCGATGCGTGTCTTGCGTCAGGGCCGCGCCACGTTCATCACGTTCAAACTGGCGGAATAAACCGCCAGACGGGAAAAGGAGCGGCCAGGCCGCTCCTTTTTTGTATCGGGCAGACGGTCGGCGATCAGGCCTCGCGTGCGAACGTGACGCCCCGATGTTCCTTCAGGTACAATTCCCGGCTATTTTTGGCAGGCAACCTGCCTGCAATCTTTTTTCGAGTGTTGATCCGTGAGTGATTTGAGTCATATCCGCAATTTCTCCATCATCGCCCACATTGACCATGGCAAGTCGACGCTGGCTGACCGTTTCATCCAGATGTGCGGCGGCCTGAGTGAGCGTGAAATGGAAGCCCAGGTGCTTGATTCCATGGACCTGGAGCGCGAGCGCGGGATCACGATCAAGGCCCACAGCGTCACCCTTCACTACAAGGCGAAGGACGGCAACACCTACCAGTTGAACTTCATTGACACTCCCGGCCACGTTGACTTCACGTATGAAGTCAGCCGTTCGCTGGCGGCCTGCGAAGGCGCGCTGCTGGTGGTCGATGCAGGACAGGGTGTGGAAGCGCAGTCCGTTGCCAACTGCTATACCGCCATCGAACAGGGCCTGGAAGTCATGCCGGTCCTGAACAAGATGGACTTGCCGCAAGCCGAACCCGATCGTGTCAAAGACGAAATCGAGAAGATCATTGGTATCGACGCCACTGACGCCGTGGCGTGCAGCGCCAAGAGCGGCATGGGCGTTGATGAAGTGCTGGAACGTCTGGTTCAGACCATTCCGGCGCCCACGGGTGATATCGATGCGCCGCTGCAGGCGCTGATCATCGACTCCTGGTTTGACAACTACCTGGGCGTTGTCTCTCTGGTGCGCGTTCGTCATGGTCGCGTCAAAAAGGGCGACAAGATTCTGGTCAAGTCCACCGGCAAGATTCACCTGGTCGACAGCGTCGGTGTGTTCACGCCGAAGCATACCGCTACCGCCGACCTCAAGGCCGGTGAAGTGGGCTTCATCATTGCCAGCATCAAGGACATTCACGGCGCGCCAGTGGGCGACACCCTGACGCTCTCTTCGACCCCAGAGGTTGAAGTCCTGCCAGGTTTCAAAAAGATCCAGCCGCAGGTCTATGCAGGCCTGTTTCCGGTCAGCTCCGATGACTTCGAAGACTTCCGCGACGCACTGCAAAAGCTCACGCTGAATGACTCGTCTCTCCAGTACCTGCCGGAAAGCTCCGATGCACTGGGTTTCGGCTTCCGTTGTGGTTTCCTCGGCATGCTGCACATGGAGATCATTCAGGAGCGTCTGGAGCGCGAATACGACCTGGACCTGATCACCACCGCGCCAACCGTCATTTTCGAGCTGCTGCTCAAGACCGGTGAAACGATCTACGTCGACAACCCGTCGAAGCTTCCGGACATTTCCGCCGTTGAAGACATGCGCGAGCCGATCGTGCGGGCCAATATCCTTGTGCCTCAGGAGCACTTGGGTAACGTCATTACGCTGTGCATCGAGAAGCGTGGCGTTCAGCGTGACATGCAGTTCCTGGGTGGCCAGGTTCAAGTCAGTTACGACCTGCCAATGAACGAGGTGGTGCTGGACTTCTTCGATCGTCTGAAGTCCACCAGTCGCGGTTATGCCTCGCTGGACTATCATTTCGACCGTTATCAGTCGGCGAATCTGGTGAAGCTGGACGTCCTGATCAACGGCGATAAGGTCGACGCCCTGGCGCTGATCGTGCACCGCGACAACGCGGCCTATAAAGGCCGTGCGTTGACCGAAAAAATGAAAGAACTGATTCCTCGTCAGATGTTCGACGTAGCAATCCAGGCTGCCATCGGTGGCCAGATTATCGCGCGTACAACTGTCAAGGCGCTCAGAAAGAACGTACTGGCCAAGTGTTACGGTGGTGACGTAAGCCGTAAGAAAAAGCTGCTTGAGAAGCAGAAAGCCGGTAAGAAACGCATGAAGCAGGTCGGTAACGTGGAAATCCCACAAGACGCCTTCCTCGCTGTGCTCAGGTTGGAATAAACAGGCCCTATGTCACTAAATTTCCCGCTGTTGTTGGTCATCGCCGTGTTTGTCTGCGGCGTGCTGGCGTTGTTCGACCTGATCGTGCTGGCGCCGCGTCGGCGCACGGCGGTCGCGAATTATCAGGGCAGCGTCAGCCAGCCGGATGTCGCGGTCGTCGAGCAGCTCAATAAAGAGCCGTTGCTGGTCGAGTACGGTAAATCGTTTTTTCCGGTGCTGTTCATCGTGCTGGTACTGCGTTCGTTTCTGGTCGAGCCGTTCCAGATCCCGTCGGGCTCGATGAAACCGACGCTGGATGTGGGCGATTTCATTCTGGTCAACAAGTTCTCCTACGGCATCCGCCTGCCGGTGATCGACCTGAAAGTCATTCCGGTCAGCGATCCGCAGCGGGGCGACGTCATGGTCTTTCGTTACCCGAGTGATCCCAACGTCAACTACATCAAGCGTGTAGTCGGCCTGCCAGGCGACGTCATTCGTTACACCAATGACAAGCAGTTGTTCATCAACGGCCAACTGGTCGCCAAACAACTGATTGGCTCCGAGCCGGGAACTTTGGGCAGTGCCGAGCTGTATGACGAGAAGCTGGGCGAAGTGCAGCACCAGATTCGTCAGGAAATGAGCCGTTACCGCGCGCCGCCTGATCATGAATGGACGGTTCCGGCCGGTCACTATTTCATGATGGGTGACAACCGCGACAACTCCAACGACAGCCGCTACTGGGATGACCCCAACATTCCCAAGGAAGAGCTGGGCATGGTTCCCGACAGGAACATCGTCGGCAAGGCCTTCGCCGTATGGATGAGCTGGCCAGAGCCGAAGCTGAGCCACTTTCCGAACTTCTCACGAGTCGGTCTGATCAAGTAACACCGATGCGGCGCTGTCTGATACAGCGCCGTATGTCATTTCGGCAGGCTATGCTGCAAGGCTTACATTGCACGCAACAGGGAAAGACTATTCTTGAGGGCGCACATGACATCTGTCGGTTCGGAAAAGGGCTTGTCGTTCATTGGATGGCTGCTTTTGCTCGCCGTCCTTGCATTTGCCGCGAGTACCGCCGCCAAGCTGGTGCCGCATTACCTCGATTACATGTCATTGAAGAAGATCATCGAAGCCACCGCTACTGACAAGGCTGCAGAGATCAACACCAGTGACGAATTTTATGACTACGTGGCCAAAGGCATGCTGGTCAATAACATCCGGGATTTGGATTTGAAGAAGGCGTTAAGTGTGACGACGGAGAACAACCGGTTCCTCGCCCATTTGAAATATGAGCAGCGTGAGCCGCTGATCCAGAACATTGATCTGGTGGTCAAATTCGACCACGAATTCAGCGTGGGTACACCGTGAGCGTGTCATTGAGTCGTCTGGAGCGTCAGCTCGGTTACACCTTCAAGGATCAGGAACTGATGGTTCTGGCCCTGACCCACCGCAGTTTTGCCGGGCGCAACAACGAGCGCCTCGAATTCCTCGGCGATGCCATTCTCAACTTCGTTGCCGGTGAGGCGCTGTTCGAGCGTTTCCCCCAGGCTCGCGAAGGCCAGCTATCGCGTTTGCGCGCACGCCTTGTGAAAGGCGAGACCCTGGCGCTGCTGGCTCGTGGCTTTGATTTGGGCGAATACTTGCGTCTGGGCTCCGGCGAACTGAAAAGCGGTGGCTTTCGTCGCGAGTCGATTTTGGCCGACGCGCTGGAAGCGTTGATCGGTGCGATCTATCTGGACTCTGACATGCAGACCGCTCGCGATCGCGTTCTGGCCTGGTTGGCCAACGAGTTCGATGGTCTGACACTGGTGGACACTAACAAGGACCCGAAAACCCGTTTGCAGGAATTCTTGCAATCCCGCGCCTGTGAGCTGCCGCGTTACGAGGTGGTGGACATTCAGGGTGAACCGCATTGCCGAACCTTTTTCGTCGAATGCGAAGTCACCTTATTGAACGAAAAAAGCCGGGGACAGGGTGTCAGCCGCCGCATTGCCGAACAGGTAGCCGCTGCGTCAGCCCTCATCGCCCTCGGAGTGGAGAATGGCAATGACTGATTCAACTGCAACACGCTGTGGCTATGTCGCCATCGTCGGCCGGCCAAACGTGGGCAAGTCGACGCTGTTGAACCACATCCTCGGCCAGAAACTCGCGATCACCTCCCGCAAGCCACAGACCACGCGCCACAACATGCTGGGCATCAAGACCGAAGGCGCCGTTCAGGCGATCTACGTCGATACCCCCGGCATGCACAAAGGCAGCGACAAGGCACTGAACCGCTACATGAACAAGACCGCTTCGGCGGCGTTGAAAGACGTCGACGTGGTGATTTTCGTGGTGGACCGCACCAAATGGACCGATGAAGATCAGATGGTGCTGGAGCGCGTGCAATACGTGACCGGCCCGCTGATTGTCGCGTTGAACAAGACCGATCGCATCGAGGACAAGGCCGAGTTGATGCCGCACCTGTCCTGGTTGCAGGAGCAATTGCCCAACGCGCAGATCATTCCGATCTCGGCGCAGCAGGGCCATAACCTGGACGCGCTGGAAAAAGTCATTGCTGACGAATTGCCAGAGAATGACCACTTTTTCCCGGAAGATCAGATCACCGACCGCAGCAGCCGTTTCCTCGCCGCTGAGCTGGTACGCGAGAAGATCATGCGCCAGCTGGGCGCAGAGCTGCCCTACCAGATCACCGTCGAGATCGAAGAGTTCAAGCAGCAGGGCAAGACCCTGCACATTCATGCGCTGATTCTGGTCGAGCGTGATGGCCAGAAGAAAATCATCATTGGCGACAAGGGCGAGCGCATCAAGCGCATCGGCTCCGATGCCCGTCGTGATATGGAAGTGCTGTTCGACTCCAAGGTGATGCTCAACCTGTGGGTGAAGGTCAAAGGTGGTTGGTCCGATGATGAGCGCGCCTTGCGTTCATTGGGCTACGGCGACCTGTAAGAGACTGACTGCGTGGCGTCTACCCTGACGTTGACGCTAGACATTGTGGGAGCGAATTCATTCGCGATGGCGTCGGGTCAGCGACCAGTGCGGGTGTATGGCACAGCGCATCGCGAAGGAATTCGTTCCCACAGTGGTTTGTGGCGTGTGTAGATACGTTTTAGCCCCCATGAGATCGGAATGTCCCAATCCCCGCCCGCCGGCCAACCTGCTTACGTCCTGCACAGCCGACCCTATCGCGAAAACAGCGCACTGGTGGACTTCATCACGCCTCAAGGCCGGCTGCGCGCAGTGCTGCGCAGCGCCAAAGGCAAGACGGGTTCGCTGGCGCGGCCATTCGTACCGATTGAGGTCGAGTTTCGCGGGCGCGGCGAATTGAAGAACGTTGGCCGCATGGAAGGAGCGGGCATTGCCGTCTGGCTGGAAGGCGAGGCCTTGTTCAGCGGACTCTATCTCAATGAGCTGCTGATTCGCTTGCTCCCCGCCGAAGACCCTCACCCCAGGATCTTCGAGCACTACGCCGCCACGTTGGCCGCGCTGGCCGAAGGTCGCCCATTGGAACCCTTGCTGCGCTCTTTCGAGTGGCGCCTGCTGGACGAGCTGGGTTACGGTTTCGCCCTAGACGCGGACATCAACGGTGATCCGCTCGTCGCAGACGGCCTTTATCGTTTGCAGGTAGACGCAGGGCTTGAGCGGGTGTATCTGTTGCAGCCCGGTCTGTTTCAGGGCGTGGAACTGCTGGCGATGGCCGAGGCCGACTGGACGGCGCCGGGGGCGCTTTCAGCGGCCAAGCGTTTGATGCGTCAGGCGCTGGCGGTGCACCTGGGTGGCCGCCCGCTGGTGAGCCGGGAATTGTTTCGAAAGCCTTAACAACACGCATTTTTCGTCAGTAACAGGCTGCCATGGCCTGTTCGAACCCTTTTTTCAGGAGACCAACGTGACTCACAGCACCCGCATTCTGCTCGGCGTGAACATCGACCATGTGGCGACTTTGCGTCAGGCACGCGGCACCCGCTATCCCGACCCGGTGAAAGCGGCATTGGATGCTGAAGAAGCGGGGGCTGACGGTATCACCGTTCACCTGCGTGAAGACCGCCGCCATATTCAAGAGCGTGATGTATTGCTGCTCAAGGATGTGTTGCAGACCCGCATGAACTTCGAAATGGGCGTGACCGAAGAGATGATGGCGTTCGCCGAGCGCATCCGCCCGGCCCATATTTGTCTGGTTCCGGAAACCCGTCAGGAACTGACCACTGAAGGCGGTCTGGATGTGGCCGGTCAGGAAGCGCGGATCAAGGCGGCCGTGGAGCGTCTGTCGGCCATTGGCAGCGAAGTCTCGCTGTTTATTGACGCCGATGAGCGCCAGATCGAAGCATCCGCTCGCGTCGGGGCTCCGGCCATCGAGCTGCACACCGGTCGCTATGCCGACGCCGAGACCCCGACTGAAGTCGCCGAAGAGCTGAAACGCATTGCAGATGGTGTGGCGTTTGGCATTCAGCAGGGGCTGATCGTCAACGCGGGGCACGGCCTGCATTACCACAACGTGGAGGCGGTGGCGGCGATCCAGGGCATCAATGAGTTGAACATCGGTCATGCGCTGGTGGCCCATGCGTTGTTCGTCGGGTTCAAGTCGGCGGTGTCGGAGATGAAGGCGTTGATTGTGGCGGCGGCCAAAGGGTAAGCGCCGCAAGACCTGTAGGAGTGAGCTTGGTCTGGGCCGCATCCGGACGATATCGGTTAGCCAATCACTATCGATGTGACTGACCTGTCGCAATCGCGAGCAAGCTCACTCCTACAGTAAGTAGCGGCGTGACTGAAATCCTGTGTCAGGCCTTGCGACCGACGATCACCGCGCGCCGAGGTGCAGGCAAACCTTCCACGGTCTTGCTGTGGTCATTCGGGTCGAGGAAGTCGCTCAGCGACTGATATTTCATCCACTCGGTACTGCGCTGTTCTTCGACGGTGGTGGTGCTGACATCCACGCAGCGCACATCGACGAAACCGGCCCGGCGCAGCCACAGTTCCAGCGCAGGAACTGAAGGCAGGAACCACACGTTGCGCATCTGCGAGTAGCGGTCTTCCGGCACCAGCACTTGATGCACGTCGCCTTCGACCACCATGGTCTCCAGCACCAGCTCGCCGCCTTTGACCAGGCAATCCTTCAGCGCCAGCAAATGGTCGATCGGCGATTTGCGGTGGTAAAGCACGCCCATCGAAAACACTGTGTCGAAGCCTTCCAGCCGCGCAGGCAGGTCTTCCAACGCAAACGGGAGGTGCCAGGCGGGCAGGTCAGGCAGGTAGCGCTGCATGGCCTGGAACTGACAGAAGAACAGCCAGTTGGGGTCCACGCCGATCACGCTGTCAGCCCCTGCGCCGAGCATGCGCCATTGGTAATAGCCGTTACCGCAGCCGACATCGAGCACCCGCTTGCCCACCAGATCGAGATGGGGCGAGACGCGGGACCATTTCCAATCCGAGCGCCATTCGGTGTCGACGTGCACGCCGAACACATCGAACGGGCCTTTGCGCCAAGGCGACAGGCCCATCAGCGCAGCTCGGGTCTGCTCGCGGGTGGCGTCGTCGCAGTCGGCGTCCAGCGCGAAACGATCCTTGAGTTCAACGCGGGTCGCAGTCAGTTCGGGCAGCGCATTGAGCGCACCTTGCCAGCGCTCCAGGTCGCCATGGCCTTTTTCCATCTTTGCGTCGAGTTGCGCTTGCAGGCCTTGAGCCCAGATATATAGAGGGGTGCCCGCCAGACGGCGGACCAGTGGAGCGAGATCGATCATGGCAGGGCAATCAAAGAAGCGAAATTAAGGCACTGGAACCAGGGCACGACTTTGCTGAACCCGGCCGCCAGCAGGCGTTCGCGGTGCTGTTCGAGGCTGTCAGGTTTCATCACGTTTTCAATGGCGCTGCGCTTCTGGGCGATTTCCAGCTCGCTGTAACCATTGGCGCGTTTGAAGGCCACGTGCAGGTCGGTGAGCAGGGCGTGTTCTTCGTTGTCGTCGAAGCGCAGTTTCTCGGACAGGATCAGCGCGCCGCCAGGCAGCAGGGACCGACGAATCCGGCTCAGCAACTCCAGACGCTGTTCAGGGGCGATGAATTGCAGGGTGAAGTTCAGGGCCACGACTGAGGCGGTCTGAAAGTCCAGTGCGAGGATGTCGCCCTCGATCACGTCGACCGGCAGCAGTTCCTGATACATCGAGTCCTGTGCATTGAGGTACTCGCGGCAGCGTTCGACCATCGCAGCGGAGTTGTCGACGGCGATCACCCGGCAGTCGTCGGTGCGCACATGGCGACGCAATGCCTGGGTCACGGCGCCCAGTGAACTGCCCAAGTCATAGAGCACGCTGTGGGGCTGGGCGAATTGCGCCGCGAGTACGCCCAGGTTCTCGACGATGGTCGGGTAGCCCGGCACCGAGCGCTTGATCATGTCCGGGAAGACCCGCACTACGTCCTCGTTGAAGGCGAAGTCGGGCACCTGGGCCAGCGGCTGGGCGAATAGGCGGTCGGGTTCTTGGCTCACGGCAGTTCCGAAGGATGAGGCGAAAAGTGCGGCATTTTAGCCAAATGTGTTGTGATGCTGAAACCTCATCTCATCGTGACCAAGGTCAGAGGATGTTCGGTAGGAGCGGTGTGGAGGTTACTTCACCGTGATCGCGCAATCGAACGTGCGCTCGGGCCGTACTTCCGGCGCCCAGGGTTGCTGGTAAACCATCATCAGGTGACCGGTGCCGGGGTTGGCGGCTTTGTAGCGCCAGACTGACTGGCCGGAAGTGCCCACCATGCCGACGTCTTCCGGGGTGTTGAACACTTCAGGGCCCAGGGCGTTGAGGATCGAGGGTGCGGGGTTCTGCATCAGCCAGCGATGCCCGGTGGTGGGGTTGCTGGGCAGCATGAGCATGAGGGTCTGGCCGGTCTTGAGGGTGATCGGGCAGTCTTTCTGGTCTTCGAGAGAGACGATCTGTTTCGGTTGCTGGGCGCAGGCGGCCAGCAGGGCCATGCTCAACGGGACAAGCAGACGGGCAGGGGTCATGAAGGCTCCGGTCGTAGGCGGTTTGAGTCCGAGCATAACCGAAGATTGTTGATCGTTCCCACGCTCTGCGTGGTCACGCCGCTAAGGATGCATGCCCACGCAGAGCGTGGGCACGATCACTGCCTCAACCGGAAGAGCGTGGGGTATTAGAACAACACCTTCGCCACGTCCGAGAAGCGCTTGGCGAAGTGGGCGGTGATGCCTTCCTTGAGGTACTCCGGCAGTTCGTCGAAGTCTCCCCGGTTGGCTTCTGGCAGGATCAGTTCGAAGATCTTCTGGCGTCGCGCCGCAATGACTTTCTCCCGCACGCCGCCAATGGGCAGTACATGCCCGGTCAGGGTCAGTTCGCCGGTCATGGCCACGCCTTTCTTCGGCGCCTGATTGCGTGCCAGAGAGAGCAGGGCGCTGGCCATGGTCACGCCTGCGCTCGGGCCATCTTTTGGCGTCGCGCCTTCCGGCACGTGCAAGTGAACGAAGGCCTCGTCGAAGAAACCTTTGTCGCCGCCAAACTTCGCCAGATTGGAGCTGATGTAGCTGTAGGCGATTTCCGCGGACTCTTTCATCACGTCGCCCAACTGGCCGGTCAGCTTGAAGCCGCGGTTGTGGGTGTGAATGCGCGTGGCTTCGATCGGCAACGTGGCGCCGCCCATGCTGGTCCACGCCAGGCCGGTGATCACGCCTATGCCGGACAACACCTGTTCGCTGCGGAAGACCGGCATGCCAAGGGAGGCTTCAAGGTCTTTCGGGCCGATCTTCACGACGGTGTCGGGGTTATCGAGCAACTTGACCACTGCCTTGCGCACCAGCTTGCCCAGTTGCTTCTCCAACTGACGCACGCCGGACTCACGGGCGTAGCCTTCAATGACTGCGCGCAATGCGCTGTCGCTGATGCTCAGGCTGGTTTTCGCCACACCTGCCTTGTCCAGTTGCTTGGGCCAAAGATGGCGTTTGGCGATGGCCAGTTTTTCCTCGGTGATATAGCCCGACAGGCGGATGACTTCCATCCGGTCCAACAGTGGGCCGGGGATCGAGTCCAGCGTGTTGGCGGTGCAGACGAACAGCACTTTCGACAGGTCCAGACGCAAGTCCAGATAGTGGTCGAGGAATTCGACGTTTTGCTCAGGATCAAGTGTTTCCAACAGCGCAGACGCCGGGTCGCCTTGATAGCTCTGACCCATCTTGTCGATTTCGTCGAGCATGATGACGGGGTTCATCACCTCCATGTCTTTGAGCGCCTGCACCAGCTTGCCCGGTTGGGCGCCGATGTAGGTGCGGCGATGGCCCTTGATTTCGGCTTCATCGCGCATGCCGCCGACGCTGAAGCGATAGAACGGTCGCCCCAGCGATTCGGCAATCGATTTACCGACGCTGGTTTTACCCACGCCCGGCGGGCCGACCAGCAGCACGATCGAGCCTGCGATTTCACCTTTGTAAGCGCCGACCGCAAGGAATTCGAGGATGCGGCTCTTGATGTCATCGAGTCCGGCATGATGCTGGTCGAGCACTTTGCGCGCGTGTTTGAGGTCCAGCTTGTCTTCGCCGTAGACGCCCCATGGCACCGAACTGGCCCAATCGAGGTAGTTGCGAGTAACGGCGTATTCCGGCGAGCCGGTTTCCAGAACCGAGAGCTTGTTGATCTCTTCGTCAATGCGCTTGCGCGCTTGCGGCGGCAGGGTCTTGCCGACCAGACGTTCTTCGAACTGCTCGATGTCGGCGCTGCGGTCGTCTTTGGTCAGACCGAGTTCCTGCTGAATGACTTTCAACTGCTCTTTCAGGAAGAACTCGCGCTGGTGCTCGCCGATCTTGCGGTTCACCTCGGCGGAAATTTCTTTCTGCAAGCGCGCGACTTCCACTTCCTTGCGCAGCATCGGCAGGACTTTTTCCATGCGCTTGAGCACGGGCACGCAATCCAGCACTTCCTGCAATTCCACACCCGTGGCCGAGGTCAGGGCGGCTGCGAAGTCGGTCAGCGGGGAGGGATCGTTGGGGCTGAAACGGTTTAGGTAGTTCTTCAGTTCCTCGCTATAAAGCGGGTTGAGGGGCAGCAATTCCTTGATCGCGTTGATCAGCGCCATCCCGTAAGCCTTGACCTCGTCGGTCGGCTCGTTGGGTTGATGCGGGTATTCGACTTCCACCAGGAAGGGGGGGCGATGGTGTTTGAGCCACGTCTTGATGCGCACACGACTCAGGCCCTGGGCCACGAACTGCAATTTGCCGCCTTCACGGCTGGCGTGGTGCACCTTCACCAGCGTGCCGTATTCGGGCAGGGCCTTGGTGTCGAAGTGGCGTGGGTCTTCAGGCGGCGTGTCCATGAAGAACAGCGCCAGCGAGTGGTGTTCGGATTTGCTCACCAGTTCAAGGGTTTCGGCCCAAGGTTCTTCGTTGACGATCACCGGCAGGACTTGCGCCGGGAAGAACGGGCGGTTGTGAATCGGGATGATGTACACCTGATCCGGGAGGTTCTGGCCCGGCAGCGCAAGGCTTTTACGGTCCGCGCCGATGACTTCGTGCTCGTGATCGATATCACCGGCAGCGTGTGCTGAATCTGCTTGCTGGTCGCTCATGGGGCACCTGCATGAATGGAGTTGAGGCTTAGATGGGGCAGCCGCGCTCAGGTTTCAATAGTTGCGGTCGATAGCATTGAACAGGAGAGCCGATAGGGAAATATAGGTGGCTTGTGCCTTTCGTCGGCTATTAGTGAGTAGTGGCGTTATGCCTGCTTTTATCGCGTGATCTTCCTTTTAGGGGCGGGTAATCTGCGTAAAACGTTTCCGCACAATGCCAGGGCTGGCGCTACTCTTACTACCGACCATGCCGTACTGGACGTTTGTATGAACCACGTTGTTTCTTCGTTGTGGGTGGCCGCAACCGTTCTTCTTGGCTCCGCTGCCAGCGCCGCCTCGTTGACTGCCGAATTCGTCGATGCTCAGGGCAAACCTTTGAGCGATGCCGTGTTGACGCTCCAGGGGCCTGCCGCAAAGCCCGATCCGGCCCCTAAAGCCGACATGGACCAGCGCGATCAGCGCTTTGCGCCCCATGTGCTGGCGGTGCGTACGGGTACTCAAGTCAAATTTCCCAACAGCGACGACATTCGCCATCAGGTGTATTCGTTTTCGCCCGCCAAACGCTTCGAACTGCGTCTGTACGGCGGCACGCCGTCTGACCCGGTGTTGTTCGACAAACCAGGTGTGGTCGTACTCGGCTGTAATATCCACGATTGGATGTTGGGCTATATCTACGTAACTGACGATCCCTGGTTTGGCGTGAGCAGTGCCAATGGGACGCTTCGTCTCGATCAGATGCCCGCAGGGCACTACAAGGCGACGCTCTGGCATCCCCAGGCGCCTGACATGCAACCCGTTTCCGGAGGCGAGTTCGACATTCCTGCCGCAGGCCTGCATCAGCGTTTCACCCTCGCCGTGCAACCCAAGGCCGACGATAGCCCCGCAGCGCCCCCGCCCAGTGCATTTGGCGATGCGTTCCACAAAGCTGCCCATGAATGAAACGCCGAATTAGCTTTCAGGCGCGCATTGCAGGCGTGCTGATTCTGCTGCTGCTGATCGTGGTTGGTGCGGTGTTTCTCGCCGTCAAGGCCGCGACGCAGGACGCTGTGCGCAAACAGGCGCAGGCACAACTGGAAGTGGGTACACGGGTGTTCGAGGGCTTGCTGGAAATGCGCGGCAAGCGGCTGCGTGATGCCGTGCAATTGCTCTCCAGCGACTTCGGCTTTCGTGATGCCGTGGCGTCGGCGGACTCGGCGACGATCCGCTCGGTCTTGCTCAACCACGGAGCGCGGATCAACGCCAACGACATGTTCCTGTTGGGCATGGACGGCAAAGTGTTGTCCAGCACCATCGACCAGATCCCCGAAGGCTCGCCGTTTCCTTACTTTCAAGCCTTGCGCGATTTGAAGTCACACAATCAGTCGATGCTGATCGTGCCATTGCAGGGCATGCCGCACCTGTTGGTCGAGAGCACCATATCGGCGCCGCTGCCGATTGCGCGAGTGGTCATGGGGTTCAGCATGGATGACGACCTGGCACAGGAGCTGCGTTCTCTCAGCGGTTTGCAGGTGTCGTTCCTTTCTGTGGTCAATCACGAACCCGGACAAGTCATCAGTACCCAACCCCAACGGCTGCACGACAGCCTGCAAGGTCTGATGATGAGCCCGGCGAGCGATCAGATGCAGATGACCGAGCACGGCAAGCACAGCTTTTTGAGCACGCGCCTGAATCTGGGGAATACCGGCGACAGCAACGGCGATCAGGTCGTGGCCTTGCTGCAAAGCCCGCTGGATCACGCGATGCAGGCGTTCGCGCCGCTGGATGAAAAGTTGTTCTGGATCACTGTGGTCGCCATGGTGGCCTCATTGATTGGCACGTTGCTGCTGGCGCGCAGTGTGTCGGGACCTGTGAGGGCGTTGGCCCAGGCCGCCGAGCGGATCGGGGAGGGCGATTACAGCACGCCTGTCACGCTCGAGCGCGGCGATGAACTGGGGTTGTTGGCGGGGGCGATCAACCATATGCAGGAAGGCATCGCCGAGCGTGAAAAACAACTGGCGCACAACGCCCTGCATGACGGTCTCACCGGCCTGCCCAATCGGGCGTTGGTGATGGAGCGTCTGGGCAGTGCGGTCTCGTCGCAGCGGCACGTGGCTTTGCTCTATCTGGGCATCGACAACTTTCGCGCCATCAACGACAGCATCGGGCCGGAAGGGGTCGAGCACCTGTTGCAAATCCTTGGCGAGCAACTGCAACTGCCGTTGCGCCCCGGTGACACCGTGGCGCGGTTATCCGGCAACGAGTTCCTGCTACTGGTGCACAATGCCGAAATCGACAGTGCGGTGGCAGTGGCTGACCGGCTGCAACGACTGCTGCTCAAGCCGCAGCACATCGCCGATCACGATATCTCGCTGGACGCCTGCATCGGCATCGCGGCGTACCCCGTTCATGGCGATTCGCCTTCCGAACTGCTTCGCCGCGCCTCCATTGCCCGGCAGGACGCCACGCAGATGCCGGGGCGTCTACAGGTCTACGAGGATGGGCGGGACGTTGCGCATCAGCGCCAGATCAAGTTGATTCGGGATCTGCGCCATGCCGCACGCAACGGCGAGCTGCTGCTGCATTACCAGCCGAAGCTGGATATCCGTAATGGCCGTGCGCGGCAGGCCGAGGCCCTGTTGCGCTGGCAGCATCCACAGTTCGGGAGTGTATCGCCTGGCGAATTCATCGTACTGGCCGAGCGCACGGGCAGCATTCAGTTGCTGACCAACTGGGTCATCGAGGAGGCCATGCGCCAATTGGCCGAATGGAGCCGTCGCGGCTTGCACGTGCAGTTGTCGGTGAACATCTCGGCCGATGACCTGCTCGATGGCGACTTGGTCGACCGCGTGTCCGATCTGCTCAAGTTGTACCGCGTGCCCGCCGAACAATTGATATTCGAGATCACTGAAAGTGCTGTGATGCGCGAGCCGGAGCAGGCGCTGCAAGTGCTCAACCGGCTGCGTGAATGCGGCATCAGTCTGTCAGTGGATGACTTCGGAACCGGCTACTCTTCATTGGCGCACCTCAAGCGCTTGCCGGTGCAGGAACTGAAAATCGACCAGTCCTTCGTGCGTAATCTGGATGAAACCAGCGAAGACGCGGTGATCGTCCGTTCAACGATTGAGATGAGCCATAACCTGGGGCTCAAGGTGGTCGCTGAAGGCGTTGAGTACGAGCACAGTTTGCGATTGCTGGAGCGTTGGCACTGCGATACCGCGCAGGGCTATTTGATCAGTCGGCCGCTCAATGCGGTCGCTTTCGAGGCATGGATCGCCAAGTCTCACAGTTCACCGAGCATGATGATCCACTGATTGGTTGATGTTTATGACACGTAGTCTCTGGGCTGTATTAAGCCCTGTGGTGTTAGCGAGTGTGGTAGGTGGTTGCATGGCCGGTCTGGCCGCTGTGGTCGAAGCCGATCAGGGGCGTCTGATCGCTACCGGGGGGGCCAGCAGCATCGAAGGCGCGGCTGGGGGCGGGATCATCCCTTGGGCAGTGCTCGCCGGTTACGACGAACAGGGCGAGTGGGGCGCCAACCTGTTCGCCACCCATATCGATCTCCCCGACTACACGCTGGATGTCGCCGGTATGGCGTTTTCCTACGGTAACCGCGTGGAGTTTTCGTACGCGCATCAGCGATTCGACCTGGGTTCGGTGGTTCATAAACTGAGCCTGCCGGAAGACAATCTCACTCAGGACATCTTCGGGGTGAAGGTCCGGCTGTTTGGCGACCTGATCTATGACCAATTGCCCCAAGTGTCAGCGGGTCTTGAATACAAACACCAGAATGACTTTCTGATCCCAAGCCTCATTGGCTCCAAACGTGACGCCGACGTTGAGGGTTACCTCACGGCGAGCCGTTTGTTCATGGGCGCTGCCTTTGGTTACAACGTGGTGGTTAACGGCGGCGTGCGTTACAGCCGGGCCAATGAAACCGGCCTTCTGGGTTTTGGGGGCGATCGGCGTGATACCCGCAGCGTGTTGAAAGAGGGCTCGGTGGCGTTGCTGTTCAACCCGCGCTGGGCGGTGGGCGTCGAGTATCGGGAAAAGCCCGACAACCTCTCGTTCGCCGGGGAGAGCGATTGGGCTGACGCATTTGTCGCCTGGTTCCCCAACAAGCATGTTTCGGTGGTGTTGGCCTACGCCCGTCTAGGCGAAATTGCCACGCTGGACAACCAGAACGGCACGTATCTGTCTGTGCAGGGGAGCTTCTGATGGTGCGACCATTGCGCTGGATGGGGGTCTTGAGCCTTGCCCTGTTGGTGGCCTGCGCGCAGCAGCCGCCCAAGGATGACAGCTTGTACCACGCGCTGGGCGAGCGGGCGGGGATTCAAAAGATCGTCGAGGGGATGCTGCTGCATATCGCCAAAGATAAGCGTATCTACAAGTTTTTCGCCAAGGTCGACATCGTTCGTGTGCGTGACAAGCTGGTCGAGAAGTTCTGCGTCGAAGCGGGAGGGCCTTGCACCTACACCGGCGATACGTTGGCTGAGGCGCACAAGGGGCTGAACCTGAGTCGCAGCGACTTCAATGCGCTGGTGGAAAACCTGATCGACGCGATGGATGACCAACACATCCCGGTGTCGACGCAGAACCGGTTGATCGCGCGACTGGCGCCGCAGCGCGGTGAGGTGATCGAAAAATGATCCGCTGCGTATCTTGTGGGAGCCGGCTTGCTGGCGAACTCGGAGTGTCAGGCTAACGATATTCGGCTGATCCGACGCGTTCGCCAGCAAGCCGGCTCCCACAAAGGATCGGGGTCACCGAAAGATTGTGCACGGCGCCAGATCCGACGGCACAACAAACCCTTTCACAAAAAAGGCGGTCATCTTTCGATGGCCGCCTTTTCGTTTACCGCTCTACCGAATCAATCCGGCAGCTTGTACGCAATGATGTAATCGCCCATTCGCGTACCCAGCGAGCCGTGGCCGCCGGCAACGATCAGCACGTATTGCTTGCCGTCCTTGCCGGTGTAGGTCATTGGCGTCGCCTGGCCACCCGCTGGCAGACGCCCGGCGAACAGCTCTTTACCGGTTTTCACGTCATACGCACGCAGGTACTGGTCCAGCGTACCGGCCAGGAAGCCCACGCCGCCTGCCGTCACCATCGAACCGCCCATGCTCGGCACGCCCACTGGCAGGCCGATTGGTACTGGCGTGTTGTCGCGGCTGGTGCCATTTTTGTGCTTCCACACCACCTGATTGGTGGTCAGGTCGACCGCCGCCACGTTACCCCACGACGGGGCCTGGCACGGCATACCGAACTGCGACATCAGCGGGTGCATGATCACTGCGTACGGCGCGCCGGTGTTCGGCTGCACGCCGCTGGTTTCGCTCTCACGCTTGCTGCCCGCCTCAACCTTGGCGCGCGGCACCAGCTTGGACACGAAGGCCATGTAGTTCGGGCTGGTGAACATCAACTGACGCACCGGATCGACCGAAACGGCGCCCCAGTTGAACACGCCCACGTTACCCGGATAGATGATGCTGCCTTGCTCGGACGGAGGGGTGTACTGACCTTCGTAACGCAGTTCCTTGAACTGGATGCGGCACAGCATCTGGTCGAACGCGGTGGCGCCCCACATGGCTTTTTCAGTCAGCTCAGGCGGCAGCATGTTCAGTTGCGAACGCGCTTGAGTCGGCGAAGTGTGGTCGCCTTGCGCAGCACCGGTCGGCGCCGGAACCTCGTCGATGGGCACAATTGGGGTGCCATCGCGGCGGTCCAGTACGTACAGGCTGCCTTGCTTGGTCGGCTGAATCACGGCCGGCTTCACGCCGTCCTTGGTTTTCAGGTTGATCAAGGTTGGCTGGCTCGGTACGTCCATGTCCCACAGGTCGTGGTGAGTGAACTGGTAGTTCCAGCGCACCTTGCCGGTGTTGACGTCCAGTGCGACCAGGCCTGCGCTGAATTTCTCGGCGCCGGGGGTACGGTCTGCACCGTACTGGTCAGGCATCTGGTTGCCCAGTGGCAGGTAGACCAGGCCCAGCTTTTCGTCGACGCTGGCCAGCGACCACATGTTCGGTGCGTTGCGCGAGTAGAACTGGTCGGCAGCAATCGGCGCGGTAGCGTCCGGGTTGTTCGGGTCCCAGTTCCACACCAGTTTGCCGTCGTGCACGTCGTAGGCGCGGATCACGCCCGATGGCTCGTTGGTCGACTCGTTGTCGGTCACGTGGCCGCCAATGATCACCAGATTACGGGTGATCGCGGCAGGCGAGGTGGAGTAGTAGCCACCGGCAGTGAACGGGCCGATGTTGGCGCGCAAATCGACAGCACCTTTGTTGGCGAAGTCTTCGCAGACCTTGCCAGTGTCGGCGTTCAGCGCGATCAGGCGCGCGTCGGCGGTCGGCAGGTACAGGCGACGAGGGCAGGCGGTTGCAACCGCTTTGCCAGCGTCAGACAGCGCGGCCGCCGGAGCGCCGACGTCGGATTTGGCGTAGGCGTCTTCGTCGTAGTACGAAACGCCACGGCAGGTCATGTGTGCCCAGCCGGTGAAGTTTTTCGCACCCTCTTTCGAGATCTGCGGGTCGTACGACCAGATGGTCTTGCCGGTGTCCGGGTCCAGCGCCAGCACCTTGCTGTGCGGGGTGCAGGCATAGACCATGCCGTTGACCTTCAGCGGGGTGTTCTCGTTGGTCAGTTCGACCGGGTCTTCTGCCGTTGGCAGGTCGCCGGTGCGAATGCGCCAGGCTTCTTGCAGTTTGCCGACGTTTTCAGGGGTGATCTGCTTCAGCGGCGAGTAGCGATTACCGTGCTCGGAGCGACCATACGCCTGCCAGTCGCCTTCCAGCATTGGCTGCGGATCGTACGCCACGCCTGCGTCGTCGCGGTCCAGCTTGCCTTTGATTTCACCCGGGCTGGTGAACTGGCTGGCGATGGCCGTCAGACCGGCCAACACCACAGCGATGCTCAGCGCAACGGTCGGCAGACCGCCCGGCTGGCCGCGCAGCACAGGGCGGCGGAACCATGGCAGTAGCATGGTGACGCCGAGTACGAACCACAGCGACAGACGTGGCACCAACTGCCACCAGTCCAGGCCGACTTCCCATAGCGCCCAGACCGTGCTCAGAAACAGCACGACGGCAAACACACCCAGTGCCGCGCGGCTGCCTTTGATCAGCAACACGCCAGTGATGATGAAACCAATACCGGCCAGCAGGTAATACAACGACCCGCCCAGTGTCAGCAGTTTGATACCCCCGGCCAGCAAGGCCAGGCCCATGACCAGAATCACCAGCCCGAGCACGCTCGGTAACCGGCGACCCCGACTGAAAGCACCGTCAGTGCTCATAGTGTCGTACTCCGTAACGATTAAGTGGTTGACGCTTTGTTCTTTTCATTTGTCGACTCGAACCGTTTGAATCCGTCTCTTTCACGCTAGTTCCAGAAACCGGATTCAGAAAGTTCGAATATGTCGATCAGAACGAAGATTGAATCTTCAGTCCGGCCACCAACGCGTCGTCGACCTGGTTCACGCCGCCTGGGTGACGGATGAATTGCAGGTTGGGGCGCACGGTCAGCCAGTTGGCGACGTGGACGCCGTAGTACAGCTCGGCGTTGTATTCGGTGTCCTGCACGGGCAGGAAGGCCGGGTCGGTGTAATCGCTGACGTTGTTGGCCTGGTTTTGCAGGTTGATGTTCTTGCGATACGCCGGATTGACGTGAATGCGACCGACGGCCAGGCCTATGTCATCTTTCGGGCGCGCGTCGAACGGGCCGGTGTAGGTGGCGCCCAGCGCGACGTAGTTGTCGATTATGTTGGTCTTCTTGTCGTGCACGGTGCCGTTGGCGAACAGGCTCAGGCCACGGCTGTTATCGCTGGCCTGGCTCGTGACTTGCTGGCGCAGGGTCAGCCACATGCCGTGTTTGCTGGACGACGAAGCGTAGTCGTCACCGCTCAGGGCGGCGTAACGGCCATTGCTGTCCTTGTAGACATCACTGCTGTCAGCGGTGCTGTAGTAGTAACCGAGGCGGTACTCGCCCGGCAGGCCGTTGACCTTTGGCGACCAGACCAGCTCGACTGGCAGCACAGCGCCTTTCGTGCCGCTGCCACTGAGCTTGAAATTGTTGTCGTTTTCCAGGTTCGACGGGTTCTGCTCGAAGGCACCGACCTGAACGAACAGTTCGGGGTTGAGCTGGTATTTCACGCGCAAGGCCCACTGGCTGATCGGCCAGTTGTACCAAATGCCGCCGCCCCAGTTGCCAACTTGTGAGCCACAGAACGACAGGTTCTGGAAGTCGCAGGGGAAGGTGTTGAAGTCCTCGCCTTCGTTGAAGCGACCGACCTTGATGCTCAGCTTCTGATCGAGAAATTTCTGCTGATACCACAGGTCGGTCAGGCGCGTGACGTTGCCACGGCCCCAGACTTCTTGCGATGACGAAATAGTGCCGACACGGGGATCGGACACCCGGTCGTTGCTGATGTTGTCGCCGTTGCGGTTGGTCAGCGTCACTTGAAATTCAGCGTCGTGCCAGCCGAGGATTTTTTGCAGATCAAGGTGCGCGCCGAGGGCGAATTGATCGCTGTAGCGGGTCGCCTTGTCGTGGTTGTAGCCACCATGTAGGTTCGAACCGACCTCGATGACCGTGTCGAGCTTGAAGTCATAGCCCTGTTGCGACAGCTCGCTGCGCTTGCCACCCCAGTCTCCGAGCATCAATGGCGACTCGCCATCGAACGCGGAGGCGGCGTGGGCGCAGGTTGTCAGGCTCAATGCGGCCAGGCCGAGTGAGCGAATTGAGGTGCAGCGTTTCGAGGACGAAGGCATAGGGCGTGAGTTCTTTTTGGTGAGGTGAAGACGGCGCAGACCGGTCACTGCGTCGATAAGCCGCGAGGGCAAAACTTGACAGATGAGTGCATGAAACGATTCAGCTATCAGCTCGGCGCGATGATAGGGGGCTAACGATTTTTAAAAAAGACGATTTTGCGACATGAATAGTTACGAATTGCGCAACAGTCATGAAAAGATGGGGTAGCGCTATCCCTTAGTGTCTATGGGGAATACGCGAATCGTGATCTGTGATGTGAGGCGAGAGATAGTTACACAGGTTGGATATAAACGCGGTCTCTGTAACAGCACGGCTTGCCGACGGTGGCGATTTCAAAAACGCCATCGCCGGTAAGCCGTGCCTGGAGTCAATTGTGGGAGCGAATTCATTCGCGAGAGGCCCTTACATCCGACACATCTCTGCCGAATGTACCGCCGCCTCGTCGGGATGCCGCCCAGAATGAATTCGGTCCCACAGGGGGTACGCATGAGTCAAATGACGATCGTTAGAACGTCGTACGCAAACCGACCTCGATGCTCCGGCCTTGCGCCGGGGCGATGTCACGCAGAATCGAGCTGGCGTAACGTACGGTCTGGTTGGTCAGGTTTTCTCCGTTCACAAACGCCAGCCACTGACTGCCACCGAGGTTGAATTTATAACCCGCACTCGCACCCAGCGTGGTGTAGCCGTCGGTGCCAGTTTCGTTGTCCGGCACACGGCCTTGGGACGCGGCATGCTCAACGTCGATCCGCGCCTGCCACTTGTCCAGTTCCCACAGCAGACCACTGTTCAAGCGCAACGGTGCGATGCGCGGCAGCGCTTCGCCGGTGTCCAGATTGGTGGCGCGGGTGTAATCGCCTGACAGTTCCAGCGCGAATTTGCCGTACTGGCTCTCGCCCAGTTTCCAGTGATCCTGTACCTCGAATCCTGCAAACCGTGCGCGCACACCCGAGTAGGTGTATTCCGGGATACCGTCCGCATCTTCTTCACCGTCGTCGTTCAGTGTACGACCGGTGCCCAGCAGGCCGATGTAATTGGAGAAGTGGCTGTAAAACACGCCGAAACTGCCCTTGTGCGTGCCGTTGTCAAAGCGCAACGCCAGGTCACTGGACACGGCCTTTTCTTTCGAAAGCCCCGCATCACCCACTTCATAGGTGCCGGTCGCGACATGAGCGCCATTGGCGTACAACTCGTAGAACGTTGGTGCGCGTTCGGTGTAACCCAGCGTGGCGGCCAGCGACCAGATCGGCGTCAGGGTGTACACGGCACCAGACGACAGACTGCCCGCAGTGAAGCTGCTGGAACGGTCTGCATTGGCGAAACGCTCGTTGCCTTTGCCATCCGGATCGACGGTGGTGTGTTCCAGACGTCCACCCAGGCTCAGCTTCAGGCGATCCGTGGCCTGTAGCTCTTCAAGAATGAACAGTGCACCGGCGTCGGTATCGGTCTGGGGCACGAAGGCTTCTTCGCCCAATGCCGAGAACTCGCTGCGGGTGACTTGCGCGCCAACCACGCCATTCAGCGGGCCAATCGGTTGGTGGCGCGCTTCGATGCGGGCTTCGTAGCCTTTGTTCTTGAAGGTTGTGCCGACTTCGCCGTCTTCGATCTCCATGTGTTTGTATTCGGTGTAACCGGCGTCCAGTTTCACCGAACTGAACGGGCCGGACAGGTTGCGGATTTCCGAGGCGAACGCGTAGTGATCCTGCTTCATGCGGATGCGCACGTCCTGCTCGGCGGGCGAGCCGTAGTTGGAATCGTAATTGCTGTAGGAAAGCCCCGCGTAACCGTCGTCCCAGGTGTAGGAACCGCCGACTGCGCCGCCGTCCTGACGGCCGTCGCTGTTGCCCAGACGGTGCTTTTTGTCATCACCATCCTGATCGCGGGCGCGTTCGTCGGCGGTGCGGGCGTAACCGGGGATTTTCAGGTCGTTGAATTCCCGGGCGTTGGCGTCCAGGTGCAAGGCGAACGTGCCGTTGCCCGCTTCCAGACGACCCGCGCTGCTGCGCGTGGTGTCGGCGCCGCCATAGCGCAATTCGCCTGCGCCATGAATGCCTTCGATGGCTTCGGTGGGGATGCGTTTGTCAAAGGTGTTGACCACGCCGCCAATGGCGCTGCCGCCGTACAACAAAGCGGCGGGGCCACGCACGATTTCGATGCGATCCACATTGACCGGGTCCAGTGGCACCGCGTGGTCGTACGACAGCGATGAGGCATCCAGCGCGCCGACGCCGTTGCGCAGCAGACGAATACGATCGCCGTCCAGACCGCGAATGATCGGACGGCTTGCGCCGGGTCCGAAGTAGGACGAAGACACGCCGGGCTGCTTGTTCAGGGTTTCGCCCAGGCTGCCTTTTTGTTGCAGGGTCAGGTCATCGCCGGTCAGTACGGTGCTGGGCGATGCCACCTGATCGCTCCCCAGCGGGTTGGCGGTAATGGTTTGCTGTTCCAGTTCGATCGCGTGGGAGGGCGAGGCGATCAGCAGCGCAGTGGCCAGCGGCGTCAGACGCCAGAGTCGGGAAGAGGAAGGGCGGGACATGCAGCGGTTTCCTTGGCAGGGTGGGACTCAAATGATTAGCTTTATAGTGTTATAACATAACAATAAAAATGCAATCATTTTGGAATCGCCACAATGGAGTGGCTAGGCTTGTCAGTGCCCATGAGGGCATTTGTGGGAGCGAATTCATTCGCGAAGGCCCTTACATTCGACACATCTCTGCCGAAGGTACCGCCGCCTCGCGAATGAATTCGCTCCCACAGGGACGGTGGCAGGCACACGAACGCTTCACACCCACTTCATGCTCCGTTAAGGTGCGCACCTTGTGAGCACGTCCTTCCATCGATTGCACAAAGGCCCGGCATGACCACACCGAACAACAACCCGCTGCACGGCGTGACACTGGAGCAGATCCTCAACCGGCTGGTGGAGCATTACGAATGGTCGGGGCTGGCGGAGCGCATCGACATCCGCTGTTTCAAAAGCGATCCGAGCATCAAGTCGAGCCTGACGTTTCTGCGCAAGACACCCTGGGCGCGGGAGAAGGTCGAACACCTGTACGTCAAACTGGCGCGCACCAAGCGCTGGTAAGCTTGTCTAGGTTTTCAGGGATTGAGCACCATGTACGACTCAACGCTGCACCTGACGCCCGGACAGCGTCGCTATGCCACTGTGGCTGCGCTGCTTGGCTGGTTTGCGCTGGCCGTGCAGTTGTACCTGGTGCTGTGGGGACGATGGACTGATCAGGCCAGCCTGGTGGGCGGGTTGATCAAATTCTTCAGCTTCTTCACGGTGCTCACCAACACGCTCGTGGCCGTGGCGTTGACCTGCGCGATCACAGACCGGCACTCGACCTGGCACCGGTTTTTCAGATCACCCGTTGTTTGCGGCGGGATCACCACCAGCATTCTGTTGGTCGGCATTGCTTACAACCTGCTGTTGCGGCACTTATGGAGCCCCGAGGGCTGGCAGAAAGTCGCCGACGAATTGCTGCACGACGTCATGCCTTTAGCGTTTTTGGCTTACTGGTGGCTGTACGTTCGCAAGGGGCAATTGCGGCTCAAACACCTGTTGGCGTGGATGGTTTACCCGGCGGTTTACTTCGGCTATCTGCTGATGCGCGTCAATGCGTTCGGCGATTATGTCTATCCGTTCCTGGACATTGGTACCCTGGGATTGCAGCGGGCGCTGGCCAATGCGTTCGGAGTGTTGGCGGGGTTTGTGGGGATTGGGGTGGTGATTTTGTTGGTCGATAGGATCCGCCGTACGCCCCTGTAGCAGTCCGGCTCGCCGGCGGCAGCGTCAGTAAAACCGCCGCCGCAGGCAAGCCATGCTGTTACAGATGAATCAGCGTGAAGATGACTCCTCGCCCGAACCCTCCAGACGCCAGTAACCCGCCGCCTTCACCGCCGCTTCGTCCAGCTTGAACTCATCCAGCAACACTCGGCGCACTTTGCGCGACAGCGCCGATTCCGTCGCGACCCATGCGTACAGGCTGCCTTCCGGCAACGTCAAACCCCGTGTCACCTCCAGCAAATCCCGCTCGCCGCGAACGACCCAAACCACCTCGACCTGCGCCTGGCTTTCCAGCGCCTGACGTTCGGCGTTGTCTTCAATCTCGACCACCACCAACGCGCGACGATGGGCCGCCAGCTCTTCCAGACGTCGTCCAATCGCGGGCAGGGCCGTTTCGTCGCCAATCAGCAAGTAACTGTCGAACATGTCCGGCACGATCATCGAACCGCGAGGGCCTGCGATGTACAGAAATTGCCCGGCTTGAGCCTGCGCGGCCCAAGTGGCGGCAGGGCCATCGCCATGCAGAACGAAATCAATGTCCAACTCGCCCGATGCGGCGTCGTAGCGACGCGGCGTGTAGTCACGCATCGCCGGGCGCGGGCCGTCCGAGGCGTTCGGGCCTGGGGTGAAGTTTTCAAGCGCCGCCTGCTCTTCGGGCGAAGTGGCGAACAGCAGTTTCACGTGATCGTCAGTGCCCAGGCTGATAAAACCCTTCAACTCCGGGCCGTGCAGCGTGATGCGACGCATGCGTGGGGTGATGTCGGTGACGCGTAGCACTTGCAGCTTGCGGCGTTTGATTTCGTGGCTGACGCGATGGATCGATTGCTGCGAATTCATACGGACTTCTCCGACGGAGTGTGTGTGCCATCAACGACGGCTTTGGCGGTTTCGTTCAGCAGGTCGCGCACACGGATGATTTCTTCCGGGGTCCAGCGACCGTGATGCATCTGCAAGGCGTGGCGCAGGTTGTGAACGGCTTCGTGAATCTCTGGTGGGCGGTCATGGCCACGCAATGAACGTTTGCTGACCTCGATGCGCATTTTCACGCCGTCCAGCGCCACGGCCTGCTCGACCAGAAACTGCTGACCGGCTTCGGTGATCTGGTAGCGCTTCTTGCCGCCTTCGGCGTCGCCGGTGATCAGCTCGCTTTCTTCAAGGAAGGTCAGGGTCGGATAGATCACGCCAGGGCTTGGGCTGTAGGCGCCATCGAACAGGCCTTCGATCTGGCGAATCAGATCGTAGCCGTGGCAGGACTGATCGGCGATCAGGGCCAACAGCAGCAATTTCAGATCGCCCGGGGCAAACACACGAGGCCCGCGCCCGCCGCGTTCCCGGCCAGTGCGTTTTTCAAATCCGTCGCGGCCATCGCCGTGGTCGCCGAAGTGAGGGCGGTGATGGTGGGGGTGGTGTGAGTGGTCTCTCATCTTTCGTCTTCTCTTGTTACGTTTAGATATACCTTAAGATATATCTTAATGTGTCTGCAAGAGAGGTTAAGACGAACGGTTCTCGTTTGTGAGGCTCTCCAATCTCACCTCACGCTGATTTTCATGGCGAAACGATTTCCCCTGTGGGAGCAAATTCATTCGCCATGCGCGCGTATGGGCGATAGGAATCTGCCGGACGTACTGGCCAATCGTCGGATCGCCGCCCGGAATGAACTCGCTCCCACAGGGGGGGAATCGTTGGTTGTCAACGAATACTCGCCACCTGCGCCGCCAGCGGGGCCTTGCACTGGGTGTACGTCCCCGGCTCCAGGTAGCGATTGAGGATCGGCGCCATGCCCTTGAGCACTTGCACGGGCAGGGCCGAGGTGAATTTGAAGGCTTCGGCGGCGCGGCCCGGCACGTAAGCGGTCAACGTGCCGAAATGGTTTTCACCGATGTAGAACACAAACGTCGCCGTGCGGTTGATCGCCTTGGACGCCAGAATCCGCCCGCCCGAGCCAATGCTCTCGATGCGGTTGTCGCCGGTCCCGGTTTTGCCGCCCATTGGCAGCGCCGTGCCGTCCAGGGTTTTGAACGTGCCCGACACCCGGCGCGCCGTGCCCGCATCCACCACTTGGGACAAAGCCTCACGCATGGCCGTTGCAACTTCCGAGGGCAACACACGCTTACCCAGCTCCGGGTTGTTGTTCAGCAACGTTTCGTAAGGCGTGTCGGCGGCGAAATGCAGGCTGTCGATGCGCAGAACCGGCAGGCGAATCCCGTCGTTCTGAATGATGCCGATCAGCTCTGCCAGCGCCGCAGGACGGTCCCCCGAGCTGCCAATCGCCGTGGCCAGAGAAGGGACAAGGTGATCGAACGGATACCCCAGTTTTTGCCAGCGCTGATGAATATCGAGGAACGCTTCGATCTCCAGCATCGTGCGAATCCGGCTGTCGCGGGCGCTCTTGTGGCGGCTCTTGAACAGCCAGCTATACACCTCCTGACGCTCGAAACGGCTGGCGGCCACGGCATCCTTGAACTTGGCGTCCGGGTTTTGCAGCAGGTAGCCCACCAGCCACAAGTCCAGCGGGTGGACGCGGGCGATGTAGCCCTGATCCGGCAGGTCGAATTTGCCAGGCCCATAGGCGAAGTACAGATCATCCAGACGCTTTTCGGTCAGTGCAGGCTGGCTCTTGTCCGCCACGGTGTGAGCACGAACGAAGGCGTTGAACGCACTTTGGCTGGCGTTCGGCAGCAAATAACGATGTACGGCAGCCATACGACTGGCCGAGGGGTGCACACCATCGAGGAAGGTATCGAGGCGGTCTTGCGTGGTTTTGTTTTTGTAGCGCTTCCAGAAGCGCAACAGGAACGAGGTGCCTTCTCGATCAGCAAAATCCGCCAAATATTCCTGACGCCGCGGGTCGCTGTCGTCTTTCATGAGCACCGCGCTGTTGTTGGGGCCTGAATAAGTGACGTAGCGCACCACATCGCGCATCAGGCGGATGAACGGCAGGTTGATCGATTCTCGCAGCGCCTCACGCAACGTTGGGTTGCGGCCATTGTCTTCGCGGCGGAAGTTGTTGAAGTGATGCATCCCGCCGCCCGTGAAGAAGTTTTCGGCAGGGCTGGCAGAATATTGGCGGTCCAGAGCCGTCGCGAGCATTTTCGATAGGTCGCGATCAGGGTTTTGCATCAAATAATCAATCGCCCAGCGGCTGAGGCGGTCTGCGTCCTCGACCGGGACTTTCTTCAACTCGGCGTTGCTCATCCCGCCGTACTTGTCGTGCAGCTCGGAGATGATTTGCAGGTACGTGGTCAACACCCGCATCTTCGCAGTGGAACCCAGCTCCAGCTTGCTGCCCTCATTGATGTCGAAGGGCTGGTCAGTGCTGTCGGTCTGCACCCGAACCCGCGAGCCGTCGATGTCACGCTCGAACAGTGTGAAGCTGTAACGCACTGCCTGCGTGCTGGTGGGCGTCAACAAGTGCTCGCCGAGCAGGCCGAGTTTCGCTGCATAGTCGGGGTTGGCCAGATCGCGCAGGTACTGGCCGACGCTGGTTTGCAGATCGTTTTGCAGGGTGCTGGTGGCCGACAGGTCGAGGCGGTCCAGGTCATACAAAGGACGATTGAGCATCGCCGACAGCCGGGTGCGTGCAACCGTGATGCCCTTGTTGGTTTCGATGGGCTGAATCGTCGGCTGTTGCACCCAGTCGCGATAGGTCACCGTGGCGCCCAATGCGGCGTCGGCCAGGGGTTGATCAATCACGTTGTTCTGGGCCAGCAGACGGATGTGGCTGTCGGTGAGGTCAGCCAATTCCTTGCGCCCCTTGGCCAGATAGTGAGAAGGCCGCCGCTGTGCGATGACCAGCGAAAGTACTTCACGCAATGCCAGACCTTGAGCCGCGAGCGTCTTGGCGTCCTTGGCCGCAGAGGCGAGCAATTGGTTGGTTTTATCGAAATCCGCGCCGTACCAAACGCGCAACCCTTCGGCCATGCCATGCACTTCGCCATGCCCCGGTACGGCGGAAAGGGGAACGCTGTTGAGGTAATCACGCACCACCCGTTGACGCGCTTCCAGCGTTTCAGGCCCGGGTTGATAGGCCCGCACGCTGGCCGAGATCATCTGGCGGATTTTCTCGCCCCCCGACTGCGTCAACCCATCGGGCGAATGGCGATATTTTTCGAGCTGTGTTGCCAGCGTGCTCCCGCCTGCCGACTGGCCGGGCAACCCCACCAGCTTCGCTACCTGCGAGACAGCGGCTTTCAGGAAGCGTGGCCAGTCCACGGCGGGGTTGGCCATTGGCTGCTGTGTATTGAGCAAGTCGCGGTTTTCGATGAACAACAGACTGTTCACCAATACCGGCGGGATCGAGGTGAACGTCGAGTAAAGCTGCTGTGGGTAGGTGAATTGATACAGCGCGTCACCCCGACAGTCGGCGATGGTCAGGCCAGACTGGCTCTTTTCCTGATAGGGCACGAAAAAGCCCCGTTTGGCGTAGGAAAGCAGTTCGGGAGAGAAGCGCGATTGCTCTGTGATTCGGTAGTCCCGTTTCAGCAAGCGGGGCAGGAACTCGCCAAGGGCCGAATAGCCCAGGCGTTTGTCGAACGGGCCATCACCGGGGTAGAGGATTTCATCACTGGCCCCCGGCTCGACGGTGTAACTGAGATGATCGGCAAACTGGCTGAACTCGCGGGCCTGAAGCTTCGAACTGTGGACTTCCGAGAAAACGGCAAATCCCAGGATCACCAACCCCACCAGCACCAAAACCAGCAACACCCGCCACGCATGAAACCCGTGGCGCGGATGTGCAGGCAATGGCGCATCCCCCTGACTGTCAGCCTTGACCGCAGCCTTTTTCCCATCGGAATGCCACAGAGCGCCCATATCGTTGGCCCGGTTAAACCTGTTAATCGCACCTGACTACAAGCTTAGACGCTGGGCGGAAAAACGTAGGACGTTTCTGCTTTTTAAGCCTATGGGTTGACTGGGGTGATTAAATCCAATTACGTCGAAATTGTTGTGAATTTGAAAGTTTTAACAAAAACAAAAGGGATATAGGTATGTGGCGATTCAAAAGGACAATTTTGGCGTCGATGATACTGGTGTTGGGGGCGGAATCTCAGTTGTCGCACGCGACGGCTCCTGACTTACAGCAGGGCGTGCCAAAATCGAGAGAGTTCAAGTATGGCCTCGTTGAGAGCGTTTCAGAGTCTCATATGGACGGCGAGATAGTGCTGACGGATTTGTCGGATCAAATTCATGTGCTTCAGAACAGGCTTGTAAGCTCTACCGCCGCTCACTACTACACATTCACCGCTACTCGTGGGCAGCGTGTGTTGCTTTCTTATCCAAACGGTCTGCCTCAGACTTCCTTCAAGGTTGAATATCTTTCAGGTAACAAGTGGGAGCCATTGGTGGGAGGTTCTAAAACCTTCTCAGGCTTGGGGGCTGCTGGCTCGGTAATCGCACGAGTGGTGAGCGGTTCGAATGCCTCTGACGCTTCTACTTCTTACAAAATTGTCTTTGGCTCGTTTCCTGTGTTAAAAAAATACGAGCTTAAGGATGAGGTAGGGGTTAACCGAATTCCAACCGGGCATACCCATCCTTCGTGGCTATGGACCCAAGGTTACAATGAGGCGAATTTAGAGGCGCACTTCACCGATTCTGTCGGTGCCCCACTGAAGGGAGCGATGGGGCGTTTTATCTTGAATTTGCAAGAGTCTCGAGTAAAAACAGTGGTTGAAGAAGTGATCAGTGGTGGTGATGGAAAAATAGAACAAGTCGTCAGGTTCGATCGCTGTTCAGGAGGTCATGAGGCACGGGATTATGTCTCTTATGACCGTGGTGCCAATACTTGGAGAAGCTACTACTATGTGGGTGGGTACACTTTTTTGAACGCGTTACTCGGCGCAGAAGCACAGGCTGAAGCTAATGCAGACGTTCGGTTGTTTGGGCATATTTGTAAATCGTCCCGAGTCTGACTGGAGTTATCTAGCCAGGCTCGGGAAACCTGTCAGGCTTTTTCGAAAATACGCGAAACTTCCAAGGCAGTGGGCGTAAAGAGTTGATGGTGGAAATTCATGTAAGAGTCTTCGCTTTTTAGGATTTTTTGAAAATCGAGGCGAGGGGGGATGCTTCCGTCAGGTGCTTGAGCGGGGTTGGACAGGTCATACTTGATAAGTGTTTTCGCGATGTAACTTATCGCCATTGCTTGAGTTTTGAGGCCGTCGTGCGCATTTAATTGCTGCGTAAGGCACTCGATTTCCTCTGAGTTAAGGACGCCCTGTGGGTCGCTTACTTCAAAATTTCCCTGGCTATTAATAGTGAAACTAAAGCTCTTGTTGGCCAGTTCCGGTCGCTCCGCTCTCAGCTTGTCGATGAAAGATTCGTACTGTGATTTCATAATTTCTAGTGAAATACAAGCTAACGTTTTTTTGACCGAAATGTACTCTTCCATCGAATCGATACACTCCAACCCTGGCTCTGTCAGCCAAGGCGTCTCTGCTGATGCAGGCTGTATTTTCTGAGGCTCTTGTTTCACGCTTTCATTGGCATCTGGAACAGGCCGCTTTCCAGCCGATTGATCCAATGACGCTAAGTGCATGCTGCTCACGTTGCTGATATTCATCCTGATTTCTCTCACTGGTCTATCCATACCCCTCGCATAACGGCCGTCAGCGAAAAATCTTTGCCTGATAAACCAGTAGGAAATTTCCGAAGTGCATCCCTAGCGTGAACCCGTTCTCAAACCCCCGCTACCTGTGCCGCCTTCGGGCTGCCCAAACGCTTGTTCAACTCCAGCCAGTTCGACAACAGCAGCATCAACCCCAGCCCCAACAATGCCGTGATCACGCGCATCTGCCACACATCTCCGGCCAGGGCGTTGACACCATCGGCCAGCGGCGCGAGCAGAACACCGAGACAGAAGATTTCCAGTGAGTAGCGTCCCATGCGACAGGTCTGTTGGGCGGGCCAGTTTTCCAGCCACGCGTGGGAGGCTGGCAGCAGTTTGGCGACGACGTAGACCAGCGCGACGAAGTGCAGCAGGCGCAGGGGCGAGAGGTCGGTCTTGCTGATCGGGTAGATCAGGTCGGAGATGGCCTTGGGCATCAGCGCGTCGTGAACAGCAGGGAATTTCCACAGGAAGGTGATGACACCTGCAACCAGCATGTACAGCGCCGCGATCAGGAACAGCGGTTGTTGCCAGACCGGACGAGCAGAGGTGACCCGCGCCGACGGACGTTGGGTGTACAACGCAAATGCACCGCCAAAGACGAAGATCAACTGCCAAGCCACCGGGTTGAAGTACCAATAGCCGCCACCCTCGTAGGCACGCAGGTTCCAGCCGAACAGCGGCACCATCATGTACAGGGCAATCGACAGACCGACGGCCACTGCCGCATTGTGCAGCAGAATCGGCAGAATCAGTGGCAGTGTGCCCATCAGCAGGATGTAGAGCGGCAGCGGGTCGGTCAGGTTGGGCTTGAAGCGCAGCAGCAGTTCATCGGCCAGCGCCTGCTGCGGATTGCCGACGAAGTATTCCAGGCCCATCTCGCGCACCATGTCGCGGGTGTCGACGTGATTGTTGGCGACGAAGACGATGCCCATTAAAAGCGTCAGCAGGAAGATGTGTGCGACATACAGCACCCACGTGCGGCGCAGGATGCGCAGGCAGGCAACGACCCAGCCGTCACGTTGTGCCACCCGGCCGTAGGCCAGCACGGCGGCGTATCCGGCGAGAAATACGAACACTTCGGCGGCGTCGCTGAAGCCGAAGTTGCGCAGGGTGAGTTGCGCGAAAGGGTTTTCCGGTACGTGATCCCAAAAAATGAAGATCAGCGCCAAACCACGAAAAAAGTCGATTCGATGGTCGCGTCCGTTCGTCATGGCGATGAACTCTGAAAGTCTGTTTAAAGAAGAGGATGCAGCCGAGCCTTGGTTCAACCCTAGCAGGCGGGGCTGATCGGCGGCGCGCAGGGTGGCGGTTTTGCGGAGTAAATGCAAAGGAGGGATATTACAGAATGTTGACAGTCAGTGATGGCGCGCAAAAAAACACGCGTGAAACGCTCTTTGTGGGAGCCGGCTTGCTGGCGAATGCGCCAGTTCAGTTGACGATGTGTTGGATGACACACCGCATTCGCCAGCAAGCCGGCTCCCACAGTTTCTGCGGCGGACACGAGATTTAGGCTTGGCGCGACCCTTGTGGGAGCCAACTGGGTGGCGAAAGCTGTTGATCAGGCAACATAGAATCTCCCACAGTGGTGAGGGCCGAGTCGAGAGTTTGTTGTCGACGCCGATGTGCTGGGATCAATCGATCTCGTTAGGCTCGAAGCTGTCCGCCCGCGCCATGCGCCACATTCGCGAGTAGAAACTGTCGTCCACGATGCCGTTGAGCAGTTGCCCCGGTTGCAGGAACACATGGGATTGGGAGAACAGTTTCACTTCGGTGGCCGACTGACGACGCACCAGATGCCTGGCCTCAAGCTGCGACGGCGAGTCCAGACCTGCAGCGGCGATCATTTCAGCCAGGGCATGCAACGTGCTGCGGTGGAAGTTGTACACCCGCTGGGCCTTGTCCGGCACCACGAGGGCGCGCTGGCGCAGTGGGTCTTGAGTGGCCACGCCGGTCGGGCATTTGTTGGTGTGGCAGGACTGGGATTGAATGCACCCGATCGCAAACATGAAACCCCGCGCCGAGTTGGCCCAATCAGCACCGATGGCCAGCACGCTGGCGATGTCGAAAGCGCTGACGATCTTGCCGCTGGCGCCGACCTTGATCTTGTCGCGCAGGTTCAGACCCACCAGCGTGTTGTGCACGAACAGCAGCCCTTCGCGCATCGGCAGGCCCATGTGATCGGTGAACTCGACCGGTGCGGCGCCAGTGCCGCCCTCAGCGCCGTCGACCACGATGAAGTCGGGGTAAATGCCGGTTTCGAGCATGGCCTTGGCGATGCCCATGAACTCCCACGGATGGCCCAGACAGAACTTGAACCCCACCGGCTTGCCGCCTGACAGTTCACGCAATTGAGCGATGAATTGCATCATTTCGATCGGCGTCGAAAACGCGCTGTGGCGTGACGGCGAGATGCAGTCCTCGCCCATCGGAATACCACGGGTCTCGGCGATCTCGCGGGTGACCTTGTGCTTGGGCAGGATGCCGCCGTGACCGGGCTTGGCGCCTTGGCTCATCTTGATTTCGATCATCCGCACTTGCGGGTCCTGCGCCTGTTTGGCGAAGCGCTCAGGGTCGAAACGGCCATCTGCAGTGCGGCAGCCGAAATAGCCGCTGCCCAGTTCCCAGGTCAGGTCGCCGCCGTTCTCGCGATGATAGGGGCTGATGCTGCCTTCACCGGTGTCGTGGGCGAAGTTGCCCATTTTGGCGCCTTTGTTCAGCGCGCGAATAGCGTTGGCGCTCAACGAGCCAAAGCTCATGGCCGAGATGTTGAAGATCGACGCCGAATACGGCTGCGTGCACTGCGGCCCCCCCACGGTGACGCGAAACTGGTTGGGATCGGACAGCGGCGCCGGGCGCATCGAGTGGCTGATGAATTCAAAACCGGTCTGGTAAACGTCAATCAGCGTGCCGAACGGTTTGTCTGCTGATTCATTCTTGGCGCGGGCATACACCAGTGAGCGTTGCGCGCGGGAGAAGGGCAGGGCATCGCTGTCGGACTCCAGCAGGTACTGGCGAATTTCCGGGCGAATGGTCTCGACGGCATAACGAATGTTGCCCAGGATCGGGTAGTTGCGGCGTACCGAATGTGGCACTTGAATCAAGTCGAAGATCCCGACCAGGCTGAGCAGTGCGGTGACGAGGGTGAACGGCCACAGCCATTCGTGGTGCAGAAACGGGAGGCTGAACAGGGTGAAGAGCACGCAGCCCACGAAGAAGGCGTAGCGACTGAGAAGCGAGAGGCTCATGGGCGATCCTTAAAGTCCTTACACGGTTGAATTGGGTAGCGCTGTGCCGCGCTTTTTATTTCGGTAAGACGTGTCTGGCTTCAAGCGCTCTGCGCCTGAAGGAAAATCGAGAACAGCTCGGACTGCGATTTGATCCCCAGTTTGCTGTAGATATGTTTCTTGTGTACGCGCACGGTCTCGGCAGAGATATCCAGTTTGCGCGCAATTTCCTTGCTGGAGCAGCCGCTGAGCATCAGGCGCCCGACGTCCAGTTCCCGCGCCGTCAACTGCGCCCCCCGGCTCTGTTGCACCGAGGCCTCTAGTTGCGTGCGCCAGTCGCTGGTCGGCAGTTGAGCGGCGGCCGGTCCTTGTTCGGTTTCGATCTCCGAGGCAGGTTCAGCCAGTTCGAAGGGTAGACGCTGACGCAGCAGCGCGAGCACCCACGGTTGAATCAGCGACAGCAAGGCGATCTGTTCGGTGTCGAAACGTTGGGTCGAGCCCAGCGAGAGGCAGAGCGTGCGGTCGTGATCGAGCTGGCAATTGAACTGGATTTCATCGGCCACCACATTCAGACGAAAGTATCGCTGGTAATACTCGGTCAGCTCGAAATGCTCAGGCGCCACTTCGGCCAGCCGGAACAGGCCGCTTTGCGAGCGCTCGCGGCTGGCGATGTAAAAGGGGTCCAGCAGGTACAGGCCTTTGAGGTAATCCTGAAACAACTGGTCGGGGCTGCCGTCCTCACCGGGGGATTCGGCGAAGACTTGGGGCCTCTGACCGGAGCTGAATTGCAGCACCACCCAGCTATCGAAAGGGACGTACTGATGAAGCAGGCGCACCAACTGAGCCCAGAAATTCGGACGGTCCAGCGCCTCGATCAACTGTGCGACCGAGCGGTGCCAGGCGATGTCCTGCAGTGCGATTGTCATGGATCTACCCCTATTGGGTTACTACAGCTGCGTAATACCCCGTAACACGTGCTGATGCGCATACTGCCCGTAGAGCCGAGGGGCAGGCCAGCATTTTGTGCCCGAACCGGCCTCGCGGCTTATGTTTCGAACATCTATAAGGAAAACCCATGAAGGTCGAATTCGCCCAATTGACGGGTCAGGACAATGGCACGCGCCATAACCTGAAACGCGCGCTGGACGCGATTGCAGCTTGCGCCGCTGATACCGCGCTGATCGTGTTCCCGGAAACGCACCTGATGGGCTTTCCTTCCAGTGACACCGTCGCCGAGATTTCCGAGCCGCTGGATGGCCCGACCGTTCAAGCCGTGCAGCAGGCCGCCTGCGCGCGCAATGTGTCGGTGGTCATCGGCATGGCCGAAAACGACAACGGACGTTTCTACAACACCACACTGTTGATCACCCCTGAAGGCATCGCGTTGCGCTATCGCAAGACCCACCTGTGGGCGTCTGACCGAGGCGTGTTCACACCGGGCGATCGCTATGCGACCTGTCTGTGGAACGGCCTGCGGGTCGGCATGTTGATCTGCTACGACATCGAATTCCCCGAGTCGGCCCGTGCCTTGGCGCAATTGGGTGCCGAGTTGCTGATCGTCACCAACGGCAACATGGACCCCTACGGCCCGACGCATCGCACCGCGATCATGGCCCGCGCCCAGGAAAACCAGGCGTTCGCGCTGATGGTCAACCGCGTGGGCGAAGGTGACGGCGGGCTGGTGTTCGCCGGGGGCAGCGCGCTGGTCGATCCGTTTGGCACCCTGTTGAAAGAGGCCGGGCGCGAAGAGTGCCAGTTCTCAGTCGAACTGGACCTGAGCCAGCTTCAGGCAGCCCGCCGCGACTATCGCTATCTGGACGACCAACGCCTGCGCCTGCCGGGCGAAGTGATCGAGCATGCCAATGGTGTGCGCGAACTGATGATTCCCCAAAACCAATAAATAGCTGCCTTCGCCGGGAGCCGTTACGACGAGCGCCCGGTGCTTCCAACTAAAAGAAACGCCTTTGTTCTGCCGAACTTTTCTCTGCCATAAAACCTATAAATTCGGAGTAGTCGCTCATGGCTCGTTTGCAACGCACCCTTTCATTAGGGTCGGTGGTGCTGTTTGGCATCGCCTATATGACCCCCATCATCGTGCTCGGGACATTCGGCATCCTCGCCCAGTCCACGGGCGGCATGGTGCCCGCTTCGTATCTGGCCGCTCTGGTGGCGATGTTCTTCACCGCGATGAGTTATGGCCGTATGGCGGCAGCGTTTCCGGTGGCAGGCTCGGCGTACAGCTACGTGCGCAAGGCGATCAGCCCCAAGCTGGGCTTCATTGCCGGGTGGGCGGTGCTGCTCGACTACCTGTTCCTGCCCATGGCGATCTGGCTGATCGGCGCGGCGTATCTGGGGTCGGCGTTTCCGTCGGTGCCGCAGCCGGTGTGGGTCTTGGCGTTTATCGTCATCACCAGTCTGATCAACATCGTTGGTCTGAAACTGGCCAATACGGTCAATGCGCTGCTGATGATCATCCAGTTCCTGGTGCTGGCAGCGTTCGTCGCGTTGTGCATTCACTACATCGGTGGTGATGCCAGCAAGCCGCTGTGGACCCTCACTCCGTTCCTCAATGGCGACATGCAAATGCCGTTGATCATGAGCGGCGCGGCCATCGCCTGTTATTCATTCCTGGGCTTCGATGCCGTCAGCACCCTGACTGAAGAGACCCGCGACCCGCGTGGGACCATTCCGAAAGCGATCATGTTGATCACCCTGATTGGCGGGCTGATCTTCGTCGGTGTGTCTTATTTCGTGCAGTTGGCCCACCCCTCGGCGCAATTCGAAAACGTCGACTCTGCCGCTTACGAAATCGCCCGTAACATCGGCGGCGACCTGTTCGTGACCATTTTCCTGATTGGCCTGATCGTCGGTCAGTTCGCTTCGGGGTTGTCGGCTCAGGCCAGTGGCTCGCGCTTGCTCTACGCGATGGGGCGTGACGGTGTGTTGCCGAAATCGTTCTTTGCAGGGCTGAGCGAGCGTTTCGGCACCCCGGTCAACAGCATTCTGCTGTGTGCGGTGGTGGCCTTGCTGGCGCTGAAACTGGACGTGACCACTTCGACATCCTTCATCAACTTCGGCGCCTTTCTGGCGTTCAGCCTGGTCAACCTGTCGGTGATCTTCCATTACTGGATTGCGGGCCAAAAACGCGGACCGCGTGAGCTGGTGCTGTTCCTGATCTGCCCGTTGATCGGTCTGGTGGCGGATGTGTGGCTGATGATCAGCCTGGACAAGCTGGCGATCATTCTGGGTGTGAGCTGGCTGGTGTTCGGTTGCGTCTATCTGGCGTGGCTCACCGGTGGGTTCCGCCGCCAGCCGCCGGAGATGGATTTTCAAGAGGCCACGTGATCCGACGCTGCACCTCACCTGTAGGAGCGTGGGAAGTCCTGCGTATTTTGCGCTGCATTTCGTCAAGCAAAAGGGGCTGGGACTGGACTAACGGCGCAAATTGCTTTTAGCTCTGCGACCTGAAATCCAGGAGCATCCCCTTTTGAAAAAGTCAGTCGCCATCGTCTTCGGTGGGCAATCCTCCGAACATGAAGTGTCGTTGCAATCGGCGCGCAACGTGATCAATGCGATTGATCGCAACAACTATTACGTCACCTTGATCGGCATCGACAAACAAGGCCATTGGCTGCGTTTTGACGAGCGCGATTACCTGCAAAATGCGGACGACCCGGCGCATATCAAACTCAGCGACTCAGGCCGTCGGCTGTCGCTGATGCCGGGCGCGCAAGGCCCTCAGTTCGTCGAGGTGGAAACCGGTCTGGATGTGCCGCGCATCGACGTGGTGTTCCCGCTGATTCACGGCAGCACGGGCGAAGACGGCTCGCTGCAAGGCCTGTTGCGTCTGCTCGACATCCCGTGCGTCGGCCCGGACGTGCTGGGTTCGGCGGCGTGCATGGATAAGGACGTGACCAAGCGTCTGCTGCGCGACGCGGGCATCGCTGTCGCTCCGTTCGCCGTGCTGCACCGGGGCGAGTCAGTGGATTTCGTCAGCGTGTCGGCGCAATTGGGCCTGCCGCTGTTCGTCAAACCGGCCAGCCAGGGGTCGTCGGTGGGCGTGAGCAAAGTCACGGACGAAGCCAGCTATGCGGCTGCGCTGAAACTGGCGTTCGATTACGACAACAAAGTGTTGATCGAACAGGGCATCGTGGGCCGTGAAGTGGAATGCGCGGTGCTGGGTAACCATGAACCTCAAGTCAGCGTGTGCGGTGAAGTGGTCGCCAACGACGAGTTCTACGCCTACGACACCAAGTACCTGAACGATGGTCAGGCGCGCATTGCCATTCCGGCCGATCTGCCTGCTGACCTGAGTGACGAAGTCCGTGAAGTCGCGTTGCAAGCCTATCGCGTGCTGGGCTGCGCCGGGCTGTCTCGCGTGGACTTCTTCGTCACCGAGGCGCGGGAAATCATCATCAACGAGATCAACACCCTGCCAGGATTCACCTCCATCAGCATGTACCCAAAACTGTGGCAGGCCACCGGGGTGAGCTACCCGGACCTGATCGATCGCTTGATCGGTTTCGCGCTGGAGCGGGCGCAAGAGAACCGGGCATTGAAAACAGAGGTGGTGCTGTGAAGGTCATTCGTATTGCCGCAGCGCTGTTGATCGGCGCCGATGGTCGGACCCTGCTGGTGCGCAAGCGCGGCACTCAGGCGTTCATGCAGCCGGGGGGCAAGATCGATGCGGGTGAGTCGCCCGCCGAGGCCCTGGCCCGTGAGCTGAACGAAGAGTTGGGGCTGGTCGTCGCAGCCGAAAAGGCGCAATTTCTCGGCGAGTTTTCCGCGGTCGCGGCCAACGAGCCGGGTTTTGAGGTGAACTGCCAGTTGTACCGGCTGGACGTCGATCAGGCCGTGAACCCTGCGGCTGAGATCGAAGAAGTCGTGTGGGTCGACAGCGGCAACCTTGATCACCTGCACCTGGCGCCGCTGACTCGCGATTCGATCTTGCCGTTGTATCGGTCGCTTCAATCGGCCTGACGGACGATAACCCTGTGGTCGGTCGCGTCGCCTCGGCGCTGCGCTGCAAACACGGGACCTTGTGGGAGCGAATTCATTCGCGATGCGGTATTTCACGCGACGCATTTATGTCGAATGTACCGACGTCTCGCGAATGAATTCGCTCCCACAGTAAAGGCCGCGCGCATCCCGACATCAACGCACCGCGCTCACCCCATCCAGCGTCGAAAACGACGTGTCCTTCGCCGTCAGCAGGAAGTCGCGCATGTAGGGTGCGTCCAGCATGTCGGTGCGAACCGCCGCATACAGCGTTGCAAACAGTCCTTTTTCCCCCAGCCGCTTGGCCTTCACATAACCCCGTGAGCTGTATTCATGCAGCGCCCAGTGCGGCATCCCACAGACGCCACGGCCACTGGCCACAAGCTGCATCATCATCACCGTCAACTCCGACGTACGCACTTGCGCAGGCTCGATATCCGCGGGTTCCAGAAAGCGTGTGAAGATGTCCAGCCGATCCCGTTCCACCGGGTAGGTGATCAGCGTTTCACTGGCCAGATCCTCCGGCACCACGAACGGCTTGCTCGCCAGTGGGTGTTGATTGGCAACGGCCAGCATGGCCTCGTAAGTGAATAACGGCACGTAGGTAATGCCTGGAAGATCCACCGGGTCGGACGTCACCACCAGATCCAGATCGCCTCGGGCCAGCGCGGGCAGCGGGGCGAAAGCAAAACCGGAGGCCAGGTCCAATTCCACCTCGGGCCAGGCGTCACGAAACTGGTCGATGGTCGGCATCAGCCATTGAAAGCAACTGTGGCATTCGATGGCCATGTGCAAGCGTCCGGCCACGCCTCCCGCCAGACGCGAGATATCACGTTCGGCATTACGCAGTTGAGGCAGCACCGAATCGGCCAATTGCAGCAGACGCAAACCCGCACTGGTGAAGCGCACCGGCTTGGTCTTGCGCACGAACAGCGGCACACCCATGCGCTCTTCCAATTCTTTGAACTGGTGGGACAGAGCGGACTGAGTCAAATGCAAACGGTCAGCGGCATCTACCAGGCTGTCAGCCTCGCGCAGCGCATGCAGGGTTTTCAGGTGACGAATCTCAAGCACCTTGGCGCTCCATGAATAAATTTTGTGACAACAACCGAGACGATGAGTTTGTCTCATGTAACGAGCGATGTCGACAAATGCCCCAGTTGTCAGTAGGGATACAGATCATCCCGTGGGAGTGAATTCATTCGCGATGAGTAGGTACAGCCGACAGATATGTATCGGATGTACCGACCCATCGCGAATGAACTCGCTTCCACAGTTGACCTTCATCAGATGCACCGACGTGCTTTGATCTACCGCTGAGCCGCCTTCATCAAAATGTCACGCAACTGTGGCAGCGCGCTTTAGAAAACTTCATCAGACTCGCGGCCTACTGGGGTTCTGCGTTTCGGTGTTTTTCCATGCGTTTCTTATTTTTTCTGGCTGCGCTCTTGTGCAGCTTGCCGTCTTTTGCGGCCGCTCGATGCGATGTCAACGTTCCCACCCAAGTGGCCGAACTCGATCAAGTGCACCTGGCGTATCAAAGTATCGGTCGAGATTCAGACCCGGCGCTGCTGCTGGTCATGGGGCTGGGCGGGCAACTGATTCATTGGCCGGACGAGGTCGTCGTTGCCCTGTGCCAGCAGGGTTTTCGGGTGATTCGTTATGACAACCGCGATGTTGGTTTGTCGACGTGGGTACAGGCACCTGCGACGGCCAACCTGACCTACGAAGTGCTGCGTTACAAAATCGGCCTGCCGGTGTCGGCACCGTATTCGTTGACCGACATGGCGCAGGACGCACTGGGCCTGATGGACGCCCTGCACGTTCAGAAATTCCATGTGCTGGGGGCCAGCATGGGCGGGATGATCGCGCAGCATCTGGCCGACATGGCGCCCAAGCGTGTCGAAAGTCTGACGTTGATCATGACCAGTTCTGGCGCACCGGGGCTGCCAATGCCAAGCCCCGCGCTGTTGCAGCTGTTGGCACGTCGAGGCGCTCCGGATCGTCAGACGGCGCTGGAGCAACAGGCCGATCTGCTAGCCGCGCTGGGCAGCCCGGAAGTCAAGGATGATCGGCAGAAACTGCTGCAACAGGCGGCGATTGCCTACGACCGGGCGTTCAATCCTGAAGGTGTCAAACGTCAGATTCTGGCGATCCTCGCCGAACCCAGTCGCGTAGAGCTGCTGAATCGCCTACGGGTGCCGACGCTGGTGGTGCACGGCACGGCAGACCCGTTGTTGCCGGTGATGCACGGCGTTCATGTGGCGGCGCACATTCAGGGCAGCCAGTTGAAGCTGATTCCGGGGCTGGCCCATCGTTTTCAGGAAGCATTCAAGGCGCCATTGCTGGCGGCGGTGTTGCCGTATTTGCGTGAGCATCGCGACGATGCCTCGCACATCGCCCAGCTATGAGGACTGTAGGAGCGTGGCTTGTCCCGAGAACGGCTGCGAAACAGTCGTAAAATCAGGCAACTCGGTTTGGCAGATACACCGCATGCTCTGGTTTTACGACGGGGTCCCCGTCGATCGCGGGCAAGCCACGCTCCTTCAAGTTTTGTGGCGCTGCGACATAGGCGTATCGTGCACCTTTCCCTCTTTTGCACGAGGCTGTCATGCCCACTCCGCTGAAAATCGATTTCATCTCCGACGTCTCCTGCCCCTGGTGCATCATCGGCCTGCGGGCGCTGGATCAGGCGCTGGAGCATCTGGGCGATGAAGTCCAGGCGCAGATTCACTTCCAGCCTTTCGAACTGAACCCGAACATGGGTTCGGACGGGCAGGAGATCTTCGAGCACATTGCCGAGAAATACGGCTCCACCCGCGAGCAGTATCAGGCCAACGCCGAAAACATCCGCCAGCGCGGCGCTGAGCTTGGCTTTGTGTTCAAACCGGGCGAACGGCGCATCTACAACACCTTCGATGCTCATCGCTTGCTGCATTGGGCTGAGCGTGAGGGCAAGCAACAGGCGCTGAAGGAGGCTCTGTTTACCGCCTATTTCAGTCAGCACGCTGATGTTTCTTCCCACAAAGTCTTGGCCGATGTTGCGCAGAAGGTCGGGCTGGATCGAGTGCGCGCTGAAGCCGTTCTTGCGTCTGACGAATTCACCAGCGAGGTGCGAGAGCTTGAGCAGCTTTGGGTTTCCCGAGGTGTGAGTTCGGTTCCGACCATCGTATTCAATGACCAGTACGCCGTGTCTGGCGGCCAGCCGGTGGACGTGTTCGTGGAGGCCATTCGTCAGATCGTCAGTGAGCAGTCGAGCATCGTTAACCCCGAGCGGTGATGAGCTACGCTGACGGACGCCATCGCGAGCAAGCTCACACCTACAGGGTTTTTAAGCCTTGCCATCGGAGTGAGATTGCTCGCAATGCGATGCAACAGACGTAACAAATTTTCGGTTGAGATTTAAAAATAACTTGATCCCATCAACCCTTTTCGGATATCAATTTGTACATGATTAGACAGGTTCGGTTTGACAAGAAAAAACGCGTGGTCGACGAACTCGCGCGACGCATAGAAACCGGTCAAATGGGCTCCGGCGAGCTGTTGCCAGGTGAAAACCTGCTGGCTCAGGAATTTAACGTCAGCCGCGGCACCTTGCGTGAGGCGCTGTCCGAGTTGAAGCGTCGCAACTACATCGCGACGCAGACGGGCGTTGGTTCGATCGTCACCTACGACGGCATTTCGCTGGATCAGCGCGCCGGTTGGGCACAGGCGCTGGCCGATACAGGCGCCAGAGTCAGCACGGAAGTCTTGCGCCTGGTCGCGGTGCAGCGACCGGATCTGGAAAGCCGGTTCGGCACGGCAGCGTTTATCGCGCTGGACCGCCGTCGCACGGCAGCCGATGGCAACGTGGTGTCGCTGGAGCGCGTGTTGATTCCTGCCGTTGACGGCCTGGAAAACCTGCCTCGCGATGGCCTGATCGACGACTCGCTGACCGTGACCATGGCCGCCCATGGCTATGTCGGTGATCGCGGCGACCAGTGGATTGGCGCCGAGCCGCTGGGCAATGACGACGCCGCGTTGATGTTGCGTGAACCGGGCACGGTATTTCTCAAGGCAATCCGAACCACGTTCGACCGCCGCGAGCGTTTCATGGAGCACGTGGAAAGCCTTCTGGACCCCGTGCATTTTCGTCTGCATCTGGCATTTGGATCGAGTACATGACTGCATTGATCGACATTCGCGACCGCGCTCAGGCCGCTTTCTACGGCCTGGCTTTAGGCGACGCGTTGGGCATGCCCACGCAGTCGCTCAGTCGCGAACAGATCAAGCAGCGTTTCGACCGTATCACCACGCTGACCGCCGCCGATGCCGACCAGCCGATCGCGCCCAACATGGCGGCCGGGTCGATCACCGATGACACCGAACAGGCCGTACTGGTCGCCGAATTGCTGGTGGCCGGGGGCGGGCGCATCGACCCGTCCGACTTGGCGCAAACGTTGATCGACTGGGAAGTGGTGATGCAGGCCAAGGGGTCGCAAGACCTGCTTGGCCCGTCAACCAAGCGTGCAATCGAGATGATTCTGGCGGGCCATAGCCCTGAAGAGGCCGGGCGATTCGGTACGACCAACGGCGCGGCGATGCGCATTACCCCGGTGGGCATTGCGGCAGATGTCATCGACGAAGCCTCGTTCGTTGAGTCGGTCGTGCAGGCCTGTCAGGTGACCCACAACACGACACTGGGTATTTCCAGCGCGGCGGCGGTGGCGGCGGTGGTCTCGGCGGGGATCAACGGTGTCGCGCTGAGTACGGCACTGGACATCGGCGCCCGTGTCGCGTTGATCGCCGAGCGTCACGGTCACTGGATCGCAGGAGGGCGTATTGCGGCCCGTATCGGCTGGGCTCGGCAACTCTGCGCCGACGCGACCACCGAGCAATTGCCTGATTTGATCTATGACGTGATCGGCACGTCGGTGGCCTCGCAGGAATCGGTGATTGCCGCGTTCGCGCTGGCGCACCACGTCGCTTCAGGTCAACTGGCCGCGTTCGATGCGTTGTGCATGGCGGCCAGTCTGGGCGGCGACACTGACACCATCGCGGCGATTCTTGGCGCCATGCTGGGTGCGTGTCAGGGCATGGCGGCCTGGCCGCAGGCAATGATCGAAAAGGTCAAGGCCGCGAACAACCTCGATCTGTCCCCTCTGGTCGAGCATTTGCTGTCCCTGCGCGCGGTCTGACCGACGCCGGAAAACTGATTTGAATAAGACACACATCGCCCTGTCATCCGGCGGCGATTCGGGGGCGGCTTGCTCGTTGATCGTGAGCGGCTACCCTCGTCCGACACGGAAGTCCTTTGCTTTACGTACTGCCCACAACCAGAACAAATGGCAACAGGAGCATTCACATGACGTCATCCAACGCCAGTCAGGGCGCAGGACAGCTTGAAACACGCGGCATCGAGCCGGTTCCGGAAAACGAATGCAACGGCCACCCGCTGCAACTGTTCTGGGTCTGGTTTGCGGCCAACATCAGTATTCTCGGTCTTCCCCTTGGTGCGACGCTGGTAGCGTTTCGCGGGTTGTCCATCGGTCAGGCCATCATCGTGGCGATTCTCGGTGCCGCGGGTTCGTTTGCCGTGGTCGGGGTGATTTCCATTGCCGGTCGTCGTGGTCGTGCACCCAGTTTGACTCTGTCCCGTGCCATTTTCGGGGTGCGCGGCAACATCGGTCCTACGATTGTTTCGCTGATGTCCCGTTTGGGCTGGGAAACGGTCAACACCACCACCGCAGCGTTCGTCCTGCTGTCGCTGTGCTCGATCCTGTTCAGCACGGCGGTCGAGGCGAAAAACTCACCGGGCCTGACGCTGCTGTTCATCGCCATTTTCGTGCTGATGACCCTCACCGTTTCCGGGCTGGGCCACGCGACGCTGCTGGTTATCCAGAAATGGGCGACCTACATCTTCGGCGCGCTGAATATTGTGGTCGGCGGCTTCCTCATCGCGCACATCGATTGGGCGGCCGTATTCAACGCTACGCCAGCACCGATGAGCGCAATGATCATTGGTGTGGGCACCATGGCGGCGGGCACCGGTATCGGCTGGGCCAACGCGGGTGCGGACATGTCGCGCTATCAACACGGCAGCGTCAAAGCCACGCGCCTGGTTGCTTCGGCTGCGTTTGGTGCGGGCATCCCGCTGGTGTTGCTGATCACCCTCGGCGGCCTGTTGTCGGTGGGTAACGATCACCTGGCCTCGGCCACTGACCCGATCATCGCGATTCGCGAGTTGCTGCCAACCTGGATGGCCGTGCCGTACCTCATCACGGCGTTCGGTGGCCTGTTGCTGTCGAACAACCTGTCGGTGTATTCGGCGGGCCTGACCACGCTGACCCTGGGTTTGAAGATCAAGCGCGTGCACGCGGTAATCGTCGACATCGTGGCGATCTTCGTCGGTTCGATCTATTTCATGCTCATCGCCGACAGTTTCTACGGCCCGTTCATTACGTTCATCTCGATGCTGGCAGTGCCGATCACCGCATGGGTCGGGATCTTCGTGGTCGACCTGATTCATCGCCACGTGTACTCGGCCAAGGACTTGATGGACGTGTCGCCTTCCAGCGCTTATTGGTACAGCGGCGGTGTGGAGTGGCGTGCGGTCGGTGCGTGGGCACTGGCGATTGTCTTGGGCTTCAGTTTCACCACCGTGGCCACGACGCCGGAAAACGTGCTGTTCAAAGGCTTCCTGTCCGACTCCTGGCTCGGCCATAACGGTCTGGGCTGGATCGTGACGTTCATCGTCGCCGGTGGTCTGTATGCGCTTCTTGGCGGTTCCCGCGACCGCCGCGTCGTTTCCCATGAGGCTGCACATGCCCGCTAGATTGCTCTACACCGGCCAGGTCGTGGTCGACCTGGTCATGGCCCTCGATCAGTTGCCCCGTTCGGGAGGCGATGTGCTCGCCCGTTCGGCAGCGTTCGAGACCGGGGGTGGTTTCAATGTCATGGCCGCTGCGTGCCGAAATGGTTTACAGACGGTGTATCTGGGCCGCCACGGCAAAGGGCGTTTTGGCGACCTCGCACGTCAGGCCATGGCGGTTGAGGGCATCGAAGTCGCCACGGTTGCGTCGGCCGATCAGGACACGGGATTGTCGGTGGCCCTGATCGAGCCGTCGGCCGAGCGTTCGTTCATCTCCTACGTGGGGGCTGAGGGCGGGTTGTCTGCCTCGGACTTGAACAGCCTGGTCGTGCATCCGAACGATTTTGTATTTGTCAGCGGCTACAGCCTGTTGCACAAAAACAAAGTCTCGACGCTGTTGAGCTGGCTGGATGATTTGCCGAGTGGTGCGAGTGTGGTGTTCGACCCGGGTCCGCTGGTGAATTCGCCCGAGGGTGAAGAGATGCAGGCGGTGCTGCCGTTGATTGGTGTGTGGACCAGCAACTGCGAAGAAGCCCTGCGATTTACCGGCTGCGAGGCGATTGTCGACGCGTTGGAACAACTGGCGCGGTGGCTGAACGATAACGCGCTGATTGTCGTGCGTGATGGCCCGAATGGTTGTTGGATTCGGCAGGGCAGCGAGGCGCAGCATGTGCGTGGATTCCCGGTCACGGCCATCGACACCAACGGTGCGGGTGATGCCCATGCCGGTGTGTTGCTGGCCGGGTTGGCGGCGGGGCTAAGCCCCCACGAAGCGGCGTTGCGCGCTAACGCGGCAGCGGCGATTGCCGTCACCCGCTGGGGGCCTGCGACCGCGCCGTTGGCCGCCGAAGTCGACCAGTTGATCAACGCCTAACCCTGTAGGAGCGCGCTTGCCCGCGATCTGGCGCGCGGCGGCAGTAAACCTTGTGCGCGCGGAGGGCCTGACACAACGCGGTTGTCCGGTTTTACTGCTGCTGCGCAGCAGATCGCGGGCAGGCCTCGCTCCTACGCCCTGCGGGCAGAATCAAACGCTGACTGCGCGGGTCCAGCTCATCGCACAATCTTGTCCACATGAATCTCCAGCTTTTTCAGTCGATACCACAGGCTGCGCTCTGAAATCCCGATGCGCTGCGCGGCAGCGGCCTGGACGCCGTTCGACTCGTGCAGGGCGGCGAGGATGTAGGCTTTTTCAACCTCCGCCAGTGCAGCATCCAGGTCGCTGGGGATGCCGGGTCCGTCGCTGAGGATGCTGGCGGTGGAGCTCTCCAATGGCTTTGCGCCAAACAGGTACGCGGGCAAATCCGACTCTTCGATGGTCTGCGACGAGGCGACGATAGTCGCGCGCTCGACGCAATTCTGCAGCTCGCGAATGTTACCTGGCCACGGGTAATTGGCCATGGCCAACAAGGCCTCGGGGCTGAAGCCTGTGATGCGTTTACCCGCCGTAGCACCCAGCACATGGGCGAAATGACGGGCGAGGGCGGGAATGTCTTCCACCCGCTCGCGCAAGGCGGGCAGCGGAATCGGGAACACGTTGAGGCGGTAATACAAGTCTTCGCGAAACTCCTTGCGCGCCACCGCTTCCAGCAACCCCTTGTTGGTGGCGGCGATCACCCGCACGTCGACCTTGCGCTCACGCGGATCACCTACCGGCTCGATCACCCGTTCCTGCAACGCGCGCAAGATCTTGGCTTGTAACGCCAGCGGCATGTCGCCCACTTCATCAAGAAATAGCGTGCCCTTGTCCGCTTGCTGGAAGCGCCCGATACGGTCCGACACCGCGCCAGTGAACGCGCCTTTCTTGTGGCCGAACATCTCGCTTTCCAGTAGCCCTTCGGGAATCGCTGCGCAGTTCACCGCCACGAACGGCTTGTCCGCGCGGTTGCCGTGTTTGTGGATGGCTCGGGCGACCATCTCTTTGCCGGTGCCGCTTTCGCCGGTCAGCAGGATGGTCGCGCTGCTTTCTCGCACCGAGTCCACTGCCTGCAACACTTTCCGGAACGCGGAGCTTTCGCCCACCAGACTCTCGATCTGCTGATGCTCATCCAGCTCGGCGCGCAGGCGTTGGTTGTCCCGCAGGATGTCGCGAAACTGCAAAGCCTTGTGCACGGTGATGTCCAGTTCGTCGATGTCGAACGGCTTGCTGATGTAGTCATAGGCGCCGTTGCGCATTGACTGTACAGCGTTCTTCACAGTGCTGTAGGCGGTCATGACGATGACGGGCAGTTGCGGGAAACGCTGTTTGATTTCCGCCAGCAACTGCGGACCGTCCATGCCGGGCATGCGCCAGTCGCTGATCACCAGGTCGATTTCTTCGCGCTCCAGCACGGTCAGCGCGTGCAGCCCGTTCCCGGCGGTGAACACCTGAATGCCGTTCTGGCTCAAAGCCGAGGCCAGCAGGTCGCAGAGCTTGGGTTCATCGTCGACCACCAGCACATTGTGGCTCATGCCTGTTCTCCTTCGTCGGCGGGCAGGTACAGGTTGAACGTGGCGCCAGCGCCGTGTTCGCTGATGCACTCTACACGACCGTCGTGGTTCTCCATGATCGAAAACACTTTCGCCAACCCCAGCCCGGTGCCTGACGCTTTGGTCGTCACGAATGGATTGAAGATGCGCTGAATCACTTCCGGGTCCACACCTTGTCCGGTGTCGGTCACGCTGATGCGGGTGATCGGGCGCTCGCTATCTCCGGTTTCGCGAGCGATGGCCAGTGTCAAGCGCCCACCTTCCGGCATGGCATCAATGGCATTGAGGATGAGGTTCAGGCAGGCCTGAGTCAGCTGCCGCGCGTCGGCGTATACCGTGGCGCCCACGGACTGTTCGTCAATGGCGGCTTCGATGTTGTGGGTGGCCAGTTCCGGTCCGCAGAAACCCAGTACGTCCTCCAACAAACCACGCGCCGATTGCGTCGCGCGAATCGGTGCGCTGGGCTTGGCGAAATCGAGGAATTCGGTGATCAGGTCATTGATTCGCGTCACCTCGGAAATCACGTACTCCAGATGGCGCATGTCCGCTTCCGGCAGGCTGGCGCGGCGATGCAGCAATTGCGTGGCGGTTTTGATGATGCCCAGTGGATTACGGATTTCATGGGCCAGCCCCATCGCCACTTCGCCCAGCGTGTGCAGCTGATCACGTCGGCGCAGTTGCGCTTCCAGATGCTGCAATTCGCGCAGGCGTTCGGTCATGTGGTTGAAGGTTACGCTCAACTCGGCCAGTTCGTCGCTGCCAATGACCTCGACCTGCTGGTGGTAGTCTCCCGCCGTCACGGCTTTTACGCCTTCGCGCAGGCCTCGCAACGGGCGGGTCAGGTGTTGGGAGACCAGAGAACCCACGCCCAGCGACAACGCCGAACCCACCAGGAAAATGGCCAGAAACAGGTTGGTCTGATTCACCAGCCCCACCAGCGACGAGTGCCGCAGCAGGCCGCTGAAAATCACCCCTTGCAGCTCGCCGTTATCGTTGAGTATCGGCGAATACAAACCGCTGTAGCGTGCGGTGGACTGCTCGCTGGACGCCTTGGTCGTACGCAAAATCTCCTCGATGCGCGCAGGCACCAGCGGAGGATGATCTTCGAAGCGCTGGGTGGAAAAAATCTCGCCGAAGCCGTTGCTGTTGCGCAGGTAGAGACGCAGGTCCAGCGAATGCACATCCGCCACGCTGGTCAGGAAACTGCTGTCCAGATAGGTCGCGATCACCAGCTCGTAATCGACCCCGCCCTCAACGGTATGAAAGGTCGAAACCACCGTGCCCACGGCACTGCCACCTTCGTGGATGGTTTGCAGCACGGCCTTGGGGGCCAGACTGATTTGACTGACGATGTCGTCGGCAGCGGTGGAGAATATGACCTTGTGATCGTCGCTGCGGATCAACGCCACCACGTCGATCCCCATGGCGTCAGCGACGTCGGCAATCAGCTTGTCGCGCTTGGCACCGTTTTCGGCATTCGGCCGGGCGTAGGCCTGGAACAACTGCGCCACCCGCGCGTTGTTGTGCATGATTTCGGTGGTTTCGTCGATGACGATCTGGGTCGATTCCTGTAGCCAGATGCGCACGTTGCTATCGAAAATCTGCGACAGCGTCGAGGCCGCCAGTTCGGCGGCGATCATGGTCGGAACCACGCTGACCAGCCAGAACGCCAGCACCAGTTTGCGCTGCACACTCCAGCGCACGAGGGAGAACAGTGAGCGGGCAGAACGTTCGGGAAACTCAGTCATCGAGGGTCGCTTAGTGGTGATAGCGCCGCCGCCAGGGCGGGATCGGATCGGTCGGGGCGGATGATTTGTCTGATCAGCCTGAGCAATGTATTCAGCAACCGGTTACGGTGGCGAAAGAACAGCTGGTTGGGCGCGAAACGGCAACCGAAGCGAATCTTGCTGGCATAGCCCGCTTGACCGGCTTCGTACACGGGAATGCGATGGTCGATGCAGTACTCGACATTGGCCAGCCAACTGCGTGCATAGAGGTTGTACTCCCGAGTGCGATTTGGGTCATGGGCGAAAATCTTGTCGATCAGGCGATGCTCGTCCAGCAGCATCAGATTGAACGCCACCAGCCGCTCGTCGATCCAGTACAGCACGCATACTGCGCGCTCGCCGAGCTGGTCGAGCAGGCCGGTGAAGTAGCCAGGACCGAGCCGTTCGAATTGTAGATCACTGCGTGCCAGCGTCGCTTCGTAGAGTTGCATGATCTCGGGCAGTACGTCGTCGATCTGTCGCCGCCACTCGATGCGTGGCGCAGGGCCGCGCAGGGTTCGCCGCAGGTCCTTGCGGGTGGATTTGCCCAGTGAGCCCAGGTAGGCGTCCAACGACGGGTACGGGACGGCCAGCAAGGCGCTGGGCAGGCCGGGCATGTTTTGCAGTCCGGCCAGGCTGCACGTCTCGGCCCACAGAGGCTCGTCGGCGGGCGCATCCTTCACGGCCAACAGGCCGATGCCCAGATCGTCGGCATCCTGCTGCGCCCGCTGCAACAGACGGTTGAACACCTCCTGGCGCAACGGCCCACTGACGTGGCGAGCAGTTCCCGCGTTGCAGCGTTCCGCGACGGGCGAGCCAACGGCGTACATGCGCAGATCGAACACCCCCGGCCACACCCGGTTGATGTGTTCCGTCACCCGTTTGCCCACGCCCTGAATCGTCGTGTCGAGGCGATAGCAGGTGACGAACGCCGGGACCACCCCCAACAACGTCGGACCGTCGAACACCGCCAGATAGCGCCACGTGAAGCCTTCGACGCCGGCCTGTTCGACTGCCCAGTAAAAATCCCAGTCTTCCAGTTGGTCGGGAAAGCATTCGTTCCAGGCCTCGCGATCAATGGACCGGATGCTGGAAAAGGCGTGGGTGCTGATCATGGTTCAGGCCAGTTGAGGGTGATCGTCGATACCCGGTAGGTCATTGAACAGCGCAGCGTCTGTCGCCGCTTCGACCGGTAAACCGGCTTGCACGCGTGTCTCGATGAACGACGCGCTCAAGTCGATGACCTGCCGATATTCCAGGTCCACGGTGATCATGTGATAGCAGTTGTCGAGCAGCACCTTGACCACCGGCCCGCCCAGATGGCGCTCCACATAATCGGCGTTCCATCGGCTGGTGATGTCGTCCTCCAGCGAGTGCAGCACCAGCGCAGGGGTGTTGACGTGGGGCATGTTCCGTTTGACCACGGCGATCAGCCGATGCAGTTCGCGCACGCTGATGCCGGACATGGTCAACAGCCCGGCGTTGCTGCTTTCGCCTTCCTTCATCTGCTTTTCGACGATGGCGCGCAAGCGTGGGTTCTTAATGCCGTAAGGCGACTTTTCGTTGAAGCGGCACACATGCACGCCGAACGGCACCATCATGTAAATGTGCGTGAACTTGGCCACGAACGGCATGTTCCAGCCGTCGTAGCGCAAGGTCGTGGAATACAGCAACAGCCCGGCAATTTCACCGGGGTGTTGTGCGGCCATGTGCATCGACATGACCGCGCCCATGGACAGGCCGCCGACGAACACCTGACGGTGGCGTTGACGCACGCCGACGAAGGTACGACGGGCGCTTTCGTACCAGTCGGTCCAGCGGGTGCGTTGCAAGTCGTCGTTGTTGCCGCAGTGCCCGGCCAGGGTTGGCACGTACACCGTGCAGCCCCGGTCCGCAAGGCCTTGGGCCACCCGACGCAACTCCGTCGGGGTGCCGGTCAGGCCGTGGATCAGCAACACGCCCACGTCGCCGCTGCCGAGAATGAACCCGGCATCGCCTTCGCCCATGTCGATCGCGATGTGCGAGGGCGTCTGGCTCATCGTTGCATGGCCCGGTGCAGCAGACGGTCGAGCAGGGCGATGCCCAGATCGATCTCGTGGTAGCTGATTTCCAGCGAGGGCGCGAGGGTGATCACGTTCTTGTAGTAACCGCCCACGTCGAGCACCAGACCCAGGCGTTTGCCGTCGATCTCGATGTCGCCTTTCATGCCTTCCTCGACCATGAAATCCAGCGTGGCCTTGTCCGGGGTGAAGCCGTCCGGTTGGCAGATCTCTGCCCGCAGCGCCAGCCCCAGACCGTCGACATCACCGATGATCGGGTAGCGCTTTTGCAGGTCGCGCAGGCCTTCGAGGAAGTATTTGCCCTTGTTCATGACCATCGCGCCGTAGTCGGTTTCCGAGGTCATCTTGAACATTTCCAGACCCACCGCCGTGCCCAGCGGGTTGGAGGCGAAGGTGGAGTGGGTCGAGCCCGGCGGGAAGATTTTCGGGTTGATCAGCTCTTCACGGGCCCAGATGCCGCCCAGCGGATTGAGGCCGTTGGTCAGTGCTTTACCGAAGACAATCACGTCGGGTTTGACGTCGAAGTGCTCGATCGACCACAGCTTGCCGGTACGGTAAAAGCCCATCTGGATTTCATCGACCACCAGCAGGATGCCGTGTTGATCGAGCACGTGCTTGAGTTCGCTGTAGAAGTTCATCGGCGGAATCACGTAGCCGCCCGTGCCTTGAATCGGCTCGACATAAAACGCGGCGTATTCGCTTTGACTGACTTTCGGGTCCCACACGCCGTTGTATTCGGTCTCGAACAAGCGGGCGAATTGTTGCACGCAGTGGCTGCCGTACTCCTCTTTGGTCATGCCTTTCGGGCCGCGGAAGTGATACGGGAACGGGATGAATTGCGCGCGCTCACCGAAGTGACCGTAGCGGCGGCGATAGCGGTAGCTGGAGGTGATCGACGACGCGCCGAGAGTGCGACCGTGGTAGCCGCCTTCGAAGGCGAACATCAGGCTCTTGCCGTTGCTGGCGTTGCGCACCACTTTGAGCGAGTCCTCAATGGACTGCGAACCGCCGACGTTGAAGTGCACGCGACCGTCCAGACCGAACTTGTTCCTGGCGTCCACGGCGATGGTTTCCGCCAGCTCGATCTTGCCCTTGTGCAGGTACTGGCTGGCGATTTGCGGCAGGGTGTCGATCTGCTGTTTCAGCGCATTATTCAGGCGTGGGTTGGCGTAGCCGAAGTTCACCGCCGAGTACCACATTTGCAGGTCGAGGTAGGCCTGATCGCTGGTGTCGTAGACGTACGAGCCTTCGCAGCGGCTGAAAATGCGCGGTGGTTCGATGTAATGAACGGTGTCGCCATACGAGCAGTATTTGGCTTCTTTTTCCAGAAGGATCTGGTCTTCGGCGGTGGCGATGCGGATATCAGACATGGTGGAAGCGTTCCTGGGATTCGGTAGGGAGGTGTACGACCGGCGCGGGCAGGTTGTGAGGCAGCAGGGCCACCAGCGCGGGGAGTTCAGCGAAAGAGTTGAAGCGGGCGTGGGGGATGCCGTTGGCGGCGCAGTACTCGGCCAGACGGCCCTTGGCAAAAACGAAATCAGCGGTGCTGGCCACGCACATGTCGGACTTGCCGTCGCCGATCACCAACACACGTTTGTCGTTGGGCGTGGATTTGCATTTGCAGTTGCCCGACGCGGCGCGGCAGGCATCGCTGGCGTGAGGGAAGACGATGCGCCAGCTGTTCTGGTCCACTTGACGCAGGCCGTTGGCGATGATCGGCAACAGCGGCAGTTGATGACGGGCGAGGATGCGAGCAATGCCTTGTTCCAGGCCGTCGCTGACGATGTCCAGCGTGGCGCCCAAGGCCAGTACGTGCTCGACGAACGCGGGGAAGTCCGGGTCGATGGTCACGCTGTCGAAGTACGCCAGCAGTTGCGCGGGGAATGCCTTGACCAATGACAGTTGGCGGCTGAGGCATTCACGCGAGCCAATGCGACCACTGAGCCATTCATCTTCGATGTCTGCCCAGCTCGGGTGAGCGAAGCGTTCGAGGATGTTGTCGATCACGTCCGTCGGGGTGATCGTCCCGTCGAAGTCACACACGATATGCCAATGCATCATCTGCGTTTGCCTGTCTTGTCCAGAGAGTGAGCAGGGCGAACGGGTCGCCGTATTGCTCGTGAGAGGGCAAGAGCAGGGACTGTGCCAAGGGACTGAGAGCCCGGCTCACTGGGGCTTTGAAGGTGGAGGGGCGGGTCAGGAGGCGCGTGAAGCTACAATTTTTGTAGCTCGCTACAAACAACATCAGTGCTTGCACGGGGCGCAGGCTTTGGGGATTGATGCGCGCATGTTCGCCGTCCCGAGGCTTTTGCGATGACCTGCCTGCCTTCCTCTTTCAAGCGCAACCTGTGTGTCGTGGGCCTGCTCTGCGCCGCGTATTTCAGCCCGTTATGCCATGCCGATTCGCTGACCGGTGATGTCGGCACAGGTGTCGCGTATCAGCCTCACGACCCCACCGGCACGCGCTATGAAACCCGGCCCATTCCCTACCTGGACCTGTCCTGGGGTCGGGTCAATCTCAGCTCCGATGAGGGGTTGTCCTGGGACGCGGTGAAGGCTAACGGCTGGAGCGTCGGGCCGTTCGTCAACTACGTCGAAGGACGTACGGCAAACGGGGCGCTGCATGGTTTGAAGGACGTCTCCGACATGGGCGAAGTCGGCGGTTTCGTCGAGTACAGCCCTTCGGATGCGTGGCGTGTGTTCGCTGAAGTCGGTCGTACGTTCGGCGGCAGCAGCGGGCAAGGCGGGGTGCTGGGACGGGTGGGCGGTGAGCTGGATTATCCGTTGGGACGCGGTGTTTTCGGCGGCACGACCCTGGCCGCCCATTACGCCAACGCCGAACAGGCGCAGACCTTTTTCGGTGTCAGTGGCCCGGAATCACTGGCCTCGGGCATTCGGCCCTATAACGCCAGCGGCGGGTTTCAGAACCTGACCCTCACTCAGAGCTTGGCCTTCCCGCTGGCGCCGAACTGGTCGCTGATCACCAGCGCCAGCTGGATTCATCTGGTGGGATCGGCGGCTGATAGCAGCATCGTCCGCCAGCAAGGTCGGCTGAATCAGGGCGAGCTGGACGTTGCGGTGGCGTATCACTTCAAGTAGCGCTGGGGTTGGTCTGGCCCTTGCAATGACCCGAAGAACTCATCGTTTTCGAGGAAGTTCTTCATGGCTCGTCCTGTTTACCGCTGGCTCGCGTACTCACTCTGGGACCTGGTCCCGATTGCTATGGCGCTGGCGCATTTTGCGTTTGTGCTGTGGCTGGTCGTGGCCTTTCACAGCTTGTCGTGGTGGGCCATCGTGCCACTGGCGTTGGTGTATGCCGTCAGCCTGTCGTGGAGCATCAACAGCATTTCCCATAACCAGATCCACAACCCGTACTTCACCCACAAGGGCATGAACCGGGCGTTCGATCTGCTGCTATCGGTGACCATCGGTTTCTCGCAAACCATGTACCGTGATATCCACAACCGCCACCATCGCGGCAACTCCGACCGGCCCAACGAAAAGGGCGAAACCGTCGATCCGTTGTCGATCTATCGCTACGGCCACAACGGAGAGCCTGAGGCCCTGTGGCGCTATGTGTTCCTGAGCGCGTTTCGCGACGAACCCAAGAGCTATTACGAGGAAATGAAGCGCAAACACCCGGACGATGCGCGCTGGGCCAAGGTGGAAATCTACGTGACCGTCGCCGCGTACATCGCCCTGGCGATTTACGACTGGCATGCGGTGTTGTGGCTGCTGCCGTTCTGGTATTTGGGGCAATCGCTGTCGTCGTTGAACGGCTACTACGAGCATCTGGGCGGTAACCCGGATTTGCCGATTGCCTGGGGCGTGAGTTCATACAGCAGGCTGTACAACGTGATCTGGATGAACAACGGCTACCACGCCGAACACCATTACCGGCCGAAAATGCACTGGACCAAAGTCAAGGCGTTTCACAAGGAGATCAAGGACCAGCAACGGATGATGGGGGTGAAGGAAATACCCGTGTCCCATGGGTTGGGTTTTTTGGTGGATCACACAAAGCACAATTAACGCCCAGAATCAAAAGCCTGAGTCGCTTCAGGCTTCTCCCTCCGCCAACAACGCAATTCCGCCAATGATCACCCACACCCCCAGCCAATGCAGCGGGCTGATGTGCTCACCCAGCCACAACCACGACCCCAGCAACACCACCACGAACACCAGCGAACTCAACGGAAACGCCAGCGAAAGGCTGCTGCGGCGCAGGATCAGCATCCAGCTCAGAAACGAGCCAACGTAGCAGCCCACCGCACCCAGCACCGCAAGGTTGGTCAGCGATGCCAGCAACCAATCCAGCCCGAACGGCAGGCTCGTCAAGGCGTCGCCACCGACCTTCAGCGCCAGTTGCGCCGCGCTTTCGAAACCGATCAATAGCGCCCATAACCCAACGCTCGCGGCGCGGCTCTCCAACCAGCGCCAGGCCGGTTTTTCATTCAATGCCTGTTCACCCATGATTGTCCTCTGCGATAACGTCCGATCGATCCAGCCCTGCCTCACGCGCTACCCAGCCCAGTAATCGGGTCATCCAGCGGCTGCGGTGTTGAAGGTAGTGGTCATTGCCCAACAAACGACAACCCAGCCGCAACTTCTCGCTGTACGCCGCCTGGCTCGCTTCAAACGCCGGGATACCCTGCTCGATGCAGCGCTCGACATGGGCCAGCCAGGTTCTGTGATACAGGTTGTGCTCGCGGGCGGCGGTGCCGTCGGAGGCGAAGACTTTATCGATCTGCCGCGTACCATCGCCCAGCAACAGGTTGAAGCCGATCAGTCGCTCACCCGACCAGAACAGGTAGCAGGTGGCGCGCTCACCGAGTTTCGCCAGCACGGCACGAAAGTAGTCAGCAGTCAGCGGCTCGATCTCTTCACCACTGCGTGCAACGGTATCCGCATACAACGCCAGCATGCGTTCGATCACATCGTCGACCTGATGCTGCCGCGCCTCAATGCGCAGCTCCGAAGGCGCACTGAGCTTGCGCTTGAGCCCCTTGCGCGTGGTTCGGCTGAGGCTTGCGAAATAGCCCTCAAGATCGGCATATGGCAGTGGTAACAGGGTGCGCGGCATGCCTGCAATACGAGCAAAACCGAGTTGTTCCAGTGCGTTGCGCAAGGTCACGCGTTCTTCAGCGACGTCTTTGAACAGGTACAGCCAGGTGCGCTCAAGCTTTGATTGCCGACGTAACGCCTCGACCAACACCTGCATGATCTCTGAGCTACGGGCCAGCCAGTCCGGGGCACAGGCGATCGAGCACGTTTCAGTCACGGGTGAGCCGACCGCCAATATCGACACCGACAGATGCCCCAACAGCTTCGCCAGCACGCCATCGAGCACCTGATGCAGCGGCACCCGATGCCGATACGCCGGGGCCACGGCAATCAACCGCTGCCCGTCGCGAATCATGAAATAGCGCGGCTCGATGCCCGGAAGCCCGGCATCCTCGACGGCGGTGTAATAGTCGTAACCTTCCAGCGGATCGCTCTCCAAATGTGCCCAGTCCGTGCGGCTGACGCGATGAATGCTGTGGCTGACTTCAACACTCAATTGCGACCTATCAGCCAACATGACCGGTGAGGTCGGTCCAGAAACGGATTGAATCTGTGTCATAAACACCTCATGCACCCGTGGCGCAGACCAGCATGACGCCTGCCGTGATGACGAGCGTGCCAAGCCAGCGACGACGGCTGACTCGCTCGCCGAGCACCAGACGCCCGCCCAGCACCACACCTACGTAACTCAGGCTCGCCGCCGGAAACACCAGACTCAGCGGCGCCAGCGACAGCACCAGCAACCAGGTGATGAATTCGAGGGTGTAGGCGCCGACGCCGAACCAGAGCATCGGCGCCCCGGCAATCTGCACCCAGAAACTGCGCAGGCGAAAGCCACCTTCCTGCTCGGGCAAACGGTCCAGCCCGAGCTTGAACGCCAGTTGGCCGATGACATCCAGCAGGATCGAAAGCGCGGTGAGCAGCACGACAGTCGGGGTCATGGAAACAGCTCCTCGAACAGCGTGATCAGCGCTGCGTTGGTCTCGGCATTACGCGCAATGTCCGCCTCGCTCCAGCGTTCGGCCGGTGGCTGATCGGACTTCGCCTCCCAGCGTTTCAGCGGATTGCTGAATGCAGGGGGCGCGAATTCACCGCACACATCAATGCCCAGCACGCGGGTGTGAGTGCCCAAAGCGCTGATTGCATCGAGCAGGTGAGTCAGGCGCATGCCGCCCTGATCCCAGTTGGTGGCGGCGTCTTCGCTGGCCAGTACGTCTTTGTCGACGGTGATCCACACAGCTGTGGTGGGCAGGCTGGCGATCAGCTGTTCAAGGAAGATGGGCCAGTCGACTTCGGCCAGGTTGTGCCAGTGCAGATGGCCATCGAGCTGCTGATGGCCAGGGCCGTCGCCGATCCTGCCCCAGACTTTCGACGGCGGATGACGCCAGGGGAACAGCTGTAAGTCGCCACGTTTCAAGGCGCTGAGATTACCACCCTTGAGTTGCGGGCTTTGCAGGTCGTCGCTGCACGGGCCAAGGGTGATGATGCGCTTCACATGGGGCAGCTTCAGTGCCCGATTGACCCACGAGCCGCAGTGGCGTTTGGGAGCGAAGTGCACCCAGTCCGGGTGGTTGTCGAAGTGAATCAGGGTGACCGGCTCAGGCAGATCCGTGAGCAGGGCAGGGGTTAGATGATGGTAGTCGCCGGAGCCTACGAAGAAGATTTCCGGACGATTGCCCAGCGGCCTGGCGCGATAGCTGAGGTGATCGGCAAACCGGCGATAGTTGGCTTCGGTGGACCAAAGCCGCAGTTGTGGGCCGAACGCAAGCAAATCCAGCCGGGTAGCACGACCGTCATGCAGACGGTCTTTGATTGGCGCCTGCTGCGTGAGGCTGTGATCGAGATCGAGAATGTTCAAGGTTGCCTTCACCCATCAAATGCCGCCCAAGACACCGGGTTCACAGGCATGAACACCAGCCGGGCGGGCCTTTCAGGGGGATTGCAAAGGGTGGGCCAAGGGTTTGAACGGGGGCTGAACGAACAACACAAGCATCTGCGCCATGCGTAATACCTGTAGGAGCGCTCTTGCCCGCGATGAACGATGATGAGGTCTGTCCGGCAGTCCGTGTCATCGTTCATCGCGGGCAAGCACGCTCCTACAGGGTGATCACCCCAACCCGTACTTCTTCACCTTGTCGAACAACGTGGTCTTGGCCATGCCCAATTCCTGGCTGGCCTGGCTCAGATTCCCGCCGCTACGCTGCAAGGCCTCGCTGAGCAAATTTCGTTCGAAGGCTTCCACCGCCTCCGAGAACCCAAGGCTCTGCGCTTGCGTCGACAAGCCTGACTTCTTGAACGCAGGCAACCCCAACGCATACCGTTCGGCCACATTACGCAGCTCACGCACGTTGCCCGGCCAGTCGTGGCTCATCAGCGCCGACATCGTCTGCGGGTCCAGTTGCGGCGGCTCACGGTCAAAACGAAGCGAGGACAACTGCAGGAAATGCTCGAACAGTTGCAGGATGTCCTCACGGCGTTCGCGCAAGGGCGGCAGTTCCAGGGTCACGACGTTGAGCCGGTAATACAGGTCACTGCGGAACTGGTTGGCTTTGCTCAGATCGGCCAGATCCGATTTGGTCGCCGCAATGACCCGACAATCCACTGCCACGCTCTGGTTCGAACCCAGCCGCTCCAGCGTGCGCTCCTGCAAGACCCGCAGCAGCTTGATTTGCAGGGGGATCGGCATGCTTTCCACTTCGTCGAGAAACAGCGTGCCGTTGTGAGCGTGCTCGATTTTGCCGATGCGCCGCTTGCCCGCGCCGGTGAAGGCGTTGGCTTCGTGGCCGAAGATTTCGCTCTCGAACAGATTTTCCGGCAGGCCGCCGCAGTTCAGCGCCACGAATTGATGGGTCTGGCGACGGCTGAAGTCGTGAAGACAGCGGGCGACCAGTTCCTTGCCGGTCCCGGTTTCGCCTTCGATGAGCACGTTGGCCGAGGTGTCGGCGACGTTGGCGATCAGCGCCCGCAGGTTCTGCATGGCGGCTGAACGGCCAATGATCTTGCCTTCCAGTGAGTCACGCTCGGCCAGTTGCCTGCGCAGCGACCAGACCTCTCGCGCCAGCCCGCGTTGCTCCAGCGCACGCCGGGCGACGTCCACCAGGCGCTCGGGGGAAAAGGGCTTTTCCATGAAGTCATAGGCACCGTCGCGCATGGCGCCCACGGCCATCGACACATCGCCGTGGCCGGTAATCAACACCACCGGCAGCGTGCGATCACGCTCCTTCAGGCGCTTGAGCAGTTCCAGCCCGTCGATGCCTGGCAGGCGGATATCGCTGATGACGATCCCGGCGAAGTTATCGCCGACCACCGCCAGCGCTTCCTCGGCACTGCCCACGCCCTGGCTGTGAATGTCCTCCAGCGCCAGCGCCTGCTGGCAGCCGAGCAGGACATGGGGGTCATCTTCGACGATGAGGACGGTCAGTTCAGTGTTCATGTGCACATCCAGTTCGTCAGCGTTGCCTTCATCGCGAATGAATTCGCTCCCACAGATAAAACGCGTTCCCCTGTGGGAGCGAATTCATTCGCGAAAATGTTTGGGGCGACGGGGATTTTTGAAACACGGCTCATACCTGTGTCGCTCCGCGATCCACCAGCGGCAAAATCAACACAAACATCGTGCCGCCCTCGGCCGGGTCTTCGGCGTTGAGGCTGCCACCCGCTGCCGCTGCAAGGCTTGCAGACAGCGTCAGGCCCAACCCCAGCCCCTGCTCACCCGGCTTGGTGGTGAAAAACGGTTCGAACAAATGCTTGCGCGCCTCGGGGTCGATGCCGTGGCCGTTGTCGCGTACGCGCAGACGATAGCGTCCTTCGAACAGATCACCCTGCAACCAGAGCACTGGCAGTGGCTGGGCTTGCATGGCGTCCAGCGCGTTGCCGATCAGGTTGACCAGAATCTGCTCCAGTCGGGTCTGGTCAATCGCCAGCTCCACTTCATCGAAATGCTGATTGAGTTCCAGCGCGCTGTTTTCCAGACGCCCGGCGAGCAGTTGCAATGCGGCGTCGACGGCCTTGCTCAGCGACGCCTGGCCCTTGTCTTCGCCACGTCGGGCAAACGCGCGCAGGCTGGCGGTGATACGGCCCATGCGGTCGACCAGATCGTTGATCGTGCGCAGGTTGGCGCTCGCTGTATCCAGCGCGCCGCGCTCAAGGAAGCGCACGGTATTGCCGGACAACGTGCGCAGCGCCGCCAACGGCTGATTCAGTTCATGGGCGATGCTGGTGGACATCTGCCCGATGGCCGCCAGTTTACCCGCCTGCACCAGTTCATCCTGTGCCTGGCGCAACGTCTCTTCGGCCTGACGTCGCTCGCGAATCTGCCCCTTGAGACGTTCGTTGCTGGCGCGCAAGTCGGCAGTGCGTTCGGTAATCCGGCGCTCCAGTTCGTTGTTGGCTTGCTCCAGCGCTTCGCGAGCGGCCAGGCGGGTGGCGATCACCTTGCGCCGCTCGTTCCAGGCAATCAGCAAAAAGGCCACCAGCGCACACGCCACCGCGACCAGCATCCCCTGATTGGCGGCTTCGCGGCGCAAGTCCTCCAGTGGCGTGAGCAAGGTCAAGTGCCACGGGGTGTCGGCCAGGTCGCGGGTCTGCGCCAGATAGCTCACGACGGTGTGCTCGTGATCGACGCTGCTGTTGGCGGGGAACGTTAGTTTCTCCACGCCGTCAGCGATCAACTCGCGCTCCAGCGGCACCAGTTCATTGAGCGGCCACCAGTAATATTGCAGGCTGCGGGCCAGACGCTCCTTGATCTGCGGCGTCAGCGGACGAACCGATTTGAGCCGCCGCGCCGGGTCGCTGGACAGGATGATGATGCCGTTTTCATCGCTGACGAAAGCCTCCAGCCGCGCCCGTTGCCAGCGCTCCTCCAGGGCTTCCAGGCGCACTTTGATGACGGCCACGCCGATGATCTTGCCTTTCTCTTCCAGCCCGTGAGCCAGGTAGTAGCCGGGCTCGCCGGTGGTGCTGCCGATGCCATAGAAACGGCCCGGTAGCCCGCGAATGGCGTCCTGGTAGTAGGCGCGAAACGACAGGTCCTCGCCCAGATAACTGTCGGCGTCGCGCCAGTTGCTGGTGGCCAGCACTCGACCCGTGGTGTCGAGCACGTAGATCGCACGGCTGCGGCTACGGCGGTTCAGGCCTTCAAGGTAATCGTTGACCTTGGCTCTCAACTCCGGCGACGGGTCGTTGAGCAGCTCGGAAACATTGGACTCCAGCTCCAGCACGCTGGGCAGGTAGTTGTATTTGTTGATTTCGCTTTCGACGGTGCGGGCGTGCAGTTCAAGCTGGCGCGCGCCATTCTCGCTGAGCGATTTGATGCCGTTCTTTTCGCTGTACAGGTACGTGAAGTAACCCAGCGCAATCATCAGCAGGATGATCAGCGGCGGCAGGAACAGTTGGCGAATCAGGCGGGGTTTCACAGTCAGTGATGGCGGCGTACTAAGGGGTGGATCGCATTTCATCACAGTCGTCCTGGACCGACCAGCCGCCCGTGTCATGGATGTCGACACGAACGGCCAGCGGGTTTTGCGCCCTTGTGAGGCTTAAATCAATCAGTGCTGCAGGATCTTGTTCAGGAAGTGCTGGGCGCGCTCGGAACGGGCGTTGATATCGCCGAAGAACTCTTCCTTGGCGCAGTCTTCGATGATCTGACCCTTGTCCATGAAAATCACGCGGTCAGCCACTTTGCGAGCGAAGCCCATTTCGTGGGTCACGCACATCATGGTCATGCCTTCGTGGGCGAGCTGCACCATCACGTCGAGCACTTCGTTGACCATTTCAGGGTCGAGCGCGGAGGTCGGTTCGTCGAAGAGCATGACGATCGGGTCCATCGCCAGCGCGCGGGCAATCGCCACACGTTGCTGCTGACCGCCAGACAGTTGGCCAGGGTGTTTGTGAGCGTGTGCGGACAAACCGACGCGCTCCAGCAGCGCCAGGCCTTTTTTGGTGGCCTCTTCCTTGCTGCGCCCCAGGACCTTGATCTGCGCGATGGTCAGGTTTTCGGTGATGGTCAGGTGCGGGAACAGCTCGAAATGCTGGAACACCATGCCCACACGGGAACGCAGTTTGGGCAGGTTGGTTTTCGGGTCGGCAATCGAGGTGCCATCGACCACGATGTCGCCTTTCTGGAACGGCTCCAGCGCGTTGACGCACTTGATCAGGGTCGATTTGCCCGAACCCGATGGGCCGCACACCACGATCACTTCGCCTTTCTTGACCTCGGTGCTGCAGTCGGTCAGCACCTGGAAGTCCCCATACCACTTGTTGATATTTTTGATGGAAATCATACGGCTAACCTTTTTTGCATGAGCTTGACCAGACGCGAGGCCACGAAGCTGATGGTGAAATACACAAGACCGGCAACGATCAGGAATTCGTTGGAGCGACCGATGATGTCGCCGCTGGAACGGGCCGAGTTCAGGAAGTCCACCAGGCCGACGGTGTACACCAACGAGGTGTCCTGGAACAAAATGATGCTCTGCTGCAACAGCAGTGGGGTCATCTTGCGAAACGCCTGGGGCAGGATGATCAAACGCATCATCTGGCCGTAGGTCATGCCCAGTGCCTGCGCTGCGCCCATCTGGCCACGGGAGATCGACTGCACACCGGCGCGCACGATCTCGCAGAAGTACGCCGCCTCGAACATCATGAACGCCACGACGCAGGAGGTGAACGCGCCCACGGGCGTGTCTTGCCCGGTGATCCAACGCAGCACGAACGGCACCGCCAGGTAGAACCAGGTGATGACCAGCAGCAGAGGAATCGAACGGAAGTAGTTGACGTAGGCGCCAGCGATGTTCGACAGCACCTTGTTGTGGGACAGACGCATCAGCGCCAGGATCGTGCCGATGACGATACCGCCGATCACGCCCATGACCATCAGTTGCAGGGTCATGAGCATGCCGTTCCACAGGCCTGGAATGGCCGGAATGACTCCAGAGAAGTCCATTATTTGCCTCCCACGGAGATCAGGCCCGGCACCGCGACTTTCTTCTCGACCAGACGCATGAGCAGCATCAGGCTCATGTTCAGGGTGAAGTAGATCAGGGTGGCGAGGGTGAACGCTTCAAACAGGTTCGCGGAGAATTCGGCGGTCTGTTTGGTTTGCGCCAACAGCTCCATCAGGCCGATCAACGACGCCACCGACGAGTTCTTGAACACGTTGAGGAATTCGGAGGTGAGCGGCGGGATGATGATCCGGTAAGCCTGCGGTAGCAGCACGTTCCAGTAGATCTGCGGCAGTTTGAAACCCATGGCGCGGGCGGCGGATTCCTGGCCGCGCGGCAACGCCTGGATACCGGTGCGCACTTGTTCGCACACCCGTGCGGCGGTGAACAGACCCAGACACACGACAACGCTTAGGAAGGCCGAGGTGGTCGGGTTAAGGTCCTGCTTGTACCACTCCTGCAGGTTTTCGGGCAGCAGGTCGGGTACCAGGAAGTACCAGATGAACAGCTGCACCAGCAGTGGCACATTGCGGAAGATTTCCACGTAAACCGTGGCGATTGACGACACGATGCGGTTGGGCACCGTACGCATGACACCGAGCACCGAACCCAGCGCCAGGGCGATGATCCAGGCAACGATGGAGATGCCGATGGTCCAGCCCAGACCGGAAATGTACCAGTCCAGATAGGTCTCGCTGCCCACGCCAGTGGACTTGAAGAATACGCTCCAGTCCCAGTTGTAATTCATCAGGGTCTCCCCTCTGATCGATCGTTATGCACGCACACCGCTTTGCAGCGGCTTCCGGAGCCGATTGCAGCTCCGGGAGTCAGGCTTTCACTTTTGTCGCGTGTGAAGGAAAGGACTTACGCCTTCTTCTCAGGAGCAGGCTTGTCGTTCGGGTTCTCGATCAGCTTTTGCAGCTCTGGGCTCATCGGGAATTCGAGGTTCAGGCCTTTTGGCGGGATTGGCTGGGTGAACCACTTGTCGTAGATCTTCTTGATTTCGCCCGACTTGTAGAGACCTACGATGGCGTCGTCCACGGCTTTCTTGAACGCAGGGTCGTCCTTGCGAACCATGCAACCGTAGATTTCATAGGACTGTGGAGTGCCGGTCACGTGCCAGTCGGTTGGCTTCTTGGCCTTGGCCATTTCGCCTGCCAGCAGGGCGTCGTCCATCATGAAGGCGACAGCGCGGCCCGATTCCAGCATCTGGAAGGACTCGCCGTGGTCTTTGGCAGAGATGACGTTCATGCCCATTTGCTTGTCGGCGTTCATCGCTTTGATGATGCGCTCGGACGTGGTGCCCGCAGTGGTCACGACGTTTTTACCTTTCAGGTCATCGAAGTCGTTGTATGGAGAGCCGACTTTGGTCAGCAGGCGGGTACCGATTTCGAAGATGCCGACCGAGAAGTCGACTTGCTGTGCGCGCTCGGCGTTGTTGGTGGTCGAACCACACTCAACGTCGACGGTGCCGTTCTGGACCAGCGGGATACGGGTTTGCGACGTGACCAGGTTGTAGTTGACCTTCAGGTCCGGCTTGTTCAGGTCTTTCTTGATCGCTTCAACGATCGCCAGCTGGATGTCGTGGGAGTAGCCGACTGGCTTGCCCGACGCGTCTGCGATGTAAGAGAACGGAATCGACGAGTCGCGGTGACCGAGGGTAATGGTGCCCGAATCATTGATTTTCTTCAGGGTGCCGGTCAGTTCTGCAGCAGAGACTGGGGTGCTGATCAAAGCGGCGGCTGCAATGGCCACGCCCAGAATGTGGGGAACGATACGCATCTGTTAATCCTCGACTTTGTTTTTCTTATGGGTCCGGTGTTGGGTCGGCCCTATCGTTTCAGAACGCTACAACGGCGGCCCAATCAGGCGGCACGCTACATCGGAGCAATCGTGGATGAGTGTAGAGCATGAGTCATGCCAAGGACGTGACAGCTATTAATTCATTGAAAGTAAAGGAAATTTATTCTGTTTCAGTCACGGAAAAGCGTTTTGCTGTCCGGGATGCCGAATAGGCGAGGGGAGGGGTGTTCGGAAATCCGAATGGAAGTGATGCGTGCTGGGGTTTTAAGGTTGACGCTGCACTTGTGGGAGCCGGCTTGCTGGCGAATGCGGTAGTTCAGTGACAGATGAGTCAGCTGGCACGACGCTTTCGCCAGCAAGCCGGCTCCCACAGATTCAGCGTCGATAACGAGATTCAAGTTCGGCGCGATCCCTGTGGGAGCCGCCTTGGTGCGGGCGGCGTTCCGACGAAGGTGTTTGACCAGGCAACATAGAATCTCCCACCGGAGTGCGCAGTGTAGGGGCAGGGGGTCACGCAGCCGCTATGGTGCTTTTATGGTGAGCCACCTTATCGAGGTACGCCTGCACGTTCTGCTGTTCTTCCACCGTGGTGAAAAGCCCGAGCTTGGTCCGGCGCCAGAGAATGTCTTCTGCCTGAGTGACCCATTCAGCCCTGCACAGATAATCTACCTCCGCACTGTAAAGCCCGCCCCCCAGGTGCTCGCCCATATCCGCCAGCCCATGCACACCATCAACGATCTGCCAACTGCGCGAGCCGTAGGTGATCGCCCAACGTTTGGCCATCTCGGCGGGTAGCCAGTTGCAGCGCTGTTGCAGCTCGGTGGCCAGCGCCGATGGAGTGGTCATGTTTTCACCGCCGGGCAGGCTGGCCTTGGCGGTCCAGCTCGATTTCATCTGCGGGAAGAATGGCGCCAGTTGCTGCATCGCCGACTCGGCCAGCTTGCGGTAGGTCGTCAGCTTGCCGCCAAATACCGACAGGATCGGCGCTTCTTCAGCACTGCCCGACAGCGACAGCGTGTAATCGCGAGTAATGGCCGACGGGTTGTCGGATTCGTCGTTGCACAGCGGACGCACGCCCGAATAGGTGCGGATGATGTCATCGCGGCTGAGCTGCTTCTTGAAGTGCTCGTTGACGATTTTCAGCAGGTAATCGGTCTCGCCTTCGGTGATTGCCACTTTCGCAGGATCGCCCGCGTATTCGCGGTCGGTGGTGCCGATGATGGTGAACTGCTCCAGATAGGGAATTGCGAACACGATACGCTGATCTTCGTTCTGCAAAATGAACGCGTTTTCGCCTTCATACAGCTTCGGCACGATCAGGTGGCTGCCTTGAATCAGGCGGATGCCGTACTGCGACTCAAGCTTCAAGTCTTCACGAATGAACTTGGCGACCCAGGGACCCGCAGCATTCACCAGCGCTTTGGCGCGAATTGAAAACAGGCTGCCATCGGCGCGCTCCATATTCAGGTGCCACAGACCATTGCTGCGACGGGCACCGAGGCAGAGGGTCCGGGTGTGAATGTGCGCGCCTTTTTCGCGGGCAGCCATGGCGTTGAGCACCACCAGACGGGCATCGTCGACCCAGCAGTCAGAGTATTCGAAACCGCGGGTGATCGAGCTGTTCAGCGGACTGTTGGCGCCGAAGCGCAGGTTTTTCGACGCAGGCAGTTTTTCGCGCTTGCCCAGATGGTCGTACAGGAACAGACCGGCGCGGATCATCCAGGCCGGACGCAGGTGAGGGCGATGAGGCAACACGAAACGCATGGGTTTGACGATGTGCGGCGCCTTCTCCAACAACACTTCACGCTCAGCCAGCGCTTCGCGTACCAGACGGAATTCGTAATGCTCCAGATAGCGCAAGCCACCGTGGATCAGCTTGCTGCTGGCCGACGAGGTGTGGCTGGCCAAGTCGTCCTTCTCACACAAGAATACCGAGAGGCCACGACCGGAGGCGTCCGCTGCGATCCCGACACCATTGATCCCACCGCCGATCACGGCAATGTCGTATACCTCGGAAAGGGGCGGGGTGGGCAAGGCGGACTGGGCCATCGGGGCCTCCTGTGGGAAATTCGATCATGTTCGATTTTGGCGAATTCGAACATTTGCGTTCATTTTCGAAAATAGTAACGCAATAAAGAACACCTCACCACTCGGCAGTGATTGAAAATACTGATTAGGAGAACGGGAAAGGAACAAAAGCGAACATGAGCATGGTCGGTTGGATGTATAAACCTGAGAGGAATGGTTAATCGCGATTTGTCTTTGATTCTGCCCGAAGGGCGTAGCGAGGCTTGCCCGCGATCTGGCGCGAAGCGGCAGTAAATCCTGATGTCGCGGTGTACCCGAGCCAACCAGATCGCCTGGTTTTGCTGCCGGTGTCCGGCAGATCGTCAACAAGCTGGACTCCTACGCCCTTCGGGCAGACGCAGGAATATGCGTTGTTCAGACGACTTCCAACCGAATCTTGTTCTGCGCCAGCAATTGCGCCAACGCAGGCACGGGCGCCTGATCGGTCACCAGGCAGTCGATCAGGGTGATCGGCCCCAGGCGCACCATCGCGTTACGTCCGAATTTGCTGGAGTCCGCCGCCAGGATCACCTGACGCGCGTTGGCGATGATCGCTTGGGATACCCGCACTTCCTGATAATCGAAGTCCAGCAGGCTGCCGTCTTCGTCGATGCCGCTGATGCCCACCAGCGCAAAATCCACCTTGAACTGAGTGATGAAATCGACGCTGGCCTGACCCACCACGCCGCCATCACGGCGCACGTTGCCGCCCGCCAGCAAGACTTCAAAGTCGTCCTTGCCGCTGAGGATCGACGCCACATGCAGGTTATTGGTGATGATTTTCAGGTGGTTGTGGTGGAGCAGGGCGCGGGCGATGGATTCGGTGGTGGTGCCGATGTTGATGAACAGCGAAGCGTGATCGGGGATTTGCGCTGCAATGGCCTCGGCGATGCGCTGTTTCTCGTCGCGCATCTGATCGGCGCGCATGGCGTACGCGGTGTTCTCGATGCTGGAGTCATAGGCCGCGCCCCCGTGATAGCGACGCAGCAGATTCATTTCCGCCAGTTGATTGATGTCGCGCCGGATGGTTTGCGGAGTCACGACGAACAATTGGGCCATTTCTTCGATGCTGACGTAGCCGCGCTCACGGACCAGCTCGAGGATCTGCTGTTGACGGGGGGGCAGATTCATTTTTCTTCCTTCGGGCAAGGGCGCCCATGATGCCGCAGGGAGCCATTACCTGTCAGCCGGAAAAATGACCGCTCTTGAGCGCCGCCACACCTCTGTAGCAGTCCGGCTTGCCGGCGGCAGCGGTATGACAGACATCCTTTAACGCCTGACACACCGCTACCGCCGGCAAGCCGGACTGCTACAGAGCTAGATGATTCATTCAGCCTCTTCGTGCGGCTCCCAATCCCGCGTGCGGTCCACCGCCTTGCGCCAACCCGCATACAGCTTCTCTTTTTCGGCCTCATCGCATTGCGGTTCGAATTTGCGTTCGATCACCGCTTTGTCCTTCAACTCGTCCAGCCCGCTCCAGAAGCCAATCGCCAGACCCGCCAGGTAGGCCGCGCCCAAGGCGGTGGTTTCGCGCATCTTCGGACGTTCGACCTGCGTCCCCAGGATGTCTGCCTGGAACTGCATCAAGAAATTGTTCGCCACCGCGCCGCCGTCCACGCGCAGCGCTTTGAGCGGCTCGCCAGCGTCTTGCTGCATGGCGTCGAGCACGTCGCGGGTCTGGTAGGCGATCGACTCAAGGGCAGCCCGAATGATGTGATCGACTTTCACTCCACGGGTCAGGCCGAACAGCGCGCCGCGCGCGTAAGGGTCCCAATACGGCGCGCCCAGCCCCGTGAACGCCGGAACCAGGTACACGCCATTGCTGTTTTTCACTTTGGTCGCGAAGTATTCGGTGTCCATGGAGTCGTTGACGATTTTCAGTTCGTCCCGCAGCCATTGCACGGTGGAGCCGCCGTTGAACACCGCGCCTTCCAGTGCATAGGCGACTTCGCCCCGAGGGCCGCAGCCGATGGTGGTCAGCAGGCCGTGATGAGATTTCACCGCTTTCTTGCCGGTATTCATCAGTAGGAAGCAGCCCGTACCGTAGGTGTTCTTGGCCTGTCCCGGTTCCACGCACATCTGCCCGAACAACGCCGATTGCTGGTCGCCTGCGATACCGGCGATGGCGATGCCGCTTTTGCTGTGGCCGTAGACTTCAGAGGAGGATTTGACCTCGGGCAGCATCTCCCGGGGTACGTCCAACACGTCCAGCATTCGCTGATCCCATTCCAGCGTGTGGATGTTGAACATCATGGTGCGCGAAGCATTGGTGTAATCGGTGACGTGAACCTTGCCACCGGTGAATTTCCAGATCAGCCAGCTATCGACGGTGCCAAACAGCAACTCGCCCCGGCGAGCGCGCTCGCGGCTGCCTTCGACGTGATCCAGAATCCATTTCAGTTTGCTGCCGGAAAAGTACGGGTCGATGACCAGGCCCGTGGTTTCCTTGATGTAGCCCTCAAGCCCATCGCGCTTGAGTTGCTGGCAGATTTCCGTGCTGCGACGACATTGCCAGACCACCGCGTTGTAGATGGGACGACCGCTGTCCTTCTCCCAGACCACCGTGGTTTCACGCTGGTTGGTGATGCCGATGGCGGCGATCTGATTGTGGTGCAGGTTGGCCTGAGCCAGCACTTTAGTCATGCAGGCCGTTTGGGTGGCGAAGATTTCCATCGGGTCATGTTCGACCCAGCCAGGCTGTGGGTAATGCTGGACGAACTCGCTTTGTGCGGTGCTCACCACATTGGCGTCCCGGTCGAAGATGATCGCGCGGGAACTGGTCGTGCCTTGATCGAGGGCGATGATGTAATTCTTGTTGTCGTGGTCGGTCATGTCGATTGCCTGGTGATAAAGCGGGTGTCCGCAGGGCTGCCATCAGTGTACGTGTGAAAGCGCTTTTTGCGCTCGAACAGATGATTCATGAGTCGCTGAATATTCGTATTCGAAAAAATATAGACGTAAACGAACCTTGTCAAAGGTCGTAAATGAATGTCCGAGGCTTTGAAACTGTTCTCGGATTTTCACCTGGCCAAGCCGTTCTGGCTAAGGCGTTTGGGGAGCAGATGGCCTAAAGTAACGGCAACCCATTTTGATAAAGCCCGGCCGTCTGGAGCCTCGCATGACCCCCGCACTGGATCTACTGAAAAAAGTTCGCGCCGAACACCGTGTACACAGTTATGAGCATGATCCCAAGGCTGCGTCTTATGGTCTTGAAGCCGCTGAAAAATTGAACCTGCAACCAGCTCAGGTGTTCAAGACGCTGTTAGCCAGCACGGAAAAAGGTGAATTGCTGGTGGCCGTAGTGCCGGTGGTGGGGTCGTTAGACCTCAAGGCGCTGGCCCATGCCGCAGGGGTAAAAAAAACGGAGATGGCCGACCCTGCTGCTGCACAGCGTGCGACGGGGTATTTGCTGGGGGGCATCAGTCCGCTGGGGCAGAAAAAAAGGCTGCGCACTTTCATCGATGAGTCCGCTCAGCCGTTCGCGACGATTTTTGTCAGCGCCGGTCGGCGCGGGCTTGAAGTCGAACTGTCGGCAGCGGTACTGGCGCAGCACACCAGCGCAACCTTTGCGCACATCGGCCGTGAGTGAGTCATTGAGGCCGTGACGTACTACGGCGACCAGGAAGGGACGCCGCGAACAATAACGATTGGGGGCACTTTCCATGCAGCTTGAATTTCATCAAGTCGACGCGTTCAGCGACCGACCCTTCGCAGGCAATCCGGCGATGGTCTATCGCCTCGATGCCTGGCTGTCGGACGAATTGATGCAGCGCATCGCGGCAGAACACAATCTGTCCGAAACCGCCTTCGTGGTACGAGAAGCGCAGGGCTGGCACATCCGCTGGTTCACGCCGACCCATGAGGTGCCGCTGTGTGGGCATGCGACGCTGGCGACGGCGTGCGTGTTGCTGGAGAAGTATGGGGAAACCTCCGACGTCATCTCGTTCATAAGCAAGTCCGGTGCGCTGAGCGTGACTCGGGAAGCCGGACGACTGCTGCTGGATTTCCCTGCCATGCCACCGAGTGAGGTGGGCGTCACCGTGGACATTGAACGTGCGCTCAACACTGAAGTGGTGGATGTGCTGGGCTCGGCGGAGTTGCTGGTGGTGCTGGAATCCGAGCAGGCGGTGCGCGATTGCAAACCCGACCTGGCGGCCATCGCTCGTTTACCCTGGCCCGGTGTGATCGTGACGGCCAAAGGCGACGGCGAGCGATATGACTTCGTGTCTCGCTACTTCGCACCTGCGATCGGCATTCCCGAAGACCCTGTAACCGGCGCAACCCATTGCAGCCTGATCCCTTATTGGTCGGGGCGCCTGAACAAATTCAGCCTGAATGCCCATCAGCTCTCGGCCAGAGGCGGGGAGCTGTTCTGTCGGCTGGAAGGGGATCGGGTGAAGATTGGTGGGCACACGACGCTGGTGGCCAGCGGAACCCTTACGCTGGGTTGAGCGAAAAAATGCTGGCAAACGGCGTATTCCCTGTGGGAGCGAATTCATTCGCGATGGCGTCGGCAAAGCCCATGGATCTCTAGCGGATGTACCTTTGTCATCGCGAATGAATTCGCTCCCACAGGGGAATAGCATTTCAATCCGCCGGGAACGTGACAAACCGTAGAGGGTTTGGTCAGGCTGTTGGAAACAACACCAAATGCTCAGCCGCCACCCGAATCCCGGCGTCGTCCCCTACACGCAAATCGACGTTGCTGGGGAACAGGCCTTCCAGTGGCGTACCGCTCGGCAATTGCAGCCGATACAACGTGGCAGCGCCCTGGAACGTCTTGCTGGTGACCCGGGCTTTCAAGGCGTTGTCCGGTGCGTAGACGATGTCATCCGGGCGCAGCAGCACGTCCATCGGCGAACCACTGGCCCCGCGGTAGGCGCGGTTGCCGCGCAGCGCACCCAGCTCGGTCTGCACCGATTCGGCATCGATCAATTGGCCACGAATGAAATACCCCTGGCCGACGAAGCTGGCGACATAAGGCGTGGCCGGTTCGTGATAGAGGTTGTAGGGCGTGTCCCACTGCTCCAGTCGGCCTTCCTTGAACACCCCGACATGATCGCTGACCGCGAAGGCTTCCTCCTGATCGTGGGTGACCAGAATTGCGCTGGTGCCACGGGCCTTGAGGATATCGCGCACCTCATGGCTCAAGCGCCGTCGCAGCTCGCCGTCGAGGTTGGAGAAGGGTTCGTCGAGCAGCAGCAGTTGGGGTTCAGGGGCCAGCGCACGGGCCAATGCGACACGTTGCTGCTGGCCCCCGGACAGTTCGTGCGGATGGCGTTTGCCCAGCGTGCCGAGGTTGACCAGCTCCAGCATCTCCTCGATCACGTGTGTCAGGCGCGGATGGTTGCGGATGCCAAAGGCAATATTGTCGGCGACTGTGAGGTGGGGGAACAGCGCGTAGTCCTGAAACACCATGCCGATGCGACGCTTTTCCGGTGCCAGTGTGAAACCGGCTTTGGAAATGACCTCGTCCGCCAGCACGATTTCACCTTCATGCACGGGCTCGAAACCGGCAATGGCCCGCAGCGTCGTGGTCTTGCCGCACCCTGACGAACCCAGCAGGCAGCCGATGTCACCGGCATTGAGGTGCAGATTGAGGTTCTGCACCACGCGTTGGTCTTGATAGCCACAGGCCAGGTTGCGCAGTTTCAGCAGCATGGGGTCACTCAGGCGGGTGTGTAGGCAGGTGCCACGAGGAACTCCAGCAGCGCCTTTTGTGCGTGCAGTCGGTTCTCGGCCTGATCCCACGCGACCGAGCGCTCGTCATCGAGCAGGTCTTCGCTGATCTCTTCACCACGGTGCGCTGGCAGGCAATGCATGAACAGCACATCGTCAGCGGCCAGATCGAGCAGTTCGCGGGTCACCTGGAAGGGCTTGAACAGCGCGTTGCGTTTGGCGGTTTCGTCTTCCTGGCCCATGGAGGTCCAGACGTCGGTGCTGATCAGATGCGCGCCCTTGACCGCTTCGCGAGGGTCACGGGTCACGGTCACACGGTCACCGGCCAGGGCCAGGAAGGCCGGGTTCGGCTCATAGCCTTCAGGGCAGGCGACCCGCAGATTGAAGTCGAACTGGATCGCCGCTTCTATATAGCTGTTGCACATGTTGTTACCGTCGCCGATCCAGGCCACGGTCTTGCCCTTGATCGAGCCGCGGTGTTCAAGGAACGTCTGCATGTCGGCCAGCAGTTGGCACGGGTGCAGATCATCGGACAGGCCGTTGATCACGGGCACGCGTGAATGCGCAGCGAATTCGGTGAGATTGCTGTGAGCGAAGGTGCGGATCATCACTGCGTCGACCATGCGTGACATGACGCGTGCGCTGTCGGCAACCGGCTCGCCACGGCCCAGTTGCGTGTCGCGAGGAGACAGAAAGATCGCCTGACCGCCGAGTTGAATCATGCCCGCCTCGAAGGAAACCCGGGTACGAGTCGAAGATTTCTCGAAGATCATGGCCAGTACACGACCTCTCAGCGGCTCGAAGAGCACGCCTCGATTTCGCAGGTCCTTCAGCTCAATGCCGCGACGGATCAACGCGCCCAGCTCATCTGGCGTGTAATCCATCATCGAGAGAAAGTGCCTGGTGTTCATCATTAACTACCTTGTCTGCAACAGAGCGCAGATCCTCAAAGCCGGGTTTTATCGGGAAAACGGGCGAGACCTGCGGCGAAAGCCGCACGGGGCGACGAATAGGGAAGGCGCGAGGGTATAAGAAAATGTCGCCTCGTGCCAAGGCCCGGCGTGTCTGAAAAAGATCGTCAGACGTTCGGTCGCTTGAATATGGCGAGTTCAGGACGCTTTTCATGTACCGAAGTGCTACAGTTGCGTACACAACGAAGGCAATTAGCCATCGTCTCATCGACAACAGGGCAAAGGTTTTACACCGCCGTGTCGGACGCTGGCAATTACTGCCGATTCTGCAACAGTTTCAAAATGCTGCAGGACCTTATGCGACACGCTTCACGCCGCGCAAACCCGGACGTTTCCTAAACCAGTGGCGTGGGTTATAAAGACTGCTTATGTCCTCCAGAAGAGGTGGGGAATGGATTCAAAAGAGAAACAACTGACGGAACTGCTCGGGCTGACCGCCCGCACCCTCACGCACCTCACGGCTTCCATGACATCGATGTCGTTCGAGCTGATGCGCAGTGAAGATGAAGTGACTCGCTCGGCGGGTCGTCGCATGATCGACCGCATGGCCACCATTAGCGCGGGTCTCGACGATCATTGGCGTTTGATTGGCGAATTGACTGGCGTGCAGGTCTCGCAGGAGCAGGTCGAAACCGTTCACGAGATTCAGATGCAGCGCAAGGTCGTCACCCCCATCGGCGGCTCCGCTTCCTGATTTTCCCTCCTTTGCGCAGGTGAGCTATCGGCTCACCTGATGCTGTCCGATTCACGGCACTGACGTTTCTGGCGGATGTCCGCAACAGGCTCCATAGTCTTGTTTCCGCGATGCTCCAATCGCTATACAAGAACGTGAGACTGGCGATGACCAAGACTCTCCATCACCGTGCCTGTCACCTGTGCGAGGCCATCTGTGGCCTGACCATCGAAACCACCCTTGAGGATGACGCGTCGGTGCGCATCAGCTCGATCAAGGGCGATGCGCTGGACACCTTCAGCCGAGGGCATATCTGCCCCAAGGCTGTTGCCCTGCAAGATATTCAGAACGATCCGGACCGGCTACGCCAGCCGATGCGCCGTATCGGCACCGAGTGGCAGCCGATCGCGTGGCAAGACGCTTTCGACCTGGTCGCTGAACGCCTGGCCGACATCCAGCAGCGTCATGGGCACAATGCGGTGGCGGTGTATCAGGGTAACCCCAGCGTTCACAACTATGGGTTGATGACCCACAGCAACTACTTCCTCGGCCTGCTGAAAACCCGTAACCGGTTTTCGGCGACCTCGGTGGATCAACTTCCTCACCACCTGACCAGCTATTTGATGTATGGCCACGGCCTGTTACTGCCGATTGCCGACATCGACCACACCGATTTCATGCTGATTCTGGGGGGGAACCCGCTAGCCTCCAACGGCAGCATCATGACCGTGCCCGACGTGGAAAAACGCCTGAAGGCCATTCAGGCACGGGGTGGCAAAGTCGTGGTGGTCGACCCGCGGCGCAGCGAAACGGCCGCCATTGCCAATCAACACGTGTTCATCCGTCCGGGCGGCGATGCGGCTTTGTTGTTTGGGCTGTTGCACACGTTGTTCGCTGAAGGGCTGACACGGGACACGCATTTACCTGTAGACGGGCTGGAAGAGGTCCGGGCGGCCATTGCGCACATGGACGCCGAAGCCATGAGCCTGCGTTGTGGTGTTCCTGCTGAGCAGATCCGTCAATTGGCCCGTGAATTCGCAGGGGCGGACAAAGCCGTGTGTTATGGGCGCATGGGCATTTCCACTCAGGCGTTCGGCACCTTGTGCCACTGGCTGGTGCAACTGATCAATCTGGTCACGGGGAATCTGGACCGAGTGGGTGGCGCACTCTGTACCGAGCCTGCGCTGGACCTGGTGGCATCGACATCAGGGGGCAGTTTCAATCGTTGGCAAAGCCGCGTGTCGGGGCTGCCCGAGTATGGCGGCGAGTTGCCGGTCTCGGCGCTGGCCGAGGAGATGTTGACCGAAGGCGAAGGGCAGGTGAGGGCGCTGGTCACAGTGGCGGGTAACCCGGTGCTCTCAACGCCCAACGGACGCAAGCTGGACCAGGCGCTGGAAGGTCTGGAATTCATGGTCAGCGTCGACCTCTACATCAATGAGACCACCCGCCACGCCGATCTGATCCTGCCGTCCACGTCGGCTCTGGAGAATGATCATTACGACACCACATTCAATATGTTCGCGGTGCGCAATGTCACCCGCTTCAATCGGGCGATTCTCGCTAAACCTGAGGGAGCGTTGCACGACTGGGAGATTTTCGTCGGGCTGGCCCAAGCGTTTGCGCTCAAGACCGAGCGGGAGTTGAAACCGACCATCCCGCCCGCGCAAATGGTGGATCGTGGTTTGCGAGCCGGGCTGTATGGCGACACGTCTGCGTTCAAATTGTCGCTGGGAACGCTGCATGATCACCCTCACGGGCTGGATTTGGGGGCGTTGAAGCCCAATCTTGCGACGCGTCTGCGAACGGCCAACCAACGCGTTCAGGCGGCGCCTGAGGTGATCCTCGCTGATTTGGTGCGATTCGCTACGGCACAATTGCCCCCCGCAGACGAATTGTTGCTGATCGGTCGGCGCCATGTGCGCAGCAACAACTCCTGGATGCACAACTACCATCGTCTTGTGAAAGGCAAGCCTCGGCATCAATTGCTGATGAACCCTGAAGATCTGGCCAGCCGTGGATTGAGCGATGGCCAGCGAGTGCGCGTAAGTTCGCGGGTGGGGGTGATTGAAGTCGAAGTCATGGGCAGCAGTGACATGATGCCCGGCGTGGTCAGCTTGCCGCACGGCTGGGGGCATAGGCGTCCGGGCGTACAGATGGACATCGCCCGCGATCAGCCTGGAGAGAGTGCGAACGATTTGACCGATGAGCGGCAACTGGACGCTGTCTCCGGGAATGCAGCGCTTAACGGCGTTCCCGTCACGGTAGCCGCTGCATGACATTCATCATATTTATCGGATCGATTAAAGCCAAGACCGAGCGTTACGCTGGGTAATCGGTTAGAATGCGCCACCGTGTCGACTCATACAGTCGTAAAGTTCAGCCGAGGTGCTCCATGGATATCATCGAAACGATCAAAGACCAGATTGCCAAAAACACCGTCCTGCTTTACATGAAAGGCGCCCCGAATGCCCCGCAGTGCGGCTTCTCGGCCAAGGCTTCTCAGGCCCTTATGGCGTGTGGCGAGAAGTTCGCGTACGTCGATATCCTGCAGAACCCTGAAATTCGCGCCAACCTGCCAAAGTACGCTAACTGGCCAACCTTCCCACAACTGTGGGTCGACGGCGAACTGGTGGGCGGTAGCGACATCATCGTTGAAATGCATGCCAACGGTGAGTTGCAGCCACTGATCAAGGCTGCGGTCGAGAAGAACGCGACTGCCTGATTCGGCTGTTGAGGAAAAGCCCCGCTCTCTTACGAGAAGCGGGGCTTTTTTGTGGACGTCGTTCCTGACCGCGACGCCCCCCTGTGGGAGCCGGCTTGCTGGCGAAGGCGCCCGGTCAGACATTGAGGTGTTAAATGAATCACCGTATTCGCCAGCAAGCCGGCTCCCACAGTGATGTGCCGTCCCATAAAAAAGCCCTGCCAGGCTCAACGCCGGGCGGGGCTTTTTTGTAGGCTAAGACTTTGTAGGCTAAGACTGAATCAGTCTTCTTCGCCCATCTGCGATTGCAGGTAGTTCTCGATACCGACTTTGTCGATCAGGCCCAGTTGGGTTTCCAGCCAATCGATGTGCTCTTCCTCGGATTCGAGGATGTCTTCCAGCATCTCACGGCTGCCGAAGTCGCCAACACTTTCGCAGTGAGCGATGGCGGCTTTCAGATCCGCGTGGCCTTTGCGTTCGATCTTCAGATCGCACTCCAGCATTTCCTTGGTGTGCTCGCCGATCAGGATTTTGCCCAAGTCTTGCAGGTTAGGCAGGCCTTCCAGAAACAGGATGCGCTTGATCAACTTGTCAGCGTGCTTCATCTCGTCGATGGATTCTTTGTACTCGTGCTTGCCCAGCTTGTTCAGGCCCCAATCTTCGTACATGCGGGCATGCAGGAAGTACTGGTTGATCGCGACCAGCTCGTTTCCGAGGATCTTGTTGAGATGCTGGATGACTGTAATGTCGCCTTTCATGATCGAGGTCCCGTCGAAGATGTTTATATACAGGCGCCAAGTTTGAGCCTCGAATTATCCTCTGTCAAACCTAAGTTATTGAATAATAAGTGAAAATAAATAGGAATAAGAATGTTTGTGTTCCTCATCTTATCGCTAAGCGATTGAATTACAGGCATAAAAAAACCGGACACAAGGTCCGGTTCTTGAAAAACAGCTAATTATGCAGCAGAAAATTCTGCAGGGTAGGCGAGTGCAGCCTGCGAGGTTTGCAGCTCGGTCAGGGTTTCACGCACCACTTCCTTCGCCAGGCAGGCACATTTCCCACATTTGCTGGCGACACCCAAGGTCTCGCGCACTTCACGATAGCTGCAGCATCCTTCCATGATCGCTTCGCGGATTTGTCCGTCGGTGACACCTTGGCAGAGGCAGACATACATATAAAAAGGACCGTCGCAGAGTTATTTGCTCATGTGCGACGGATACTAATGTTAATGAGAATGCTTGTCAAAGCTACTTCCTGAACGACAGATGAACGTCGATGAATGGTCATGTGCGTGAGCTTGGCGCAGGACTTGTGGGAGCCGGCTTGCTGGCGAAAGCGACGTGTCAGGCAACCTCTTTCCAGCAGACCCGGCGCCTTCGCCAGCAAGCCGGCTCCCACGCGATTGGTGGTGAACCCGAAAAAAAACCGGCCACTTGGGCCGGTTTCTTGGGTTGGCACAGACTTCAATCGTCGAAGTCGTGCCAGCCGCCCATTTCCTTCCAGCGGTTCACGATCCCGCAGAACAGCTCGGCGGTCTTTTCGGTGTCGTAACGCGCCGAATGGGCTTCACGGCCATCGAAATCGATACCGGCCGACTGGCAGGCTTTCGCCAGCACGGTTTGGCCATAGGCCAAGCCCGCAAGCGTGGCGGTGTCGAAGCTTGAGAAGGGATGAAACGGATTACGTTTCATGTCCAGCCGCGCCACGGCCGCGTTGAGGAAACCGAGGTCGAAACTGGCGTTGTGGCCCACCAGGACCGCCCGTTTGCAGCCGTTGGCCTTCAGCGCCTTGCGCACGCCCCGAAAGATATCGGTCAGCGCGGTTTCTTCGCTCACGGCCATGCGCAACGGGTGATCCAGCTTGATCCCGGTGAACTCCAGCGCAGCGGCTTCGATGTTGGCGCCCTCAAACGGCTCCACACGGAAGAAGTACGTGTGCTCCGGGAAAACAAAACCGTGGTCATCCATGCCGATGGTGGTCGCCGCAATTTCCAGCAACGCATCCGTGGCCGCATTGAAGCCGCCTGTCTCCACGTCGACAACGACCGGCAGATAACCGCGAAAACGCGCTGCCATCGGGTGCCTGGAGCCTGTACCGCCGCCAGAACCTTCTTGATCGTCGTCGTAAAGGTCTTCACTCACGCGTTGTCCTCCAGCAAGCGCCAGCGCAATTTCTCTCCGGCGCGCAGCGGGATGACCGACAGCTCGCCGAAAGGCAGGCTGGCCGGGGCGGTCCACTCATCACGCACCAGCGTGATGGTGTCGGTGTTGGCTGGCAGGCCATAGAATGCCGGGCCGTTGAGGCTGGCGAAGGCTTCCAGTTTGTCCAGCGCGTTACGCTGTTCGAAGGCTTCGGCGTACAGCTCGATGGCTGCATAGGCGGTGTAACAACCGGCGCAACCGCAGGCTGCTTCCTTGGCGTGCTGCGCGTGCGGCGCCGAGTCGGTGCCCAGGAAGAATTTCGGGCTGCCGCTGGTGGCTGCGTCCAGCAAGGCCACCTGATGGGTGTTGCGCTTCAGGATCGGCAGGCAATAGAAGTGCGGGCGAATGCCGCCCACCAGCATGTGATTGCGGTTGTACAGCAAATGGTGCGCGGTGATGGTCGCGCCAACGTTGGCCGAGGCTTCGTTGACGAACTGCACGGCGTCGCCTGTGGTGATGTGTTCGAACACGACCTTGAGGGGCGGGAAACGCTCAACGACACGACGCATGTGCTCATCGATGAAGATTTTTTCGCGGTCGAACACGTCGATGTCGCCACGGGTCACTTCGCCGTGGATCAGCAGCGGCATGCCGACTTCGGCCATCGCTTCAAGGACCGGGAAGATCTTGTCGACGCTGGTCACGCCAGAGTCGGAGTTGGTGGTGGCGCCGGCAGGGTACAGCTTGGCGGCGTACACGAAGCCACTGGCCTTGGCAGCGCGGATGTCATCGGGCTGGGTCAGGTCGGTGAGGTACAGCACCATCAGCGGCTCGAAGCGGCTGCCTTGCGGGCGGGCCGCGAGGATGCGCTGACGATAGGCATCCGCTTGTTCCGCGTTGCGTACCGGTGGCACGAGGTTTGGCATGATGATGGCGCGGCCAAAAGTGCGCGCAACGTCAGCGACGGTGTGGGGCAAAACAGCGCCATCACGAAGATGGATGTGCCAGTCGTCGGGACGCAGGAGGGTCAGGCGGTCGGACATGGGGGGATTCCAGGCGGGCAAACTCGCTGGGAATGCTACCGGAAAAGACTCGTCCAGGCACTCGCTATCAAGTTTTGTAGGAAGTTACCGATAGACACGTGTAAGCGATCAATTTGTTTCGCGTGAAATTTTCTAGTGGAGCCTCCCGTGCGCCAGCGATATCTAGCCCTGCTCAGCGTGTTTGCCAGCCTTCCGGCCATGGCTCTCACTTTCCAGACCCGTCTGGAGAATATCGAGTGGAAGGTAGAGGGCGATCAGTTCGAATGTCGTCTGAGTCAACCGATCACCGATTTCGGTGCGGGCGAGTTCGTGCGTCGTGCAGGTGAACAGGCCACTTTTCGGCTGAAAGCCACAGGCTACAGCCTGGCGTCCGGCTCGGCCACGCTCATTGCAGCGGCAGCGCCATGGCAACCGGGGCGGGGCGATCTGAACCTGGGCGCTGTGAAGGTCGGCAACGGCGAGATTCCTTTCAATACCAATCAGGCCCAGGCCGGTCGGCTGATCGCAGGGCTGATGGAAGGGCGCAGCCCGGTCATTCGTCATGCCCTGCGCGATGGTGGCGGGGCGATGGAAGTGCGTTTATTGCCGGTCAAGTTCAGCAAGGCGTACACAGACTTTCAACTGTGTACCGCCAAGTTGCTGCCCATGAACTTCGACCAGGTACGTCAGGCTGAAATCGGCTTCCCGGGTGGCGGTATCGATCTGGATGCCCAGGCCAAGCGTCGTCTTGATACGGTACTGGCTTACATGAAGGCCGACCCGACCGTCAATCACGTCGAACTGGATGGCCATTCCGATAACAGCGGCAACCGCCTGACCAACCGCGATCTGTCTCGTCGCCGGGCCTTGGCCGTCATGGATTACCTGAAGGCTCAAGGCGTGCCGGAAGAGCAGATCACTGTTCGCTTCCATGGCGAGCAATACCCCTTGGTGCCCAACACCAATAATGCCAACCGTGCGCGCAACCGTCGGGTGAACATTCACCTGGATCGCGTGGCCGAACAGAAACCAGCCGTGCCGCCCGCCGCAGCCCCCGCGCCATTCGCGCCACCTGCTCCAGCGCCTTCCGCTATGCCGGCACCCACGCCTGCGCCGACCACTGCAACGGGAGCTGCGGCGTCCAAGGTCTCCTGAGTCATCCCCGCACGTCGTGTGTTCGACAGCTTCTGTCGCTTCGTCGTCAGAAGCTGTCGCGACACTGTAAATCCAAGCGTATGAGCGGTAGAATCCGCGGTTTTCCGTACAACGCGTTGGAGTGATGGCATGGCGGACGTTAACAAGGTAGTTCTCGCGTATTCCGGTGGCCTGGATACTTCGGTAATCCTCAAGTGGCTGCAGGATACGTATAACTGCGAAGTGGTGACTTTTACCGCTGATCTGGGTCAGGGCGAAGAAGTCGAACCCGCACGCGCCAAGGCGCAAGCCATGGGCGTCAAAGAAATCTACATCGACGATCTGCGCGAAGAGTTCGTGCGCGATTTCGTGTACCCGATGTTCCGTGCCAACACCGTTTACGAAGGTGAGTACCTGCTGGGTACTTCCATCGCGCGTCCGCTGATCGCCAAGCGTCTGATCGAAATCGCCAACGAAACCGGCGCTGACGCCATTTCCCACGGCGCGACCGGCAAGGGCAACGACCAGGTTCGTTTCGAGCTGGGCGCCTACGCACTTAAACCAGGCGTTAAAGTGATTGCCCCTTGGCGCGAGTGGGACCTGCTGTCTCGCGAGAAGCTGATGGACTACGCCGAGAAGCACGCGATCCCGATCGAGCGTCATGGCAAGAAGAAGTCCCCGTACTCCATGGACGCCAACCTGCTGCACATCTCCTATGAAGGCGGCGTACTGGAAGACACCTGGACCGAGCACGAAGAAGACATGTGGCGCTGGACCGTTTCCCCGGAAAACGCGCCAGACAAGCCGCAGTATCTGGAACTGACCTATCGCAACGGCGACATCGTTGCACTGGACGGTGTTGAAATGACCCCGGCCACTGTTCTGGCTACGCTGAACCGCATCGGTGGTGAGCACGGCATCGGTCGTCTTGACATCGTTGAGAACCGTTATGTCGGCATGAAGTCCCGTGGTTGCTACGAGACCCCTGGTGGCACCATCATGCTCAAGGCGCACCGCGCCATCGAGTCGATCACCCTGGACCGTGAAGTCGCTCACCTGAAAGACGAGCTGATGCCGAAATACGCCAGCCTGATCTACACCGGCTACTGGTGGAGTCCTGAGCGTCTGATGCTGCAACAGATGATCGACGCTTCCCAGGTTCACGTGAACGGCGTTGTGCGCCTGAAACTGTACAAGGGCAACGTGATTGTGACCGGTCGCAAGTCCGACGATTCGCTGTTCGACGCCAACATCGCGACCTTCGAAGAGGATGGCGGTGCGTACAACCAGGCCGACGCAGCGGGCTTCATCAAGCTCAATGCGTTGCGCATGCGCATTGCGGCGAACAAGAACCGCAAGTTGTTCTGATCGCATCATCTTCAGGGTGCGGCCTTTCGGGGGCTGCACCCGCTCTCCGGGTTACCTCATCTTTTCCATTTTCGAAACATGCTCGTCATGAGTCGTTCTGATCTTCGGATGGCACCTGTCGGACATCCTGTTCTCCTTCCATCGGCGCTGCCGTTTGATTCGACTCAGGCTTTGGAGCGTTTTTGAATTCAAAGCGGTAGGCTTTGCCGATATTCCAGACGTCACGCACTGCAAGTTCCAGCAATTGCGCGATCTCCGGCACGGTATAACCCAATGCCGAATAATGCATGGCATGCCCGGCGACGGTATCGTCGACAGCGAGCGTGTCCCGGCTGCGCTGAGGCCTTGATCCTCTGACAGGACGGCTGTAATGAATCTTCACGCCGTTTTCGCTGGCCAGGCGCTTGATCTCCTTGCGGTTCATTCGCAATGAATATTGAAGCGCGGTAACCCCTGCGCCCTTGGCGACCAATCCCTTCAATTGTTCGATTTTGGCATGCGCGTGAGTCGCGTCAGTCAGGCTTTCGTCAGTGGGCTGAGCCTCCCAGTTCGAGTGTCGAGTTTCGCCCTCGGGAACAACGCTGATGATGCCACCCTTGGCGACGTAGGCTTCCACCGCTTCTTCCAGTTTAAGAGCGGGGATGACGGAACCCGAAGTTATATCTGTTCGCTTGGTCATGGTCTGTTCCTGTTAATGTGTTGATATATACGATTCGATATGCCAGAGGCCCGTGATCGAATAAATGAATGCACCGCTGGCAGGATGTTCCGTGCAGCCGAGTCCTGCTCGCGTATTAATACAGGCAAGGTCTTATAAATGGATGGGCGATGGCTCAGGCGACGTGACGGGCAGGAGGTGTAGTTATAGTTGCCTGAAACCGGAAAAGGTTGAGGAAAAAAGTAACGACTGGAAATAGGTTTGGCAAGTAAAAAATGTTTTTTTGGCAGGGGCGTGAAGTTGGAGTGAAGGGGTCTTACAAGTGAATGAGTTCAGTCCGTTAGTGTTGTAGTATTTTTCTTATTTATTAATATTTGTCTGGAATTGCAGTCGGATTTCGTATTACGTGTGTGGCGGGCGCCTGACGAATCATGAAGGCATGTTGAATGTAAGTTCTCCCATTGTTTGATGAGTTAGGCACGGGTTGCACGCAGTCGTAGAGCACCGGGCTAAACGGGCGTTGTTGCTCCGGGCGAGGCGTGGCTTCGGCCTATTCCGAAAGGTGTGTAGGAGATTTCGTTAAATAAATATGTATAGGAAATGATTTTTTTGAGTGTGTATTTTTCAACATTGCGCTGATTGACAAGGCGGGGTTGTAATTTGCAATATTTTATGATTGAACTTGCATGGAATGTTTCCAGGATCCGCTTATCCTGAGCATCAATGCGATCATGATGCAGGTAATGGGATCATTTGGGCGTCTGTCTCATAACGACGCGTCCCTCATATTTCGATAATGAGAGAATTCTTTAAGCCGACTGATATTTCGATGTCTGAGAGCGCGGCCATTGACATGGGGAGAGCGGTTTCGTGGGCAGGCGGATCAATGAGTGGATATGCGGCAAACACTGGTTTCTTCACAATGCCTTACGGGGGCTGTTCAAAACCTGCGAATGGAGAAGTCAGTGTGGGATGGTGGCAGGCTGTCCGGCCGGAAACTCGGGTGCATAAGTCTGGTTTTGTAGGACATTTCTGTTGCTTGAGTGGGAAAGGTCTTTGCCTGCTAGTCCAAAGGGAGGAGCGCCATGCAAAGCGGTAAACGACTAAGCTATTGTGCGGGCTCCAAAATATCGAACAGCAAAAAAATGGACTGCACATGAATAAAGTGTTGATCGTGGACGATCACCCCGTCATTCGGCTCGCCGTGCGCATGCTGATGGAGCGGCATGGCTACGAGGTCATCGCTGAAACGGACAATGGAGTGGATGCACTGCAGCTGGCCAGGGAGCATTTGCCCGATATCGTCATTCTGGATATCGGTATTCCAAAGCTCGACGGGCTTGAAGTCATTGCGCGGCTGACAGCGATGACACTGCCGTTCAAGGTCCTGATCCTGACATCACAGGCGCCTGGTCATTTCTCGATGCGCTGCATGCAGGCAGGCGCGGCAGGCTATGTGTGCAAGCAGCAGGATCTGACCGAGTTGCTGAGCGCTATCAAGGCGGTGTTGTCCGGATACAGTTATTTTCCCAATCAGGCGCTTCACACGGTGCGTTCGAGTCTGGGCAATGCCAGCGAAGCGGAAATGGTTGATCGCCTCTCAGGGAGGGAGATGATGGTCTTGCAGCAGTTGGCGAGGGGGAGGACCAACAAGGAGATTGCTGACGGGATGTTTCTCAGCAACAAGACCGTCAGCACGTATAAAACGCGTCTGCTGCTCAAACTGAATGCGCACTCGCTGGTTGATCTGATCGAGCTTGCCCAGCGCAACGGTCTCGTTTAGCGATAGCTCCAATCGCCCTTGCGAGCATGATGGTCATCAAAAAGTTGCGGGTGCCTCAGCGGACTTCTGCCGATAAGGCAAAAGCCTCTCGAAACCAGGAGAGGCTTTGAGCGCCAGGGGTCAGAAGTCGAAGTCGTAATCCGCGAGCTGCTTTTGCAGGCGACGCTCTTCCAGAAGATTATCGATGGTGCGGCGCTTGCTGAGATTGGTTTTCGCAGTTTCTACGGGTACTTGCACGGCTTCGTCCGCGTCGGCGGACACGAAGTCGTCATCTACGTCCATCTGCTCTTTGTCAGTGCTCATGAAAGTTGACTCCAGCTTAGACTGTCATTGGCGCACCTTATAACGACAAAACCGAACCGGGTAAAAAAGATTTTTTCAATCGATCATCAGGCAAAAACGCTATTGCTCAATCGTCAGAAGTCTTCTGCTTGAACTCACACAAATCTTCGATCCGGCAACTGCCGCAGCGAGGCTTTCGGGCCACGCAGACGTAGCGACCGTGCAGGATCAGCCAATGGTGGGCGTCCAGGAGATAATCTTTCGGTACGAACTTCATCAGTTTGTTTTCGACATCGACAACGTTCTTCCCCGGCGCGATTCCGGTGCGATTGCTGACGCGGAAAATGTGTGTGTCGACCGCCATGGCCAGTTGGCGAAACGCGGTGTTGAGAACCACGTTTGCTGTTTTGCGACCCACCCCTGGCAGCGCTTCGAGCGCTTCACGGGTTTGCGGAACTTCACCCCCGTGCAACTCGATCAGCATCCGGCATGTTTCGATGACGTTCTTCGCCTTGCTGTTGTAAAGACCGATGGTCTTGATGTACTCCGAGAGGCCTTCAACACCCAGTGAGTAGATGGCCTGCGGCGTATTCGCGACAGGGTAAAGCCGCGCAGTCGCCTTGTTGACGCTGACGTCGGTTGCCTGGGCGGAAAGAATCACAGCGATCAGCAGCTCGAATGGAGAGCTGTAGGACAGTTCGGTTTTAGGATCGGGATTGTCTTCGTGAAGACGGCGAAAGATTTCCAGACGTTTTGCTGCGTTCATGGAGTGGGGATTCCCAAGGGCATCATCAGGTCGTTTTTATCAGGCGGCGTGAAGGCAGGGATTCAGTCTACGTGGCTTCAATGGCCCGCAGGGCTTGTTCTGCCTCTACGATTTAGCAAGCTGCTCCGCGGTCACCTCAGTGGCTTGTGCCTTCTTGAGCGCGGCTCGACGCATCGCCAACTGGATCTTTGCCCGATTCAGCGCTGCCTTGTCGGGCTTTTCGGCGTTTGCATCCGCTCGTACGGGCAGGGGCGGTGACTCGTTGGAAGGCGTTGCCTTCAGAAGTGCTGCCAGTGCTCGTTCCGCGTCTTCAAATTCACGCTGTAACACCACCAATTGAGCGGCTTGTTCGGCGATGGGGGGATGACCAAATGCCTTGAGCGATTTGTTTAATTGGGCACGAGTCATGTTGACGTGTACACGCGCCTGCTTCAAGGCGGCGTCGCCCACTGCGGCTTTCTGCACGCGAACGCGCTCTAATGCTGCCTGCACCGGGTCAACGGTGGTTGGGGCCAACACCTGTGGTGGCTGCTGGCGAGCCAGGCGTTCGGCCTGGCGCTGCTGTGCTTCACGTTGCAGGCGTAGCGTACGTGCCTCGAATCGCTGGCGAGCATGGTCTCGCTTTGCGGTTCTGGCGACGCGTTGGGTTTCGTCAAATGCAAGCCCGCCGACGATGGGAACGACGTTCGATGAGGGCAAGGGCAGCATGTCGATGCAGTCAACCGGGCATGGGGCGACGCACAGATCGCAACCTGTGCACTCGTCGGCAATCACCGTGTGCATCAGCTTCGCAGCTCCCACGATGGCGTCCACGGGACAGGCTTGAATGCATTTGGTACATCCGATGCACTCAGCTTCCCGGATGAAAGCAACTTGTGCAGGTGCGCTGCCGCGTTCGGTGTCGAGCGGAAGAGCGGTGACGCTCAGCAAATGCGCCAACGCGGCGATGGTTTCATCGCCGCCCGGAGGGCACTTGTTGATGGCTTCGCCGTTGGCGATCCCTTCGGCGTAAGGCTTGCAGCCGGGGTGGCCGCATTTGCCACACTGGGTCTGTGGCAACAGGGCGTCGATACGCTGAATCAGGTTCATGCTTGGACCAAAGGCCGACGCTGTCGAGGCGTCGGCGCCTTTTGTGTGCTTGATGCGTTGTTTACTTGATGCGTTGACCAGGTTTGGCGCCGCTGTCCGGGCTCAGCAGGTAGATTTCCTCACCGCCAGGACCTGCTGCCATCACCATGCCTTCGGAGATGCCGAAGCGCATTTTCCGTGGCTTCAGGTTCGCGATCATCATGGTCAGACGGCCTTCCAGCTCGGCCGGGTTCGGGTAGGCGCTCTTGATGCCGGAGAATACGGTGCGCTTCTCGTCACCGATGTCGAGGGTCAGGCGCAGCAGTTTGTCCGCACCTTCGACATGTTCGGCTTTCTCGATCAGCGCCACGCGCAGGTCGATGGCTGCGAAGGCGTCGAACTCGATTTCCGGCGACAGCGGGTCTTTCGCCAATTCGCCGTTGCCCGGTGGGGCCGTGCCGGTATCGGTGGCGCTGGCCGCCAGATCTTCTTTCGAGGCGTCAGTCATGGCTTCCACTCTGGCCGGGTCGATACGGGTCATCAGGGCCTGGAACGGATTCAACTGATGGTTGCCGAGCAGCGTCAGGTGGTCGTTCCAGGTCAGCGGTGCAACGTTGAGGAATCGCTCGGCATCGGCCGCCAGTTTCGGCAGGACGGGCTTGAGGAAGATCACCAATTGGCGGAACAGGTTGACGCCCAGTGCGCAGATCGCCTGCACCTCGTCCTGTTTGCCTTCCTGCTTGGCCAGCGACCATGGCGCCTTGTCAGCGATCCAGGCGTTGGCTCGGTCGGCCAGGGCCATGATTTCGCGCATGGCACGAGCGAAATCACGACCCTCGTAGGCGTCGGCGATACTCGGTGCGGCGGCGAGGAAGGCGTCAGTCAGTTCAGGCGCAGCGTTGTCGGCAACCAGCACGCCCGCGTTGCCTTTGTGAATGAAGCCTGCGCAGCGGCTGGCGATGTTGACCACCTTGCCGATCAGGTCGGAGTTGACCTTCTGTACGAAGTCTTCAAGGTTCAGGTCCAGGTCGTCGACGCCGCGGCTCAGCTTGGCCGCGTAGTAGTAGCGCAGGTATTCCGGCGACAGGTGCTCAAGGTAGGTGCGCGCCTTGATGAAGGTGCCGCGGGATTTCGACATCTTCTGGCCGTTGACGGTCAGATAGCCGTGAACATTGATGCCGCTCGGCTTGCGGAAGCCCGAGCCGTCGAGCATGGCTGGCCAGAACAGGGCGTGGAAGTTGACGATGTCCTTGCCGATGAAGTGGTACAGCTCGGCGGTCGAGTCTTTGTTCCAGAACGCGTCGAAGTCCAGGCCTGGTGTGCGCTCGCACAGGTGCTTGAAGCTGGCCATGTAGCCGATTGGCGCGTCCAGCCAGACGTAGAAATACTTGCCCGGCTCGTCTGGAATCTCGAAGCCGAAATAAGGCGCATCACGGGAGATGTCCCATTGCTGAAGACCCGCGTCCAGCCATTCGGCGATCTTGTTCGCGACGGCGTCCTGCAGGGTGCCGCTACGGGTCCACTCTTTGAGCATGGCGTCGAAGGCGGGCAGGTCGAAGAAGAAGTGTTTGGAATCCTTGAGCACCGGGGTCGCGCCGGAAATCGCGGATTTCGGGTCTTTCAGGTCGGTCGGTGCGTAGGTGGCGCCGCATTTTTCGCAGTTGTCGCCGTACTGGTCTTCTGTGCCGCATTTCGGACAGGTGCCCTTGATGAAGCGATCGGCCAGGAACATTTTCTTTTCCGGGTCGAAATACTGGGTCACTGAACGCGTGGCAATGTGACCGGCGTCCCGCAGACGAGTGTAGATCAGGCTCGACAACTCGCGGTTTTCTTCGGCGTGGGTCGAATGGAAGTTGTCGAAATCCACCAGGAAGTCGGCAAAGTCGGCACTGTGCTCGGCCTGCACGTTGGCGATCAGTTGCTCAGGCGTAATGCCTTCCTTCTCGGCGCGCAGCATGATGGCCGAACCATGGGCGTCGTCCGCGCACACGTAGATGCACTGATTGCCACGGTGCTTCTGGAAACGCACCCACATGTCGGTCTGGATGTACTCCAGCATGTGGCCAAGGTGGATGGAACCATTGGCATAGGGCAGGGCGCTGGTGACGAGAATCTTGCGTGGCTCGGACATGGGGCTCGGCTACTTGAAGTGAAACGGAGATCGGCCACTATAAAGGCCTGAGCGTTTTTTTTCATCTCGCAGATGGGCGCAGGGAGACCTTTTACGATGTCTGAATACGCTACAGACCTTGTGGGAGCCGGCTTGCTGGCGAATGCGGTGCATCTGCAATTCATCAGGGGGCTGACACTCCACATTCGCCAGCAAGTCTGCGCAGTGTATGGAGTGTGGCCTGCAAAACCGCGCCCCGCTCATCTGACAGACGCGGTAGGATAGCCGCCTGTTTTGCTCAGTCTTTTTCGGGAGTGACCCATGAGCGCTGTGAATCGCGCAACGGTGGAGGCTGTTCTTCGCCAATACACCGATCCTTATTTGAACCAAGACCCAGTCAGTGCCGGTTGCGTGCAGGCCATAGACATCGAGGGTGAGCGCGTCAGTGTGCAATTGGAACTCGGTTATGCCGCCGATCTGTTCAAGAACGGTTGGGCGCAGATGCTGCAACTGGCTATCGAAGGGCTGGACGGCGTGACCTCGGCGAGGGTTCACATCAATATCCGCATCACCGCGCACAAGGCTCAGGGTCAGATACCAGGCCTGACCAACGTGAAGAACATCATTGCAGTAGCCTCGGGCAAGGGCGGCGTGGGCAAGTCCACGACCGCCGCAAACCTGGCGCTGGCGCTGTCTCGCGAGGGCGCGCGCGTAGGCATTCTGGATGCGGATATCTACGGCCCGAGCCAGGGTGTGATGTTCGGTATTCCGGAGGGGACTCGTCCCAGGGTGAAGGATCAGAAATGGTTCGTGCCCATTGAGGCCCATGGCGTCGAAGTGATGTCGATGGCCTTTCTGACGGACGACAACACGCCGATGGTTTGGCGTGGTCCGATGGTCTCTGGCGCGTTATTGCAGCTGATTACCCAGACGGCCTGGAACGATCTGGATTATCTGGTTATCGACATGCCGCCGGGCACAGGCGATATACAGTTGACCCTGGCGCAGAAAGTACCGGTGGCCGGCTCGGTGATCGTCACCACGCCGCAGGATCTGGCGTTGCTGGACGCGAAGAAGGGCGTGGAAATGTTCCGCAAGGTCAACATTCCGGTGTTGGGTGTGGTGGAGAACATGGCCGTGCACATTTGTTCGAATTGTGGCCATGCCGAGCATCTGTTTGGTGAGGGCGGTGGTGAGAAGCTGGCCTCGCAATACGGTGTCGAACTGCTGGCGTCGCTGCCGCTGTCGATGCTGATTCGCGAACAGGCAGATGGTGGCAAACCAACAGCCATCGCGGAGCCGGAAAGCCAGATCGCCATGATCTATCAGGAACTGGCTCGCCACGTGGGCGCACGGATCGTGTTGCAAGAAGCGGCTTCGCCAGCGATGCCGAATATTTCCATTAGCGACGATTGATCATGCCTGCGCCCTCGATCTCCTGTGGATTAACCAGTAGAGGCGAGGTTTTCTAGGGGAGCCGGCTTGCTGGCGAAAGCGGAGGATCAGTTATTAATGAAGTAACTGACAGCTCGCATTCGCCAGCAAGCCGACTCCCACAGGGGGGGGGGGCAGCGCATGTTGTGTCTCCGTGAAACCATGGTGCCTGAGGTGGGGGTGTTCTTGAAGGCATAAAAAAACCCCGCTTTTGAGGGCGGGGTCTTTCAAGCGATGAAGCGCAAGTTAGATAACTTGTACTTCTTCAGCTTGCATGCCTTTCTGGCCGCGGGTAGCGACGAAAGAAACCTGCTGGCCTTCTTTCAGGGTTTTGAAGCCGTCAGCCTGGATGGCTTTGAAGTGTACGAACAGGTCGTCACCGGATTGTGGGGTGATGAAGCCGAAGCCTTTCTCATCGTTGAACCACTTAACGGTACCGGTTTGGCGATTGGACATGGGATGTCTCCTTGGACAAAGTTAACTGCGACTCAGGAAGAGCCCTGGCCGAGACTGAGTGCAAAGAGCAGGAAAATTCGAGATGGTTGGATCGAAATTCAACATCGTGTAGAGATTCTCAGTGACACAAGCAACACAGTGGCGTCACCATAAACCTTTTTGAGAGGTGTGCCAATGCTTCCCCGACGTTTATTTCGGCGGATGACAGACGGTTCGCACCCCGCGTCGTGCGCAGTCTTTGAACCGGACGCTCATGCCCGGTAAGATGCCGGACATCTTTTTTCACCTCGCTATTCAGGACACCGCCATGAGCATCAAATCGGACAAGTGGATTCGCCGCATGGCGCAAGAGCACGGCATGATCGAGCCCTTCGTGGAGCGTCAGATGCGTGGCGAAGGCGCCGATCGTCTGATTTCCTTCGGTGTGTCCAGCTACGGCTACGACGTACGGTGTGCCGATGAATTCAAGGTGTTTACCAATATCAATTCGGCCACCGTCGATCCGAAGAACTTCGACGCGGGCAGTTTCGTCGACATCAAAAGCGACGTATGCATCATTCCGCCAAACTCGTTCGCGCTGGCCCGCACTGTCGAGTACTTCCGCATTCCGCGTAACGTGCTGACCATCTGCCTGGGCAAAAGCACCTACGCCCGTTGCGGTATCATCGTCAACGTGACCCCGTTGGAACCGGAATGGGAAGGCCATGTGACCCTGGAGTTCTCCAACACCACCACGCTGCCTGCGAAGATTTACGCCAACGAAGGCGTCGCGCAGATGCTGTTCCTTGAGTCCGACGAAGAATGTGAAGTGTCTTACAAGGATCGTGGTGGTAAATACCAGGGCCAGCGCGGCGTCACCCTGCCTCGCACTTGATAGCACCGTTGGTCATATCGCAACTGAATTTGTCTCGAAAAACGCACTCTATGTACTGAACTGTTCCCATCCGCACCATGCGGATGGGACCAACGCTCAGGAGTGCCCTATGAAGAGACAAGTCAAGACCAGCAGCAAGGAAACCGACCCCGGACAGAATCAGGTCGGGTTGCTGGCATGGTCGCTGTTAGCGCATCCTCACCTGATTAACATGGTTGCCGGTGGCATCCCTGGCCAGCCGAATCCCGACACTCCCAACGATTTCCCTCAGCCTGAAGAACCCGGTGAGCCGACGTTGCCCGACGAGCCACCTCCCGCTCCGGTAGCATGACCCGCGATCCCTGTCAGCGCACGCGTTGACAGGGATTTTTTGTCTGAATGCCCTGTTTCAATCGTTTCAGCCGCTGTTTCAATGCGCCTGCCAGACCGCACCATCTCCCACAACATAAATGCGGCTGAGATCGTCCTTCTCGACATTCATCCCCCCTGTAAACGCGCCAAACGCGGGCAACAGGCTGATGTCGGGCTGAATATGAAAGCAGGGCAGGCGCAAGCGCTGTCGTCCTTTGCCAAGGAGCCTGTAGGCAGGGTGCACATGACCGGCCAGGACATGATGCGTCGGGTGTGGGATTGGTTCGTGTTGCAAGGCGAAAGGACCTAGCAGCAGTGGCTCCGGGACTACCTGAATGCGCAAACCCGGGGGCGGATCACCCGCACGCTTGTCGTGATTGCCCCGAATCAGTGTCACTGTCAGCGCAGGGTGTCGTTCACGCCAGTCTTGCAAAGACGCCAACGTACCCGCCGCGTGCGACTCAGGGGCGTGCAGGAAATCGCCGAGGAATATGAGGTGTTGGCAATCATAAGCCGTCAGCAAATGATCCAGCCTCCGTAGGTTGTCGTCCGTCGTGCCGTGGGGGACGGGTTGGCCCAGTTTTCGATAGGCCGCCGCTTTACCGAAATGAGCGTCTGCAACGAGCAACGCACGTTCTCTCGGGCAGTAGATTGCCTTTTCAGCCAGCAACCACAGCTGCACGCCTGCCAATTCAATCGCCAGATAAGGCCTCATGCACTAACCTCTGGGCCTGCTGCTTTCTCAAGATCACCGACCATGCGGGCAATGCGGTCGGACAACTTCTCGGTGCTCAAACTCTCACGCATGCGCTCGACCAGCAGGGGAAAGGCCATGGGCGTGGGGCGTTTGATCAGGTGCAGATCCAGGGTGCTTTCGTTAATACGCCGTAAGGCGTGCTCTAGCCTGGCGAGATCCAGTTCCTGACGCAGCACTTCTTCCTGCGCCTGAGTCAGCAACAGGTTACCTGCGTCGTATTGCTTGAAGACCTCGAAGAACAGACCACTGGAAGCCTGCAATTGACGATTGCTCTTCGGCGCGCCGGGGTAGCCAGAAAACACCAGCCCGGCAATACGCGCGATTTCCCGGAAGCGGCGCAAGGCCAGTTCACCGGCGTTAAGGCTGGCAAGAATGTCGGCGAGCAAGGTGTGCTCGCTGAACAGACCGCTGTTAAGGTGTTTTGACCAGTCCACTTCAGTCGCGCTGAGCAATTCGAAGCCGTAGTCGTTGACTGCAATGGAGAACGTCAGGGGTGTGTATCGGCTCATGCGCCAAGCCAGCAGGCTGGCCAGCCCCAAATGCACATGACGCCCAGCGAAGGGGTAGAGAAACAGGTGCCAGCCCTCTCGGGATTTCAGCACTTCGGCCAGCAACGTGTCCTTGCGCGGCAGCGCGGACCATTGGCGTTGCACGTCGAGCAACGGGCTGACGGTGTGCATTTCGGGGCTGTCGAAAACGCCCCGCGCCGCGGCGTCGAATTTGGCCACCACGGCGTCAGCCAGTTCGCTGGAGAGGGGCATCCGCCCACCGTTCCAGCGAGGGACAGCAGCTTTTTTGCTGGTGGCCCGTTTCACGTAGGCGGTCATGTTTTCCACCCGCACCAGCTCCAGCAAGCGGCCACTGAACAAAAAGCCATCGCCGGGTTTGAGTCGCGCGATAAAACCCTCTTCGACGCTGCCAAGCGAGCCACCGCCACCACCCTTGCTCCAATACTTCACGTTGATGCTGGCGTCGCTGACGATGGTGCCGACGCTCATGCGATGGCGTCGGGCCAGACGAGCATCGGGAACGCGCCAGACACCGTGCTCGTCAGGCTCGACTCGACGATAGTCAGGGTACGCCGTGAGTGATAACCCGCCATGGCGGACGAAGGCCAGCGCCCATTGCCATTCCTCGTCGGTCAGATCCTGATAGGCCCAGGCGGTTCGGACTTCGGCCAGCAGTTCGGCAGGTTTGAAACCGCCTCCCAGAGCCATGCTCACCAGGTGTTGTACGAGTACATCCAATGGTTTGTGAGGGGATTCTCTGGGTTCGATCAGGCGGGCGTCGACGGCATCGCGAGCCGCTGCGGCTTCCACCAGTTCCAGGCTGTGAGTGGGCACCAGCGTCACGCGGGAGGGGCGCCCCGGCGCGTGCCCCGAGCGCCCGGCCCGCTGCATCAGGCGAGCGATGCCTTTGGCCGAGCCGATCTGCAACACGCGTTCAACGGGCAAAAAATCCACCCCCAGATCGAGGCTGGACGTGCACACCACCGCTTTCAGATGACCCTCCTTCAATGCACGTTCGACCCAGTCGCGCACCTCGCGTGACAGCGACCCATGATGCAGCGCGATCAATCCTGCCCAGTCTGGCCGGGCGTCGAGCAGCGCCTGGTACCAGATTTCCGACTGTGCACGGGTGTTGGTGAACAGCAGACAACTGGCGCTGCTGTCCACTTCAGCGAGCACTTGCGGCAACATCTTCAGGCCCATGTGCCCCGCCCACGGGAAGCGCTCGATGCTCTGAGGAATCAGGGTGTCGACGATCAGTTCCTTGATCACCTTGCCTTGCACCGCTGTTCCCGACTCACCCAGCAACACGTGCTGAGCATGGTCCTGATTGCCCAACGTGGCGGAAAGCCCCCACACGATCAATGCCGGATTCCATCTGCGCAGGCGGGCGATTGCCAGTTGCAGTTGCACGCCGCGCTTGTTGCCAATCAGTTCGTGCCACTCGTCGACGACGATCATGTTCAGTGTCGCGAACGTCGCTTCGGCGTCGGCGCGGGTCAGAAGCAGTGTCAGGCTCTCTGGGGTGGTGACCAGTGCCGTGGGGAGCCGGCGGCCTTGTCTGGCGCGCTCGCTGCTGCTGGTGTCGCCGGTACGCAGCCCGACGCTCCATGGGATCTGCAACTCCGTCAATGGCGCCTCTAAGGCGCGAGCGGTGTCGGCAGCCAGTGCGCGCATGGGGGTGATCCAGAGCACGCTCAGTGGCGGGGCAGGAGGTTTGCGTTTGCGTGGCTTTGCATCGTCTATGCGGGGGGCTGATTTAGCGAAGCGATTGAGCGCGCCGAACCACACGGCGTAAGTTTTACCGGCACCGGTACTGGCGTGCAGCAGACCGGACTCGCCTCGGCTGATGGCATCCCACACGTCTTTTTGAAAGGGAAAAGGCTTCCAGCCACGGGCGGTGAACCAGCGCTGAGCGAAGGAGGCGGCTTTGGGCATGCGCGGTCTCGGACGGGGTTTAAGTCAGAGACCGTTGGCGCAAGCAATTAGTTTGGTTGGATCACAGTTGACTGAGCTGTGGCAGTCTGGCTTGCCGGCGGTGGCGGTTTCGAAATCGCTGCCGCCGGCAAGCCGGACTGCTACAGGGTACGCGTCAATCCGGAAGGGGGGTTATTTCAGGTTTCCACTCAAGAACTGTTTCAACCGCTCGCTCTTCGGGTTGCCCAACACTTCATCCGGGTGGCCCATTTCTTCGATCTGGCCCTGATGCAGGAACACCACCTGATTCGCCACTTTGCGAGCAAAGCCCATTTCGTGGGTCACCAGAATCATGGTGCGGCCCTCTTCGGCCAGGCCTTGAATCACCTTCAGCACTTCACCCACCAACTCCGGGTCCAGCGCCGAAGTCGGTTCGTCGAACAGCATGATTTCCGGTTCCATCGCCAGCGCTCGGGCAATCGCCACACGCTGTTGCTGGCCGCCCGACAGGAACGCCGGGTACTGGTCGGCAACGCGAGCGGGCAAGCCGACCTTTTCCAGGTACTTGCGCGCGCGGTCTTCGGCTTCGACTTTCGATACGCCCAGCACGCGGCGAGGGGCCATGGTGATGTTTTCCAGCACCGTCATGTGGCTCCACAGGTTGAAGTGCTGGAACACCATCGCCAGACGGGTGCGGATGCGCTGCAGTTCAGCCGGGTCGGCGACGCGCATACCGGTGGCGTCGCTGACCATTTTGATCTGCTGGCCGTCCAGGCTCATGGCGCCGTCGTTGGGTTGTTCGAGGAAGTTGATGCAGCGCAGGAAGGTGCTCTTGCCCGAGCCGCTGGCGCCGATCAGGCAGATCACGTCGCCGACGTTGGCCTTGAGCGACACGCCTTTGAGGACTTCGTGGTCACCGTAGCTTTTGTGCAGGCCATCGATGGTCAGTTTGTACATGGAGGCGTTCCTTAAGGAGAAAGTAAGTAGCCGCTGCGGAACGGCTCGACGCCAGCGACATGGGCGATGACCATGCCGGCGGTAGCCATGCGTCGCAAGGAGCGGGCGTACATAAGGCCAGCGTTGGTCGCGTGAACGGGGGTCACGGCGTCGCTGATCGGGTCGATGATTTCAGCGATCAGTTGCCCCGCCTCGACGTATTCGCCTGGCAGTGTGCAGAACACCAGCAGGCCGCCGACTGACGTGGCCACCGGTTCGACCGCTGCCAACGGTGTCGCGGGATAAAGCAGTTCAGGGGCAGGCGCTGGTTCACCGGCAATCGCGCCGTACTGCATCAGATAGCTGATGATGGCCTGACAATCGCGGCTGCCGAGGGCGTGATTCACATCGCCTTGGCCGCGCAATTCCAGCGTCACGGAAAAGCTGCCCAGTTCAATCGGGAAGCGCTTTTCGAAGCGCTGCTGCAATTGCCACCAGACCAACGTGAAGCATTCGTCGAACGACTGGCCGCCCGAATCGGTGGCCAGCAGACTCGCTTGCGCGCCGAGATAGCGGGACAGCGGCTCGACCTGAGACCAGGCTTCCGGCGTGGTGTACAGGTGTTCCACCGATTCGAAATCACAATGCAGGTCCAGCACCATGTCGGCGTCGCAGGCCAGGCGTTGCAGGGTCAGGCGCTGGGAGTCCAGTTGCGTGGCGGCGACCCGCGCGTTCAGCCCGGCCAGCAGGCTATTGCGGATCAGCCCGGTGTTGCGTTTCGCATCGTCGCCCAGCAGCGGCTCCACCTCATCGCCGACCTGTTGTGCGAGGTCGACGAAATGGCGATTGAAGTTCTGCCCGCTTTCCAGTTCGTAGCGGCCCAGCGGCGTGTCCATCAAGACCTGTTCCAGCCCGGCCGGGTTGGCCACCGGGACGACGACGATTTCGCCCAACAACTGACCGGCCTTTTCAAGCTCGGCCAGACGCTGTTTCAGGTACCAGGACACCAGCATGCCCGGCAGTTCGTCGGCGTGCAGTGAGGACTGAATGTAGATTTTGCAGGCACCGTTTTTCGGGCCGTAATGAAAGCTGTGAATCTGCCGCGCGGTGCCAGGCACCGGCGACAGCAAATCATGGGTCAGGTGTCGCATGTACGAGTCCTAGTGAGACGGGCCGAGGAAGGCCAGCCAGCGGCGTTCGGCCAGTCGGAACAGGCCCACCAGAATGAAGGTCACCGTCAGGTAGATCAGCGCGGCGATGCCAAACGACTGGAACGTCAGGAAGGTCGCGGAGTTCGCATCCCGCGCCACCTTGAGGATATCCGGCACGGTGGCGGTGAAGGCCACGGTGGTCGAGTGCAGCATCAGGATCACTTCGTTGCTGTAGTAGGGCAACGAGCGGCGCAGCGCCGACGGCATGATCACGTAGGTGTACAGGCGCCAGCCAGTCAGGCCGTAAGCCTTGGCGGCTTCGACTTCGCCGTGGTTCATGCTGCGAATCGCACCGGCAAAGATTTCCGTGGTGTAGGCGCAGGTGTTGAGGGCGAAGGCCAGGATCGTGCAGTTCATTGCGTCGCGGAAGAACGCATTGAGTAATGGTTGCTCGCGCACGGCGGCGATGCTGTAGATCCCGGTGTAGCAAATCAGTAACTGGATGTAGAGCGGCGTGCCCCGGAACAGGTAGGTGTAGAACTGCACCGGCCAGCGAACCATCGGGTTCGGTGATACACGGGCGATGGACAGCGGGATCGAGACGATGAAGCCAATGGCGATGGAGGCGCTGAGCAGCCACAACGTCATGGCCAGGCCGGTGATGTTCTGGCCGTCCGTATAAAGGAAGGCGCGCCAGTATTCTTGCAGCAGTTCGATCATCGTTGAGCCTCCCGGCTGCCTGCGGCATAACGCCGTTCAGCCCAGCGCAGGGCAAAGTTGGAGACACTGGTGATGACCAGATAGATCAATGCGGCGAGCACCAGGAAATAGAACAGTTGATAGGTGCTTTTGCCCGCGTCTTGCGAGGCCTTGACCAGATCGGCCAGGCCGATGATCGACACCAGCGCAGTGGCCTTGAGCACCACCTGCCAGTTGTTGCCGATGCCGGGTAGGGCGAAACGCATCATCTGCGGGAACACCACGAAGCGGAAACGCTGGGCGCGGCTCAGGCCGTACGCGGTGGCCGCTTCCACCTGTCCGCGAGGCACGGCGAGAATTGCACCACGGAAGGTTTCAGTGAAATAGGCGCCGTAAATGAAGCCCAACGTAATGACACCCGCAGCGAAAGGGTCGATTTCGATGTAGTCCCATTCCATCGCTTCGGTAAAGGTCGTCAGCCAGGTTTGCAGGCTGTAGAAAATCAGCAGCATCAGCACCAGGTCCGGTACGCCACGGATCAACGTGGTGTAGACCTGCGCCGGTACGCGCAGAAAGGCGGTCTTGGAGAGTTTGGCACTGGCGCCCAGCAGGCCGAGCACGATGGCCAGCAGCAGCGACATTACCGACAATTTGACGGTCATCCAGGTGCCCTGCATCAGCAGCGGGCCAAAGCCCTTGAGGCTGAAGGCGGACAGTCCCAGGTTTTGCAGGAGAGTTTCGAACATGTGCAACCTATACAGTCAATAAAAACGCCCATGGAAGTCAGAGGAGGGATTCGGATGAACCTCTGAAATCGACGGGCGTTTGTTTTCTTACTTACCGCTGTACAGATTCAGATCGCCGAAGTGCTTCTTCTGGATCTCGGCGTACTTGCCGTCATCGTGTAACGCTTTGATACCTTTGTCCAAAAGCGCTTTGAGCTCTTTGTTACCTTTCGAGATGCCGACTGCGGTTTTGGATGGCAGCAGTGGATCGTCGATTGGCTTGCTGACTTCGTAGTCCGCGCCTTGTGGCGATTTCAGGAAGCCCAGTTCGGCTTGCAGCATGTCTTGTACGGAAGCGTCCAGACGGCCGGACACCAGGTCAGCGTAAACCTGGTCCTGGTTGGCGTAGGCCTGGGTCTTCACGCCAGCTTTGTCCAGAACGGCCTTGGCGTAGGCTTCCTGGATGGTGCCTTGCTCGTAACCGACGGTCTTGCCTTTCAGGGACGCGACGTCAGCGCTCAGCCCGGAACCTTTCTTGTAAACCAGCGAGGTGGGGCCGGAGAACAGCTCGCTGGAGAAGTCGATGACTTTCTCGCGCGCCGGGGTCACGGTCATCGACGAGATGACGCCGTCGAATTTGTTGGCTTTCAGGCCAGGAATCATGCCGTCGAAATCGCTTTCGACCCATTTGCACTTGACCTTCAGTTCTGCACAGATCGCGTTGCCCAGATCGATGTCGAAGCCGACCAGGCTGCCGTCAGCGGCTTTCGATTCGAATGGTGCGTAGGAAGGATCGACGCCGAAACGCAGCTCCTTGTACTCCTTGGCCATTGCATTGCCAGCGGCCAGGCAGATGGCGAGTGCGGAAAGGGTCAGCCATGCTTTTTTCATCGTTCAGTCCTTAAAACCAAATTGAGCGTTGGGAACACGCGTAGGCTTGCTACCGGCAGGTGCCAGACCGCAAAAAGATAGCAATTTCCGAACCAAAGAGACGAACGTGCGTTTTAAATGTACGGAGTTGTCGCAATGATGACTTTGGGCCATCTCTTGTCTTTTTTTAGGGCGCCGGAGGCAGGGGGAGATTAGCTGAAACGACCAAAAAGGGCGCGTAAAAAATCGGTTACAAAGGGCTGAGTATGGAGGAATTAGTAGCACCTGAACGGTTGGCGGTGACGAACTTGAATCCTCATTGCCAGTGGCATTGGCCGTTTTTGTGGGAGCCGGCTTGCCGGCGAATGAGGCCGGTCAGCCAACTCACCCGTCACTGACCTACCGCTTTCGCCAGCAAGCCGGCGCCCAAAGAATCGGTCGTGCTATGACAGGGGGCATTGGCGTAGTGCGTTGCAGATGTTGCGCACTAAAACAGTGCTCATGCCAGCAAGTCCTGCAACGTCGCCAGGCTGTCCGCCTCTGCCACCGGTTTGTCCTGCCGCCACCTGAGCATCCTGGGAAAACGCACGGCGATCCCGCTTTTATGGCGTTTGGAGAGGGCAATGCCTTCAAAACCCAGCTCGAACACCAGGGTCGGCGTAACACTTCTCACCGGGCCGAATTTCTCTACCGTGGTCTTGCGAATGATTGCATCGACTTTGCGCATCTCTTCATCCGTCAATCCCGAATACGCCTTGGCGAACGGGACCAGTGTGCGTTCGGCGCTGTCTGGCGGGCCGTCCCACACGGCGAAGGTGTAATCGCTGTAGAGGCTTGCGCGCCGACCATGGCCACGTTGGGCATAGATCAGCACGGCGTCGACGCTGAAGGGGTCGATCTTCCATTTCCACCACACGCCCATGTCTTTAGTGCGGCCCACGCCATACAACGAATCCCGCGCCTTGAGCATCATGCCCTCGACCCCAAGGCTGCGGGACGCTTCACGTTGCTGACTCAAATCGAGCCAATCCTTGCCGCTCAAAACTGGAGAAGGCATCAACACCGGGCTGTTTGCGCTGGTGATCACCTGCTCCAGTTGCGTTCGGCGCTGGTGCTGCGGGCGATTGCGCCAGTCTTCGCCCCGCCATTCCAGCAAGTCATAAGCGAGGATGACCACCGGCGCGTCTTCAAGGATTTTTTTGCCCAGGGTTTTGCGGCCAATCCGTTGCTGAAGCAGGGCGAAGGGCTGGACGGACGGCGTGGACGCGTCGGATGGGAGCAGCTCAAACGCGTCAGGTGTTTCCGGGGCAGGTGTCGGCGCTTTCCACACGACAATCTCGCCATCGATGACCGTCCCATCGGGCAAGCTCTGCGCCAGGCTGTGCAACTCGGGAAAACGATCCGTCACCAGCTCTTCGCCCCGCGACCACACCCACAACCGCCCCTCGCGCTTGACCACCTGAGCGCGAATGCCGTCCCACTTCCATTCCACCTGCCAATTGTCTGCGGGACCGAGCAGCGTTTCGAACTCATCGACGGGCTGCTGAAGCGCATGGGCCAGAAAGAACGGGTAAGGCTGACCGCCGCGCTGGGCGTGCTCGTCTTCGGACTCTTCGGCGATGAGCTTGAGATAACTGTTGGCGGTCGGTCGATGGGACAGGTCGGTGTAACCCACCAGGCGCTGCGCTACACGTTTGCTGTCGATACCGGCCAGCGCGGCCAATGCGCGAGTGACCAACAGCTTCGACACACCAACGCGAAAACTGCCGGTGATCAGTTTCAGGCAGACCATCAGGCTCTGCCGGTCCAGTTGTGCCCAGAACGCGGGCAGGCGCTCCAGCAATTCGTCGGGCGGAAGACCCCGTAAGGGCAGCAGGTGGTTTTCCATCCAGCGTGCCAGCCCTTCTTCGGAACTGTGCGCAGCCTGCGGTAATAACAGGGATAAGGTTTCCGCGAGGTCGCCCACGGCCTGATAGCTCTCTTCGAACAACCATTCGGGCAAGTCTGAAAGCCTGAGTGCCTGTTCGCGCAACAACTTGGTCGGCACTAATTGACGTGGCCTGCCGCCTGAGAGGAAGTAAACGGCCCACGCGGCGTCTTCCGGCGCGGCATGAGCGAAATAGTGCTGCATCGCCGCCAGCTTGGCGTTGCTGGAGGTGGTTGCGTCCAGTTGGGCGTAAAGTTCGGCGAAGGCCTTCACGACGCGGCCTCCTCTTTTGGTGGCGCGGGCGCGTCGTCTTCCTCATCGCCGTATTCTGTGGTGAAGCCTTGAGCGTCCAGACCCCACTCACGCAGGTAACGCACCAACACCGCCACTGATCCATGGGTGACCATCACCCGCTCGGCCCCGGTGTTTTCGATGGCCCATAACAGGCCGGGCCAGTCAGCGTGGTCGGAAAGCGCAAAACCGCGATCCACGCCTCGGCGTCGCCGAGTGCCGCGCAGCATCATCCAGCCGCTGGCAAAGGCGTCGCTGAATTCGCCAAACCGGCGCATCCAGGTGCTGCCTCCCGCAGAGGGTGGCGCAATGATCAGCGCCTGACGCAAAGCCGGGTCGGTCTTTTTGAAGTCCCCGGCGTAGTGCGTCTCGGGGATCCGCACACCCGCTTCGCGATACACCCGGTTCAGCGGCTCAACGGCGCCGTGCACCAGAATTGGCCCGATACCCGGATCGATGCCGTGCAGAATTCTCTGGGCCTTGCCGAAGGAATAGGCGAACAGCACGCTGGCCTTGCCCACGGCGGCATTAGCGCGCCACCAGTCGTTGATGCCAGTGAAAATTTCGCTCTGGGGCTGCCAGCGGTAGATTGGCAGGCCGAACGTGGATTCGGTGATGAAGGTGTGGCAGCGCACGGGTTCGAACGGTTCGCAGGTGCCGTCCGGCTCGACTTTGTAATCGCCGGATGCGACCCAGACTTCGCCCTGATACTCCAGCCTCACCTGCGCCGAGCCCAATACATGCCCCGCCGGATGCAGGCTGAGCTTCACGCCGTGATGAGTGATGGACTCGCCATATTCGAGGGTTTGCAGGTTGATGTCCTGGCCCAGCCGTGCGCGCAGAATGCCTTCGCCGGGGGCGGCCGCCAGATAGTGTTCATTGCCCGTGCGGGCGTGGTCGCCATGGCCATGGGTGATGACCGAACGAGCGACCGGTCGCCAGGGATCGATGTAGAAATCTCCCGGCGGGCAGTAGAGGCCTTCGGGGCGGGCGATGACAAGGTCCATGGCATGATCGCAGTGGTGGGCTTGTCAGGTAGAGCGGTGATGCCAACAGGAAGTTCGGTCCGATTGTGAACACCGAGCCTGTAGGAGCGCCACCCCGGCAGCTCCTACAGGGAACTGCGTTGAAGTGCTACTTCCCCGGCGTCAGCGTCAATCGCGTCTTGCCATACACCCGCTCGAAATTCTCCGGTTGCATCGGCACCGACATGTACAGCCCCTTGACCCATGGATCGATACCATCGGCGAAGTGCGGACTGGCCGGGTTGCCCGACTGGCCTGCGGCACTCTGAGCCATCATCGGCTCCTGTTGCGCGAAATCGACGATCATCCGCATCGCTGGAACCACGGCCGCATCGAAGTCCTGCCCCCAATGGAAGCCTGATGCATTCAGCGTCGTGTGATCGCCACCGGCCGCCAACGGCCCTTTGATCACGCTGGCTTTGCTGCCGCCCAGCGCGGCCGTCAATTGCGCACTTTGCGACGTCCATTTGTACTGGTGCAATTTGCCCCATTGCCAGGCCTTGTGATCGCCACCCAACTGGCTTTCGCCTGCGGTCATCGCGGCCGCCAGGCTGCGGGCGAGAATCATCGGTTTGTCTTCTTTCTGCGGCGTTTTCACGTCATCCCAATACGGACTGTCTTCACGCCCCAGCAGGTGGTCGGCTTGCGGCGAGTAGGACAGGTCCGCGCTCTGCACCAGTGCTTTCCACGCCGGGCTGCTTTCCGGACCTAGTTCGTCGAGGAAAATCTGCTTGGTGCTTTCTTGCAGGAACAGCTCGTAAATAGCGGCATCGGCCGATATTGGCGACAAACGTCCGTCGAACGCCATCAAGCGGCTCAATGCTTCTCGCGCCTTGTCCCGATCTGCGGGCGGCAAGGCGTCGATGGCCTGTTTCAGCGGTTTGGCCATGCCCGGCGCTTCGAACATCTTCTTCAGCTTGGCGGCGAACGTGGTGGTCTGGTCGTATTGCATTGAAATCGTGCTGCGAGTGTCCTGCTTGCCGCTGTTGGCCAGTTCGGCGATGCGCTCGGCACGCTCCGGGTAGTCCCAGGAATTGGACAACTGCATGCCATAGCCCTTGGGCACGGTGCGTTGGTTGGCAGTGCCGATCCAGCCCTGCGACGGGTCTTGATCGTAGGGGTGCAGCATGGCGTCGGCGTAACCGTCCCAGTCATAACGACCTTCCCAGCCTGGCGATGGAATCAGGCCCTGGCCTTCGCGGCGGTTGGGGTAACGACCGGTGACTTGCCAGCCGGTGTTCGTCGCATCGGCGAACACTATGTTCAGGGTGATCGCGCGGATTTCCCGCGTGGTGTCGAACGCACGCTCGACGTTTTGCGCGCGGGTCAGGTCGAACAGGGCATCGAGGGATTTGTCATCCTTGGCGTTCGGGGTTTGCAGGGCGATGCCCAGGCCGTTGGCCAATTGCGCCGAGCTGCCGTTGAGCAGCGGGCCGTGACGGGTCTCGAACGCGGCTTCGCGAATCGGACTCTGCCCGCGGATGAAATAGGTCTCTTCGTGAGCGCCCGCGGGCACCCATTTGCCATCGGACATGACCATCAGGCGATTGTTTTCGCGCTTGAGTTTTTCCAGAAACAGGTCCTGATTGTCGCCCATCGCCGGACCCATGCCCCAGGCCAGTTTGCCGTTGAAGCCCGAGAGCACCAGTGGCAGACCGGCGACGGTCGCACCTGCGGCCTGATACTTCGGCGCGCGAATCTGCACGAAATTCCACATCGACGGCAGGGTGGCGGGCAACTGGCTATCGGTGGCCAACAGGCTTTTGCCTGCGCGAGCACGTTGCGGCGCGATGACCCAGTTGTTCGACGCCGAAACGCCCAGCAGATTGAGATCGGAAAGTTGCAGCGCGGCTTTGTCCAGATCGCTCAGGCCCGGCATCTGGTTGCTCAGGTTCAGGCCTTTGAGTTTGTCGGCTTCAGCGAATGGCAGCGCTTCGTCCGGGTAAGTCGGCAGCAGCCACGCGAGCTTGTCGGCGCCGACTTTCTGAGCCAGTACCAGCGAGGAGATTTCTTCCTGCAGGTTGACCGACAGACTGAAGTTCAGCAGCGCAAAGATCAGCGCCGAGTCTTCAGGTTTCCAGTATTCGGGTTTGTAGCCCGCGTCTGCGAGGTCCGACGGCAGCTTGTCGCGGTAGCGGAACAGGTAGGCGTTGACGCCGCGTGCATACACTTCGAAGAAACGCTTCAGACGCGGCGACGAGGCGTTGTACAGATCGCCCGCCGTTTGCTTGAGGTTGGCCGCGCGCATCATCCGGTCCAGATCCAGTGCGCCGGAGCCTGCGATTTCCGACAGACGGCCCTGAGCCAACAGGCGCATTTGCACCATCTGCGAGATGCGGTCACTGGCGTGGACATACCCCAGCGTGAACAGCGCGTCGTGAAACGTGCTGCTTTCGATCAGGGGCATGCCCAGATGATTGCGACGCACGGAGACGTTCTGCGCCAGCCCCTTGATGGCGTAAACGCCGCTGGTGGGCGGCAGATTGTCACGGTCTTCGCCGCCCAGTTGGCAGCCTGCAAGGCTCAACAGCCCCAACATGGCAGCGGCTGTGCTGAGTCGCGTCTTCAGGGATGAATGGGCGGGCGAGGCCATGATGAAGCTCCTGCGGGGGTAGGCGTTGGAAACGCGCTACGTTAGAGAGCAGGCAGGCGGCACGCAAGCGGGGGAGGCGGGTTTATTTTCAGGATGATTCAGGGAGGCGTTACTCGTACCCCTGTGGGAGCGAATTCATTCGCGATGGATGTGTCAGGCGACAAAGATGTATCGACCATGAACACGTATCGCGAATGAATTCGCTCCTTCAGGAGCAGCGGTGCCCGATGTCAGGCGCCGTGGCACTTCTTGAATTTCTTCTCGCTGCCGCAGGGGCAAGGATCGTTGCGACCCACGTCCTTCAGCGCGTTGCGTACCGGCTCCTGGGGTTCGTGGTTGCAGTGCGGGCCGTGTACATGACCGTGGTCATGGTGGTGATCGTGATGGTCATGATCGTGGTTGCAATCAGGGCCGTGCACGTGGGGTTGGTTGCTCATGGGGCTACTCCGGAATCAAATCGCCGGGAATTATGTCGCCTTCGCGGCCAATACGCACGTCGTCCCCGAACAAAAAGCCGGTTTTGAGGTAGCCTTCCAACCGATAGTGAACAGGCTGATTGACCTTGCCAAGCATCCGGGTCACCTCCTTGAGGTGTTCCCAGAGGTTGGTGCGGATCGGCACCGAGAAATTCCGGTGACCATTGGCCCTGACCTTGAACCAGTCGTTATATTCGCCATCGGCGATCAGGATGTCGTTGAGCACGACCTTGTAGCGCAACCCGCGGACCCAGAGACCCGAGTCATTGGGGTTGTCGATGCGAAAGCGCAGCGTCATGTCCTGCTTGAGCAGACGGGCCTTGACCACATCGACCTTCAGCAGCTTGACCTCCGGGTCCTTGGCAGCGTCACTGCTCATTATTGATGAACACCCGGACAGCACCAGGGTCAAGAGAAGACCGACGATCCTGATTACGTTTGCTTGAAACACCATGGGGTCACTCCCTGTCGGGCTTGCGTTCAGCCATTTGTGGCAATTCGCTGTTCCATAAAGCCTGCGCCATACTCACGCCATGTGTCGAAGGAGTATTGACTCATGAAGCTGTACGAAATCATTTTTTCTGGCCAATTGGTACCCGGCGCACAACTTGATCGGGTTCAGGCCAATCTGACAAAACTGTTCCAGGCCGACGCTCAGCGCATTGCACTGCTGTTTTCCGGCCGTCGTCTGGTCCTGAAGAACAATCTGGATCAGGCCGCCGCCGAGAAGTATCGCTCGACCCTCGAACGCGCAGGGGCGCGGGCTGAGGTCGTGGAAATGGCCGGACAGGTTCAGGCAGAACCGGAGCCCGTGGCAAGTCCTGATCCGGTTGAAGTGGAAGAAGTCGAGCTGGCGCCTCCACCGGATGAACCCACCTGGACCCGACGCGCGCCACGGACGCCATCCAACGCCGACGTTAAACCCGACAACGCTGAAAAGGTCTCGAAATTCGAACCCCGTGACGTCTACATGGCCGCATTCGCCGACGTCGACGCGCCAGACTTCACGATTTCCGAACTGGGCAAGGATGTGCAAGACCCTAAAGCCGCACCGGTTGCCCCTCGGTTGGACCTGTCAGGCTTGAGTCTGGCGCCGCAGGGCAGTGACATGGGCGAGGTAAGGCCTGTTGAGCATGTGTTGGTGCCAGACATCTCTCACTTGAAGCTCGCTTGAGATCAGACCTCTGAATGATTTCGGTCAGGCGCCGTTTTTGTGGGAGCCAGTTTGCTGGCGAATGCATCGGTTCAGTTGACGATGGGCTGAATGACACATCGCATTTCGCCAGCAAGCCGGCTCCCACAAGGTAGGAGCCCATCAAGCCATATAGGCCGAACAGCACTTCTTGAATTTCAAATCACTGCCACACGGACACGCGTCGTTACGCCCGGCCTTGAGCTGTACGGTCGGGTCGATGAAGTACCAACGCCCGCCGTTCTGCACGAACGCAGAACGCTCGCGATGACTGTGCTCGCCACCCGCATCGTGCCAACGTGCGGTGAAGGTGACGAAGGCATGCTCCGGCTTGCCGCCCAGCAACTCCGCGCTTTCTACCTCAAGCCCGAGCCAAGTGCTTTGTGCGCTCCATTGGCTGATCGAATCGCGATCCAGGCCGCTTTTCTGAATGGGCAATGTGGTGTCCACCAGATAATCCACCAGTCCCAATACATAAGCGCTGTAGCGCGAGCGCATCAACGCTTCGGCGCACGGCGCAGGTGTGCCTGCGTGATAGCGGCCACAGCAGCCGTCGAGAAGATTGCCGCTGCCGCAGGGGCAAATTGCACTGCTCATGATGTCTGCCTCACCACCAGTACTTTCCGAAGTTCTCCGGGTTGGCCCAAAATTTCGCGTTCAGCCAGTCCGGCACCTGTTTGTATTCGCGCAGATCATAGGTGAACAGGGTCAGTACCTGTTCGTCCCGGGCAAAGCGTTCGCTGGCTTGCAGGGCCAGAGAATAGAAATCGGTGGTCTGCCAACCGCAGGCTTTAAGGTCGGCCAGTACCGCAATGCGGCTGGCATTGAGGTTGCGAATGCCGCCGAGTAATTCCAGGCCTGCGCGCTTGGGCATGTGTTCCAGGCAATCGACCACCAGCGCCAGATCAAAGCGTTGACCGGCCAGCTCACTGGGCAACGCCCCCGGCGCTGCTTGTGCCAGTTCCGTGTCCGGATGCGCCTCCTTGAAGGCTTGCAGTGCCGGAAAGCTGTCAGCGCCAATCAACAACAGACGCTTGGGCGCGTAGCGGTCGAGCAGCGCGGCCAGCGCCTGTTGCGGAGTGCGGGTGGAAAAACTGTCGGTCATTAGAATCCCTCGATCAAGCCCGCAAGGTTAGCGCGCCCAATCTTCATGGCCTAGCGGTTGTTTTTCTTTTCAGTATGAACAGCGTTTGGGGCTTGAACTTTTTCATTCGTCGCCATGACAAAGCGTACGGAGTGAAGGCAAAAGGCTATTTGTAAAAGAACAAGCCTCCAAGAGCGCTGAAAAAACCACCAAACCCCCGGTTTTCGGGTGGCAAATGGCCCCAGCGGCGTCTTTACTGCATTTCAGTCGGGTTTAGCCGATACCAAAGGAGAAGAACTGTATGAGCATGATTCGGACAGCGTTACCTCTGATTTTGGTTACCAGTGTATTGACGGGCTGTGCCGGCTTGCAAAAGACCGACTGGCCTCTGTGTGCTGCGGGCGGTGCGCTCGCGGGTGGCGCGGTAGGAGCGTTTCAGTCGGCGTCCGTAGCGGCGGGCTTCGGTGCGGCAGTGGGCGTGATGGCGGGCGCTTATTGCTGGGCGCACGGGGATGGCGACGATGATGGCGATGGCGTTCTGAACAGCGTCGACAAGTGTCCGAACACGCCCAAGGGCACGCCTGTGGATGCGACCGGTTGCCCGATCGTGACGCCTGCGCCTGAGCCGGTTGCCGCGCCTGTGGTTCAACCGAAAGAAGAAATCATCACCATCCGTGACGTGCACTTCGAATTCAACAAGGCCACCCTGACCCCGGCTGACAAACATCAACTGGATGCCGTGGCGACCAAGCTGAAAACCGAAGCGCCTAACGTTCAACTGCATGTCAGCGGCCACACCGACAGTGTGGGCAGCGATGCCTACAACCAGAAACTGTCGGAAAAACGTGCGCATTCGGTCACGGATTACCTGGTCAGCGCAGGCATTGCGCGCAGCGCGTTCGTGTCGGTCGAAGGCGATGGCGAAAGCCGTCCTGTAGCGGACAACAAAACCGCTGAAGGCCGTGCGCTGAACCGTCGTGTCGAGATCAAGATCAACCGCTGATCCTTCGCTGCGCGTCACTGAAAACCCCGACCTGTGCGTCGGGGTTTTCTTTTTGTCAGGCCCGAAAAATGGAGAGATGGACGCAATTGTTCACAACCTCTGGCATAGTCACCTCCGTCACCGTTCTGTGCGAATCGCTTTCATTTCTCGCACAGCCATAAAAAACAGCAGGGGCGTGTCATGAGGTTGTTTTGGGGGTTGGGGAAAATCTTGACGTTGGGATTTTGGGCCGTGGTGCTGATCAATCAAGCCGCCGTGTTGCCGATTCCCTTCGATATGCTGATCAAGCTGGCCGGTTGTCTGTTGCTGCTGACCCATCTGATGGAACTGTTCCTGTTCAACGGTAGCCTGCGGGGGCGCTCGCACCCCTGGTTCGACCGCCTGCAAATTCTGGTTTTCGGCATTTTTCACCTGCAATCATTCGGTCGCCATCAGGCGGAGGTTCAGCATGCGTAACGCGTTGATGATGACGGCAGGCCTGCTGTCGGCCCTGAGCAGTTCACTGGTGATGGCGCAGACCATTTCGGTGGAGCCGCACTCGTTGATGCGCCTGCCGAGCAACGCCAGCACACTGCAACTGGATCGTCTGGAAGTGGCGGATTACGGCACGTTGCTAGTTCCTGCAGGGTTGACCGAAGTGCAGGTTGGCCAATTGGTGATGGGCCATGAGTCGCGTATTGCCATCGTGCCGAGTGCTGAGCCATTCAAATTGCAGGTTCGCCAGGGCGAGCTGGGCAGTGGTTCGCAGATCACCGCTCGCGGGGCGCCGGGTACCTTCGAGAAAGCGCCGTTACCGGGGCGAAATCTGAACGTGCGAATTGAACAGTTGAATGCCGACGTGCTGTCCATCGACGCGCGCGGGGGCGCAGGTTCGCCCGGTTATGTCGGCCTCGACGGCGGTAATGGTAAGGACCCAGGCTGCACGTGGGGGGCGGCGAGCCGCGGGTTCGATGGCGATAACGGCGGCAACGGCCATGAAGGTGCGGCGGGGGCTTTGGTGCGTCTGGAACTGCCGCAATCGTTTCCGGATGAGCGGGTGAAGGTCAACGTACAGGGCGGCTCCGGTGGTGTGGGCGGTGAGGGCGGTCGTGGCGGCAAGGGCGGCGCGTCCAAGGGGTGCCTGATCTACCGCGCCGATGGCGCCACGTCCGGAAAAAATGGCGAGAAAGGCCAGAGCGGCGCGGTCGGGCCAGCGGGTTCTGTGAGCGTTCGCAAGCTGTAAATGCATTGTCTGTAGTAGCGCGCTTGCCCGCGAAGCAATTTGTCTGTGACACCGCAATCGCGGGCAAGCGCGCTCCTACAGGTTACTCACTCAAAACGACGGCCGAGCCGCTGCGATGGCCACCACGGCAATCCCGATCAGCAAGTTAATCCCTACCAGCCTGCGAATCCCGCCCAGCGCAGCAGCACCTTCGGCCCACTGCTCTGCGTCCACGGCCTTGCGCAGCTGTGGCAGGTTCAGCGTTGAAACTCTCAGGAACAGCGCTGTCATCACCACATACAACCCGATCATCACCTGCACGTAACGCGGCGCCGTCTGAAATCCGCTGAAGTTGATGTTGATGATGCCGATCCCGGTCACCGGCAGCATGATCACCGCGCACCAGACCCAGACAAAAAAGCGCGGAAACACTTGCAGCCACAGCTTCAGGCGTGCCGGACCTTCGAGGGCGGCGATGACCGCCGGTCGCAGAATCATCCAGGCGAAAAACATCCCGCCGACCCAGAGAACCGCAGAAAACACATGCAAGACGTAGACAAAGGCTACAGGTGACATCGACAACTCCGATCTGCGAAGAAAGCATTAGCGCGGTATGATAGCCGCCCGCTGCAACCACTGATAATTTATCCAGCGGTTTTTTCATCTGTAACCGTGTGACGCCGAGCCAACGACCCAGCCCATGATCAGCACCGAACTCAAAACCCAGATTCAGGGCGCCTATTCGCGTTTCCTCGAAGCCAAGAGCCTCAAGCCTCGCTATGGCCAGCGTTTGATGATCGCAGAGGTGGCCAAGGTGCTGGGCGCGGTGGACACCGATGAAGAGGGTCGCCGTTCGGGCGATCCGGCCGTGGTGGCGGTCGAGGCGGGCACCGGTACGGGCAAGACTGTCGCCTACGCGATTGCGTCGATTCCGACCGCCAAAGCGGCAGGAAAACGGTTGGTGATAGCCACCGCCACCGTCGCGCTACAGGAGCAGATTGTCCATAAAGACCTGCCTGACCTGATGCGCAACAGCGGGCTCAATTTCTCGTTCGCCCTGGCCAAGGGGCGGGGCCGTTACATGTGCCTGTCCAAGCTGGACGTGTTGCTGCAAGAGGGCAACGCCCAAAGCGCAACCGCACAGCTTTTCGAGGAAGAAGGCTTCAAGATCGAAGTCGATGAGGCCAGTCAGAAGCTGTTCACCAGCATGATCGAAAAACTGGCGGGCAATAAATGGGATGGCGACCGTGATAGCTGGCCCCAAGAGCTGGCCGATCAGGACTGGGCGCGATTGACCACCGACCACAGCCAGTGCACCAACCGGCACTGTCCGAACTTTCAGCAGTGTGCGTTCTATAAAGCCCGAGAAGGCATGGGAAAAGTCGACGTCATCGTCACTAACCACGACATGGTGCTGGCGGACCTGGCCTTGGGCGGCGGCGCTGTCCTGCCCGATCCCCGTGACACATTGTATGTGTTCGACGAAGGCCACCATTTGCCCGACAAGGCGATCGGCCATTTCGCCCATTTCAGCCGCCTGCGTTCCACGGCGGACTGGCTGGAACAGACGGCGAAAAACCTCACCAAATTACTGGCCCAGCACCCGCTGCCGGGGGATCTGGGCAAGCTGATCGAACAGGTGCCGGAGCTGGCTCGTGAGATCAAGACCCACCAGCAATTCATGTTCACGGCCTGCGAGCAAATCGCCGACTTCAAGGCCGGTGAGGACATGGAAGGCCGCGAGCGCCCGCGCCATCGCTTCGTCGGTGGTGTGATTCCCGAGCACATGCGTGAAATGGGCATTGAGTTGAAGAAAGGCTTTGCCCGTCTCGACGACCTGTTCACCCGGCTGACCGAATTGCTCAAGGAAGGCATGGATGGCGAAGTGAACATCGGTATCGCCAGCCATCAGGCTGAAGAGTGGTATCCGCTTTTTGGCAGCCTGCTGGCCCGTGCCCACGGTAACTGGGAGCTGTGGACCGCGTTCACCGCCGAAGACCCGGAAAACAGCCCGCCCATGGCGCGCTGGCTGACCCTCGCCGAAAGCGGTTCCCTGTTCGACATCGAGGTCAATGCCAGCCCGATCCTGGCTGCCGAAATGTTGCGGCGCAACCTGTGGAACGTGGCCTACGGGGCGCTGGTGACTTCGGCGACGCTCACAGCACTGGGTAAGTTCGACCGTTTCCGCATGCGCGCCGGTCTGCCCAAGGACGCTGTCACCGCCGTGGTGCCAAGTCCGTTTCATCACGCCGATGCGGGTGTGCTGCGGGTGCCGGACCTCAAGGCCGACCCTCGCAATGCGGCGGAACACACGGCAGCGATCATTCGCGAACTGCCTGATCTGGTCGAAGGCTCCAAAGGCACGCTGGTGCTGTTCTCGTCGCGCAAACAGATGCAAGAGGTCTTCGACGGCCTGGAGCGGGACTGGCGCAAACGGGTGTTCATTCAGGGCAATCTGTCCAAGCAGGAAACCCTGAACAAGCACAAGGCCCGTGTCGATGGCGGGGATGAAAGCGTGCTGTTCGGCCTCGCCAGCTTCGCCGAAGGCGTCGACTTGCCGGGTGATTACTGCGAGCACGTGGTCATCGCCAAAATCCCGTTCGCGGTGCCGGATGATCCCGTAGAAGCGGCATTGGCCGAGTGGATCGAGGCGCGGGGTGGCAATCCGTTCATGGAAATTGCCGTGCCCGACGCGTCGTTGCGCTTGATTCAGGCGTGTGGTCGTCTGCTGAGAACCGAGAAGGATCGGGGCATCATCACGCTGCTGGACCGGCGTGTGGTCACCCAACGCTATGGCAAGGCGATTCTCAACGCGTTGCCACCGTTTCGTCGTGAGATTTCCTGAGGTAGTTGCGCCGTTTTTTTGTGATCTGGCGCCTGACCTGTGGGAGCCGGCTTGCTGGCGAACGAAGTACATCAAACACACATTTGCTGACTGACACGCTGCATTCGCCAGCAAGCCGGCTCCCACATGGAACACTTGGCCAGTACTTGCACATCCAAGGAACTATAGTGACCCGTTCCCAAACCCCCCAATCGCTGAAACAATGCACGCCATTTTGTGCAGCCCCGGCCCGGAGAGCTTAACCGTGCAGATTCAAGGTCATTTCGAGCTTCAATTCGAAGCCGTGCGCGAAGCGTTCGCAGCGTTGTTCGATGATCCACAGGAACGGGGCGCGGCGCTGTGCGTACAGGTCGGCGGCGAAACGGTGCTCGACCTCTGGGCAGGCACTGCCGACAAGGACGGTGCCGAGGTTTGGCACAGCGATACCATCGCCAACCTGTTCTCCTGCACCAAGACCTTCACTGCCGTCGCCGCCCTGCAAATGGTCGGTGAGGGCAAGCTGGACCTCGATCAGCCTGTGTCGCGTCTCTGGCCGGAATTCGCGGCTGCCGGAAAGCAATCCATCACCTTGCGTCAACTGCTTTGCCATCAGGCCGGCCTGCCTGCCATTCGTGACATGCTCCCTGCCGAGGCACTGTATGACTGGCAGGCGATGACCAATGCACTGGCCGCCGAAGAACCGTGGTGGACGCCGGGCCAAGGCCATGGTTACGCAGCCATTACCTATGGCTGGCTGGTAGGTGAAGTGATTCGGCGTGCCGATGGGCGCGGACCGGGTGAGTCCATCGCGGCGCGTATCTCCCGTCCTCTTGGCCTGGATTTTCATGTCGGTCTGCCGGATGAAGCGTTTCACCGTGTCGCTCATATCGCACGCGGCAAGGGCAATACGGGCGATGACGCGGCTCAGCGTCTGCTGCAGACCACGATGCGTGAACCCTCATCGATGACGGCTCGGGCGTTCACCAACCCGCCGTCCATCATGACCAGCACCAACAAACCCGAATGGCGGCGCATGCAACAGCCGGCCGCCAATGGTCATGGCAATGCTCGCAGTCTGGCCGGTTTCTACAGCGCCTTGCTCGATGGGAGCCTGCTGGATGCCGAGTTGGTCAACGAACTGACCCGCGAACACAGCGTGGGTCAGGACAAGACCTTGCTGACCCAGACTCGTTTCGGTTTGGGCTGCATGCTCGATCAGCCCTCAGTGCCGAATGCCACGTTCGGGCTGGGCGGGAAATCCTTTGGCCACCCAGGTGCGGGCGGGTCGGTGGGGTTTGCCGATCCGGAGCGTGATGTGGCCTTTGGCTTCGTGACCAACACCTTGGGCCCGTACGTGTTGATGGACCCCCGTGCACAAGGTCTAGTCCGGGTCCTTGGTGAGTGTTTGCAATAACTATCGCCGATAAGTGCTTGTTCTACCGACTGTCAGGTAAACCGCCCATATGGGAACCGTAGGGCGGTTTCCTTTTCCAACTCAGCGTTTAACCGTGTTATATGGGCGCTGCTTCGTTCATTTTCTGATCAATTATTTGTGTGGGTCACCCATGTCTGCCAACAAAAGCCTCGCATTTGCCCTTTGCCTTGCCGTTACTGGCTGTGCGCAAACTCCTCAGGATCAATCGGCCAGCAACGATCACTGGTGGTCGTTTGGCTCAGGTAAAAACGCAGATGCCGCTGCGCCAGTAAAACCGGCTGCCAATCCTGCGGCGGCCGAAGTGGCGAAGACAGAAGCCGAGAGCGGCACGCACTGGTACTGGCCGTTCGGTTCCGACCATGGCGCCACCGAGAAAAAACCTGAGCTGGCCGCGACTCAGCCTGCCGCCAAGCCTGAAGTGGCCAAGGCCGACGATGGCAGCAAATGGTGGTGGCCGTTCGGGGGCAGCGATGCCAAGAAAGATGCCACGCCAGCCGTGCCAAAGGTCGACCCTAAAGTGACCCAGGCCTGGCTTGACCAGTACGAGCCGAAGGTGCGTGAAGCGATCAAGGACAGCAAATTTCAGTTCGAGCGCCGTGAAGATGTGCTGGTCGTGACCGCGCCGGTGGACAGCACCTTCAACCCGGATCGTCCGGAAATGCTGCTGCCGATCAATCTCGGCCCGATCACTCGCATGGCCAAGGTGGTCGAAGGCGATCAGAAAACTGCAATTCTGGTGCTCGGCCACGCCGACGTCGCCAGCGAAGCCAACACCAAAATCAGCCAGCAGCGCGCCCAGTCCGTGGCGGCAATCTTCCGTCTGAGTGGTCTTGAGCGTAACCGTCTGAACCTGCGTGGCATGGGCGCCGTGATGCCGCGTGCCGCCGATGACAGCGCTGCTGGCCGCGCGCTGAACCGTCGTGTGGAAATCATCATGACGCCACAGGACACCATGGTCGCGCTGATGGCCAAGTACAACCTGCCGCCTGCGCCGACCCTGGTTGCCGTTCAGCAGGCCAAACCTGCCGTGGCGCCAGCGCCTGCTGCTGCCCCTGCCAAGGCCGCCACACCCGCCAAGAAAGCCGCGCCTGCCAAAGCCACCACCGCCAAGAAGGCTCCGGTGAAGAAAGCTGCGCCAACCAAGGCCAAGGCTGCTCCGGCGAAGGCTGCCGCCAAGAAACCTGCTTCCGACGCACAGGCCAGCGCCAACTGAGGGTAATATCGTCATCCCGTTCACGGATTTCGATAAAGGAAGGCAGTGATGAGCCAGCGTCTGGCTGATATGCGTCGTAACTACGCCCGCGAAGGTTTGACCGAATCGCAGGCACCGGAAGAACCTTTCTCGTTGTTCCAGCAATGGTTCGACGAAGCGGTGAAAACCGAACAGGCGCCGGTCGAGGCCAATGCCATGACCCTGGCGACCGTCGATGCAGACGGTCGCCCTCACTGCCGGGTCCTGCTGCTCAAGGGCCTCGACGCTCAGGGCTTCACCTTCTTCAGCAACTACCAGAGCGCCAAGGGCCAGCAGTTGACGGCCCGGCCATTTGCCGCGATGACGTTCTTCTGGCCGACGCTTGAGCGCCAGGTGCGCATCGAAGGCCAGGTCGCCAAGGTCTCCCATGAAGAATCCGATGCGTACTTCCAGGTGCGCCCGTTGGGCAGTCGTCTGGGCGCATGGGCATCGCCACAGAGTCGCGTGATTGCGGATCGTGAAGAGCTTGAGGGCTTGCTCAAGGCCACCGAGGCGCGTTTCATGGACATCCAGCCCGAATGCCCGGATCACTGGGGCGGCTATCGCCTGGTGCCGGATCGCATCGAATTCTGGCAGGGGCGGCCCAGCCGACTGCATGACCGTCTGAATTATCGTCTGATCGACGGGCAATGGACTCGCGAGCGGCTGGCGCCCTGACGACAGCTCGGCGGCGCAAATGCGAATTCTTTGAATCTATCGCAGGGTCAATCGTCCATACTCGTAGACGCCGGTGGCTTTCTGTATAGCCCCTGAATGAACGTAAATTATCGGTACAGGACCGTGACATCGATTGGCGTCGCGGAGTCTAATGGCTACCTGTTCCTCTGGAGGCAAATGTTATGCGTAAGTCTGTTCTGTTGGTCGCTTCGTTCACCGCCATGGCGCTGACGCTGGGCGGCTGTACTTCGAGCCTGACTGGCGACTCGTATTCCCGTGAAGAAGCTCGCCAAGTGCAGACTGTGCGCCTGGGTACGATTGAATCGCTGCGTCCTGTGAAGATTGAAGGCACCAAGACCCCGATCGGTGCGGGCGCCGGTGCAATCGTGGGTGGTGTGGGGGGGAGTGCCATCGGCGGCGGTCGCGGCAGTATCGTGACGGCCGTGATCGGTGCAGTGGCCGGCGGCCTGCTGGGCTCCATGACCGAGGAAGGCCTGACCCGTACTCAAGGCGTTGAAATCACCGTACGTGAAGACGACGGCACCATGCGCGCCTATGTGCAGCAGGTTCAGGAGAACGAAATTTTCCGTATCGGTGAGCGTGTGCGCATCATGACGGTCAATGGCACCAGCCGCGTCAGCCACTGATGCACCTTGTGGCGAGCACGATGTGACACGTGCTGCTCTTGCCGCACCCAATGCAAAACGCCCCGTTTGTTCGGGGCGTTTTTGCATCTGGCTTCAGAGATTATGGCGTTTGCGGTTTGCGGCTGGCCATCGCGGTGATGCCATAGCCGATCAGCGCAGCAGCGATGGAGCCGGTCAGGATGCCCATGCGGTCCATGCCCGCGAATGTGCTTTCTCCGGGTACGAAGGCCAGAGAACCGACGAACAGGCTCATCGTGAAACCGATGCCACACAGGACTGACACGCCCAGCACCTGCCCCCAGTTGGCGCCAGTGGGCAGTGCCGCGAGTCCGGCTTTGATCGCCAGCCAGGTCAGGCCAAACACGCCGATCGTCTTGCCCAGCAGCAGTCCCAAGGCAATGCCCATGGGAACGTGATGGGTGAAGCTGTCTATCGTTATCCCGCTCAACGACACACCGGCGTTGGCAAAGGCGAACAGCGGCAGGATGCCGTAGGCGACCCAGGGGTGCAGGGCATGCTCCAGTGTTTGCAAAGGCGAGGGCGAGTCTCGGGCGGTTTTCAGTGGAATACAGAACGCCAGAATGACCCCTGCCAGGGTGGCGTGGACGCCGCTTTTGAGCACGCACACCCACAACGCCAGGCCGACCAGCAGATAGGGCGCAAGCCGGACGACACCGAGCCGGTTCATGACGATGAGCGCTGCAATCGATGCTGCTGCGATGCTCAATGACAGGGTGGATAGCTCGCCGGAGTAGAACAGGGCGATGACGATGATCGCGCCCAAATCGTCGATGATCGCCAGCGTCATCAGAAACAGCTTGAGGGACACGGGAACACGCTTGCCCAGCAACGCCAGTACGCCCAGGGCGAACGCAATGTCGGTGGCCATGGGGATTGCCCAGCCACTCATGGCGGCTGGGTTGTCTTTGTTCAAGGCCCAGAAAAACAGCGCGGGTACCACCATGCCGCCCATTGCCGCTGCGCCGGGCAGAACGACCTGTGAAGGCCGTGACAAATGCCCCTGAACGACCTCGCGTTTCACTTCCAGGCCGATGAGCAGAAAGAACAACGCCATCAAGCCATCGTTGATCCACAGCAGCAGAGGTTTGGCGATCTTCAACGCGCCGATCTGAGCCACCACGGGCACGTCGAGCAGGCCGTTATACAGCCAGGAAAGGGGGGAGTTGTTGATCAGCAGGGCCAGCGCGGCGGCTGCAATCAGCAACAGACCGCCAGCCGCCTCTAGCTGGAAAAAACGTTTGAATGTATTGCGTACAGGCAAGGGCACTCTCCATGGACATGCGCACAGGGAGCGACACCGTACCGTGTGTTCTTATTGCTGAAAACAAAAGTTATATACGATTTGGTTATGAAAAACCTGTATACAACCTATCTATTTTCTTAGTTACAAAATGCTGCGGGGCTTGTTCTGCGCGGCTTGTAGGACGTTTCAGAGATTTGCGGTGTGGAAGCTGGCCGGGCGTCTCCCACAGTGATCGCGTTTTCGCCAGCAAGCCGACACAGGTTCATCCTCTGACTCAAGATGTGAGTTCGGCACGATCGTTGTGGGAGCCGCCTTGGTGGCGAATGCGTCGTCAGGCTATTGCTCGATCCCCAGAATGCTCCGCGCCACGGCTTCTGCAATCCTGATCCCGTCGACACCTGCTGACATGATCCCCCCTGCATAGCCCGCGCCTTCGCCAGCCGGGAACAGGCCTTTGACGTTCAGGCTCTGCATGTCTGCCCCACGGGTGATGCGCAGTGGCGACGAGGTGCGGGTTTCGATGCCGGTGAGCACGGCGTCGTGCAGCGAAAAGCCTTTGATCTGCTTGTCGAACGCGGGTAAGGCTTCGCGGATCGCCTCAATGGCAAACGCAGGCAATGCATCGGCCAAGTCGGTGAGTTTGACGCCGGGTTTGTAGGACGGCTCCACTTCACCCAACTGAGTCGACGCTTTACCGGCGATGAAATCACCCACCAATTGGGCGGGCGCTTCGTAGTTCTCGCCGCCCATGATGTAGGCATGGGATTCCAGACGTTCTTGCAGCTCGATGCCAGCCAGCGGGCTGCCCGGATAGTCTTCTTCAGGGGTGATGCCGACCACGATGCCGGAGTTGGCGTTGCGCTCGTTGCGCGAGTACTGGCTCATGCCGTTGGTGACCACGCGATTCGGTTCCGACGTCGCGGCCACCACCGTGCCTCCCGGGCACATGCAGAAGCTGTAGACGGAGCGGCCATTCTTCGCGTGGTGCACCAGTTTGTAATCAGCGGCGCCGAGTTTCGGATGCCCGGCGTATTTGCCCAGTCGCGCTCGGTCAATCAGACCCTGTGGGTGCTCGATACGGAACCCCACCGAAAAGGGTTTGGCTTCCATGTAGACGCCACGGCCGTGCAGCATGCGGAAAGTGTCGCGCGCACTGTGGCCCAGCGCCAGAATGACGTGCTTCGAATCGATGCGTTCACCGCTGTCGAGCACTACACCGTGTAACTGGCCATCGTCGACCAGCACGTCAGTGACTTTCTGCTGGAAGCGCACCTCGCCGCCCAGGGCGATGATCTGCTGGCGCATGTTTTCCACGACGCCAGTCAGACGGAAGGTGCCGATGTGCGGCTTGCTGACGTAGAGGATCTCCTCCGGCGCGCCCGCTTTGACGAATTCGTGCAGGACTTTGCGCCCGTGGAATTTCGGGTCTTTGATCTGGCTGTAGAGTTTGCCGTCGGAGAAGGTGCCCGCGCCCCCTTCGCCGAACTGCACGTTGGATTCGGGGTTGAGCACGCTTTTGCGCCACAGGCCCCAGGTGTCCTTGGTGCGCTGGCGCACTTCCTTGCCACGCTCCAGGATGATGGGCTTGAAGCCCATCTGGGCCAGCAACAGGCCCGCAAAAATGCCGCACGGGCCGAAACCGACCACCAGAGGACGCTCGCTCAAACCCGCAGGTGCCTGGCCGACGACTTTGTAGCTGACATCCGGCGCCGGTCCGATGTGCTTGTCATGGCTCAGGCGCTTGAGCAGCGCCGCCTCATTACGCACTTCGAAATCGAGGGTGTAGATGAATTGCAGTTCGGTGGATTTCTTGCGCGCGTCGTAGCTGCGCTTGAACAGGGTGAAATCCAGCAGCTCGGCACTGTCGATGCCCAAGCGTTGCAGCAGCGCAGGGCGTAGCTCGTCGTCCGCGTGGTCCAGCGGCAGTTTGAGTTCGGTGATTCGTAACATGAAAAGATCCGGTTTCGGGCCGCAGGATCGGCCCGGCAGCACTACAAGAACCGGCGATTATAAGCCAGAACGGCGCTTGACGCTGATGATCTGTGGGAGCCGCCTTGGTGAGGAATGCGTCGGATCAGCCGAGTACGATGTTGACCCCATGCACCGCTTTCGCCACCAAGGCGGCTCCCACAAGGTTGTTTGGGGATTTCAATCGTTACGCAGCGCGCCGAAATACGCACATCCACGCTGCACCTGGCCATTGACCCGCAGCTCGGCAGTCAGGTGCTGCACTGCGCCAGTGGCCGGATCGACACAGCGCTGAGGCGCGACGTACAACTCGACGTGCTGGTCGTTGGCATCGGTAATCAGGTTGAAGCGGCCTTCAGGCATCTGTTCTTCCATGTAAGGCACGGCGAACGGCTCCATGCCCTCACGCTCCAGCACCAGACCCTTGCCGCTGGCGTTCAGATTCCATTTGGGACCATTGCCGCTGGCGTGGATGGTCAGGCGCTTGAAATTGGGGTCTTCGCAGGCACCACTCGGGCGCTCGACGCGATAGAGCTGAAACACGTCGGCCTGACCGTCGCTTCCCTGTGCCCGACTCGCAACGAAGTTGCCTCGAACGTCCGCGAACGCCTTGTTGCTTTTGTCCACCACGGAGGCGGCTTCCTGAAGAATACCGGTGTTGCCCCTATCCGTGACGGCGTAGCGACGTTGTTCGTTGCACGGCTCGAAGAACAGCTTGCCGCCATCACCTGTCAGGATGCCTTGCATGCGGATCATGCCCGCCGTTGACACCTTGTCGTCACTGGAGTGCACAGGCAAAAACTGGCAACCGGCGAAAAGAGGCAACAGGGCGAACATCACGACAGAACGAGCAGCAAACATGAGCGATCTCCAGACAAGAGCCGTCACGTTACTCAGGCTGGTCGCGCATCACAAGCGCTGATTGCCCTCCTGCGGAATGTGTCTTGTCTGTAGGTTGTTTCCGATGCGCTTGTAACGAAATCCCCTATAAAAAGGCGTCTCCCTAAAGCACCTATCCGTTCGAGGAGTTTGCGGATCGAAGCACCCTCACTACCATCGCCGCTTTCACGGGGCAGTTGGGCGGAAGGGAAGCGGTCATGAGCGAAATGGACGATCTGGCGGCGTTTGCAATGCTGATCGAGGCCAACAGTTTCACGCTGGCGGCGCAATGGCTGGACGTCAGTACCAGCCAGCTCTCCAAACGCATCAGCAAACTGGAAAGCAATTTCGGAGCGAGGCTGCTCCATCGCACGACCCGCACACTGTCGTTGACGCCAGCAGGGGCCGTCTTGTTGCCCGAGGCGCGGGCGTTGCTGGCGCAGCGCGACCGTGTGCGTGACGCCATGGCGTGTTTGAGCGAACGGCTGACAGGCACCGTCCGACTGAGCGTGCCGGTGGTCATGGGGGATACGTTGTTCGAGGCGATACAGACGGAGTTTTCGCCGCAATATCCCGATGTCCACGTAGAGCTGGAGCTGAACGAGGCCTTTCGTGACTTGCGGCGGGATGGTTTCGATCTGGGCATCCGTTCGAGCATTGGGGTCAATGAGCGGCTCACTGCACATCCGTTGTTTGCCCTGCAAACGCTGACCTGCGCCAGTCCCGAATACCTCGCCCAGCACGGCAAGCCGCAAACGCCGGACGCACTGCGCGTGCATCGCTGCCTGTCGAGCAGCCATCGAGACCCACATGAAATCTGGACCTATCACTGCAATCAGGAAGTCAGTCGCGTGGGTATCCGAGGCGCTTTTTCCAGCAATCATCCTGGTTTGCTGAAGCGGGCTGTGTTGATGGGGCAGGGCATTGCGAGGTTGCCGTCTTGCCTTGTGTATAACGAAATCGTCGACGGTCGGATGGCGTGGTTGCTGCGCGAGTACCAGACGCCCGTGTCATCGTTGTTTCTGGTGCATGGATTTGACCAGCATCTGCCGAGGCGCGTGAAGGTCATGGCGGAGTTTTTGACGGCGTGGTTCGACACCTGCCGAAACAGGCTGGAAACGCTTTGAGTACCAAATAGCAAAACGGCCCCATTGAGGGGCCGTTTCTTTTAGCAGGCGATCACCCGCCCAGATACGCATCCCGCACTTTTGGATCGACCAGCAGCTCTGCACCTGTGCCCTGCATCACCACCCGGCCGTTCTCCAGAACGTAGGCGCGGTCGGCGATTTTCAGGGCCTGGTTGGCGTTTTGCTCGACCAGGAACACGGTCACGCCTTCACGCCGCAATTGTTCGACGATTTCGAAAATCTGCTGAATGATGATCGGCGCCAGACCCAGCGACGGCTCGTCGAGCAGCAGCATTTTCGGCTTGCTCATCAAGGCACGACCGATGGCGAGCATTTGCTGCTCGCCGCCGGACATGGTGCCACCACGCTGGTTGAAGCGTTCCTTCAGGCGCGGGAACAGTTCCAGGACCTTGTCCATCTGCTCCTGATAATCGCCCTTCTCGGTGAAGAAACCGCCCATGGCCAGGTTCTCCTCGACGGTCAGGCGGGCGAACACACGGCGGCCTTCCGGCACGACCGCAATGCTCTTGCGCATGATCACCGAGGATTCCAGACCGACCAGCTCTTCGCCCATGTAGCGAATGCTGCCGCTGTGAGCGCGCGGCGAGCCGCACAGGGTCATCAGCAAGGTGGACTTGCCCGCACCGTTGGCGCCGATCAGGGTGACGATCTCGCCCTGCTGCACGTCGATGCTGACGCTGTGCAGCGCCTGGATCTTGCCGTAGAAGGTGGAAACGTTGTCGAACTGCAGCATTTACGCTTCCCCCAGGTAGGCTTTGATCACATCAGGATTGTCGCGGATCTGTTCCGGTGTGCCGTCAGCCAGAGGCGTGCCCTGGTTGATCACCACGATGTGGTCGGAAATGCTCATGACCAGTTTCATGTCGTGCTCGATCAACAACACCGTGGCGTTGTGCTCATTGCGCAACACGCCGATCAGCGCCTTCAGGTCTTCGGTTTCCTTGGGGTTCAGGCCTGCCGCCGGTTCGTCGAGCATGAGGATGCGCGGACGCGTCATCATGCAGCGGGCGATTTCCAGACGACGTTGCTGACCGTAGGCCAGCGTACCGGCAGGGCGGTTGGCGAAGGCTTTCAGGTCAACGGCTTCCAGCCAGTGCTCGGCGTATTCCATGGCCTCGCGTTCGCTCTTGCGGTACGCCGGGGTCTTGAACAGGCCAGACAGGAAATTGGTGTTCAGGTGGCGGTGCTGGGCGACCAGCAGGTTTTCCACGGCGGTCATTTCCTTGAACAGACGCACGTTCTGGAAGGTCCGCACCACGCCTTTACGGGCGATCTCATGACCGGCCAGGCCCTGAATCGGCTCACCGTCCAGCAGGATGGTGCCCGCTGTAGGCTTGTAGAAACCGGTCAGGCAGTTGAAAACGGTGGTCTTGCCCGCGCCGTTCGGGCCGATCATCGACACGACCTGCTTTTCCTGAACGGTCAGACCGACGCCATTGACCGCCAACAGGCCGCCAAAGCGCATGCTCAAGCCAGAGGCTTGCAGAAGTGGACGGCTCATCAGCGTTCCCCTTTGAGTTTCATGACGGGACGCTGCATCGGCAGGAAGCCCTGAGGACGCCAGATCATCATCAGCACCATCAAGGCGCCGAAGCCCAGCATGCGGTATTCGCTGAATTCGCGAAGCAGTTCCGGCAAGAGGATCATCACGACCGCCGCGAGAATCACGCCCAATTGAGAACCCATGCCGCCTAGTACCACGATGGCGAGGATGATCGCCGATTCGAGGAACGTGAACGATTCCGGGGTGATCAGGCCTTGGCGTGCGGCGAAGAAACTACCCGCGAAGCCGGCGAACGCAGCACCCAGGGTGAACGCGGAAAGCTTGATTACGGTCGGGTTCAGACCCAGTGCGCGACAGGCGATTTCGTCTTCACGCAGGGCTTCCCACGCGCGGCCGATCGGCATGCGCAGTAGGCGGTTGATCACGAACAGGGCGAGCAAAGCCAGCAGCAGGGCGATCAGGTAAAGGAAGATCACTTTGTTGATGGAGTTGTATTCCAGACCGAAAAACTCGTGGAAGGTCTGCATGCCCTCGGCCGCTTTACGCTCGAAGGTGAGGCCGAACAGGGTCGGTTTTTCGATGTTGCTGATTCCGTTCGGGCCGCCCGTGATGTCGGTCAGGTTACGCAGGAACAGGCGAATGATTTCACCGAAGCCCAGGGTCACGATGGCCAGGTAGTCACCGCGCAAGCGCAATACCGGGAAGCCCAACAGGAAGCCGAACGTCGCCGAAGCCAGGCCGGCCAATGGCAGGCAGATCCAGAAACCGAAGCCGAAGTAGTGTTGCAACAGAGCGTAGGTGTAGGCACCGACGGCATAGAAACCGACGTAACCCAGGTCCAGCAGGCCGGCCAGACCGACGACAATGTTCAGGCCCAGGCCCAGCATCACGTAGATCAGGATCAGGGTCGCGATGTCGACTGCACCACGGGAGCCGAAGAACGGCCAGATCAGGGCGACGACAACGATGGCGCCGAGGAACCAGCGCTGGGTGGACTGTTGGGTCAGCAGATTGCTGGCCTTGTCCGACACCAGTTTGGTCTGAGGACGCGAGCGCCACATGGCGCTGATCTGCTCGTTGAACAGCACGCGCAGGAACATCAGCAGAGCCGCGGCGAAAATCACCATCACGGTTGTGGTACTGGCTCCGACGACCGCCAGGTTGACCCCGACGATGTCCAGTTTGAGCCCGAGGATCGGGTAGGCAACCAACAGCACCAAGACAGCGCTGAACAGGGCCGATTTGAGATTCCTGGTCATACTTTTTCAACCTCCGGACGGCCAAGCAGGCCGGTTGGCCGGAACAACAACACCAATACGAGAAGACCGAACGCCACCACATCCTTGTACTGGTCGCCGAAGATGTCGGCGCCGAACGCTTCAGCCACACCCAGCACCAGACCGCCGAGCATCGCGCCCGGGATACTGCCGATACCGCCCAGTACCGCGGCGGTGAAGGCCTTGATGCCGACGAGGAAACCGGCGTTGGGATTGATCACGCCGTATTGCATGCTCAGCAGCACTGCAGCGACTGCGGCCAGTGCAGCACCGATGACGAAGGTCAGGGCGATGATGTTGTTGGTGTTGATGCCGAGCAGGTTGGCCATCTTGATGTCTTCGGCACAGGCGCGGCAGGCGCGACCCAGGCGAGAGCGGGAGATGAACCAGGTCAGGCCGAGCATGGCCAGGACGGTCACGATGAAGATCAGGATCTGCATGTACGAGATCACCACTTCATGGGTGGAGCCTGGGCCGAACACGAAGTTGCCGGGAATCAGGTTGGGGATCGATTTGTCTTTCGAGTCCTGCGACAACAGCACGGTGTTCTGCAGGAAGATCGACATGCCGATCGCGGAAATCAGAGGGATCAGACGATTGCTGCCGCGCAGCGGACGGTAGGCAACCCGTTCGATGGCGTAACCGTAGGCGCTGGTCACCACGATACTGGCGACGAAGGCTGCGGTAATCAGCAGGGGAAGGTTGTCCAGGCCCAGCATGGTCAGGCCCGCCAGCGCGATGAACGCGATGTAGGAGCCGATCATGTACACCTCGCCGTGGGCGAAGTTGATCATGCCGATGATGCCGTAGACCATCGTGTAGCCGATGGCGATCAAGGCGTACGTGCTGCCAATGGTCATGCCATTAACGAGCTGTTGGAAAAAATGATAGATGTCTATCTCGGGCATTTGCCGCGCTCCTAAAAACCTTCTCGGTGTTTCACTGGTGAAGTCTTTTTCCCGCTCGCGCGTCGTGATCTACGTCCGCGTTTGGCACGAGCCCAGTGATTCACTGGTGCGGTTTCAAGATGTTCAGGCCATCAAGGTTCTTGTGAAACCCCGCGTGCCAGCTAAAACAAAGCCCACTGCGGTTGCAGTGGGCTTCGGGTTCAACCTGAGGCGTGTGATTACTTCACAGGGGCTTCAGTCTTGGTGCCATCTTTGTGCCAGGTGTAGACGACGAATTTGAAGTCTTTCAGGTCACCCTTGGCGTCGAAGGACAGATCGCCGGTCGGGGTCTTGAAAGTGCCTTTGTGGATAGCTTCAGCCACTTTAGCGGTGTCTTCGGACTTGGCGGCCTTGATGCCTTCGGCGATCACTTCCACAGCGGCGTAGGCCGGGAACACGAATGGACCGCTCGGGTCTTCTTTCTTCGCTTTGAAGGCGTCAACCAGTGCCTTGTTCGCCGGATCCTGGTCGAAGGATTTCGGCAGGGTCACGAGCAGGCCTTCGGAAGCGTCCTGAGCGATTTGCGAGATCGAAGCGTTACCCACGCCTTCCGGACCCATGAAGCCCGCTTTCAGGCCTTTTTCCTGGGCCTGACGCAGAATCAGGCCCAGCTCTGGGTGGTAGCCGCCGTAGTAGACGAAGTCGACGTTGGCTTGCTTCATCTTGGCGATCAGCGAGGAGAAGTCCTTGTCGCCGGCGTTGATGCCTTCGAACAGGGCGACTTTCACGCCGTCTTTTTCCAGGGTTTGTTTAACGGCGGTGGCGATGCCTTCACCGTATTGCTGCTTGTCGTGGATGACCGCAACGATTTTCGGCTTGACCTGCTTGGCGATGTACTCGCCTGCAGCTGGGCCCTGAGCGCTGTCCAGGCCGATGGTGCGGAACACCAGTTTATAACCACGGGCAGTGATGTCCGGGCTGGTAGCGGCCGGGGTGATCATGATCACGCCTTCGTCTTCATAGATGTCGGACGCTGGCTGGGTGGAGCTGGAGCACAGGTGGCCGACAACGTATTTCACGCCATCGTTGACCACTTTGTTGGCGACCGCCACCGCTTGTTTAGGGTCACAGGCGTCGTCGTATTCAACGGCCTCAAGCTTCTTGCCGTCCACACCGCCTTTGGCGTTGATTTGCTCGATGGCCATCTTGGCGCCGCTGAACTGCATGTCGCCGTATTGGGCAACAGCACCGGTTTTAGGACCGGCGATGCCGATCTTGATGGTGTCGGCTGCGAACGAATGGCTGGCAACCCCCGCCAGAACCAGTGCGGCAAACAGCTTGGAAATCTGATTAATACCCTTAGTCATGATGCTCCACTCTTGCGTTGTAGTTTTTATAATCCTGACGGCCAAAGCTGCAGGACCGGATTGATTTATCCAGGCCACACCCCCAGCAACTGTACCGGAACAGTTTAGAGCGCCGGTTGAGCGCTTGAAAAGCTGGCTACGGGGGGCAAAGCCTGTCTATGTCGCTTAATCGAAAGAAAGATACACAATCAAGCCGGTCGATTACCCAACCGGGTCGTTCTATCTATCGGCTTGAGCGAAGTTCTCTGCAATCAATCACTTGAATCCGGGTTTGAGCGCAGGGAAGGCGGCGTTATCATTTGCGCCGATTTTCCAAACGGTGAAACCCATGACGCAAGAACCTAGCACCCTCTATGCCAAGCTGCTTGGCGAAACGGCTTCGATCTCCTGGAAAGAATTGCAACCGTTCTTCGCCAAAGGTGCCCTGTTGTGGGTCGAACCCTCTCAGGATCTGATTGTCGTGGCCGAAGCTTTCGCCGAGAACGCCGAGGCCAAAGTGGCTGCGTGGTTAAAGAGCGGGGAGGTCGGCAAGGTCTCTGAATCAACGGCTCTGGACTTGCTGGAGCGTGATCCGACGTTGTGGGCGGTGGTGGTGGCGCCTTGGGTGTTGATCCAGGAAAGGGCGTGATGCGGAGTTGCGCGCTGTATTGGTGCGAGTAGTGATGGCGAAGTGGGTGCGGGGGTAACGCTGGCCTCGCTTTAGATTGTTACTCTGATGCCCTTCGGGCGCATTCGTCGGCTTGCTGGCGAATGCGCCCGAAGGCATCAATGTAGCGATCTCAATCTGAGACCCAGCGATCTCACCCCAAATAATCAGTCTTCCCCGTATGCTGATTCAACGAAATCACTCGCGTTTTGCCGATCCGGTGGCGGTAAATCTCGCGCAGGTATTTCACCGCCTTCTTCACACTTTCCCGCGAAATACGAATGTCGTTGATCGAGATGAATCGCGATTTGTCGTCAATCAACTCGCGGTATTTCTTCTCGTACATCGGCTTGATCGCGTACCAGTTGGTGTCGAGGATTTTCGCCGGGTTTTCGTATTCGTTGAGCAGGTCGTCGATACGGTCCTCGTCGAACTCCTCGCTCATGATGAAATCCAGAATCGAGTTGTCCAGCGTGTCGTCGAAGCGATACGGCTGTTTGGCGAAGCAGCGCTTGATGAACGCCACGATCAGGGTCAGGAAGTCGTCCGACAGGCACGGGCTTTTGGCAATCAGCGTGGTCAGCGACAGGTTGGCCGAGGCGCCGATCACCAGTGCGTAGCGCTTGAGCGTGGTGTTGGGGAACAGGCTGTTCAGATGGGTCTTGAGCCGGTTCAGGTCCATGTACGACAGCTTGTAATCCTTGGGCAGCGAAACGATGGACACCACCGAGGAGCAATTCTTGAAGAAGTGCAGGTCGTGCAGCGCTGCCGCGTCGTAGCCCGATGTTTTGTACTGCTCCAGCGCCGCGCGGTAACGCCGCGACTCGATAGGCAGCAGGCTGATGCCCTCGATGGCCTGGGTCATCTTGTTGAAGTGCGGCAAGTCGATGGAGCGGAAGAACAGGTCGTCGATGTCCAGACGCGGTTGTTCTTTCTCGAAGATTTTCAGCTTGTCCGACCCGGCAGGGGGCGTTTCCGGCACCACCGATTCGGCGTAGGCAATGGCCACAGGACCGGCCAGGCTCATGAACAGGTCGTTGGCGTCCAGGCGAATCGTCTCGCCAATGTCGATGCCTGCGCGCCGGAAATAATTCTGGTCGTAGTCGGTCGTAACCGCCTGGGCCGTCAGAATGTTGAAAATCTGCTGTGAGATGTACTGGTTCGCGTGACGCTCCATGGCGTTGACGTCGATGTTCTCGATGGTGCCGTCATCGCTCTCTTCGGCGTAACGCATGATGTCGTTCGAGATCAGCATCATGGCGTTCCATGGGCGAATGCGGCCCATGACACTGGCTTCGCTGCTGTCTTCGTTCTCGAAGTTGTACGAGAAGTCCCATTCCTCTGCCAGATACTTGCACAGCAAACGTCCGGCGTTGATGTGCAGGGCTTCGGACATTTCGCTGCGATGGTCGGAAATGTTAGGCAGCACGCAGATGCCGCTGGTGAAGATCGGCTCGAAGACGAACGAGCGCCCACGTTTGCCGTCGTTCTCGCTGGCAGGCTTGGTGTCGAACGTCTTGTTCATGTACGAGAATTGCTGCGCCAGGCCGAACTCCGAGGCCATGCCCGAGCCGGTACCGCCGCCTGCACTGAAAATGTAGAAATACAGCCGCGACTGGTTGGCCTTGATGCCGCAGGAGTCGATCAGGTACGAGTGGATCAGTTTCCAGTCGGCGCTGGAAAAATGCTCGGTGTCCTTGTTGAGGATGATCTTGGCCAAGTACTGGCCCAGGATCGGCGCGTTACCGGCGCCCCCAGCATGGACTTCGGACAAGTCCATGATCTTCATCTTGCTGTAGTCCTTGATGAAGCCGCTTTTCTCGCCTTTGCGCGAAAAGCGGATGCGTCCGGCAATGTCTTTGTCCAGATCGCCCAGCATCACCAGTGGCTCGACCAGAAACACCGGCTTGCTCGACTTGTTCTGCACCAGGCGCAAGTTGTTGCGAATCCAGCGTGCCGGGCTGTAGCCCTTGTCGTCGCGCAGGCGATCGTCGTTATTCAACTGATTGAGATAGAAGGTGCGGGCGTTGTACACCAGTTCCGCGACGTCCAGCGCGATGTTGGAGCCGCAACGGCCTAGGCCGATCAGGCAGACCGAGGGAAACTGCTGATCGCTACGGTTTTCCGTTTCTTCGAAATGGATCGACGGCGGAAACACCATGTCGCGCAGGCCGTCGAGGTTGTCGAGGATGCGGTCCGTGTCGGTTTCAGTGAAATACAAATACGACTGGGCAGGCACCGGCTGAGCGCGGTAATGGCCCTGGGGCACGACACTGTGCTCGTCGAGTACGTGTTGCAGAAGTTCGGATACAGCGCCGGCTGCCTCGGTTTTGTTGGTCATCGCACGTCATGCCTGGAGGATGACGCAGAGGTATCAGCGCGCCATCACTGAAAATAAAACCCGACTCTACAGCGGGATATCGGCGGCGGGCGATAGGGCCTAGCCCTAGCACCGCCTAAGGGAATCCCTCTGCTGATCGGCAGGGAGCGGTGCTTCTTGACGGGGCCGGCGCGAGGTTGAGCGCTGCTTCACAGGCTCAACGCTGAGGGCGGGCGCGAAAACGGTCGCCGTGGGCGTGACTGGCACGTTGAGACTTGCCGCTTGTACCGGGGGCGGTGCCTGTCATCTCCACAGTTTCCAACAGGTGAGTGGAAGGCCACAGTTCGGACGGCTTGCGCTGGTTGAGCTGTTTCACCAAGGGCCTGAGCGCTTCGAGCGGCGCCGGTTTGCTGAACAGATAGCCTTGCACGTAATCGCAGCCATATTCGCTGAGAAACTCCAGTTGTGCCGGTGTTTCCACGCCTTCGGTGACCACTTTGAGGTGCAGGGTGTGGGCCATGACGATGATCGCCTGAACGATTTCCATGTCTTGCGGGGATTTGGGGATGTCGAGAATGAACGAGCGGTCGATCTTCACCGTGTCCAGCGGCAGCCGTTTGAGGTAAGCCAGTGACGAATAGCCAGTGCCAAAGTCGTCGATGGACAGGGCCACGCCCAGCTTGCGAATGTCGTTGAGCAACAGCACGGTGTTGCTGATGTTGCCCATCAGAGCGTTTTCCGTGACCTCCAGCTCCAGTCGCTGTGGGGCTACGCCCGCTGCTTTGAGGGCGACGTCCATTTCCTGAACCAGTTCTTCACGGGCCAGATTCAACGCCGAGCAGTTCACCGCGATGACCAGTTTTTCGAAGCCGCTTTCGCACAGTTGCGCCAGATCCTGACAAGCCCGGCGCAACACCCAGTTGTCCAGTTCGGCAATCAATCCGTTGTTTTCGGCGATGGTGATGAAACGGTCCGGTGTCAGCAGGCCATGGACCGGGTGCTGCCAGCGCACCAGGGCTTCCAGTTTGGCCACGTGACCGGTGCGCAGGTCGACGATGGGCTGGTAGAACACTTGCAGGCCCTGCTCTTCGACCAATGCGCTGCGCAGTTGCTCTTCAAGATGCAACTCCAGGCTGGCCTTGGTCTTCAGGCCTTCGTTGAAGAAATGCAGGGTGTTGCGGCCGTTGCCCTTGGATTGGTAGAGCGCAAGGTCGGCGTTCTTGAGCAGTTCTTCACACGTGGTGCCGTCGTGCGGAAAAACGCTGATGCCGATGCTGGTACTCATCACCATGCGCCGCCCGGCCAACGCGATGGGGTCTTTCATTTTGGCCATGACCCGCTGTGCCATGTGCCGGGCTTCCTCGATGTTGTGCAAGGCAATGAGGATGCAAAACTCATCCCCGCCAAACCGCGCCACCACATCATGGGCACGTGTGGCGCCGCGAATCCGCTCGGCGATGACTTTCAACAGCTCGTCGCCAGCGTCGTGACCCAGGCTGTCGTTGATGCGCTTGAAGTGATCGACATCGAGAAACATCACCGCCAGCATGCCGTCCGCCAACTGCTGTTCCATCAGGCGCTCGGCGAAGATCTGATTGAAGCCTCGACGGTTGATCAGGTTGGTGAGGGCGTCGTAATGGGCCACTTGCTGCAACGAGACGCGAGCCTGATCCAGTTGGCTCAACAGCGCATTGACCCGATGCAGGTCACGCTCCTTGGCCTGAAGTTTTTTGTCGGCCAGTGCCGCGCTGACGCTGCCTGCGATGATCAGCAGCACGATCAGGGCGATGGTCAGGCTCAATTGCAGGCTGTTTTCAGTGGACGCCATTTGCATCTGCGTGCCGTCCGGCACCATCAGATGCAACGCCCACATACCCATGAAATGGGTGCTGACGATCCCGGCGCCCAGCACCAGACTGGCACCGTACTTGATCAATTGATGGAAAAGCCCGCTGCCCTGACGCAGATGAATCGCCAGAACCAGCGCAGCCAGGCTGCTGGCAATCGCTACAACGACCGAGCCTGCAAAGCGCACGGGCTCGTAATACTGCACGGCACTGGAGCGCATGGCAGACATGCCCACGTAGTGCATTGCGGTGATACCCAGGCCAATGCAGATGGCAGCAAACAGATATTGCGCGACGTTCAACTCAGCGTGACTAAGGGCTTCCATGGCGACCATGCCGGACACCAGCGCAATCGCCAGCGAGGCGACGGTGATGGGCAGGTCGTAGTGCATTTCCAGCGGCGCCTGAAACGACAGCATGCTGATGAAATGCATCGCCCAAATACCCACCGCCAGGCATAGCGCGCCCAGTGCACGCCAGCGCAGACGCGCGTTGCGGTGCTCGACGTGGCCCACACGTTCGGCGATGTCCAGTGTCGCGAAGCTGGCAGCGCAAGCCACTGCGTAGGCAAGCAGAATCAGCAGAGGGTTATGGCTGCACTCAAGCAGCATCCGGCCACTTACCGATGTCGCGGGGAGAAAATGCAAACCCAGCCAATCCATAGCACGCTCCATGTGTCCACTGCCGGAGTGATCTCAGTCTGGGTAACTGATGGCACTTTGGAATGATTATAGGAGTCGCAGGGTTTTAAACAGCCGTTGGAAGACGGACGTACCAACTATTTCGGAATAGGCTCAATCGCCAAATGTTCTAAAGAACGCCCATTACATCCAGATGAGTTGACTCCACCAGCAGAACAGGCCGTTCGAGCGGGAGCAGGCCAAAGGCGGCGCGTGCCTTGTCGCAATCGGGATTGTGCTCGCCGTGCTCCCACGACGACTCGAATTCGCGACAGGTGCTGGAGCGCTGTTCATAGATCGAACAACTCACCGTTTTTCCCACCTCGCCACCCAGTGCCGTGCAGCGCGGCGCTTTGAACTCGGTGCCTAGCATCGCCACGCGGCTGGGGCTGATGCTGGTCACCAGTTCATCGGGCACGGTTCCCCCCGCTGATGCGCATTCACCCCAAAAGAAAGACACGCGAAAGTGTGAACAGCAGGCACCACAATTCAGGCACGGACTGACGTCGGACATAGCTTCGGACCGAGGATAAGGGGGGATATGGGAGGTAAGCGCGCTCATTCTAGGCTTCCCATTGCGGCTGGGAAGGGGGGGGCAAAAAATAAAGTTCAGGGCAGCTATTCCCTTTAGCAGCACGGCCTGCCAGCGGTGGCGGACTCAAGACCGCTGCCGCCGGCAAGCCGTGCTGCTAAAGGTGATTGCCCTCGATGTCGCGGGCGATTCGATAAAGCGATATCAGCCCTGCGAATGATCACAGACAGGCAAGGTTGGGCTGTCTAGATTTCAGGGTTACGGCGCAGGTGTCTGGCCTGACAACAACAAGAAAGAGGGCGACACATGGTTCATTCCACTCAGGCGACGAATGCGTGGCGCATTCTGTTTTTGCTGTTTCTGGCCAACCTGTTCAATTTCTTCGATCGGACCATCCCCGCCATCATCATCGAACCTATCCGCAAGGAATGGTCATTGAGCGACTTTCAGCTCGGGATCATTGGCACTGCGTTCACGCTGGTGTATGCCATCGCCGGTCTGCCTTTAGGGCGCATGGCCGATACTGGCTCGCGACGCAAACTCATGGGCTGGGGTCTGGCAGCCTGGAGCGCGCTGACGGCGGTGAACGGTCTGGTCAGCAACTTCTGGACATTTTTGCTGGTGCGCATGGGGGTGGGGATCGGCGAGGCGAGTTACGCACCTGCTGCCAATTCACTGATCGGCGATCTGTTTCCAGCGCACAAGCGCTCGCGGGCGATGGGCATTTTCATGTTGGGACTGCCACTGGGCTTGCTGTTGGCGTTTTTCACCATCGGCGCAATGGTCAAAGCGTTCGATAGCTGGCGCGCGCCGTTTTTCATTGCTGCTGTGCCGGGGCTGATCCTGGCGGTGTTCATGTTCATGATCCGCGAACCGGCGCGCGGGGCCGCAGACACCGCTGTGGTGACCGAGGAAAAGGTCAATCGACCCATCCGTCGCGTGCTGTCGATCCCCACGTTCCGCTGGTTGGTGCTGGCGGGGCTGGCATTCAACTTCGCCAGCTACGCCTGCAATTCGTTCATGGTGCCCATGCTTCAGCGTTATTTCCTGCTGCCGTTGCAGGACGCGGCGATGGCCACCGGGATGATCGTGGGGGTCACCGGGCTTGTCGGCCTGACGGTTGGCGGCTGGGTTGCCGACAAAGTGCATCAACGCTGGGCTAACGGGCGTCTGATGTTTGCGGGGTTGAGCATGACCGTCGCGTGCCTGTGCACCGGGTTTGCGTTGCACGCCGGGAAGATCGAAATCGGTGTGTTCGTGGGCGTGTTCAGCGTGGGTTGGTTGTTTTCCTACAACTTCTACACCTGCGTTTACACCGCCATTCAGGACGTGGTGCAACCTCGGCTGCGCGCCACGGCAATGGCGCTGTTCTTCGCCGGGTTGTATCTGCTGGGCGGTGGTCTTGGGCCTGTGGTGGTAGGGCTGCTGTCTGATCACTTCGCCCATACGGCGATGGCCGCTGCGCAGGTCGAACAGATGAGCGAGGCGTTCAAGGCCATGGGCCTGCATGACGCGATGATGTACCTGATTCCCGGCGCGTTGTTTTTCACGCTGGTGTTTCTGGTGATCGCGTCGAAAAGCTTCAGCCGCGATGCGCAGCGGATGCGGGAGGGGATGGGCGTAGACGCGCCTATGGGGCAGCCGTCGGTTGTGTAAGTGCGAACGCCAAACATTGTAGGAGCGCGCTTGCCCGCGATTGGGGTGTGTCAGATGACATATTCGTCATCGACAAAACGCCATCGCGGGCAAGCGCGCTCCTACAGTAACAAGGTGTTGATCAGCCCGCGACCAGCACCCGAATCGCTTCCAGACGCAGCGCAGCCTTGTCCAGCATCGCCAGCCCTTGTTCACGCAATTCGCGCAATGCCGTCAGTTCGCTGTCGCGAACCGTCGGGTTGACCGCCTGCAACGCCGTCAAACGCGCCAGTTCCTCATCGGTGTCCGCAGCCAGGCGGCGTTGCGCTTCAGCCACGCGTTCGGCGTGTTTCGGCGCAACCTTCGCTTCAGCGGCGTTGATTTGCGGATTGAGCACGTCACGCTGGGCCTGGATGAACTTGTTGGCGCTGGCGCGCGGTACGCTTTCCAGTTGATCGTTCAAGGTGGTGAATGACACACGGCCCGACAGGTCGTTGCCGTTGCCGTCCAGCAGGCAGCGCAGCGCAGCCGGTGGCAGGTAGCGGCCCAATTGCAGCGAACGCGGCGCGACCACCTCACTGACGTACAGCAACTCAAGCAGCACGGTGCCCGGTTTCAGCGCCTTGTTCTTGATCAGCGCGACTGCGGTGTTGCCCATCGAGCCGGACAGCACCAGATCCATGCCGCCCTGCACCATCGGGTGCTCCCAGGTGATGAACTGCATGTCCTCGCGGGACAGCGCCTGATTGCGGTCGTAGGTGATGGTCACACCTTCGTCGTCGCCCAGCGGGAAGCTGGCATCGAGCATCTTCTCGCTTGGCTTGAGGATCAGGGCGTTTTCAGAATGGTCTTCGCTGTCGATGCCGAAAGCGTCGAACAGGGTCTCCATGTAGATCGGCAGGGTGAACTGGTCGTCCTGTTCGAGAATGGCCTCGACCAGCGCCTCGCCTTCGCCTGCGCCGCCGGAGTTGAGTTCCAGCAGGCGGTCGCGACCGGTGTGCAGCTCGCTTTCCAGACGCTCACGTTCGGTGCGGGCTTCTTTGACCAGTGCTTGCCAGTCGTCTTCATCGCCGCCTTCCAGTTGCGGCAGCAGGCGCGGGCCGAACTGATGTTGCAGGGCGTTGCCGGTCGGACAGGTGTTGAGGAACGCGTTGAGCGCCTCGTGATACCACTGGAACAGGCGCTCTTGCGGGCTGGTTTCCAGATACGGTACATGCAGCTCGATGGTGTGCTTCTGGCCGATCCGGTCCAGACGGCCAATACGCTGTTCCAGCAGGTCCGGGTGTGCAGGCAGGTCGAACAGCACCAAGTGGTGCGAGAACTGGAAGTTGCGACCCTCACTGCCGATTTCCGAGCAGATCAGCACTTGCGCACCGAACTCTTCGTCGGCGAAGTACGCAGCGGCGCGGTCACGTTCCAGAATGTTCATGCCTTCATGGAACACGGTGGCCGGGATACCGGAGCGCACGCGCAGCGCGTCTTCCAGATCCATCGCGGTTTCGGCGTGGGCGCAGATCACCAGCACCTTGACGCGCTTGAGCATTTTCAGCGTGTCGATCAGCCAGTCGACACGTGGGTCGAAACGCCACCAGCGCTCTTCTTCGCTGGATTCGGCCTGGGCCTGGAAGCTGACTTCCCGGTACAGGTCGGCGTGTTCGCCCACCGGCAATTCGAGGTATTCAGCCGGGCAGGGCAGCGGGTACGGATGCAGTTTGCGCTCCGGGAAACCCTGCACGGCGGCGCGGGTGTTACGGAACAGCACGCGACCCGTGCCGTGGCGGTCCAGCAGTTCGCGAATCAGGCGGGCACTGGCTTCGGTGTCGCCATCGGCCACAGCGCCCAGCAGGGATTCGCCTTCGGCGCCCAGGAAGCCCTGAATGGTTTCATGGGCTTTAGGCGACAGATGGCCTTGATCCAGCAACTCCTGAACGGCTTCAGCCACCGGGCGATAGTTTTCGCTTTCGGCGCGGAACGCTTTCAGGTCATGGAAACGGTTCGGATCGAGCAGGCGCAGGCGTGCAAAGTGGCTGTCCTGACCCAGTTGTTCCGGGGTCGCGGTCAGCAGCAGCACGCCGGGAATCACTTCGGCCAGTTGCTCGACCAGCGAGTATTCCGGGCTGACCTTGTCTTCATGCCAGACCAGATGGTGAGCTTCGTCGACGACCATCAAATCCCAGCCCGCAGCAAACAGCGCGTCCTGAGCCTTCTCGTCGTCCACCAGCCATTCCAGCGAAACCAACGCCAGTTGCGTGTCTTCGAACGGGTTGCTGGCATCGCTCTCGATGAAGCGTTCGGCGTCGAACAGCGCGACCTGCAGGTTGAAGCGGCGGCGCATTTCCACCAGCCACTGGTGTTGCAGGTTTTCCGGCACCAGGATCAGCACGCGGCTGGCACGGCCCGACAGCAATTGACGATGGATGACCAGACCGGCTTCGATGGTTTTGCCCAGACCCACTTCGTCCGCCAGCAGAACCCGAGGCGCGATGCGATCGGCGACTTCACGGGCGATGTGCAATTGGTGAGCGATTGGCTGAGCACGAACACCGCCCAGGCCCCACAGCGAGGACTGCAACTGACGGCTGGTGTGTTCCAGGGTGTGGTAGCGCAGTGAGAACCAGGCAAGGGGGTCGATCTGCCCGGCGAACAGACGATCGCTGGCCAGACGGAACTGGATGAAGTTCGACAGTTGGGTTTCCGGCAGGCTTACCGGTTGGTTCTGTGCGTTGAGACCGTGGTAGACCAACAGGCCATCAGCGTCTTCGACTTCGCGAACGGTCATTTTCCAGTTCTCGAAGTGGGTGATGGTGTCACCCGGCGAGAAGCGCACCCGCGTCAATGGGGCATTGCGCAATGCATACTGGCGGGTGTCGCCAGTGGCCGGGTAGAGCACGGTCAACAAGCGGCCGTCCTGTGCCAGAACGGTGCCTAAACCCAGCTCGGCTTCGCTGTCGCTAATCCAGCGTTGCCCCGGTTGATACTGCTGCGCCATGCTGCCTGACTCCCGCCTTGAAAAAGCCGACTATGTTAACGGAACAAGCTGCTCAGGCCAAAGCCACATTGTAAAAAGCCCCGTATTTATTGGGCGTGTGGACCTCGAAGGGCACTTGTTGCGAAAAACATAGTCGAAAGTCCCGCACGTTACGGCTCAAGTCGACGAACCGGCAGCCGACAGCTTGATAACAGGAGACCATTACCATGCTGCCACCGCTGATCCCCTTGAGTGCGGCCCCCGTCACTGCGCAGCAGGACCCGGTCAAACCCACGCCGGACATCCCGCCTGTGGCGCCTGCGCAGCCGAGCTCCAATGAAAGCACCATCAACATGGGCCAGCGCGACCCTGAGCAGGCGCAATTGCTGCTGCGTGAAGAACAGCGTCGACAGCAACGACGACGCAAAGACCGACGGGCATCCGATCGTCATCCCGAACTGAACGAAGAGGCTGAACAGGACGCGCATCAACAGGCGCCTGCCGGGCCGGCGATTCCCGGTGATTTCCTCAATGCCGACAACACCGTGCCGGTCGTGCCAATCATCGACGATGAGCCACGTCAGGGCTTGTGGGTCGACTTGAAGGTCTGAGGTGCTGGTCAGCGACTGTGGGATTGCGCATTATGGTCGCCAACGGGCATTCGAGAGCAGCACGTCATGAGTGATGAAAAACTGGTAGACCTGAGTGTCGAGCGCGCCAAGCGCATTCACGACCTCAACGACAAGCGACTCAACGAAGTACGCCAGGCCTTCGAACAGGCGATGCCGCTGGGCAAGGCCAAGAAGAAGTCCAAGAGCAAACCGAAAAAACGCTAGACCCCTCTGCTTTTCTGATCCGGGTCGATCAGGTGTCGCGTCGCGACATTGATCTGGGTCAACACCCCCAAAACCCCCTCTGCGTAATCTGCACCCATCGAACAGGGTCACAGCGGAGGGGCGTTTATGTTTCTCGATCATGCAGTGATAGCGGGCGTTGGCACGGTCATGCTGATACTCAGCTTCTTCGCAGGCCTGTCATTGTTCATCTGGAAAGACTCACGCAAGCGCGGCAAGGATTGAGTCTTCTATAAAAAGAGCACGCAAGGCATTTAGGGCGACTTCGGTCGCCCATTTTTTTTGGCTTCAAGGCGTGAAGAGGTACTTCGGGAGCCGCCGACAAGCCGTGGTGCTACAGGTTTTCAAGTCAGTCGTTGAAGGCAGAACTCCGTTCTTCAACCGACCGTGATGGTCGGCAACTCTGCCAACGTAACCGTTTGTTCTTTGCGAGGCGCCAGAATCTCCGCTTCACCCTCGACCACCAGTTCATCGTTCTGGTTGTACACGTTGGTGGCAATACGGATCTTGAACTTCGGCAGTTTCTCCAGAATTTCCAGACGCACTGTCAGCGTGTCGCCGATCTTCACCGGCTTCTGAAAGCTCATCTTCTGACCCAGGTAAATGGTCCCCGGGCCAGGCAGTTCACAGGCCACTGCGGCGCTGATCAGTGCGCCACTGAACATGCCGTGGGCGATGCGATCCTTGAACATGGTCTTGGCGGCGAACTCGGCATCCAGATGCACCGGGTTACGGTCGCCGGACATTTCGGCGAACAACTGGATGTGACGCTCTTCGACGGTCTTGGTGTAGCTGGCCTTCTGGCCGACTTCCAGCGCTTCGTAGGGCGTGTTGGTAACTTGAGTCATGCTGCGATCCTGTGACTGAAGGTGAAAAGTGATAACGAGTGCTTCATTCGCTGCGCGGCGGCCGTGGCTCCGTCAGCGCCTCGTCGAACCAGGCGAGTAAATCACGGGTGACTTCGTCGCGGTTGGTTTCATTGAGAATTTCATGGCGCGCCTGGGGGTAGATCTTCAACGTGACGAACGGATGATCGGTCCCGCTCAAGGCGTCGGCCAGATCCTTGAGACGTCGCCCTTCGCTCACCGGATCACATTCGCCGCCCATGATCAGCATCGGCAGGCTTTTGTCGATTTGCGCCAGGTTGGACGGTTTGCTGATTTGCTGCAGACCGCCGAGCATGTCCAGCCAGAACTGATTGGTGCAGCGAAAGCCGCACAGTGGGTCGTTGACGTAGTGGTCGACCTCGACCGGATCGCGGCTGAGCCAGTCGAATGAGGTGCGCACCGGCTTGAATCGGGTGTTGAAGGAGCCGAACGAGAGAAACTCGATCAGCGCACTGCGTCCGGTCGGTCCCTGACGCCAGCGCTCCATGCGGGCCACCACGGCCGCAGTGCGATAGAGCGAAACCGGCTGGAAATTCGAGCCACTGAGCACCGCGCCCTGAAGACTGGCGCTGTGGTGCATCAAATACGCCTGCGCGATGTAGCTGCCCATGCTGTGGCCCAGCAGAAACACGGGTGTACCCGGATGGTGCTGGGCAATTGAGGCGCGAAGGGTCGCCAGGTCGCCCACCACCTTGTTCCAGCCATCCCGATCCGCGTAATGCCCCAGCACGCCATGATCGGCAGTACGGCCATGGCCGCGCTGGTCGTGGGCATACAAGGCAAGGCCCGCGTCGGTCAGTGCCTGACCCAGTCGTTCGTAACGTCCGCTGTGTTCGGCCATGCCATGGGACAGCATCACCACCGCTCTGGGGGCCGTTATCGGCTGCCATGTGTTGACGAACAGGCGATTGTGATCGGGTGTGTCCAGCCAAAAGGCATCGTGTTTCATGGCGTTTCCCTGGCCTTGTATAAAATTGTCTTGAAAAACCGCTTTAGTGGGTCTTTTCCAGCAGTGTATAGCCGTTACCGAATGGCGGTCAGGCCACTCGCAAGATTCACGTCATTGATGACACCAGCGAGTGTATTTGCCTTGTTCGCGTTAGCTGCTAACGTCCCGCAAGCACCCGTGCACGACAGCGGGGCCAGCACTCTCAGGTAAGAGGATAAAAAGAACATGCAACCTGATTTCTGGAATGACAAGCGCCCGGCGGGCGTCCTCTCTGAAGTGGATTTGCACGCGTATCAGTCCGTGGTCGAGGTCTTCGAGCGCAATTGCAAGAAGTACGCGGATCGCCCGGCGTACAGCAACATGGGCGTGACCCTGACCTACGCCGAGCTTGAGCGGCAATCGGCGGCCTTCGCCGGGTATCTGCAACAACAGACCGAACTCAAACCGGGCGACCGCATCGCGGTGCAAATGCCCAACCTGATCCAATACCCCATTGCGGTCTTCGGCGCCATGCGAGCCGGGCTGATCGTGGTCAATACCAACCCGCTCTATACCGCGCGGGAAATGCGCCACCAGTTCAAGGATTCCGGCGCCCGGGCGCTGGTGTACCTGAACGTCTTCGGCAAGAACGTGCAGGAAGTACTGCCGGACACCGACATTCAGTACCTGATCGAAGTGAAGATGGGCGACTTGCAATCCGCCGCCAAAGGCTGGCTGATCAACACCGTCGTCGAGAAGGTCAAGAAGATGGTGCCCGAGTACGATTTGCCTCAGGCCGTGTCGTTCAAGAGTGTGTTGAAGATCGGGCAGGGCGATCACTTGCAGCGGGTGCAACTGGATCTGGACGACATCGCGGTCCTGCAATACACCGGCGGCACCACCGGCTCGCCCAAGGGCGCGATGCTGACCCATGGCAACCTGGTGGCCAACATGCAACAGGTCTATGCCTGCATGTTGCAGCACGATGTGGACGGGTTGCCGATCTTCAAGCAAGGCAGCGAAATCATGATCGCGCCGCTGCCGATGTACCACATCTATGCGTTCACCTGTAACTGCATGTGCATGATGGTCAGTGGCAACCACAACGTGCTAATCACCAACCCTCGCGACATTGGCGGCTTCATCAAAGAACTCAAAAAGTGGAAGTTCTCGGCGATGCTTGGTCTCAATACCCTGTTCGTGGCCCTGATGGATCATCCGGACTTCAAGAGCCTGGACTTCTCCAGCCTGCGCCTGACCAACTCGGGCGGTACGGCGTTGGTCAAAGCCACCGCAGAGCGCTGGTTGCAACTGACCGGTTGCCCCATTGTGGAAGGTTATGGCCTGACCGAGACGTCACCGGTCGCCACGGCCAACCCCTATGGCGGCAAGTCGAAGCTGGGCACGGTCGGCATGCCGGTGCCGGGCACGACCGCCAAGGTGATCGATGACGAGGGCGTCGAACTGCCTTTGGGCGAGCGCGGCGAGCTGTGCCTGAAGGGGCCGCAAATCATGCTGGGTTACTGGCACAAACCGGATGCGACGGCGGAAGTCATCGACAGCGAAGGCTGGCTCAAGACCGGCGACATTGCGGTGATCGACCCGGACGGGTTCATTCGCATCGTTGACCGTAAGAAAGATCTGATCATCGTGTCGGGCTTCAACGTGTACCCCAACGAAATCGAAGACGTCGTGTCCCGTCATCCGAAAGTCGCCAATTGCGCGGTGATCGGTGTGCCGGACGAGCGCTCGGGGGAGGCGGTGAAGCTGTTTGTGGTGCCCAGAGACTCAAGCCTGACCACCGAAGAATTGAAGACCTACTGCAAGGAGAACTTCACCGGTTACAAAATTCCTAAATACATCGTGCTGCGCGAGTCGTTGCCGATGACGCCTGTAGGCAAGATCCTGCGGCGAGAGCTGCGCGACATCGCCTGAAACGGCTATAAACAAAAACGGCGTGTTGAGAAACACGCCGTTTTTTGTGTTCGAAAGGTTTGTACGCCGATCATCGGCCCGACAGCGAACCCTGTGGGAGCGAATTCATTCGCGATGCGGTGGTGCAACCGAAAAATATGTGTCGGATCTACGGCCCAATCGCGAATGAATTCGCTCCCACAGGTGAACGTCGGCGTCAGGTAGGGCGTAGGATTTTTCGACATTTAGGTTCATTGCTCTAAACATGACTAAACACAATTCAAGAGTCATGTTTGTGACTGTGGGGGCTGCTTTTGCCTCTGGTGGCCCCTTGGCAAAGCTGCTACGCTCGGCCCGCTTTTTGTTCTGTCGATAAGCAAAAAGCGGTTGCTACAAACATTCCAATCACAAGAAATCATCGCTTTGAGCGGTGTGTAGAAACGCTGTCGCTGAGGAGTCGGCTTCCATGATCGAAAATTTCTGGAAGGATAAATATCCGTCTGGCATCGCTGCCGATATCGATCCGGACGAGTATCCAAACGTCCAGGCCGTATTGAAACAGTCCTGCGAGCGTTTCGCCAATAAACCTGCGTTCAGCAACCTGGGCAAGACACTCACCTATGGTGAGCTGTATCAGTTGTCGGGAGCATTCGCAGCGTACCTGCAACACCACACCGACTTGCAGCCGGGCGATCGCATCGCCGTGCAACTGCCCAACGTATTGCAGTACCCGATTGCCGTATTCGGCGCCATCCGCGCCGGTCTGATCGTGGTCAACACCAACCCGCTGTACACCGCGCGGGAAATGGAACACCAATTCAACGACTCCGGTGCCAAGGCGCTGGTGTGCCTGGCCAACATGGCGCACCTGGCCGAGAAGGTCGTGCCCAAGACTGGCGTCAAGCACGTCATCGTCACCGAAGTCGCCGACCTGCTGCCGCCGCTCAAGCGTCTGCTGGTCAACAGCGTCATCAAATACGTGAAGAAAATGGTCCCGCCGTTTCATCTGCCCAAAGCCGTCAAATTCAACGACGTGCTGGCGCAGGGGCAAGGCAAATCGGTCAACGACGCTTCGCCTAAAAGCAGCGACGTTGCCGTGCTGCAATACACCGGCGGCACCACCGGCGTGGCCAAGGGCGCGATGCTGACTCACCGCAACCTGATCGCCAACATGCTGCAATGCAAGGCTCTGATGGGCTCGAACCTCAACGAAGGCACGGAAATCCTCATCACCCCGCTGCCGCTGTACCACATCTATGCGTTCACCTTTCACTGCATGTCGATGATGCTGATCGGCAACCACAACATCCTGATCAGCAACCCGCGCGACCTGTCAGCAATGGTCAAGGAGCTGTCGAAGTGGAAGTTCAGCGGCTTCGTCGGCCTGAACACGTTGTTCGTGGCACTGTGCAACAACGCCGACTTCCGTAACCTGGATTTCTCTTCGCTGAAAGTCACCCTCTCAGGCGGCATGGCGTTGCAACAGGCGGCGGCAGAACGCTGGAAGGAAGTCACCGGTTGTTCGATCTGCGAAGGCTACGGCATGACCGAAACCAGCCCGGTGGCCACTGTCAACCCGATCCAGAAAATCCAGATGGGCACCATCGGCATTCCCGTGCCGTCGACCCTGTGCAAGACCATCAACGACGCGGGTGAAGAGCTGCCGCTGGGCGAAGTGGGCGAGCTGTGTGTCAAAGGCCCGCAGGTCATGAAAGGCTACTGGCAGCGTCAGGAGGCCACTGACGAAATGCTCGACGCTGAAGGCTGGTTGAAGACCGGTGACATCGCGATCATTCAGCCTGACGGTTACATGCGCATCGTCGACCGCAAGAAGGACATGATTCTGGTGTCCGGCTTCAACGTGTACCCGAACGAACTGGAAGACGTGCTCGCGACACTGCCGGGCGTGCTGCAGTGCGCGGCCATTGGTGTGCCGGACGAGAAGTCGGGCGAGGCGATCAAGATTTTCGTGGTGGTCAAGCCCGGTGCGACGCTGAGCAAAGAGCAGGTCATGGAACACATGCGCGGTAACGTCACGGCGTACAAAGTGCCGCGCAGCGTGGAATTCCGCGATGCGCTGCCAACCACCAACGTAGGCAAGATCCTGCGCCGTGAATTGCGCGATGAAGAGTTGAAGAAGCTGGCGTTGAAGAAACCGGCATAAGCGTTTCCCCTTACCAGACCCCGCCCTCGTGCGGGGTTTTTGATTTGATGTCGATGACCCCTGTAGCAGTCGATCAGCGATTTTTGATTCGACACCATCATTGTGGGAGCCAGCTTGCTGGCGAATGCGGGGTGTCAGGCACCGCAGCTTTGAATGACACACCGTATTCGCCAGCAAGCCGGCTCCCACAGGTTGTGCATGATCATGGGTAAATCTGCGACAATCCGCGCCCTGCATTCAGACAGAAAAGACTTCGCGCCCTGATGACCGACGAATCGCCCTCCATCGACCAACTGCTCAAGAACCTCGACCACGCGATGATCAGTGATCGTCATCGCCTGCGTCGCCAGTTGCACGAACTGCGCAAGAAGCCCGACGAGGCGAAGCTGGCGCAGTGGGTCGAGCGTGTGCAGGCGTCGTGCGCGCTGGTCACGTCACGCAAACAGAGCGTGCCGACCATTCGCTATGACGAAAACCTGCCCATCGCTGCCAAGCGCGACGAGATCAAGGCGGCGCTGCTCAAGCACCAGGTGCTGATCATCGCGGGCGAGACCGGTTCGGGCAAGACCACGCAGTTGCCGAAAATCTGTCTGGAAATCGGTCGCGGCCAGCACGGCCTGATCGGTCACACCCAACCCCGTCGAATCGCTGCACGCAGCGTCGGCGCTCGCGTGGCCGAGGAAATTGGCACGCCACTGGGCGGTCTGGTCGGCTATCAGGTGCGCTTCGAGGATCAAAGCGACGAGAACACCCTGATCAAGCTGATGACCGACGGTATTCTGTTGGCCGAAACTCAGCACGACCGTTTTCTTGAGCGTTACGACACGATCATCGTCGACGAGGCCCATGAACGCAGCCTGAACATCGACTTTCTGCTGGGCTACCTGAAAACCCTGCTGCCCCGTCGCCCGGACCTGAAAGTCATCATCACCTCGGCGACCATCGACCTGGAGCGTTTCTCGGAGCATTTCGACAAGGCACCCATTATCGAAGTCTCGGGCCGGACCTTCCCGGTGGACACTTGGTATCGCCCGCTGACCGCCGAGCAGGACGAAGAGGGCAACAGTGTCGAGGATGACCTGACCGTCGATCAGGCGATTCTGGCGACGCTGGACGAACTGGCCGCTTTCGAACGGGCCGAACGCAAATCGCCGGGCGACGTGCTGGTGTTTCTGCCCGGCGAGCGAGAGATTCGCGACGCTGCCGAGGTGCTGCGCAAGGCGCAACTGCGCCACACCGAGATTCTGCCGCTGTATGCGCGCCTCACGCCTGCCGAACAGGCGAAGATTTTCCAGTCCCATCCCGGCCGTCGCGTGGTGTTGGCCACCAACGTCGCCGAAACCTCGCTCACGGTCCCCGGCATTCGTTACGTGATCGACACCGGCACCGCGCGGATCAGTCGCTACAGCTACCGCGCCAAGGTTCAGCGCCTGCCGATTGAAGCCATTTCCCAAGCCAGCGCCAACCAGCGCAAGGGCCGTTGCGGGCGGGTTGAACCGGGCCTGTGCGTACGCTTGTACAGCGAAGAAGATTTCCTCGCGCGCCCGGAATTCACCGACCCCGAGATTCTGCGCACCAACCTTGCGGCGGTCATCTTGCAGATGCTGCATTTGCGGCTGGGCCAGATCACCGACTTCCCCTTCATCGAGCCGCCGGATGGCAAGGCGATCAGCGACGGTTTCAACCTGTTGCAAGAGCTGTCAGCGGTTAACCGCGAAAACCAGCTCACCCCGCTGGGCCGCCAACTGGCGCGCCTGCCGGTGGACCCGCGCATGGGCCGAATGCTGCTGGAAGCGGCCAAACAGGGCAGCCTTCAGGAAGTGCTGATCGTCGCCAGCGCGATGTCGATTCAAGACCCTCGCGAGCGTCCGCCTGAGCGTCAGCAGGCCGCTGACCAGGCCCACGCACAATGGAAGGATCAGGACTCGGACTTTGCCGGGCTGGTCAATCTGTGGCGCGGTTTCGAAGAGCAGCGCCAAGCGCTCACCGCCAGCCCGCTGCGTAACTGGTGTCGCCGTAACTTCCTCAACTACCTGCGACTGCGTGAGTGGCGCGACTCTCATCGCCAACTGAGCCTGATCTGTCGTGACCTGCAACTGAACGTCAACAAGGCGCCGGCGGATTACCCGAAATTCCACAAGGCGGTGCTCTCTGGCTTGTTGAGCCAGATCGGCCAGAAGACCGAAGAAGGCGATTACCTCGGCGCCCGTCAGCGGCGATTCTGGGTGCACCCGTCCTCCGGTTTGGGCAGAAAACGCCCGCAATGGATCATGGCCGCCGAACTGGTGGAAACCACCAAGCTCTACGCGCGCATGGTGGCCAAGATCGAGCCGGACTGGATCGAGCCGCTGGCCAGCCATCTGGTCAAGAAAAACCACTTCGAACCCCATTGGGAGAAGAAGCGCGGCCAGGTCGTGGCCTACGAGCAGATCACGCTGTTTGGTTTGATCATTGTCGGGCGGCGTCCTGTGCATTTCGGCCCGATTGATCCTGTGGTCTCTCGCGAGTTTTTCATTCGTGAGGGGTTGGTGCGGGGAGAGATTCAGTCCCGGGCCAAATGCCTGAGCGCCAACACCCGATTGCTGGAGCAGCTCGACGAACTGGAAGCCAAGGCCCGCCGTCGGGACATTCTGGCCGACGAAGAAACCTTGTTCGGTTTCTATGAGGCGCGCCTGCCCGCCGAGATTCACCAGACCGCGACCTTCGACGCCTGGTATCGGATTGAAAGCCAGAAGAACCCGCAACTGCTGATCATGCGCGAGGAGGACGTGCTGGCGCGGGAGGCCAGTGAGGTCACCGCCAACCTGTACCCGGACACCCTGCGCCTGGGCGATCTGACCCTGCCGCTGAGCTACCACTTCGAACCCAATCACGCCCGCGACGGCGTGACCTTGCGGGTTCCGGCGCCGTTGCTGCTGTCGTTGCCCGCCGAGCGGCTGGAATGGCTGGTGCCGGGCTTGCTGGAAACCAAATGTGTGGCGCTGGTGCGCAACCTGCCCAAAGCCTTGCGCAAAAACTTTGTGCCAGTGCCGGACTTCGTCAAGGCCGCGCTGCAACGCATGGTCTTCGCGGATGGCTCGCTGCCTCAGGCGTTGGGCCGCGAATTGCTGCGCATGACCGGTGCACGGGTGACCGACGAAGCGTGGGTCGAGGCCGCACAGCAGGTGGAGAGCCACCTGAAAATGAACCTGGAAGTGGTCGACGCCAACGGCAAGTTCCTCGGCGAAGGCCGTGATCTGGATGCCTTGACCGCCCGTTTTGCCGAGGCCGGACAGGCCGCGTTGGCTGTGCCGCAGTCGGCGAAAAGTCAGCAGCCGGTGGAGGCCAAAGGCTTCGCCAAAGTAGAAGAGAAGACTCAGCAGAAGATCGCCGGGTTGTCGATGACGGTCTATCCGGCGCTGGTAGAAGAGGGTGGCACGGTCAAGGAGGGGCGCTTCTCGACCCAGACCGAAGCCGAGTATCAGCACCGTCGTGCGTTGCAGCGTTTGTTGCTGCAACAACTGGCCGAGCCTGCGAAATTCCTGCGCAGCAAACTGCCGGGGCAGACCGAGCTGGCGTTGCTGTATCGCGACATGGGCCGGGTCGACGCGTTGATCGAAGACATCCTGCTGGCGAGCCTCGACACCTGCATTCTCGACGGCGAAGCCACCTTGCCACGGGATGGTGCAGGCTTGCTGTCGTTGGCCGAACGCAAGCGCGGCAACCTGACCGAGCATGCCGAGCGACTGGCGCGGCTGACGCTGGAAATCCTCAAGCTGTGGCACGGCCTGCAAAAGCGCTTCAAGGGCAAGATCGATCTGACTCAGGCCGTGGCGCTGAACGACATCAAGGCGCAGCTTGGAAAGCTGGTGTATCCCGGTTTCGTCCGCGAAACCCCGGCGGTCTGGCTCAAGGAGCTGCCACGCTATCTGAAGGCCATCGAGCTGCGTCTCGAAAAACTGGGCGCTCAAGTGCAGAAGGACAGAGTCTGGAGCATCGAACTGGGCAATCTCTGGGCGCAATACCAGACCCGCGCCGACAAACATGCCCAAGAGGGCAAGCGCGACGCGGAACTGGTGGTGTATCGCTGGTGGCTGGAGGAGTACCGTGTGTCGCTGTTCGGCCAGCAACTGGGCACCAAGGTGCCGATTTCCGACAAGCGCCTGAGCAAGCAGTGGGCGGCAGTCGAGGGGTGAGGCCTGCCGCCTAAAGGGCGGTGCCTGACATGACGACCTCCAGCACCCGAATCTGCCCCGGCTGCGGGTAATGCCAGCGCACATCCAGATCCCAGAACTGCGCCCCGTAACGGCGCTCAGGCGTCGGTTGCTGGTAGGCAGGGCGCGGGTCCTGGGCCAGGCACTGTTCGATCAGTTCGACCAGAGGCTCACTCAAGCGTAATGCGTGCTCGTGAGCCTGCCCCAGCGCGCTGTCATCCCACGACACCGGAATCAACTCCGGCGCAGCGGCGGCCATGCTGTTGCGCGCTTCGGGAATGATGTCCGCGTAGGGCACGTAGGGCTTGACGTCCAGCACGGGCGTGCCGTCCAGTAAATCGATACCCGATAGCCACAGACGGCCTGCTTCGACTTTCTCCAGCTTCACCACCGACTGGCCGATGCCATTGGGGCGGTGGGTCGCGCGGGTGGCGAACACCCCCATGGACTGGTTGCCGCCCAGACGGGGAGGACGCACTTTCAGGCGCGGTTTGTCTTCCAGCGCTTCGTGGAACAGGAACAACAGCCAGACATGGCTGACCTGCTCCAGCCCCTGCACCGCGTCGCCCTGATCGAAGGGCGCCACCAGTTCCAGCACGCCCCGCGCGGCGGGCGCCAGTTGCGGCTGGCGCGGGATGGCAAACTTTTCCTTGAAACAGGAGCGGACGAAACCGATGGGCGAGACGCTGTAAGGCTGATTCATTGGAGGGGCAATCGCGCTCAACCGCGAACGCGCAACGTCAGGCCGCGCAGGAAATTGCGCAGCAACTGCTCGCCGCACGGACGGTAGTTGTTATGGCCTGGCTTGCGGAACAGGGCGCTCAGTTCAGGTTTGGAAATCGGAAAGTCGGACGCCTGAAGCACGGCGAGCATGTCTTCTTCCTTGAGTTCGAAGGCGACGCGCAGTTTCTTGAGGATGATGTTGTTGGTCATCGGCAGTTCGATGGGTAATGGCGGGCGGCTCTCGTCCTTGCCGCGTTTGAAGAACACCAGACCGTCGAGGAAATACGCCAGCACTTCATCGCTGCACGGCTCGAAGCCTTCTTCTTCCTCTTTTTTGGTGAGGGCGATCACTTGGGCCTTGGTCACGTCAAGGCCGCCGAGTTTGATGATGTCCGCCAACTTGCCATCGCTGATATTCAGCGTGTAGCGAATGCTGCGCAGTACGTCGTTGTTCATCATGATGCATGTGTCCTGATCGGTATGAGCACGCGCGACATCTCGCGCCGCGCTGAAAAACGGGGGTTAAAACTTTTCTTTTTCAGTCAGGTAGCGCCACTGGCCTTCGGGCACTTTGCCGATGGACACGCCACCGACGCGAATCCGGCGAATGGACACGACCTTCAGGCCAACCGCTTCGCAAAGCTGGGCGATGATTCCGGGCTGCGGATTCTTCATGGCGAAGCGCAGGCGGGTCTCGTTCTGCCAACTGGCTTTGACCTTCGGCAGTTCCTTGCCTTTGTACATCAGGCCGTGGTTCAGGCGATTGAGGCCATGGGGCGCCATTTCGCCGTCGATTTCGACCACATATTCCTGCTCGATCTTGCTGCGGTCGTCGGTGAGCTTGCGCAGGATTTTCCAGTCTTGGCTGAACACCATCAGGCCGCTGGCATTGGCTTGCAGCGTGGAAATGGCTTCCTGGCGCAGAAAATGGCCCTTGAGGGGGCGTTTGCCGACGCTGTGCTCTGCCGAGAGGGTGGCAGGCGTGATCAGGCTCAGGGCTTTTTCAGGGGACATACCGGCTGGCACGTTGAGCAGCAGCGTCACCGGCTCCGGTTTGTCGGCCTTGGCCTCAGGGCTCAGGGCGACGACCTGGCTATCGACCTTGAATTGCGGCTCGTCGATGACAACGCCATCCACAGTGACCCAGCCGCCCTCGATGAACAGTTCGGCTTCGCGGCGGGAACAACCGACAAGCTCGATCAGGCGTTTGGAAAGACGAATGGGGTCAGTCATGAGAAAAGCCGTTACAGAAGGGAAAGGCGCCTATTGTACCCGTGCATGCACCGTTAATCGCGGCAACATTGAAAATGACGGCTCGATAGGACTCCATTCGAGGGATTTTTCCGAGAGCGGCTCAGGTCTGCTCTTGATTCCCACTCTGTCTGGAGCGTTTTCATGACCAAATGGCTACCCGCGTTGCTGATGGGCGTCAGCCTGCCGCTGATGGCGGCACAAACGCCGTCCTACGGGCCGCAACTGGAGGGGTTCCAGTACCCGTTTACGGCGCAGAACTTCAGTTTTGAATCCCAGGGCAAACAGGTGCAGATGGGTTACATGGACATCAAGCCGACCGGCACCCCCAATGGCCGCAGCGTGGTGATGCTGCACGGCAAGAACTTCTGCGGTGCGACGTGGGAGGGCAGCATCAAGGCTCTGACCGCCGCGGGGTATCGTGTGGTGGCGCCGGACCAGATCGGTTTCTGCCGCTCCAGCAAACCTGCGGATTATCAGTATTCCTTTGAGCAACTGGCGCAGAACACCAAAGCGTTGCTGACGAGCCTGGGCATCGATCACGTTACGGTGGTCGGGCATTCCATGGGCGGCATGCTGGCGACCCGGTTTGCCCTGATGTACCCGGACCAGGTCGATCAACTGATGCTGGTCAACCCCATCGGTCTTGAGGACTGGAAGGCCAAGGGTGTGCCAGATCGCAGCTTTGACGACTGGTACGCCCGCGAGCTGAAGACCAGCGCTGAAAGCATCCGCAAATACCAGCAGTCGACCTACTACGCCAACGAATGGCGCCCGGAATTCGATCATTGGGTCGACATGCAGGCGGGGATGTTCAACGGCAAGGGCAAGGAAGAAGTGGCCCGGGCCTCGGCGCAGACCTACGGGATGATCTTCAATCAGCCGGTGTTCTACGATTTCGAAAAGCTGAAGATGCCGACCGTGCTGTTCATCGGGCAGAAGGACAACACCGCCATCGCCAAGGACGCCGCGCCTGAAGAACTGCGCAAAACATTGGGCAATTACCCGGAGCTAGGCAAGGCGGTCGCCGAACGCATTCCACAGGCCACCTTGATCGAGTTCGCGGGGCTGGGCCATGCGCCACAGATTCAGGACCCGCAACAGTTCAACCGGGTGTTGCTGGAAAGCCTCAAACGCTGAGGCCGCCAACCTGTGGGAGATTCTATGTTGCCTGGCCAACCGCCTTCGTCGGAACGCCGCCCGCACCAAGGCGGCTCCCACAGGGTAGTTCCGGGTCAGGGCCTGCGCGGCAACAGGCTCGGCACCGCGTGCATCAACGCATTGATCGCAAAACCAATGAACATCACCCCACACAAGCGCGTGATGGTGAGCTCATGGCGTTGGTACACCGCACGCACCTGCCGCGCGCCGACCACGCCAACGATGATCCCGTAGGCCACGATCCCGCCCAGCGTGCTGATCAGAATCAACAGCGGCAGCATCGACCAGTTCAGTAGATCGGCCCGGCTGGAAAGCAGCGCGGTGAAGGTCGCCACGGCCACCGGGTACGCCTTGGGATTGGTCAGGCCGAACATGATGCCGTGCCAGAACGGGTGGCGACCTGAGGCTTTGGGTTCGCCTTCGCTGCTGCGTTTGGCGCGGATCGCGCGCCAACCCAGCCAGAACAAAAACAGGCCACTGATGATGCCCAGCACGTCGAACGCTGTGGTGCCGATCACCTTCGCACCGATGATCGCGGCCAGCGCGGTACTGCACCAGATCACGTCCCCCAACAGATGCCCACTGAGAAACGCCGCCCCTGCGCGACGGCCTTTGGACGCGCCGATGCCGAACACAGCCAGCACGCCCGGTCCGGGCGAGATGGCGTAGATAAAACCGGAGGCGAGTACGGCGAGCAGCAAAGACGAAGTCATGGGGGCCTTCTTCTTGTTTATGGGAAAAAAGGAAGTGCTGACGGGATGTATGCCCGAGTGTAGATGAGCGGATGACTAAGTTTCGAGCCTTTTCATACGTTTAAAGAGGGCGTAGCGCAGTTGTAAAAAATCGGTACAGAACGTAAAAAGTGCGCCCACGAAATCCCCTCTGGAGCTTCACCGTCGATGACCACCTCGCACCGATCTGCCGCAGGCTTCAGCCGCCTGCTGCCGCTGAGCCTTGCCTTTGCTTCGCCATGGCTGGCCGCGCAAGAAGCCGAGCCGCTGACGCTGGACGCAGTGAAAGTGTCGGGCGAGGAGTTGTCGGTGTATCAGGCGGACAGCGCATCGGTGGGTGGTTTCGGCGAAAAACCACTGCGTGACACGCCCGCGTCCATTTCCGTGTTCACTGAGGCGCGTTTGAAGGATCAGCAGGCGAAGCTGCTCGGCGATGTGCTGCGCAACGACGCCTCGGTGGGGGACAGCTACGCCCCGGTGGGCTACTACGAGAACTTCGTGGTGCGTGGTTTTTCGCTCAATGCCGCCAACAGCTATCGCATCAACGGCCGCAGCATCACCGGCGAGCAGAACGTGGCACTGGAGAACAAGGAGCAGGTCGAGCTGCTAAAGGGGCTGTCTGGCCTGCAAAGCGGCGTTTCAGAGCCGGCGGGCGTGGTCAACTACAAGACCAAGCGCCCGGAAGATGTCCGCTCGGTGACGATCTCCACCAATGAGCACGGCGAGCGTTACATCGCCACCGATGTGGGCGGCTGGTTCGGCAGCGAAAAGCAGGTCGGCCTGCGCGCCAACGTCGCCCACGAAGACATCCGCTCTTACGTCGAGCATGCCGATGGGCAGCGGGACTTCGCCTCCCTGGCCTTCGACTGGAACATCAACGACCAGTCCACCTTGCAACTGGATGTCGAGTACCAGACCAAGGAGCAGCGCTCGGTGCCGGGGTACCAATTGATCGGCGGCACCGAGCTGCCTCACGATGCGTCACCGCGCAAGCTGCTGGGTTATCAGAGCTGGTCGAATCCGGTGGGCATCGACTCGTTGAACATGAACGGCCGTTATGAATACCGATTCAGTGACGACTGGAAAGCCAGCCTCAGCGCCTCGCGCAGCCGTGTGGTGATCGACGACTACAGCGCCTTCGCCTATGGCTGCTATTACCAGACCGATTGCCCGGCAACGCCGGTGACCGGCCATTTCAACACCGACGGTGGTTACGATATCTACGATTTCCGTAGCCCTGACGACACGCGGCGCAACGATGAAATCGAAGCCGCGATGACAGGGCTGTTCAACACCGGCTGGCTGAAACATGAACTGACGTTCGGCACCAGCGCGTTCCGCCGCACTGTGGATACTCGCCCGTATTTCAGCGAGTACGTGGGCTCGGGAAACATCAATCAAACGCCTGAAACCTTTGCACCGTCCGACTTGCCGGTAGGGCACACCGAGCGACGTCTGGACAGCCGCCAGTATGGGCTGTTCGCCACTGATCGCATCAGCTTCAACGAGCATTGGCAGACCGTGATCGGCGGGCGACAGGTTCGCCTCGACGAGAAGGCCTACAACGAAGACGGCAGTGACAATCGCCACACCCAGCGCTCGATCTTCTTGCCGCAAGGCGCGTTGATCTACAAGCCGGTGGACAATGTTTCCCTGTACACCAGCTACAGCAAAGGCCTGTCACTGGGCGGTACGGCATCGGTGTTCGACACCAACGTGGGTGAAATCCTTGCGCCAACGATTTCTCGCCAACTGGAAGCCGGGGTCAAGTACGACTGGCGCCGCATGAGCTTCACCGCTGCGCTGTTCCAGACCCGTCAGGCCTATCAGTATTCGAAACCCAATGACGACGGCAGCCTGACTTTCGTTCAACAGGGCCAGCAAAAGAACACCGGGCTGGAGCTAAGCGCCAACGGCTGGCTGACCTCGCAACTGCAAATCGCCGCCAGCGTCGCAGCGATCAAGGCGCGGGTGGAGAACAGCGGCACGGCGGCGTACGAAGATCATCAGGCGATCAACGTGCCCAAATACCGGGGCAGTCTGTCAGCGGACTACAGTCTGCCGATTCCGGGTCTGGCGCTGATGGGCGGCATGCAATACAGCGCCAGCAAATACGCCAACCGCGAGGGCTCGGTGAAGGTCGACGATTACACGGTGTTCAACGCGGGCAGTCGCTACAGCACCAAAATCGACGGTTACGACACCGTGTTCCGGCTGACGGTCGATAACTTGTTCGACAAACGTTACTGGCGTGATGTCGGCGAATACCTGGGCGACGACTACCTGTTCCTCGGCGCGCCCCGTACTGCGCGGTTGTCGGCGACGGTGAGTTTTTAAGTGACTTGAGCAGCCTTTCGGCTCACTCCCACAGGGGCGGTGTTTGCAGCGTGATTGTTCGGTGCCTGGGCGGTAGGTGATCTTGCGCAGGGGATGACACCAGCACCTTCCAGCCTGGCGAGGAAAAGCGCATCCTGTCGCTCTGGCGTTAACAGGCTGTGCACGGACAGGCATGTTCGTGCGTGTTCTTCTGACGGATGCGCAACATGATCGAACTCAGACCAGGCTCCATTCCGGACATCCCCTTGTTGTGGTCGCTGCGCACACGGGCCGTGCGGCACTTATGTGCCAGCCATTACTCGCCGGAACAGATCGAGGTCTGGAGCGAGTCTCCTCCGCCTGAGTCTTACCTGCGCCTGCTGGCCACTCGCTGCGCCTTGATCGCCGAAGAGGAGGGCCAACTGTTGGGCTATGGGATTCTGGACCGACAGAGCGGCGAGGTGATTGCGGTGTTCGTCGAGCCTGCTCATGCAGGAAGGGGCGTGGGCAAGCGCTTGATGGAGGGGCTGGAAGCCATCGCGGCCGAAGAGCATTTCACTCGGCTTTACCTGTATGCCTCGCTGAATGCGGCGGACTTCTACCGGGCGATGGGGTTTGTCGCCATTCGCGATGACGGCTATGAGCACCCGAGCGGCATCACCCTGCGCAGCCTGTATATGGAGCGGGACATGCCTGCGGAATCGGTGCACTGATTCCGCAGTTTTCTCTCTGGATTGTGTTCGGCGAGCCTGTGCGGTTTTCACCCCGTTCGCGCTGACTTCAAAGCGGTGTTCATGCCGGTCTTGAGGTTTTCGCCGTGGGTGAAAGCGTTGTCCTCGAAGCGCGAAGCGGTTTTCGTGGTTTCTGTAGGAGATCACGTGTCCGTCGGCAAGTCGGACTGTGACAGGGATCAGCGTTACGAACAAAATCAGGTTCGGGTATTGGGCGGCGATGACGCTGGCATTGGGCCCCTCTGGCTTGCTAACGTCGACATGTCACTCAACAGGGAAATTGGGCCATGCCAGCACAGTACCCGTTGCAACGCCGTATCCAGGATGGACGCCCGCTGCTGATCACAGCCCCCGTGCAGACGAGCAGTGACGACATCCTGCATCGCTACCGCGAAGGGCAATTGTGGGCCGTTCGGCAAGGTGTGATCACCGCCGAACTGGATACAGGCAGTTGGGTCGTGCCTGCTCGGCGCATCGGCTGGATCCCCCCTGGCGTTGCTCATGCAGCGCGCGTCCATGACACTGCCACCGGCTGCATGGTCTACCTGCGCCCCGATCTCTGCCCGCTGTTCCCGACCACACCTACTGTGTTCGACATGACCCCATTGTCCGGCGCACTGCTTGAACGCATCGCGCAATGGCCTGATCATTCCGGCGAGCTGTCTCCGCCACAGAACCGTCAACTGGACGTCTTGTTCGACGAACTGAAGATTTCGCCTGCTCACCCGCTTTTTCTGCCCATGCCCAGCAGCCCGCATCTGGTGGGTATGACCTTGACCATCGTCGCCGACCCGGCCAACAAAACCAGTCTCGACGACTGGGCGCGGCGTGTGGGGATGTCGCGGCGCGGTCTCACCCGCCACTTTCGTGCAGAGACCGGTATGTCGCTGGTGCAATGGCGCATCGTCGCGCGGATGAAGCGCGCGCTGGAACTGCTGGCCCAGGGCGACAGCGTCAACCGCGTGGCGCAACGCCTGGGCTACGACAGTGTCAGCACCTTCATTGGTGCCTTCAGCGCCCAATTCGGTATGACGCCCGGCACTTATGCCCTGTGATGTGACCTGATTCCGGTTGTCTGCCAGCCGCCCGTTGGGCGCAAGCTTTGTTATCCTGCGCGCCTTTGCCGCACCTGACGGCTTTTCACTCTGCCAAATGGGGTCTTCCATGACAGCCATTCTTCGACCACGTCCACAACCGATCAGCCGGGGCGATTACAAGACCCTGGGCCTGGCGGCGCTGGGCGGGGCACTGGAAATCTACGATTTCATCATTTTCGTGTTCTTTGCGCTGACACTGAGCCAGCTGTTTTTTCCGCCGGAAATGCCCGAATGGCTGCGGCTGTTGCAGAGCTTCGGCATCTTCGTCACCGGTTACCTCGCTCGCCCGCTGGGCGGCATTCTCATGGCCCATTTCGCCGACAAACTCGGCCGCAAACGGGTGTTCAGCCTCAGCATCATGATGATGGCCTTGCCGTGCCTGCTGATCGGCGTGATGCCGACTTACGCCGAAATCGGCTACTGGGCGCCGCTGGCACTGCTGGGCCTTCGCGTGCTGCAAGGTGCGGCGGTCGGTGGCGAAGTGCCGAGTGCCTGGGTGTTCGTCGCCGAGCATGCACCGAAAGGCCATCGAGGTTACGCGCTAGGTGTATTACAGGCAGGTCTGACGTTCGGCTATCTGATCGGCGCGCTGACCGCGACCTGGCTGGCGAAGGTGTTCAGCCACGCGGAAATCCTCGATTTCGCCTGGCGCATTCCATTTCTGCTGGGCGGCGTGTTCGGTGTGATCGGTGTGTGGCTGCGGCGCTGGTTGAGCGAGACGCCCGTGTTCATGGCGCTCAACGCCCAGCGCGAAGGCCTGACCGAACTGCCGTTGCGCGCTGTCATACGCGAACACCGTCAGTCGCTGCTTCCGGCCGCCTTGCTCACCTGCGTGCTGACGTCTGCGGTCGTCACGCTGGTGGTGATCACGCCAACCGTGATGCAGCAACGGTTTGGCATGAGCCCTAGCGACACGTTCGCCCTGAGCAGCGTCGGCATCGTGTTTCTGAACATCGGCTGCGTGCTGGCGGGGCGTCTGGTAGACCGCATCGGCGCCTGGTGGGGCGTCGTGTTGTACAGCCTGCTGCTGCCAGTGGGCGTTGGTCTGTTGTACGCCAGCCTGGTCGTCCAGTGGTTGCCGGTCGGGCTGGCATATGCAGTCGCCGGGCTGGCCTGTGGCATCGTCGGTGTGGTGCCGTCGGTCATGGTCGGACTGTTCCCGGCGAACATTCGCGTGTCCGGCATCTCATTGACCTACAACATCAGTTACGCGCTGTGGGCCAGCACCACGCCGCTGGCGCTGATCGCGCTGATGCCATGGAGCCCGTGGGTATGCGTCGGCTACTGCGCGATCATGGGCGCAGTGGGCCTGCTGACGGCGATGTTTTTCGGCCTGCGCAAAGGCATGCAGGTGGATGACGTGCTGCCTGCGGGGTGCAGCAACTGATTGACGGGGCGTCATTGAGTGGCGCCCGGTGCAGGACTACCCTGATGACGCTGGTGTGCCTCTGATGACAAAAACAGGAGAGCCGTCATGAGCGTCAAACCTATCCCCGAGGGTCAGCACAGCCTGACCGTCTACATGGGCGTTTCGCCCGCTGCCGAAGCCATCGAGTTTTACAAGAAAGCGTTTGGTGCCAAGGAAATGTTCCGCCTGGAAGCGCCGGGCGGACGCGTTGGCCATGCCGAGCTGCAGATCGGCGATTCACGCATGATGCTGTCCGAGCCGTGCGATCAGGGAGGCTTCAACAGCCCCGAGCCCGGTGGCAAGACCGCCTTTGCCATGCATCTGTACGTCCCCGATGTCGATGAACAATTCAAGCGCGCCGTCGAGGCAGGGGCGACAGTGGTCACCGAGGTTCAGGACATGTTCTACGGCGACCGCAGTGGCAGCGTCCGCGATCCTTTCGGGCATCTCTGGTTCATCGGGACTCACAAGGAGGACCTCACACCTGATGAAATTCGTGAGCGTGCCATGAAAATGTTCAGTCAGCCGACGTCCTGATACGTCGTCAGCCATTTCCTTTTTTTATGTAGTGCGACCAGCCGTTTCTCTGGGGTTGGTCGCACTTTCCTAATGCTGCAAGTGTTCGGCCTGCTTCACTATTCATGACCGCGCAATTGTAACGAGTGATTGTATTTGCAGTTTTCTACGTTTATTGTCGCGGCCCGAAATATGAGCGTGTCGATTCGTGTGCAAACACTTGTTTGCGCCATGGGCTATTCATGTTCGATGACAGTGCTATAGGGGAATGTCAGGGATGTTTCTCAAATTTTTGTAGGAATAATTACCGTCTGCAGTGCTGGCCATAACTTCTTCAGAGGTCTGCGGTGAAAGTGTGCAGGGTTTTAAATTTCGCTCAATAAAATCCCGTCGATGCCGATGGGGCGTTAATACCATGGAAGGTCATCAGAAAGGGTGGAGGCTCATCAATGCAAGAACGAGCGCCTAAGCGCAAACGTGCCAGACGCACGACGCCGCGAGAGTCCGAAGTGCTGGCATTGGTGCTGCTGGGCTGTACCAACAAAGACATCGCACAGCAGTTGGGCATCAGTGATTACACGGCCCGCGACCATGTATCGGCGTTGCTGAAAAAGAATCAGGTGAAGAACCGGGCACAGTTGTTGGCCCTGCATGTTGCTCCACCGCGCAAGAAAAAACAGGAACACCCCCTACATTTGACGGATTGTATCGCGGAGCGGTTTGCGCATAATGGGGATGGTCAATAGTTACAGGTGCAGCGAGTGAAGTGTCTATTTATGCCGGTGTGACAGTCCTTCCGGTATTTGTTAAAACAACCCCATGGATAATAAACAAGCTTGTACAGGTATCGTCAGGATACTGCCGCAGACGAATTCTCTGATGAACAGCTGTCGGTGTTTTTCACATTGAAGAATGTTAGTCAGAGCAAAAAAAGTGGCACGTAGAGGATATGAGTCTTCAGGATCTCCAACTTTTCGATACAGGGCAGTGAAACCTACGTCATTGTCGGAGCCTCCGGATCTGGCAAACGTACGCTGCCGACCTGGAAATAATCCAACAACAAGAAGGAGCGACACGATGACAACCGAAAAACCGCCGTACGACGAAAACCTGCCCGCTGATCCTCAACTCGATTTTGAGGACGATGAAGACCCGGTCATCGTGATATTTCACGACCTGGTGCATGAGCAGGCGTCCTACGGCAGCGCCAATCTAATCGAGCTGCACCGAAGGTGGATGGGGCCACGAGGACTGTTCGCCACGCTGTGCACCGAGATCGAACAGTTGGGGCGGCAGGCGCCGGGGCTTCAGGACGTTCAGTCGCTCGCATGTCCTGAGCGCATGGAGGCCGCCGAGAAGGCCGTTGCCTTCGCCCTCGCCAAAAGCAACCGCCGGGTGATCACCCCCAACCCGATGAAGGAGTTGTCGAGGGAGGCCTTGTGTTGCATCGCCTTCGGTGAGCGTTCGGATTACACGCTGGTCGAGCGATACACCGCATACGAGGCCATCCGCGATTTCGATTCGGCATTTTTCATCAAGCTGATCGCGACCACACGCGGTGTGTCAGAGCGACGCATCGTCTTTCGCGGCTTGCTGGAACATTACGACCGCTTGATGCCGCTGGAGAAATGCATTTTCCCGGTAGGCTATCGCGCGGTTCAGGCGGCTCATCTGGAACGTGAAGAGGCGTTGAACGGTGAGTGGATGTTCGAGGACGATGTGGTGACGTTGCTTGAGAAGCTCACACCGTTGGAGCTGTTGAGGCAGGTCATGGCGTCTGCGGATCCTTTGCAGTGAGGTGTAGCAGTACGCCAATACCTACACAAAACCGGGCTGCCCACGCTCTTCGAAACCCTGATGCGCCTGGGCCGTTGATCCTTCAAAACTCCGTACTCAATGAATGACATGCCCTTACTCCGGGTGACGCCGAGTTGACTCGGTTTCGCCCGGTACTTTTGGCGTCGTACAGTGCCATGTCCGCTTCGTGCAGCCACATCCCGGCGTCGGTGAGATGAGGGCCGTAGGCAGCGATGCCGATGCTGAGGCTGAGCCTTAATTCGGGAATTTTACTGTGGTTGTGTTCGTGGACTGTGCGGCGCAGGCGTTCGAGGATCTCGGTGGCCTGGGTCAGTGTAGTGTCTGGCAGGATCACGCAGAACTCGTCGCCGCCGTAGCGTCCGGCCAGATCGGTGGCGCGCAGGCTGGTCGACAGCGCGCCACTCAATTGCTTGAGCACATTGTCGCCAATGATATGGCCGTAGGTGTCGTTGATGTGTTTGAAGTGGTCGACGTCGATCAACGCCACGCTGTTCTGTCGCTTCATCGTCTGGCAATGATTGAACTCGACCCTGAGCCGGTCCTTCCAGGCGCCATGATTCATCAGGCCTGTGAGGCTGTCGGTCGTGCTGAGTTTTTCCAGCGATTTCTTGCTTTCCGACAACTGCACGGCCACGCGATAAGACACCAGGCCGATTGCCAGGGGATAGATCACCAGCATCGGCAAGCAGGCGTACACCTGCATGGGGGTAATGGTCGGGAACAGCGCGGGCAGAAAAATTCCGTATCCCACCAGCGCGCCGACGATTTGCGCCAACGAACCGCTCAGGAACAATCGCGGACCGCCTGCGGCAATGTTGTTCATTGCCATCATCGACAAGGCAGTGACCGTCGGGAGCGGGTTAAGGCCCATCGCTCCAGCCCAAAAACCGCCCGCCAGCGAATCGTAGATCAGGTTTCGGCGCTCGGCTTTGTAAGGCTGTTTCGACACCCTCGCCAGAAGAAACGCTACATGGGGCCAGACGTAGCCATGCAGGACCATCGCTGTCCAGACCCACGCGGGTGGGTGTGAAGGGTAGAGCGCGGCGGCGACGGCGAAAAAGCCGATACCCAGCCCTACACTGCGCGGCACATGCATGCGCCGGGCATACGACAGACCTCTGCGGATGGAAGTGTTCATAGCTCTTCACCGGGTGATGACGCAGCATCCCGACTGAAACATCGGCCACGCTTCGAGTGTCGCTCGGCATTTGGTTTCTGTGAAGAGCAATTTGCCACTATTGGACGGTTGAACAGCACCGGCTGTCGTTCAGCAAACCCGGACCCCGTGAGAGTGACGCATCTGTCCCGGTCGTTTTATCGTCCATCTGTCTATGGACGGCGTCCTGTGGTTTGGCTGAAATGCATCCGCCCCCACCCGAATCACTCGGGCGGGTGATTTCAGCGACGTCTGAGCAGGACTTTTCCCATGCCCGAATTCTCGAATCTGATCGCCTTTTCCCTCATATCGCTGGGTATGGTCCTGACACCTGGCCCGAACATGATCTACGTGATTTCCCGGTCCATCTCACAAGGCCGCAAGGCGGGTTTGATCTCCCTGGGGGGCGTCGGGATCGGTTTCATTTTCTACATGTTGTGCGCGGCGTTCGGCATTACCGGATTGGTCATGGCCGTGCCCTATGCTTACGACACCCTGCGTGCGGCGGGTGCTTTGTACCTGCTGTACCTGGCATGGCAAGCCGTCAAGCCGGGCGGGCGGTCCCCATTTCAAGTCAAGGATCTGCCTCAGGACAGCAACCAGCAATTGTTCCTGATGGGCCTGCTGACCAACCTGTTCAATCCCAAGGTCGCCGTGCTTTATCTCTCGCTGCTGCCGCAATTCATCACGGTCGGTAACGGCACCAGTGTGCTCAGCCAATCGTTGGTGTTGGGCAGCGTGCAGATTGGCGTCAGTCTGACGGTCAACGCGATGGTCGCCATGGCGGCGGGCTCTATCGCGACTTTTCTGACGACCAAGCCGACCTGGGCCAATGTCCAGCGTTGGCTGATGGGAACGGTGCTGTTCGGGTTCGCCATGCGGATGGCGGTGGAGGGACGAAAGTAGGAGGCTGACAAAGTCGTCAGCCGATCCCCCATCATTTACTGCCTGTCACGCCTTTCACCACCGCCCCATGGGCCTTGGCGTCTTTTGCCAGTGAGATGACGTTGACCATCGCTGTTCGCGTGCCTGACGCAGCCGCGACGGTGGTGCTCAGGACTTTGCCGCCGTCGACGCTGCCGGAGATATCGAGCTGACGCAGGCCAAGGCCTTTTCTGACGAGTTTCTTCTCGCCCAGTTTGGTGAAGTCCTTGTAACTGGACTGCTGCTGAACAAGGGTTTCGGCAATGATGTTGTCCAGGGTTTCCGTGTCGTTGGACGACGCCGTGTTGCCCTCGGGCAAGGGCGTTTCGGTGATGATCACTACGCGCTTGGCGGGTTTGTTCATGTACAGCGAGCCGGTGACGCCCGCCGCCTTGGCTTTGTCGTCGATCTCCTCCATAGGCCCTTTGACATAGTCTTTGGGCAGGAAGAACACGAACTTGCCGCCCAGCATCGAGACTTTCTGGCCGGTGGGTTTGGCGGGGGTGGTCTTTTTGGCGGTGTGGGCGCTTTTGGTCGATTTGGCAGGGTGCTTGGCGTCAGTGGCCGCCTGCGCACCTGTGATGCCCAGCGCAATGGTCAATGCAGTACACATCAGGGCTGATTTCAGGGTGAACAAGCGCATTCCTACCTCTTCAAATGCTGATTCCTACAGAGGGTAGGCATTTTGCCTGAGTGATTTGGATAAATGTTGGTGGGGTGACTGGGCGCATGCTGACTGCTGTAAGCGATCTCGGTGGTGATCATCTTTTTATGGCCCGCCACACGTCACTGTGGGCCGGCTTGCTGGCGAAAGCAGTTCGTCAGTGATGGATCTGTCACCTGACACTCCGCCTTCGCCAGCAAATCGCCCCTCACAAAAGGTGAATTCGGCCTCAGCGAACGCGATCAGAACACATTAATCGGATAATCCACGATCACCCGGTATTCATCCGCATTGTGATCCACCGTCTTATACCCATCGCCCCCCCGGTTGGTCGCCCAGCGCAAACGCACGCCGAGGTTCTTGGCCGGGCCGCCTTGCACCACGTATTTGATGTCGGCATCCCGTTCCCAGTGCTTGGCGTTGTCGCCATCAGCGTTGTAATAGCTGTAGCCCGAGTCAGCGGCGGTCGTCGCTTTGGTCAGATCCATCGTGCCTCGGGTGTAGGACAGCGACGAGGTCAGCCCCGGCATGCCCCAGCCCGCGAAGTCATACGCATATTGCAGCTTCCAGGATTTTTCCCCCGGCGCGTTGAAGTCCGAGTACTGCTGGGAGTTGTCCAGATAGACGCTGTCGCCGTCGCGGATGTAGTCGAAAGGTGTGTTGCCGTTGACCTTCTGCAACGAGGTGGTCAACGTCTGATGACCGACCGTGACGCCCAGATGCACGCTAAACGTGTTGTTGTCGATGCTGCCCAGCAGCGCATGCCCGCTGTCCTGCGTATGGTAGTAATGGAAACCGGGATTGAGGCTGACCAGATCGTTCAATGCCCAGTTGTAGTCCAGATCATAGTAATACTGGTTCCAGATGTCCTTGAGCTGCGAGGCGTACAGGCTCGACGTCATGCCCGGCACGCCGGTGTACGTCGCCCCGGCCCAGCTCATGTGCTTGCTCTTATCGCCATCGGGCAGGGTGCCGTAATAAGTGCCGATACGCCCGTTGCCACTCTGGTTGAACAGCTTGTCGAAACTCACTTGCCCGGCGTCCAGCGTCAGGTGATCGACGCTGGTGTTGGTCAGGCTGAAGCCGCGAAACGTCATCGGCAACATCCGCGTCGCACCGCCCGCGATCACCGGATTATTGAGGAACATGTCGCCCGCTTTCAGCACGGTATTGAAGGCACGCATTTTCACCGCGCCGCCCGCTGACGAGAATGAATCCGGGGCATCGCCGTACAAATTGTCCTTGTTCGGATTGGGGGCGGTAGTCGGCAAAATGCTCGACCCGCCACTGCCACCGCCGCCGTCCAGCTTCAGGCCCAGCATCGCATTGGCATCGAGCCCGAAGCCCACCGGGCCTTGGGTAAACCCGGACTCAAAGACCCCGATGAAGCCTTGGCCCCACTCTTTGCTGTCCTGCTTGCCATCGTGCCGGTCGTGGTTGAAGTAATAGTTTTTCAGGTCGAGATTGAAGCTTGACCCCTCGATAAAACCATCCTTACTGCCAGTAGCATCATCGGCATAAACAGACGTAGCGGTAATGGCTGTCATCGCCACGACCAGCGCACTCAGTTTGAAAGAGACGTTCACAGATCAGTATCCCCGTAGACTTTATTGGCGTTCGGCAGTGAGAACAGACGTCGAACTGTATTGTTATAAATACCGCTTATTATTTTTCGCGCTCAAAAAAAAGCCGCTAGGGAAAGCGGCTGAAGTTTGGAGCTTAAACGCTTGCGTCAGGAGCAGTGACGCAAACAACACAATGAAAAAACGACAGAAACAGAAGCTACGTACAGGTCAGGTGTGTTTGGCATTCTCCTCTTGAGGGTTGAAGGTAGACGCTTGTTGGGTCTTGCTCTGTTCCTTGGCCTGGGCAGCCAGGGCTTCTTCGTGCTGCTCGAAGTTCGTATGAATCGCTTCATTGCGCGCCACGAACGCAGGAGACTCTTCTGCAAAAACAAGAGGAGAGGCCATTAAAGACGAAACCGCCAGAGCGCTGATAATACCGATGGATTTAAACATTTGATTCAACCTTCTTGCGTGAGCAAGTTCGATTAGGTGAGGCCACTGTAAGAATTCAATGACCCTGGATCAAATGAAACCCCTTTAAAAATTGTTTAGCGAAAATGTTATGTGGATGAGAGGGAATTAAATCGTCTTCATGGGAGCGAAGATCGGGCGGATGCCTCGACACTTCGGAAAATCGGTGCAACCCCAGAAGTTGCCGCCTGCATTGGCGCCCGTACGTTCGACCTTGATCACCATCTTTTTACGGCAAAACGGGCAGGCGGGTGCTTTCGGTCAACGCCGCCGTCCGGGCCTTGTCCGCCAATCTCCAATCTGTGTCAGACAAAAGCGAAGCGTCTGTAAGACCCTTGCTCACTCGGTTTGAGAAAGGCGCCACAGTGTACGCTGAAAAGATACTGTGGTGGCTTAATGATGTCATGGTAAAAAGCGCGTCGGAATATTCATCGACACGCTAAGGAATAGCCATGCTCAAGGTAGGAACCAGCTTCATCGCCGCACTCGTGCTGCTCAGCGCCTTCATCGTTTCCGCGAAGGAAACCCGCCTCACTGACGCCGCCATCGCGCAAATCCTCATCGAAGACTCCATCGCCGCCTACCCCGGCAATTGCCCATGCCCCTACAACGCGGCCCGCAATGGCAGTCGCTGTGGCAAACGTAGCGCCTATAATCGCGCAGGCGGCTACTCGCCATTGTGCTTTAAGGAAGACGTCACCAAGGAAATGGTTCAGGAGTATCGGCAGCGTACCAAGGGCTGATCACTGCCTCATCCGGCAAGTGCACAAGTGGCCGGGCACCGATGTGCCCGGCGCTCTGGATGTCACTGACTCATTTCGCCCTTCTTCATCGCATCCTTCTTCATGCCGTCCTTGGACATGGCATCGTGCTTCATTGAACCGTTCGACATCGCGTCATGCTTGGCCTCGGGTTTGGCCATTTTGTCCTTGCTCATGGCGTCGCGCGACATCGTGCTCTGATTGCTCATGCTGCCGTTGCTCATCGCATCCTTGGACATCGTGTCAGCCGCATAAGCACCGGAAACGGCTAACAGCAAAACGCCGGAAAAGACAGTTGCGATCATCTTGTTCATTTTTGGATTTCCTTCAGAGAGTGGCCCAAAAGCGGGCGTGCCATGGCGATCAACGTCTACCGCACTGACGATTCGCCTTGATTGCCGCGTTTGAACTCAAGCGGCCCAGTTACTCTGAAGGCAATCAGATCGCCAAATCCTCTCGAAAGGTTAAACAAATCGTGAAGTGTGCCTGGTTTGCCAGACCGAACTTTGACGCGTTTTCCGAGTGGAAAAGGCGGAGCCAGTCAATCGCCAACTGATACCGTTTTTTGGGTGGCTTCTGAGTCTTTTCTCGCCAGTCATTGCTTCATACAGTGTGCGGTCGTACCACTCATTGAAAGCGGTCGGCCGCCACCTGCGTGAGGCCGACTGGCAAACCGGCCCATCCAGCTTCTTTTCAAGACTTCCCGAACATTGCGCACCGCCCCGATATCGCTCCGCGTCTCCGGACAGCCGATAGGGCCGCGGGCGGCCGGGTCTTTGGGGCGCTTGCAGTGGGCAACGGTCCGTTTTGGATCGCGAGCGGCGACGCAGGCCACGGCTATCAGACGAACAGGTTTAACGTCGAGCGCATCGTGCCGATACAGCTCGTAAGCATGGCTCGAAAAAAAGCGCTACGGAAACTATGGAAAATCTGCCCAAATCCTTTAAGTCGGAAAACCGCCGCTCCAGCGTTGCGCTGACACGCAGCTCCCTTTTTTATTTCGTCGCCTTACTGACAGGGGTTTTCTTGCTGGCGAGCTTTATGTTGCTTTTCCTGGCAAGGGATCTGGACAGAACCGAGGAAGAAGAAAGCGCTTTTTATACTGCCAAAGCCGTGCATGCCTCAGAAAGGAGTGTGGGTTCGACGCTCAAGGATTACGCATTTTGGGGCGACGCATACAAACACCTCCATCTACAGGTTGATCCTGAATGGGCATTTGTCCGCCAGAATATCGGTTCGACGCTCTATGCTGACTTCGGCTTCCAAGGGCTGTTCGTCGTCGATGAGAGGGGGAGCACCGTTTATGCAGTGGTCAACGGTGAGCTAAAAAATATCTCGATTGAAGACTGGCTAGGGCAGCCATTAGCGCCTCTGGTAGCCCAAGCGCGGAAGGTGGCATCGGAAGAGAGACCTGTAACCTCTTTCATGAACGTAAAGGGTGTTCCCGCCATCGTCGCCGCTGCCGCTATCACCCCTGGCACCGATCCGACGATCGAACCCGATGATCGTGCGGCGTCTGTGCTGATTTTTGTCGACTTACTGACCGACGACAAGCTGGCGACGCTGGGCCGGGATTACGGGGTGAAAGATCTTCGTGTCGCCACACCGTCTGAGCCGCATCAGGCATCAGATTTTGTGCTCGGCGCTAACGGCGAGGGTGGTGCGTTACGCTGGACGCCGCCCAAGCCGGGTAATCGGCTCCTCGCCCTTGGATTACCTCTTACGGGCGTCGCTGCCCTGCTGGTCTGCTTGATGGCGTGGGTGATTTTGCGCCGTACGACCGCTGCCGCCAGTGCGCTGGACGAAAGCTACCTTTCGCTCCAGAAAAGCCAAGCGGCGTTGGCGACCAGCGAGGCCCGGTTTCGCGATGTCGTCGAGGCCAGTTCAGACTGGGTCTGGGAGATCGACCAGGAATGCTGCTTCACTTATCTCTCCGAGCGATTTGAAACTGTTACCGCGTTCTGTCGGCAAGACTGGATAGGCGTGTCCATAGACGCGTTGCTCACCAGTCAAATGGGGACTCTTTCGCAATGGTTGTCGATTCCAAATCGCAAACCGGACATCACAGTGTCCTGCCGATACATCAATACCCAAGGCGAAGAGCGCGTCACTCGCCTCTCTGCGCGTCAACTGCCCGACGGTGGTTTCCGCGGAACCGCCACCGACATTTCAGAGGAGGTCCAAGCGCGTCGGCGCATTGAGTTTTTATCTCAGCACGATGCCCTTACAGGTCTTCCAAACCGCGTAAGGCTACAAGAGTTTCTCGATGGTAAGTTCAAGGCGTTGCCGACCAAAGAGCAGCCGTTGGTCATGCTCAGTCTGGACCTGGATAGATTCAAACCTGTGAATGATTTGCTGGGGCACGCTGCTGGGGACAGAGTACTCAACGACATTTCAGCTCGGCTGTCTGAGTGTATTCGCCATGGAGATCTCGTCGCGCGGGTAGGTGGCGATGAATTCGTGCTGATTCTCACTGATGCCAAGGACCCGGAGGAAGTTGAGTCGCTATGCCGACGTCTCATTGAGTCGATCGAACTTCCTTTGGTGATCGATGAACAGGAAGTGTTTGTCAGCGCCAGTATCGGTATTGCGATGGCACCGACCGACGCACGAGAGGCTGCCGAATTGCTACGTTACGCAGACATCGCCTTATACGAGGCAAAAGCCGGCGGCCGCAGTACCTGGCGGTTTTATGCCGGTGACATGAACGCCCGCATCATCGAGCGGCGACGTCTGGAGAGTGACCTGCGCTTTGCAATAAAGCATGGTGAGCTGAGGTTGCACTTCCAGCCTCGGTTCAGGATTGCTGACGGCAGGATGGTGGGCGCTGAAGCATTGGTGCGTTGGCAGCATCCCCAACGAGGCTTGGTGTCGCCTGAGAAATTCATACCGATTGCAGAGGAGACCGGCCTGATTCTGCCGCTAGGCGATTGGGTGATGAAGACGGCTTGCAGCTATGCAGCACAATGGCCGTCCCACCTTTTCGTTTCTGTGAATCTCTCTCCAGCTGAATTCAAGCGCGGCAATCTGATTGCCCGCGTTCAACAGGCACTCACCAATAGTGGCATTGAACCGTCCCGCGTTGAGTTCGAGATTACAGAGGGGGTGATGCTCGAAGACGCCGTAGGTGGTTTGGAGTTGATGCACCAACTCAAGCGCTTGGGGGTACGTATCGCGATGGATGATTTTGGTACCGGATACTCATCTCTCAGTTATTTACGAACGTTTCCCTTTGACGGCCTGAAGATAGACCGCTCCTTTCTCTCCCGGCTGGGTGAGAGCGAAGATGATCAGGCCATCGTTCAGGCGATCGTCGGTCTGGGGCAGGCGCTTTCTTTAACAGTGACGGCAGAAGGCATTGAGACCGCCGAGCATCTCGCGCTGTTGAAAGCCGTGGATTGCGCAGAGGGTCAAGGCTACTTTCTTAGTCGTCCAATGGAAGCGGACGCCTTTGATGCATTGCTGGGCGAAACGCATAGGTCGGCATTTACCATAAGGAGTTAAGTCCCGTATTGCCGCCCTGACTGAATGGCCGAAGGTGCTTGGCGAGTCGGGCGCAGCAACCTGAGCGAAAGACTGCCTCGGACTGTGGGTTCAACCGTATCCCTCCCGATTGCTGATCTGAATCATAAACCTCTACCATTGATGCTTATGTCCGATCACCGGTACGGAGCCGCAGGTGAGCATCCAATTTGACTTAAACGACCTACTGGCCTTTCGAGGGGTGGTGGAGCAGGGTAGTTTTCGGCGTGCTGCGGACTCGATACGTATCACGCAGTCGGCCTTGAGTCGGCGCATCGAGAAGCTGGAAACCGCTTTGGGCGTTAAGCTGTTTGAGAGGACCACGAGAAAGGTATCGTTGACCAATGTGGGACGGGCCTTCCTTCCACAAGTGGAGCGTTTGCTGGACGATCTGGATCTTGCTTTGTTGAGCGTGGGGGAAGGTGGCGCGTTGCGGACAGGCACGTTGACCGTCGCCTGTGTGCCCTCAGCCGCTTACTATTTCATGCCCCATGCGATCCGAAGCTTTCACGCACAGTACCCAAAAATCAAAATCAAACTGATCGATGCTTCGGCTAACGAGGTCAGCGCAGCGGTGACCTCGGGAGAGGCCGATTTCGGGGTGGGTTTTACCGGCAATCTCGCGCCTGAGGTCGAATTCAGCCTGTTGATGGAGGAGCGATACGTCATTGCTTGTCGTAACGACCATCCGCTCGCTTCACGAAACGCGGTGACCTGGGCGCAGGCTTATGAGTACGACTACATCACTCTCGACAGGTCATCGGGCAATCGTCTTGTCATAGACCGTGCACTGCCGGGCCTTCGGGTCGAGAAAGCAAGCATTTGCGAAGCGCGCCACGTCACCACCGTACTGGGCTTGGTCGAGGCAGGATTGGGTGTGGCGGCGGTGCCATCCATCGCCATGCCTGTCGCGCCGCATCCTATTCTCACCAGCGTGGCGCTCAACGAACCTGAAGTCGTCAGGCAGATGGGGTTGCTCAAGCGCCGCGGGCGCACGTTAACGCCCGCGGCACTGGAGCTGGAACGGTTAATTCGCGAGTTGCCAGACCGATTAGCGCGGCACTGAATCCAGACCCGTGGAGCGAACAATCGGCTGCGCGTCCGGGGACGCCAGGTAGGTCAGAAGTTTCTTCGCCTCGGCGGGATGATCGGCGTTTTTCGGGATTCCCGCGGCGTAACGCGTCACCGATTGGACGTCTTCAGGTATCTTGCCGACGAAGGTGATCCCCGGAATGGGCAGCAGCTCAGCCACCTGCTGGAAGCCGATTTCATAGTCTCCTTTGGCAACCACGGATGCGACAGGGATGCGCTCGATCATCTTGCTCTTGGGCGCCAATTGAGCCTGCACACCCAGTTTTTTGAACAGTTCGTTCTGAATGTACACACCGCTCGCGCTATCGGAATAGGCGACTGATTTTGCCGATAGCAACACTTGCTTCAGCTCGGCATCAGTGTTGATCGCAGGTTTCTTTTCTCCTGCCTTGACGACCATGCCAATGCGCGAATCGGCGAGTTCCACGCGGGAGCTGGCGTCCACCTTCCCCTGCTTGATCAGTTCATCCAGCGCGTAGCCGACCATGATCACCACGTCGGCATGTTCGCCCCGTTCGAGTCGATTGGGGATCGCTTCCTGCGCTTTGCCCATGGAGGGTCCCAGCACGGTGTTCAGCGTGTTGCCGCTGCTCTTTGCGTAAAGCGGAGCCAAGCCTTTATAGGCCGCGGTGAAGCCGCCCGAGGTCATGACGGTCAGTTCTTCTGCCTGAGCAGTCGCGCCGTATAAGCTTCCGGCAATCAGCAGTGCCGTTAGAGAGTGGGTAAACAGTTTCATAGACATTCCTTTATGTCAGGCAGTGGCAGGTGACTGAGTTGCCAAGCGGCGGTAAAGCACCAGAGTGGCGGCGAACGCGCAGCCAGCGGCGAAGATCATCCAGTACGCGGGTGCGGCTTTGTCGCCGGTCATGTGGATAAGCCAGGTAGAAACGGCAGGGGTGAAGCCACCGAATACGGCGGTTGCCAAGCTGTACGCCAGCGAGAAGCCTGCGACGCGTACCTCCACTGGCATGATTTCAGTGAGGGCCGGAATCATTGCACCGTTGTAGAGACCGTACAGGCAAGAGAACCAGAGCAGTACTTCCAACATGTGCGAAAAGCTTGGCGATTGCGCCAGAAAAGACAGTGCTGGATACGCCGTGATCAGGGTGAGCACGGACATTGCCATGAGCAACGGCTTGCGCCCGAATCGGTCGCTCAAGGCGCCGCCAATGGGAAGCCAGGCGAAGTTGGAGACGCCCACTAGCAATGTGACCATGAGTGCGTCACGGGTGCTGAGTTGCAGCACGGACTTGCCAAATGTCGGGGCGTACACGGTAATCATGTAGAACGCGGTCGTGGTCATGGCGACCATCAACATCCCCAGTATCACGATGGCGGCATTGCTGTAGAGGGTGGCCATGACCTCTTTCATGGTCGGACGATGCTTACGCGTCGAAAACGCTTCGGTCTCCTCAAGGCTACGACGCAACAGGAATATGAAGGGGATGATCAGGCATCCGATGGCGAATGGAATTCTCCAGCCCCACTCCGACAAAGCGGCCGGTGCCAGCCAGAGATTCAACGCGTAGCCCAGCCCTGCCGCCACCACGATAGCGACTTGTTGGCTCGCGGATTGCCAACTGGCGAAGAAGCCTTTGCGACCTGGCGTTGCCATTTCTGCAAGGTAAACGGACACACCGCCCATCTCTGCCCCGGCCGAAAATCCTTGAAGCAACCGCCCCAACAACACGAGCGCAGGCGCCCACAGGCCGATGCTGGCGTAGCCAGGGACAAGCACGATGAGCAACGTGCCGCTGGCCATGATCGCCAAGGTGACAATGAGCCCTTTGCGGCGCCCTACATCATCGATGTAGGCGCCCAGCAGGACGGCACCTAGCGGGCGCATTAAAAAGCCTGCGCCAAACACCGCAAACGTCATCATCAGTGACGCGAATTCGTTGGCAGCGGGGAAAAATGCAGCGGCGATCTGGGTGGCGTAGAAGCCGAAGAGGAAAAAATCGAACTGTTCGAGGAAGTTTCCGGACGTCACCCGGAAGACCATGGCGGCCTTGGATGACCCATTAGCCGCGTGGCTTGGATTGGGCATTGTGATCTCCAGCGTTTTTTTGAGTGTTTTGTAAGCGCTTGTAACTGGAGATTCTCGGGGAAAAAACGCGGGGTGATAAACGTTGATTTCTCATCGATTGATGCATGAATACGATCAATTGAGAACGACAACGGACCCGTTCCAATCGACAGTCGCTGTCGGACGCCCAAATTGTCGGCGACGGCGGCAGATTTGAAATGCCCACGACGAGCCCCGTCCACCGAGGGGCTCGCTAAAGGCACGTGGGCGGCAAATTGTGGTGCTTTATTGGTTAGTCGAACGTTGGGCCTGTACGGCGGCAGCGGTAACCGGTTTGCCCGTGTTTCCCCACCCTGTGCGGATGAAGGTGACCACGTCAGCCACTTCCTGGTCGGATAGACGCCATGCAAAACCCGGCATAGCGAACGCCGTCGGCGCATGCTGGTTGCCTGGGAGGTAGCCGCCGTCAAGCACGATGTGAACCAGCGAGGTTGCGTCCTTGCCGTTGACCACCGAATTGCCGGCCAGCGCCGGGAACACTTGCGCGTACCCTTTACCGTCACTGCGATGGCACGCCATGCAGTTGTCCGCATAGGTTCGTGCACCAACCGCTTGCACGTTCAGGCTGGCCATCTGCTTGGCGGTGTCGGAGCTGCCTGATGCAGCAGGTGCAGCGCCAGAAGCAGGCAGACTCTTGAGGTAGCGAGCAATGGCCAGGCGATCGTCGTCGGTCAGGTACTGCATGCTGTGCTGTACCACATCGGTCATGCTGCCAAACACCGCTGTCCGGTCGGTACGGCCTGTCTTGAGGAACTCGGCGATTTCTGCCTCGCTCCATGCGCCCAGACCATCCTGGGCGTCGCCTCGCAGGTTCTTGGCGACCCAGCCTTCCAGCGGCGCGCCCCCCGAGAGGAAATGCCCTTGCGCATCGGCTGACAGCGCCTTTTCCTGCATGCCGATACCACGCGGTGTATGGCAACTGCCGCAATGGCCCAGGCCTTCGATCAAGTACTGCCCGCGCGCCAGTTGCGGGTCCGACGAGGCGGGCAATGTGCTCGCCACCGCCGGTGCGAATGTCCAGCGCCAGATCGTTAACGGCCAGCGCATGCTCAGTGGCCAAGGGATATCCGCGTCCCGGTTAGGCGTTGCGGCAGGCTTCACCCCGTTCATGAAATAGGCGTAGAGGTCGGCGATGTCCTGATCGGACACTTTCGCGTATGACGGAAACGGCATCGCCGGATACAGGCTCGAGCCATCGCGTCGGATGCCGTGACGCACGGCCTTGTCGAAGTCCTCCAGCGTGTATGCCCCGATACCGTGTACCGGATCGGGAGTGATGTTGGTGGCGTAGACCGCCCCGATCGGGGTTTCCAGACCCAGGCCGCCGGCGTAGGGCTCGCCGCCTTTGACCGTATGGCAGGCCATGCAGTCACCGGCGCGGGCCAGGTACTCGCCTCGCTGGATCGCCTGGGGATCTGCCGACGCGGCCATGGCCTGCAAACTGATCGTGCCCAGGCACACTGCGCTCCACTTCAGGAGTGTGTTCAACGTCGTCATCTCAGGCCTCCACCAACGGCTTGCCGGGGTTCTTCAGGTAGTGCTGCCGGATGGCGTTGGCCGACCAATAGGCGAGGGCACCGACGAGTCCTGTCGGGTTGTAGCCGATGTTCTGCGGAAACGCAGACGCGCCGATCACGAACAGGTTGGGCACATCCCAGGATTGCAAGTAGCGATTGACCACGCTGTTGGACGGGCTGGTGCCCATGATGGCGCCGCCGGTGGTGTGCGTGCTCTGGTAGAAGCGGGTGTCGTACGGCGTGCCGATTTTCTTGGCATTGACCTGATAGGACTCAGGGTTCATGGCCTTGGCGATTTCTGCCGCCTTGCCTGTCACGTACTGCGACATCTTGATGTCGTTGTCATGCCAGTTGAAGGTGACGCGCAACAGCGGCTGGCCAAACGAGTCGCGGTAGGTCGGGTCCAGGTCCAGGTAGGTGTCTCGGTAGGCCATCACCGAGCCCTGGGTGTAGATGTTCAGGCTGCGCTGATAGTTGTCGGCGACGGCGGCTTTCCAGCCTTTGCCCCAGTTCGGCGCGCCCTTGGCGACACTGGTCTGCCCGATAGGGCGCCCGCCGGTGCGATGGTGACCAATGTTGGCACCGCCGATGAAACCGAGGCCAGTGTGATCGAAATTGTCGCCGTTGTAGTTGTCGATGGCCGATCCGCCCGCCCCCGTGCCGATGAAGGGGTTCAGGTAGGTGCCCTTGGGCATGACCACGTTGACCGAGCCGAGCATCTGATAGGCGTAGTTCTTGCCCACCACACCTTCGCCGGTCTGCGGGTTGTAGGGTTTGCCAATGCCGGAAAGCAGCAGCAGGCGCACGTTGTGCAACTGAAACGCGCTGAGTATGACCAGCCGTGCGGGCTGCTCGGTCTCTTGACCTTGCGCGTCGATGTAGGTCACGCCGGTCGCCTGTTTTCCAGTGGAATCCAGATTGACCTTCGTGACGTGGCAGAGCGCGCGCAATTCGAAATTCTTCCGGCGACGAAGTGCCGGGAGGATCGTGGTCTGCGGCGAGGCTTTCGAGTACATGTAGCAGCCATAGTTTTCGCAGAAGCCACAGAAGTTGCACGGCCCCAGACGAACCCCATAGGGGTTGGTATAGGGCGCCGACGCATTGCCTGCCGGGATTTTGAAAGGCGAGTAGCCGAGGCCCTTCGCGGCTGTTTCGAACAGCGTGTCGCCGTAGACCGGTTTGAGTGGTGGCAGCGGGAACTCCTTGCTGCGCGGGCCTTCGAACTGGTTGCCGCCTTCAATGAGCTGGCCCTTGATGTTGCCTGCTTTGCCAGAGACGCCGGCGACGTCTTCGAAACGGGTGAAGAACGGTTCGAGTTCTTCGTAGCTGACCCCATGATCCTGAATGGTCATGTTGTCAGGAATCATGTTCTTGCCGTAGCGCTCCGTGTAATGGCTGCGCAGTTTCAGGTCACTGGGCAGTGGGCGCCAGGTCAGACCGTTCCAGTGAAAGCCCGCGCCGCCCACGCCATTGCCCAGCAGGAAGGTGCCTTGCTGGCGATAAGGAACCGCGATGTCGGCGGGGGTGTGCCGAATGGTGACGGTTTCCTTGGATAAGTCCTGGTACAGCTTGCCGCGCACCGTGTAGGCGAGCTCGTCGATGACTTTCGGGTAGCTCGCGTCGTCAGGGGTGTTCTGGTCTGGCCCGCGTTCGAGGGCGACCACATTCAGGCCGGCTTCGGTCAGTTCGGCGGCGAGTATCGATCCCACCCAACCCAGACCGACGATGACGGCATCGATTTCCGGTTTCTTGATTGCCATCTGCTCTTACCCCTTGAGTCCGTTGATGGACACAGGGCCGAGCGGATACCGCTCGTTGGGACGATCTACCCAGTCCATGAAATCTGCGCGCGCACCGGGGAAGCCGATCATTTTCCACCCAGCCATGTCTTGGTTGCCGCCGTACTTGGGATCGGCGAAATAACCTTCCTTGACGTTTTTCAGCAGCAGCGCGAAGAACATCTCGCCCGGCACGTTATTCAGTGTGAGCTGGCCTTTTTCCAGCGCCGTCAGCGTTGCAACCCGGACCTGTTCAGGCAGCTCGGCGAAACGCTTGCCATGTCTGGTCTGACAGGCAGTGTCGACCTCGGCGATGCTCAGGCGATAGATCTCGCGCGGCACCAGCTTGAACTGGAAGCCCATTTCCACGGGTTGATCGGTGATGAAAGGGCCCTGCATGTACCACAGGCGACCATAGGCGTAGGGGGTTTCCATCTGACGGTCAAGAAACTCCGGGACCCCCGCCGACAGCGCACCAGGGCCTTCCTCGTCTTCAGGAATGAGGACGGCGCAGGCGGCATTGACGAATCGCCACTCGGCGTCCGTGAAAAAGCTCGGCTCGTAGGCACGCGGCGCAGGGGCAGGTTCGTCCTGCGCGACAGCGGCCTGTACCGGGGCCGGGGTCACTAACTGCGTTGCCGAATAGCCGCCCAGGCTTACGGCGGGGATCAGAATGGCGCTGCGACGCAGGAATTCGCGTCGTGAATTGGGTGTGTCGGTCATCGTTGCTCCGTCAGGCGTGCGGCAGAGGGTGCTTGTGAAGTGGCCTGCTGACCATCTTGGAAGTGGGTGTTTCGGGGAGGATGCGGGCGCTGTGGAGGCGTGCGTCAAACCACCACAGCGGCATCTGGGCGAAGAATGGTATCTCAGTGAAATGGCAAATAATAGAATGACATTTCATTAATACGATTTTTTAGCGCCGCGCTACATTTTGAAGCTGGCAACCAGGCGCGTCAGGGAGTGCCCCAACTGCTCCAGATCCTCGCTGGCCGAAGCGGTCTGGCGGGCCTGCTCGGTGGAAACGATCGACAAATTACGAATGTTGATCAGGTTGCGATCCACTTCCCGAGCGACCTGGGCTTGCTCTTCCGAGGCGCTGGCGATCACCATGTTTTGCTCGTTGATCTGCAGCACACTGGCCATGATTTCCTGCAAGGCGTCCCCGGACTGGCGTGCCAGAGCTCGCGTCTGGGTCGCTTGCTCGGTGCTTTCCTTCATGGCAGAGACTGCGTGATCGGAGCCCTCCCGGATGGTGGTGACCATCGATTCGATTTCGAAGGTGGACTGTTGCGTCCGGGCCGCGAGGGCGCGCACTTCATCGGCCACCACCGCAAACCCGCGACCCGCTTCGCCCGCACGCGCTGCTTCGATCGCAGCGTTCAGCGCCAACAGGTTGGTCTGTTCGGCGATACCGCGGATGACATCCAGTACCTTGGCGATTTCCCGCACGCGATCGGCCAGGCCCTCGACTCGCTCGGCGCTTCGCGCGGCGTTGCGTTCCAGTGACTCGATCGCTTCGATGGTTTCGCCGACGCGAGCATTGCCTTGCTCGCTGGCCGAACGGGATTCTTGCGACGCCTGGGAGGTGGCCACCGCGTTGCGTGCGACTTCCTCCACGGCGGCTGTCATTTCCGTAACGGCGGTCGCCGCCTGCTCGATTTCATTGTTCTGTTGAGCCAGGTTCTGATTGGACTCCGAGGTCACCGCCCGCAGTTGGCTGGACGAGGAGGCGATGACTTCGGCCGATCGAGCGATTTCCTGCAAGGTGTTCTTGAGGTTGGCCTGCATGGTCAGGAGCGTGCCATTGAGCTGGCTCACTTCATCCCGGCCGTCTGTGGCGATCGGTTGGGTCAGATCCCCGGCAGCCACCTTCTCAGCGGCAGACAGGGCGCTGCCGATCGGACGCACGATGCTGCGGCTGACCAGAAGGGCGACGGCAATCGTAATCAGTACCGCGAGCACAATGATCATCACGACGTTATTACGGGAGCTGCTGTAGGTCTGGGTCGACTCCTCGAACAGCCCTTTCATGTTTTGGTCGTTCAGGGCTGTCAGCTCGTACAGCTTGGGAAACGCCTGCTCGGAGTTCTGTCGCAGAGTGCCGTTGAGCAGTTCGATCATCTCCTTCTCGCGGCCCTGCTTGCCCAGGTCGATCAATTGCCGGATGCCGGGCTCGGTGGCCTGCAGAATGGGCCTGATGTTTTCGAACAGGGCGCGCTCGTCCGGTTTTTCGAGGCTGGCGGCATACGCGGTCTGCGCTTCACTGAGTTTCTTGAGCTGGACTTCCAGACGGCGGTTGCTGTCCTCGCGCATGTCGGCAGAGGCGTATAGCGCCAGCTTGAGTGAATTGATCCGCAGGCCAAGGACGGCCTCCCTCATGGCACCCAGTGCGGCGGACGATGGAATGCCCGTCTGCTGGATCGTGCGATTGGTGTTGTCGATCAGAGACATCTTGAACAGGGCGTAGATGCCGACGATGACCACGATCGAAGCGATCAGGGTGAAGCTGATCGCGGATCGTGCAGCGATGGAGATGTTGCGGATCATGGGACTAACCTCTGCGCGGGATAAGGACTGCCACGGGGTGTGGAAAATCCTTATGTCGGCGCCAGAGGGGAACTCTTAAGATATTTTTGAAACACAATTTCAAAAATACACATTTGAGCGGGGCGCTGCTTCTTGAAAGGCCAGGTGTCGACGTTGACAGGGAAACCGTTGGTACCTTGTCCCGCGCGGATTGACCCAGCTGGTAGCTATCCCTTTTCAGCTATCGGATAATGCCGGTCAGTTTCGCTTTCGACGTTCAGTCAGTCGGCAAGGAGTCATCGATGGTCAAAACGCGTCCGCGCCCGGCGGTCAACGGTGTGGCATCCGCGGATCGTGTGCTTACCGTTCTTTCTGCATTCAGGGTGGGAGATACCGCTTTGAGTCTGGTCGAGTTGGTCGAGCGTACCGATCTGATCAAAAGCACCATCATGCGGCTTATGGTCTCGCTGGAAACCCACGGTTTCGTCAACCGTCTGGCGGACGGGCGCTACATGCTGGCCAGCGAAGTCATGCGGCTGAACGCTGTGTACCAGGATGCCCTGGACCTCGAGCGGCATGTCTTGCCCAGGCTGCACAAACTGACGGATGAAACGGGTGAGACGGCCTCGTTCTATGTGCGTCACGGCGCCTATCGGCTCTGTCAGTACCGGGTCAACTCACCGCACCGCCTGCGTCTTCACCTGCAACCCGGCGACATGCGGCCGATGGATGGTGCTGCGAGCGCGGAAGCCTTGCGTACGCCTTTCAGCCGCGCGAAGGAGGGGTTGGACCCGTTCTACTCCAGCGGCGCCACCGACCCCCACGCGGCATCGATGGCGCTGCCGATTTTCGGGCCGTCGCAGGAAGTGATCGGCGCGCTGGTCCTCTCAGGCCCGGCCACCCGCCTGACCAGCGACTACGCGAAATCCCTTCGCGAAGTATTCATCGAAGTGGCCGATGACCTGACTCGCAGTCTGGGGGGCAAGACTCTCAAGGACGACAAAGGCGCTCATCACGCCCCCGTCCTGGAAAACATCAACTGAAGCCGTAGAGGCTGACCGGGTTGTCCCGCAGGATGCGGGTCCGGTCAGGCTCCGATGGCGCCCATTCGGTGAGCAGATCGAGAATGCCCGCATCGTCGGGCTTGTGGGTGGCGACTGTCGGGTGCGGCCAGTCGCTGCCCCACACCAGCCTTTCCGGGTTTATCTTGACCAGCGCTTGTGCGACCTGACCGACGTCGACGTAGCGGGGCGCCCCGGTTTTGGATCGAATGTACGGCCCAGACAATTTCACCCAAGTGCGTTGGTTGTCCAGTAGTCGGGTCAGTGCCGCGAATGCGGCCGAGGTCACGCCCTCAGGTTGAGGGACGTGGCCCATGTGATCGATGACCAGCCGAGAAGGCAGCTTCGCGAGGCGGCTTTCCAGATCGGTCAATTGCGTGCCAGGCGCAACGACCTGCACGTTCCAGCCCAGTGCGTTGACGCGCGCGGCCAGCGGTTCCAGATCGTCCAAGTTGGCGCCGCCATAGCTCAAGTTGAAGCGAATACCGCGCACCCCTGCCGCGTGGAGTTCTTCCAGTTCCTTGTCTGAAATCGAGCCCGCGACCACTGCAACGCCGCGAGCGTCGCCTTTTGCGTTGGCCAGACCATTGAGCATGACTCGGTTATCGGTTCCGTAGGTGGAGGGTGTGACGATGACCATGCGCTTGACGTGAAGGCGTTGCTGCACCTGACGATAATCATCCAGCGAGGCATTGGGGGGCAGCAATGTCGCCCCGGATGCTGCCGGATAATGATCATCGTACAGGTGCATGTGGCAATCCACGCTACCTGCCGGAGGCACAAGCTTCGAATTGTTCTCGCCGCTGGAATAGCGGAATCCTGCGAACGCATTGAGCGACATGAAAGCCCCCAGGCAAACGCCACCCTGAACGAACTGACGACGGTTAATGGTCATGCTGAAGTTCTCATTATTGTTGTAGATGTCGAGTAAAAAAGGTGCTCAAGTCTGGCTTGAACACCGTGATGCGTTGCCTCCCAGCCCAGAAGGCCTGAGATTTTCGAGCGCCGACCGACGCCGTCTTTCTGATGGTCGGCGACGTCAGGCCAAAGGTTGCGATGGGCCTGTTTGCCGGCTCAACGTGCTTCGATCGAGCTGGGCTCTCCAACGGACGGGTGTTTGTGCTTGCGGCCCATCAGCAATACCGCAATACCCCCCGCAGCGCACAGGGCCGCCAGTGGCATCATTGCCAGTGCGTAGCTTCCGGTGGCGTCATGGATGGAGCCATAGACGTTGACCATCAGGCCGCCACCAATCAGGTTCGCCAAGGCACCGACCGCCGCCAGACCCGCTGCAGCCGTGCTGCTCGATAGCCACGTCGACACCAGTGCCCAAAACGGGCCTTTCATCGAGTAGGCACCGATCAGAACCATCGTGAGCAACATCACTGTGGCGGGCAGCGAGGAGGTCACCAGCGCGAGCAGCAGACCGGCGGCGATCAGCAGCAGCGTGAGCGAGGTGTGCCAGCGACGTTCGTTGGTGCGATCAGAGCTGCGTCCCCAGATGATCATGGCCACCGAAGCGATGCCGTATGGAATGGCGTTGGTGAAGCCGATTTCCAGGTTGGACAGGCCAAAGGTCTTGAGCAACTGAGGCGCCCAGACGCTCATCGTGCTGCCTGCGGCGGAGGCCCCGGAGTAAATGAGCGCCAGGACCCAGATGTCCTTGTGCCCGAGCAGCTTCCACAGCGAGATGTGACCGATGTTGGTTTTGCGCTGCTTCTCTTCATCGAGTCGGTTGACCAGCCAGGTGCGCTGCTCGTCACTGAGCCACTTTGCCTGTTCTGGACGGTCGGTAAGCACGAACAGGCACGCGACCCCGAGCAAGACGGCAGGGATGCCTTCCAGGATGAACAACCAATGCCAGCCGCGCATCCCCATCCAGCCATCCAGTGTCAGAAGAAAGCCGGACAGAGGCGAGCCCAGGAAGTTGGCGCCGGGGATGGCCACCATGAAGATCGCGACCATGCGAGCCCGGTATGCCGACGGCAGCCAATAGGTCATGTACAACAGCACGCCCGGAAAGAAGCCAGCCTCTGCTGCGCCCAGCAGAAAACGCATGACATAGAGCGAGTTGGCACCCTGGACGAAAGCGGTACCTGCGGAGATGAGGCCCCAGGTGATCATGATGCGGGCGATCCAGATTCTTGCGCCGAATTTCTGCAGCGCGAGGTTGCTGGGCACTTCGATCAGAAAGTAGGAAACAAAAAACAGGCTGCTGGCGAATCCGAAAATGGCGGGCGTCAGGCCCAGGTCATGGTTCATTTGCAGGGACGCCATCCCGATGTTGCCTCGATCGATGATTGCGATCAGGTAGCAGACAATCAGAAACGGCAGCAGACGCCAGGCAACTCGATGCATCGTGGCGCGTTCGAGGTCGCTGACGGGGGTGGTGACAGGCTTTACGGCCATTGTGCTCTCCTGTGTTTATTTTTTTGGAGAAACGGTTCGGAACGGACGCATGCCGCTGCGCAGCGGCACTTATTCGATCGTGTGGTCAGTCATTGATCAAGTGGCGGTTAACGACGCACCTTGGGTCCATGGCTTCGCCTTCCCAGATCTTGATGACCTGTTGCAGGGCCAGCAGACCCACGCGGTCGCGGGCTTCGCTGGTGTTGGCGCCAACGTGGGGTGTCGCCACCAGGTTAGGGAGGGACCACAACTCGCTGTCCACAGGTGGCGGTTCAGGGTGGAATGTATCCAGGCCCGCACCTGCGATCTGCCCGTTGCGCAGCGCTTCGACCAGCGCCGGAGTGTCGATCAGCTCGCCGCGCGCGGTGTTGATCAGAATGCTGCCCGGGCGCATGCGCGCGAACTGGGCTGTGCTGAACAAGTTGCGATTCTGCTCGGTGAGCGGGCAGTGCAGGCTGATGATGTCGCTGCTCTCGATCAGTTTGTCGAAATCGTCTTCACGCTCGACATGTGAGCGATCAGGCAGGGCTTTCAGGAAGGGGTCGTAGACTTTGACCTTCATCTGCAAGGGAGCCACGAGGTCCATCAGAATCCCGCCAATCGAGCCCAGACCGATCAGGCCAAGGGTCTTGCCAAAGAGCTCGGTGCCGTTGGCCGTCGATTTGTCCCAGTGCCCCGCGCGCAGCCGGGCGTCCTGGTAGGCAGTCTGGCGTGCAACGCTGAACAACAAGGCGAAAGCGTGCTCTGCCACGGATTGTGCGTTGGCGCCCACCGCGATGGTGACCGGTATGCCTCGCTCTGCCGCCGCCTGAATATCGATGGAGTCGTAGCCCACGCCATGTTTGGCAACCACTTTGAGATTGGCTGAGGCCTCAATCATGGCTGCTGTCAGCTTGCCTTGGCGAACGATGATCGCATCCGGCTGCTCGTCACGAATGATGGCGGTCAGTGCTTCGGCGGGCATGTAGGGCGTGGTGGGAATGATCTGGATGCCCAGGCTGTCTGCGTGATTCATGGCATCGGCCGTCAGGGCCGGGCCTGTCAGCAAGATTTTGCGAGTCATGGATATCTACCTTGTTTTTATCGTGAATACCGACCCACGAGGTCGTCGTGTGCTCAGGATCACCCTAGCACAATGAAATGCCATTTCAATAATGAAATAAATTTGGCGATGAAGGGTATGTGTGGTTGAGATAAAAACTGTTGAATGCTGAAAATCGAAATGCGATTCTATTATTTCAGTCGGGTAGCTCCCGTCGGCACACCACAATTTCAAGAGAGAGATGCCATGTCCATCGGATTCCGAGTCCTGAATGCCTCCCGTAAAGTCAGCGCGGAGTGGATTTCGCGCTATCGCGAAGTCCCCGTCGCCAACGTGAGCGATTCCATGCACCGCATGACTGCCGCCGGTGCGCGTCTGCGGCCTATGCACCGTGGAGGCGTGCTGGCAGGCGCCGCACTGACAGTCAAGGCGCGGCCGGGCGACAATCTGATGCTGCATTACGCGATCGATATCGCCCAGCCTGGTGATGTGATCGTTGTCGACGCAGGCGGCGATCTGAGCAATGCGCTGATCGGCGAGATGATGGTTGCCTATGCCGTCAAGCGTGGCGTGGCCGGCATCGTTATCAACGGGGCCATCCGTGATGCCGGCAGTATTGGCGCCGGTGAATTCCCAGTGTTCGCGGCAGGCATTTCCCATCGCGGTCCTTACAAAGACGGGCCGGGTGAAATCAACGTGCCTATCGCTATCGATGGTATGGTCATCGAGCCGGGCGATCTGGTAATCGGCGATGATGATGGTCTGCTCTGCGTGCCGTATGATCACGTGGCTGAGGTGTACGAGCGCGCGACCGCCAAGCACCATGCGGAGCTCAAGCAGATGGACCAGATTGCCAAAGGCGAAAACGACCGCAGTTGGGTCATCGAAGCATTGAAAAAGAAAGGCTGTCAGTTGCCGGAGTAATCTGGCGCACGATGCACGACCCTGTGCGAGCCGCCTGCTTCCTATCCATAGCGGGCGGCCTGAGGCCCGCGACAGAGGCCTGAATGACGTCCCAGATTCCGTCCCGTAAACCTTGGCCGACGCCCGTTCGGGCGCTGGCTCACCGCGATTTCCAGGTTTATTTTTTCGGCCAGGCGGTTTCCACGCTTGGCAAATGGGTACAGCAGGTTGCGTTGACCTGGTTGGCCTATCACCTCACAGGGTCGGCCTCATTGCTGGGGTTGCTGACCTTTCTGTCGTTGGCCCCGCAACTGTGCATCGGTCCGCTCGCCGGCGCCTGGACCGATAAGCACGACAAGCGTCGGCTCCTGTTGATCGCACAGGCTTTGCTGGCTGCTCAGTCGTTGTTTCTGTCGGTGATGACCTGGCTGGGTGACATGAACAGCTATTGGCTGATCGCGATGGCGCTCATGCTGGGCGTGCTCAATGCGTTCGAAACGCCCCTTCGCCAGGCATTGATCGGCAGCTTCGTTGCCGATCCAGCGGACTTGCCCAATGCACTGGCGCTCAATGCCATGCTGATCAATGCAGCGCGGTTTGTTGGCCCCCCGTTGGCGGGAGCGCTCATCGCATACAGCGGCGAAGCGGTGTGCTTCCTGGTCACCGCCTGTGCATTTTCCTTATTGTTGTTTGCCTTGATGAAGGTCAAAGGGGCGCCCTCAGCCCGGGTGGCTGGCAAGACCGGGCAAATCTTTCGTGAGGGCCTTACCTACATGTGGGACACCCTGGAAGTGCGTCGGTTGTTGATGGGCGTGGTCGTGGTCAACCTGCTGTCATCCATCTATGCCGTGTTGCTGCCTGTGATCACTCGTGAGTCCTATCAAGGTGATGCCACCACGCTTGGCTGGTTGTGGGGCGCTGCCGGCGCCGGGGCGTTCGTGGCCTCGCTGGGTCTGGCGCTGGCCGGTTCATTGCCTCGACTGACCCGTTTTATCGTGGTTGCCGCCCTGTGCTGCGCGTGCGGACTGGCGAGCCTGGCATTGAACATACCGTTGGGCTGGGCCATGGTGTCTCTGGCGGTTTTGGGGTTTGGGATCACGGCCAGCAACGTCAGCAGCAACATGCTTCTGCAGAGCCAGGCACCCGCCGAATTGAGAGGTCGTGTGGTTGCGTTCTACCTCTCCATGCGCTTCGGTTTCGAAGCGATTGGTGGTCTGTTCGCGGGATTGGTGTCGGTCGTCTGGGGAGCCCCGGCGACGATGGGAGCCGCCGGGGTGTTGCTGCTGGGCTACGTGGTGTTCGATCACTTCTACTGGCGAGCGCGCTCGTCGGCGCCGACTAGCACTCGGTAGCAGGTTTTGAAACCGTCTCGGACTTAGCCCGCTGCCTGGCTGGGTCGCCAAGCCACAGCATCAGGCAGGTGCCTAGCATCAGAATCGAAGCCACGGCATAGAACGGCCCGGAGTAGGACTGCGTGGCATCCTTGATCAAGCCGATCATGAAGGGGCCAACGAACCCGCCGAGGTTACCGATCGAAACGATCAGTGCCAGACCGCCCGCCGCCGCACGCCCGGTCAGGAACGACGACGGGATCGCCCAGAACGTCGCCTGGAACGACAGGATGCTGGCAACCGCCAGGGCCAGACTGGCGATCTTCAATACTGGTTGCTCGATCAACGCAGCCGCGACCAGTGAGATCGCGGCTAACGCCAGCGCTCCCACCACATACGGCAGACGGTGCTTGCTGCCGTTAGCCAATCGAGCCCAGATCGTCATGGACACAGCGCCCAGCACATAAGGTAAGGCAGCGACCAGCCCGACCGTGCTGTTCTCCATGCCAAGGCTTTTGATGATCTGGGGCATCCAGATGCCGATGCCGATCGAACCGACGATGCAGCAGAAGTTGATGGCTGCCAGCACGAAGACCTTGGGGTTGGTCAGTGCGCCGCGCAAGGTGTTGCCATGGCTGGCGCTGATCGAGGCCTGTTCACTGCTCAGCTTGTTTTGCAGCCAGGTCTTCTCCCGCTCACTCAGCCAGCGCGCCTTGGCCGGGGTGTCCACCATGACGAACAGGCAGGCAATGCCCAGCAGTACAGCAGGGATCGCTTCGGCGACCAGCAAAAATTGCCAGTTCTTCAGGCCCAGAACCCCGTGCATGTCCAGCAGCCATCCCGAAAGCGGGGAACCGAAGATATTGGCGGTGGGGATGCCCAGCAGAAACGTTGCTGTGGCTTTCGCCCGCCATTTACCGGGAAACCAGTAAGTGAAATACAGGTACACCCCCGGCGTGAAGCCTGCCTCGGCAAGCCCCAGCAGGAAGCGCATGATGCTGAAGCTGACAGGGCCGGTGGCGAATGCCGTTCCGACCGAAATCAGCCCCCAAGTGATCATGATCCGTGCGATCCAGATGCGTGCGCCGAAGCGTTGCATCAGCAGGTTGCTGGGGATTTCGAAAATGAAGTATCCGAAGAAGAACAGGCCTGCCGCCCAACCGAACATCGTCGCGGTCAGGCCAAGGTCTTTGTTCATGCTGATGGCGGCAAAGCCGACATTGGTTCTGTCCAGATAGCTGATCACGTAACAGACAAAGATGAACGGAACGATGCGCAGCAGAACGCGGCGCAGCAGCTTTTCACCTTCAGCATCGGAGAGCGGGGCGTTCGTTTTGGTATCCGGAGTCATGGCGTCACTTCTTTTATCGTTGTTTTAGAAGACATGTGTGTGGTCTCGCAGCCGCTTAGCTATGTGAATACATCGGCAGGCCTTTCACCGGTGTTCGAACCTGCAAAATGGAACCCGTCTCCGATTCGGTGATGAACAGCGTGCGGCCGTCGGCCCCTCCGAAAGCGAGATTGGTGTTGCTGATACCTTCGCAGGAGACATAGCGCTGGGTAGGTTCGCCGACTCTGGAGAGTCGCCAGACCGAGCCAAACCCCGTATGAGCGATATACAGATTGCTTTCGTCATCCAGCGCCAGGCCATCCGGGCCTCCGAGCCCGCCATGCAACTGCGCGAAGACGCCGACCTTGCTGATGATTGAGCCGTTACCCAGCGGGATTCGCCAAATCTGCTGCGCACGGGTGACCGCAATCAGCAGATGGTTGAGTTTGGGGTCGAACACAATTCCGTTGGGGCTGGGAACGGTATTGATCAGGCACGTGAGCTGACCGGCGGCGTCCAGCTTGTAGACGCGCCCGGTTGGGTCCTGCAGACCGGTTTGCCCCTGATCGGTGAAGTACATGTCGCCTGCTGGCGAGAACACCAGATCGTTCACCCCTTTGAAACCTTCCGAGCCAGCCGACTCCAGAAACGGCTCGATCTTCCCGCTTTGCGGGTCAAGCAACATGATGCCGCGCTTGTAATCCGTGATGAAAATCCGGCCGTCCTGGTGAATCTTCAGGCCGTTGGGCCAACCGTCGTATTCACAGACCAGTGTCCAATCGCCAGAGGGAGAAATCCTGAAGATGCGACCGTACGGGATGTCCGTGACGTAAAGGTTGCCTTCCTTGTCGAAAGACGGACCCTCCAGAAATGAATCGATGACTTTTCCCTGGCGATTGGCATCGGCCCACGTCGTCCGTCGTGGATTGCGAAAATGCTCAGGCAAACGAGTGAAGACCGTTGTTTCGGTGATGGTTGGGGCGGGGAAGAAGCTCATGAGTGCTCCTGAAGCGATCCGACGGTACGGGGGCGGTATGTTATTAAAATAGAATTCGATTCCAAAAAATAAATCATTTCCACGAAGGGTGCGAGCGGTTTTACACGCTGATCGTCAGTTAACAGGCAGGACGGGGGGAAGGGCGATGTCGCAATTGCTGGATTTTTAGAATTTTATTTCAATAGATCGATAGGGTGAGTGGCAAAAAACGGTATTCATCCGCTGCAAAACGATCTGAATGCGTTGGCGCGCAAGCGCTGACGGCTCAGCCGGGCGCAGGAAGCACGTGCGAAGGCGGCGTTTCGAAATGGCGCGTGAAACATGGGCGACTCTCTTCGTTCGCGCTGTTAGTAGCGCTTACATCTTGGTAGCCCCCGTTTCAACTCGCCAAATCCAGCGGCAGATCGCTAATGTCCTTCAGCCGCTTCCCGTCCACCATGATCGCCAGCATATCCATCGCATCGTGCATTTTCAGCGCTTCCTGTGTTGCCTGAAGCTCATACAGCGCGAAGTGGTAGACGCAATCGATATCTCCTGTGCCCAGCGCAATTGAGGCTAAACGGCTAGGCGTAGGCTCAGCCGTCACTACCATCACATTCGGCAAACGACCCTTACGGTTACGCATCAGATTTAACGCCTCGGAACGCGCGTTCTGCGCCCGGTCACTGCGAATTGTCCACTTGCACGACACGGTAATAGCCAGTGCTATAGGGCATTTCTGAAAATTCAAGTGCGACATTGATCACATACTGCTAAGGGAGTATGCGACGGCGTGAGGGCGCCCTCGCTGGGAGGTAAGGGGGATGTGGTTTGGAGTCTTTGATGTGCTTGATTTCGATGCCACAGTTCGCAGAAGATCGCGACCGGTAAGGCGGCTCGAAATCGAGATACGGCTCGCGATCATTTGGATGTTCATTCGTCTGATCTGGATGGCGGCGGTGGTCGCATGGTCAAAAATTCAAAAATGGAGCGTGATGATGGGGTTTCATCCTGCATGGAGTGAGATTTCCACCTGGATTGAGCGAAGCGAGCGTCTCTTCATCAAGAAGCTTTCACGTAACGACACCTCTTGGGCGGACAGCGCAAAAAACGGGCATCAGAACGGCTTTTTTATTCCTCGCCCCGTCGCGGAATCTGATTTTTTCCCCGAGTTGAAAAATACTAATCCAGCCAAACCCCACATTCTGGATGCTGAGTACCCCGCGTTTTGGCCTGCCTCAGGTGAGATCAGGACAGCCACGATCAAGTTCTTTTCTATGCGAAATCCCGATAATAAGGATAAAGCTAAGCCTAGGTATGAGTGGCAGCACACTGGAGTTCCCAAGGATCAATTCCGCTCACTTTCCCCTGCTTCTCTACTGGTTGTTGGACGGCTCAAGCAAACGCTGTCTGGTACCAAATATTGGTACATCGTCGTAGATTCAGTGAGTGACGAGGCCGAGATCATCGAGACTCGGTTCGAGCTGGGTGCTACGTTTCATTACGGCTTGTTTGAACCTGCCGTTTCAGCAGAGCCAGCGTCTGAATCTGATCAACTGATTACAGAGCTCACGAAGGCAGTTAAAGATGGGACGCTTGAGCAGTTCATCAAGGAGCAGACGCTTCCGTCGCCAAGTATCCTGGCTGCGCGCGCCCAGAACGCATGGCTAGAGGAGAATGGCTTTGCAGATTTGAGTCCATTCTCGATCCTGCATCCGGGCGATGCCGTTATGAGCATCAGTCGAGACATTGAGTATTCGATATACAAGCAGGCCGAGGTCCGGTTCCGAGCTGCTCAAGTAGCGCGGCTGCTTCTTCACGGTGGTGGCGATCCTGTCGTAAACCTTGTCAGAAGCTTCTCTGAACTGGACTCAATATTTCTCAGCGCAGCTCAAATGAGAAAAAGCAGAGCCGGCCTTTCTTTTGAATTGCATGTAGAGCGGCTTTTCAAGGACGGGCGAGTGCGCTATGGCGCCCAATCGGTATTCGGGGGGCGTCGCCCGGATTTTGTGCTGCCTGATGTGGGAGCGCTCAATGAGAAAGGCGACGCCGTCATTGTCTCCTTAAAGACAACGCTTCGTGAGCGCTGGAAGCAACTGGCACTGGAAAAGCCATTCGGGACAATTTTTCTGGCGACAGTCGATGACCGGGTATCGTCGGAGGCCATCGAGGAGATGGCGCGCAACTCGATTTCGCTTGTCGTGCCTGAATCATTGAAGAAGGCGAAGGAGTCGGCATACGCCGATTTCGACAATGTCCTTACCTTTAGACAATTCTTTGACGATGAGCTACGGCAGAAACGTCCCGCGTTCATTCTCCCCCTCTAGGGGACGCCGCTTTCGCAGCTCAAGCCTGTAGGGCGTTTCCGATTTTGTGGGAAAGCACGCCACTTCCTTCTCAGAGCGAACCCCGGAGCCGTCTTCCAGCTTGGAAGACGAAGGCGTCTGGTGTACTGTATTTATATACAGTTTTTGTGCACGGAAGTCTCTGCAGCGCATCTAGCCTAGCGGAGAAATGAACAATTTACTTCCAGCAGGATAGGGATAGAATGGTGACCATTCGTCACAGGTTTGACCCAGAGAGAAAATAGGGCCCATGAATCTTTTTGAAACCTCAACACCTGAAGCAGACTCCCTGGGGCAGCCAGTTTCTCTTCCTGATCCGCACCCCGCGGAGGACATGGCTCTGCTTCAGAAGCTCCTCGAGATCTACGATCAAGGTCAGCTTGCCGCAAAACTGAATGAGATCGGATCGCCTCACTGCCGTGAGACGGTTAATCGCTGGATCAAAGGTAAAGCTTCGCCTCGCCTTACCTTCCGGGAGTACAAACACCTTCAGTCACTTCTTCCGAAGAAACCGGCGTACAAACCTTCCTTCACTTTTATTGATCTATTTGCCGGCATTGGTGGCATTAGAAAAGGTTTTGAAGCGATTGGAGGAGAGTGTGTATTCACTTCCGAGTGGAATGAACATGCCGTAAAAACTTATAAAGCAAATCACTACTGTGATCCTGATCGCCACAGATTCAATCAGGACATCCGAACCATAACTCTCTCAGACAGTCCTGATGTCAGCGAAGAGGAGGCATATCGCAATATTAATCTGGAAATTCCCGATCATGACGTGTTGTTGGCCGGATTTCCATGTCAGCCGTTTTCTCTTGCCGGTGTGTCGAAAAAGAACTCCTTGGGCCGAAAGCATGGGTTTGAATGTGAAACTCAAGGTACTTTATTCTTTGATGTGGCTCGAATTATCAAGGCAAAGAGACCAGCCGCTTTTCTGCTGGAGAATGTCAAAAATCTCAAAAGCCACGATAAAGGAAACACCTTTCGCATTATCTGCGAGGCTTTAGACGAACTTGGCTACGAAGTCGCGGATGTGAATGCACCCAAAGGATCCGACCCTAAGATCATTGACGCTAAACATTTCGTACCACAGCACCGCGAGCGAATTGTAATTGTTGGGTTTCGTCGTGATCTAAATGTTCACGATGGCTTCACTTTACGCGATATCGAGAAACTTATCCCGAAGAACCGTCCTAGCTTCGGAGAACTTCTTGACAAAGAAGTCGACAGCAAATATATCCTTACTCCGAAGCTTTGGGAGTACCTCTACCAATACGCCGAAAAGCATCGACAAAAAGGCAATGGATTTGGTTTTGGATTGACGCGACCGGGGGATGTTGCTCGTACACTATCCGCTCGATATCACAAGGACGGGTCAGAAATCTTGGTGGATCGAGGATTTGACGAGCGCCTGGATTTTCACAGCGAGCTAAACCAGCTTCACCGGCCCCGAAGACTCACCCCCCATGAATGCTCGCGTTTGATGGGATTTGACAAGCCGGGAGAGAGCAAGTTTGTGATTCCTGTATCGGATACTCAGGCATACAGACAATTCGGCAACTCCGTTGCGGTCCCTGTGTTTGAGGCCGTTGCAAGGCTTATGAAGGACCGAATCCTTTTGGCGAAAGAAAAAGCATCAACTCATCAGCCTCAGCTGGAATTTTTGCTGCCAGCCTGATGTCATTAGAGAGTCTTTGAATTGCGGAGGCTCTCATGGTTGATATTGTTGATATGGCTACAAGATCCCGGATGATGTCCGGGATTAAAGGCAAGAATACCTCGCCAGAGGTCCTGATTCGGAAAGCGCTGCACGCAAGGGGATTTCGTTTCCGTATCCATGTCAGTGACCTGCCAGGAAAACCCGACTTGGTGCTTGCCAAATATAGAGCTCTCATCTTTGTTCATGGCTGCTTTTGGCACGGCCATAATTGCAAATATTTCAAGATGCCGCAGACCCGTGCTGAGTTCTGGACTGAAAAAATTTCAAAAAACCAAACACGTGATGAGCGAAATGTTTCAAAGCTGCTTGTTGACGGGTGGCGGATTCTCATAATCTGGGAGTGTGCGGTGAGAGATATGAAGAAAAAAAATACCAATTTGATTGAGAAGGTTATTGAATGGTTATTGCATGGCTCTATATATTATGAGATTGACGCTAATATAGTTTAGCTTTTTCGGCTGTCACCACCGTTGTTTTCCAAGTTGAACAAAACCTGAAATCTTACCCCGTTGTTGAGAGTACCGGAGCTCCTTCCGTGGGTAAATGTTATTCCTAACGCATCCTCTGGCGTTAGTGCTGCATGTCTGAAATCGGAGTTATGTCTTTTGAAATTTTTTGAAAGTAAATTCTCCATTATTTGCGTTTCATACTCTTCTGATTTTTGAGGCGCATTTACAATTCCTCGCGGATCGAAATTCCAGACTATGAATTTATACTCAACGTTTTTTGTTGTGTATAGTTGTAACTTTTCGTAGTGGCTCCAGTCTAGGCTGTAATATATAGGGTTTCTTGCACGGGATTGTGGCGGAATTTGTTGTGAGAGGCAAAGGCGATTAAGCTCCTCTGTCAGCTTCTGGCCCCTTTCCATGTACGTCAGTGTGCTGGACAGTCTATTGTGAAAGGCGTTCATTAGAGGAATTAGTGTTTGGTTTTTTTCTGAGATGTATTTGTACTTTTCTCTAATTGTTTTCGGTATCTTCCATATTTTTGCTGTAGCGTATTTTCGTTTGAATTCGAAGAATGTAAGCCGGCTTTCTGCTTCCTTCATTGCTATGGCATCAATGTCGATGCAGTTAGCTAGTGAGTTCATGAAGCATCGCTGGATCACTAGTGTCTCTATTTCCGAATGGCTGAAATTTAAAAACCAGTCCGAAAAAAGTTTTTTGCTGGTGGTTTGTTGTTTTATTGTGGCTATATATCCATCTAAAATCCCCTGCATTTTTGATGTGGCATTGATCAGGTAGGTTTCTTTTTGGTTGTGTTTTGAGATTTTGCTTATTTGTATGTTGACGGAAATTTTTTCATGTTGAGGCGTAATGGAACATCTCGCTACAAAAAAATCTCTGTTCGGATCTGAAAATTTTTTTACGACTTCTATATCAATCTGCGATAGCTCTGTTGAGGGTGTTGTCAGCTTGAACCAATTTTCTTGACCAGCCTTGATATTTGGGTTTTGTATAATCCACCCCGACTGCATGGCTGAGTAATTTCTTGCTTTCAAAGATTTTTTTAATTCTTTTAATAAGTATTGTTCTATTATTAGTCCCGCTAACCTTGCATATTTAGAATTCTCGATGTTGTAGAGAAACTGAATTAATTCATTTTTGTCAAGCATGTCCAGTTCCAATGAATACCACGTGCCATCATTTTGGCATGATTGAGGGCAGTTTGGAATTGGCTTATCGATTAGCTGATTTTGGACACGTAGGATTACCATAATGGCGCTGCACTGATTTTTATGGAGTCCATGTCAGCCGATCATGTAAAAAAGGCCGCCATCGCTGGCAGCCCCTTTCATTTCAAACCGTGAAAGCAGGCCCCACTTTCCAGATTTGCTCAGCATAAGGCCCATTGATTTTTAAAGCTTTTTTCTTGATGACTTGATATGCAATGTCAAAATTAGTAGGCCTTTGGAGTTAAGGCACCCAAATGACCTAACTTTTGGGAGCGCGTCGCAATACCTCGACACCATCGTCGTTAACACAAGGAACCCACGCGCTAGCACCCTTGGTTGTGTAATTGCATGGACTTGACCACCCATTTGCATTCGACCTGACCAGTAGTTTGTGTTGGATCTGCCTGCCGCACTGGGTGCGCCTTGACCGGCAGGAATCAACCCATAGCGGACAGTCGTCAATTCTGCCGCACCACCAGCTACATCGTTCCGATGACGAGCTCGGTTAATACGCACGTCAATAAACTATGAAGGGCGAATTTACACTCGATCTTTCCCGTCGATGAGGCCAGCGGCAGGGCGGTGCTGCCGGTTCAGCCCGGTAACCGCAGCCCTCATGAAGTGCAAAGTTTGGAGCAATCTAGTCGCAGTATCTGTAGCTGATCGTACGATCCTGATTTTCCAGCCGTGTAGGAAATTGTTGGGAGTATCGACTGCGTTTCGTGTTGGTTACATCTTGAAATAATTTAATTGACGTCAAACAAATGGCTGAATAGGATCCAACCTCTTTTGATATCACCGTGCCATTGCAAGGACGCTCCGTGGGTTTTCCCGTTCGTCGAGTCGCGCTGTTCTGCCTGCTGACCACATCACCCCTTGTCTCCGTCGCCGCGCCTACCCCAGGCGAACAGGACCTCATCCGCGATCGCCAGGAGCGTCTGCTGCAAGACCAGCAACGCCGCCTTGAAGAACTCAAGGATCTACCCGGCAAGCAAGCGACGCCAACGCAACCCATTAAGCCCGCGGATGCGCGCTGCTTCACGATCCAGACCATCGAACTCAAAGGCGCCGATTCTCTTTCCGAGTCTGAGCGCAAACGTTTGACCCAGCCGTACCTTGGCCAATGCCTTGGCGTCTCGCAGCTTAACGAGCTGCTCAAGGTCATCACCGACCTCTACATCGAGAAAGGCTTGGTGACCAGTCGCGCCTACCTGCCGCAACAGGATTTGTCCAAGGGCCACTTGCAAGTGCTGGTGATCGAAGGGCGGCTGGAAAAGCTCAAGAGCGCTACCGGTAGCGGCCTTACTGATCGTGAACTGGCCATGGCGTTCCCGGGGCGGGAAGGGCAGCTGGTCAACCTGCGCGAGATCGAGCAGATGGTCGACCAACTCAACCGCTTGCCGTCCAATCAGGCGCAGATGGAATTGACGCCGGGGCAGCAGGTCGGCGGCAGTGACGTGCTGGTCAAGAACACCCCACAGAAACCCTGGCGTGCCAGCCTGTCGCGCAACAACGACGGCCAGCGCAGCACCGGCGAGCAGCAGTGGAACACCGGCCTCGAGTGGGACGGTCCGTTGGGTCTGGCCGATCAGTTGAGTCTGCGCGGCGGCCACGACGCGATGACCGATTCGGCGCACACCTCTCACAACGCTTCGCTCGCCTACAACTTGCCGTGGGGCTGGTGGAACTTCAGTTACAGCTACAGCGAGAGCGATTTCCGCTCTCAGGTGCAGGCCAACGGTTTCAACTTCAAACAGAGCGGCGACAGCCTGACCCACCAGGTGCGCGCCGAGCGGGTCATCTACCGCGACGCCCTGAGCAAGACCTCGCTCAATGTCGGCCTCTCCAGCCTTCGCACCAACAACTACATCGAAGACAGCCGCCTGGCGCTGAGCAGCAACCGCATCAGCGAAGTGCAGTACGGCATCAACCACGGGCGTCGCATCGG